>NZ_CP132910.1:4075000-4675000 GCF_030846775.1 Geothrix sp. 21YS21S-2
TGGTCCGCGATGTGGTCAACGATCTGTTCCGGCACCGGGGCCAGCACTTCCTGGCCGTGCTCACCCTGGCCTCGGGCCTGCTCCTGGCCGGCGGGGGCCTGCTGGTGGTGCAGGGACTGGACCGGTGGGTCTCGCGCATGGAGGGCCTGGCCCGCATCACGGTCTTCGCCAACGAGGGCGGCGGGCTGGACCAGGCCGAGGGCCAGCTTCGCCGGGACCCGCGCTTCGCGGCCGTGCGGCGCATCTCCTCCCAGGAGACGACCCGGCGATTCATGGAGACGACCCGCGACGCCGGCCTCATGCTCAAGAGCCTGGGCGAGCCCATCCCCGAGACCCTGGAGCTGAGCCTGCGCCCCGACCTGCTGGCCGCGCGCAAGGCCATCGAGGTGGGCGAGAGCCTGCGTTCCCTGCCCGGCGTGGGCGACGTGGTGGTGGACCAGGAGCGCCTGGAGGGCCTCCAGAAGACGGCCCGCCTCATGCGCTCGGCCCTGAGCTCCTTCGGCGTCCTGCTGCTGGTGGCCGCGGGCTTCGCCACCGGCAACGTCATCCGCATGTGCGTCATGACCCGCGAGGAGGAGATCACCATCATGCGGCTGGTGGGGGCCACCGAGGGTTTCATCCGCACCCCCCTCCTGGTGGAGGGCGGCGTGCTGGGCCTCCTGGCCAGCATGGTGGCCGTCCTGGGCCTTCTGGGCCTCTGGTGGCCCGTGGCCCACGGCATGGGCCGCCTGTCGCCGCTCCTGGTGGAGCTGGCCAGGCTCGGCTTCTTCTCCGCGGGCAACCTCGCCCTGATCGCCTTCATCGGCACCGCCACCGGCGCCCTCGGCGCCCTGTGGGGCTTCTGGAGCACCCAGAGGGCGCTGCGGAAGTCCGAAGCCCTGATGGAGCAGCGCGGCGCTTAGTTTGACTGGGTGGGCTCATCCGCAGGGTCGGCCCACCCAGTCAAGCTAGCCCCGCAAGAGACCTTCCGCGGCGCCCAGGGCCGAGGGCGTGCCGTTCAGGGCGACCCTGTCCCCCGCCTGGAGCCGCAGCCCCGGAGAGGCCGGGAGCCACTGCCCGGCGCGCTCGACGGCCACGATCGCGGGGCTTTGGGCCTCCTCCAGGGCCAGCTCCAGGTCGCCCAGGGGACGGCCCGCGAAGGGGGACTCCGGGGCGAGGGGCAGCGCGGCCAGGACGTGTTCCGCTTCGGGGGCGCCCTCCCGCCAGGGACGCCGCACGCTCTCCAGCAGCCACTGGGAGCCGAGGGTGGAGCTGCGCCGGGGGATCCGCCTGAGGATCCCCACGCACACCAGGATGCCCGCCGCCAGCGCCAGGGCGGGTCCCCGGGGCAGCAGGGGCTGGACCACCGCGAGGCTCGGGGCGGCCAGGGCCAGGAGCAGGGCGGCCTGCAGCCCGGGGGTGCCGGCGAGCTGGCCCGTCCTGCGGTACAGCGCCCAGCCCAGGAAGACCAGGCCCGCCGCCACCAGCACCCCTGCGGCGAGCGGATGGGCGATTGCCAGGGGGTGGTGCCGGGTCTGGATGGCGCCGATGGCGAGGAGGTTGAAGAGAAGGGCGTCCACGAAGAGGTAGCCGATGGGGGTGCCGGCGGCCCCGCCGGAACCCCTCCCGCGCAGGCCGGTGGTCCAGCCGTGGATACGGGCGAGTGAGCGGTGGACCGGGGCCGGAATGGCACGGTCGAAGAAGCGGGCGATGGCTTCCCCCCGGCGGAAGAAGAAGGGCCCCGCCACGGCCGTCACGAGGGCGACCCCCACCACCACGGGCAGGGCCTGGGGAAACCGCATGCCCGCGGCGGCGCCCACGCCCACCAGGACGAAGGAGAGTTCGCCGGGTTGGGCCAGGGTCAGCCCCACCCGCAGGCCGGAGGGCGCCGGGATGCCCGCCGCGGCCGCCCCGAGGGCGCCGCCGGCGGCGCTGCCCAGGAGCACCACGGCCGAGAGGAGCAGGATGGGGCCGGCCTGGCCCGCCAGGACCCGCGGGTCCATGAGCATGCCCACGGCCACGAAGAAGATGGCGCCGAAAAGGTCCCGCACGGGGAGCACCAGGCGCTCGATGGGGCGCACTCGCCGGCTCCCGGCGGCCAGCATCCCGGCGGCGAAGGCCCCCAAGGCGGGGGAACACCCGAACTTGGCGGCCAGCACGGCGCAGGTGAAGCAGGCCCCCACTGAGGCCACCAGCAGGGTCTCGTCCCGGCCGTGGTCGGCGGCCCAGCGCAGCAGGCGGGGCAGGAGCAGCCCGCCCAGCCCCAGGAGGCCTGCCAGGAAGAGTCCCACCCGGGCCAGGGCCCAGCCCACGCCGCCGGCCGCGGCCGACGAGGTGTCCAGTCCGGCCAGGAGGAGGATGGCGAACAGGTCCTGCACCACCAGCACCGAGAACACCAGGTCCCGGAAGGGGCCCTTGGCGCCGTGCTCCTCGAAGAGCTTGGCGATGATCATGGTGCTCGACACCGCCAGGGCCGCGGCCATGAGGGTGCTCTCCCGCGGGCCCCAGCCCAGTCCGCGCCCGGCCAGGTAGCCCAGCCAGGTGGTGAGGCCCACCTGGACCACCCCCAGGAACACCGCGGGGACCCCCTCCCGGGCCAGCTTGCGGAAATCGAATTCCAGCCCCACGGAGAACATCAGCAGGATCACGCCCAGCTCGGCCAGGGTCTGGACGTTCTGGAGATGGGCCACCAGGGGCACCGGCACGTGGGGCCCCACGATGAGGCCCGCGAGGAGGTAGCCCAGCACCGCGGGCTGGCGCAGCCGGCGGAACAGCAGGGTGGTCAGCGCCGCCACGCCCAGGACGGTGGCGAGATCAACGATCAGCAGGTGCGAATTGGACTCCATGGCCTTGAGATGCGTCCAGGGCCGGGTACGTTTCAGGCCCCCCGGGAAACCTTCACCAGGGCGTCCAGGGCCTCATGGCTGCCCATGGCCAGCAGCACGTCCCCGGCCTCGAACACCTCGGCGCCGGTGGGGTTGAAGCGCAGGCCCTCCATGGGCCGGTTGATGCCCACGATCAGGGCCCCGGTGCGGTCCCGCAGCCGGACTTCGCGCATGCTCTTTCCCACCAGGAAGGACTCGGGCCGCACGAGGATGTGCTCGATGGCCATCTCCATCTGCTTCTTGTCGAGGATGACGTCCACGTAGTTCAGGAGGTCCGGCGTCAGCAGGAGCGAGGCCATGCGCCGGCCGCCGATCTCGTAGGGGCTGACGATGTGGTCGGCGCCGGCGGCCTTGAGCTTGTTCTCGGTGCCCAGCTTGGTGGAGCGGGCCACGATGGAGAGCGCCGGATTCATCTGCCGGGCCGTGAGGGTCACCAGCACGTTGTCGGCGTCGGTCTGGAGGGTGGTGATCAGGCCCTTGGCCCGGGCGATGCCGGCCCGCTCCAGCATCGCCTCGTCCATGGCGTTGCCCACCAGGAACAGCTCGCCCTCGAACCGGGCGTTGTGGCTCTTGCTCTCGTCCTTCTCGATGAGGACGAAGGGCACGCCCACCTGCTTGAGCTCCCAGGCGGCCTGGAACCCCGTCTTGCCGAACCCGCACACGATGATGTGGTCCTTGAGGGCGTTGAGGCGTTTCTGCATGCGTCGCTCCAGGAAGTAGCCCTTGAGGTCCCCCTCCAGCAGGAGGGCCAGGAGATTGGAAAAGGCCATGCCCACCACCACGATGCCGGTGATGATGTAGGCCATCGTGAAGATCTTGAGGCCCGGGCTGGCCGGGTGCGAGTCCCGGAAGCCCACCAGGGTGGTGACGGCGTAGTAGAACCCGTCCAGCCACCTCGCATGGTCCAGGACCCGGAAGCCCACGGCCCCGGCCACGGCCACGATGGTGAGGAGCCACAGGGACTGCGCCAGGCGCCGGATGGGCGGGAGCTCCTTCATCGGAGCCCTAGCCCCATCCGCCCTGGGCGAAGCGCTGGAGCTTCCCGTCGGCGTCCCGCACGGCCAGGGCCCTCGCCACGAACCGGCCCACGGGGTCGGCCTCGAGGTTGACCTCGGCGCCCGCGGCCATCCCCTCCAGGCGCGTGCGGCGCACGGTCTCGGGAATCAGGGCCACGGTGAACCAGTCCGAGCCGCAGTCCACCACGGTCAGCGACAGCCCGTCCACGGCGATCGAGCCCTTGGGCGCGGTCATGGGGGCCAGGTCCGCGGGCATGGAGAAGCGCCACAGCCCCTCCCCCCGGGTGCGCTCCAGGAGCCGCCCCACGCCGTCCACGTGGCCCGCGACCAGGTGCCCGTCCAGGGGGTCCCCCACGCGCAGGCTGGGCTCCAGGTGCAGCAGGTCCCCCGGCGCCAGACGCCCCAGGGTGGTCTTGAGGAGGGTCTCGTCGGAGAGGTCGGCCTGCCAGGTGCGCAGGTCCCGGCTCACGGCCGTGAGGCAGGCGCCGTTGGTGCAGATGCTGGCGCCCTCCTCGGCCCTCTCCAGGAGCTCGGGGGGCGCGGCGATGACGAGGCGGGCCCCCCCGGCGCGGGGCTGGCGGGCTTGAAGGGTTCCGAGATGGCGTACGAGACCGGTGAACATGACTAGGCTTCCTCGGCTCCAGTGTGCAGCACGCTGTTGCGCTGGCCATAGGCAAAATAGATCACGAGGCCGATGGCGAGCCAGACCACGAACCGGACCCAGGTCACCCAGGGCAGGCCCCAGGCGACCCACACGCAGGCCAGGATGCCCGCCGGGGCCAGAACGAAGATCCAGGGCATGCGGAAGCGCCGCGGGGCCTCGGGCCGGCGCAGGCGCAGGATCATGACCGCCCCGCACACGATGGAGAACGCGAACAGCGTGCCGATGTTGGTGAGCTCGACCACCTCGTCGATGTTGAGCAGGGCCGCGGGAACGGCCACCAGGACCCCGGTGAGGAAGGTGGCGTTGGAGGGGGTGCGGTGCCTGGGACTGAGCTTGCCGAACCAGGGGCCCAGGAGCCCGTCCCGGCTCATGGCCATGAAGATGCGGGGCTGGCCCACCTGGTACACCAGGAGCGCCGCGGTGGTGGCGATGACCGCCCCGAAGGAGATCACCCCGGCCACGCCGGCCATGTGGTTCTGGGTGAAGATGTAGGCCAGCGGGTCGGCCTTGCCGGCCAGCTGGGTGTACTTCAGCATGCCCGTGACCACCAGGGCCACCAGGGCGTAGATGACCGTGCAGATGCCCAGGGAGAAAAGGATGCCCCGGGGCAGGTTGCGGCCGGGATCCCTGCATTCCTCCGCCGTGGTGCTCACGGCGTCGAAGCCGATGAAGGCGAAGAAGATGATCGCGGCTCCCGCCTGGATCCCCTTGAATCCGTGGGGTGCGAAGGGGTGCCAGTTCTCCGGGTGCACGAAGCGGAAGCCGATGGCCACCACCGCCATGAGGATGGCCACCTTCACCACCACCATGACGGCGTTGGCGCGGGCGCTCTCCTTGATGCCCAGGTAGACCAGGTAGGTGACGAGCACCGTGATGACCACCGCCAGCAGGTTCATGGTGAAGGGGAAGCCGTGGACCAGGGGCGCCTCCCGGAGGACGTCCCAGTTGGCGAAGAAGGAGGCCCCGTCCAGGTGCCCCGCCCGGGCCTGGGCCAGGACCTCGAGTTTCCGGGACAGCGAAGCCGGCGGCGTCCCCTGGACCAGCGCCAGGGCGCTCCGGGGGTCCATGGCGAGCCAGCCCGGGATGCGGATGTGCAGGACGTTGGCCAGGAAGCTGCGCGCGTAGTCGCCCCAGGAGATGGCCACGGCCACGTTGCTGACGGCGTATTCGAGCAGGAGGTCCCAGCCGATGATCCAGGCCATGAGCTCGCCCATGGTGGCGAAGGCGTAGGTGTAGGCCGAGCCCGACACCGGGATCATGGACGCCAGCTCCGCGTAGGCCAGGGCCGTGAAACCGCAGCCCACGGCCACCAGGAGGATGCTGATGACCAGGGCGGGGCCCGCGGGCCAGCGCCCGTCGGCCAGGTTCCCGGCGGCGGCGGTGCCGATGCTGGAGAAGATGCCGGCGCCGATGATGGCGCCGATGCCGAACATGGTCAGGTCGAAGGTGCCGAGGTTCTTCTTGAGCTGGTGTTCCGGTTCATCCGCCTGGGCCCGGAGGGATTCGAGGGACTTCGAGCGGAAAAGTTTTTTCAGCATGGGGGGATATCCTGACGTCATTCTTGGATTGGGGTGGGCTGTGTTCATGGTAATGGGAAAGCGCTGCACTTGGGGACATACCTGAATGGACCTCTGGCGGGACAGGCGTCTGCGGCTCACCGTGACCCGGCTGGGCATCCAGTACCTCGTCGCCATGCTGGCCATGGGCGCGGCGGCGGTGAACACCGGCAACAACCTCCTGTACCTGGTCTTCTCGCTGATGCTGGGACTGTTCCTGGCCTCGGGCTGGGTGAGCCGCCGCGCCATCCAGGGGCTCCACCTGCGGTCCGTGGAGGAGGGCAACATCTTCGCCCGCGTGCGGGGCGGGATCCGGGTGCGGTTCCGGAACGACGCGCCCGCCCGCATGCGGGGCGTCGAGATCCACCTGGACATGGAGGACGCCCGGGTGGAACCGGGGTTCCTGGCCGGGGGCGAAGGGCAGGGAGATGCCGTGGCCACCCTCCACGTCAAGCCCGCCCGCCGGGGCTGGGCCGGGCTGCGCTCCGTGGAGTTCCGCACGGGCTTTCCCTTCGGGTTCCTGGAGAAGGCCTGGCGCTTCCCCCTGGAGCAGCGGATCCTCATCCTCCCCCACCCCCGCTCCCTGCCCCCGCGCCAGGACGCGGAAGGGGACCGGTCGCGGCCCCGGACCCGGCCGGGCTCGGCGAGCCCCGACGGGGCCAGGCCCTTCCGGGACCGGGATCCCCTGAGCCGGGTGCACTGGAAGCGAACCGCCCAGCGCGGGTCGCCCTGGGTGCGCACCTTCGAGGACGAGGAGTCCGCCGGGGTGCGGCTCCGGCTGGACCTGGGGGCCTGGGAGCCCGGCGGCGCCTTCGAAAGGGAGCTGGAAGTGCTCTCGGGCAGCATCCTCCAGGCCCGCCTGCAGCGGCGCCAGGTCCTGCTGGACCTCTCGGGCCTGGACGGGCGGGTGGAGCTGGAGGGCTACACCCGCTGCTGGCGGGCCCTGGCCCGGGCCCAGGCCGGAGGCCTGTGCAGGGGGCCGGAATCTGACTAGGATGAATTGACTATTCGCTTCGAGGTGGACATGTACTTCAACGACCCCCAGTCCCACGCGTGGGACGCCCTGGTGGAGGCGGCATGGAAGGCCTGGGAACATGCCCACGCCCCCTATTCCAGCTTCCACGTGGGCGCCGCGCTCCTCCGCGCCGGGGGCGGCATCGTCGCCGGCTGCAACGTGGAGAACGCGGCCTACCCGTCCTCGCTCTGCGCCGAGCGCACCGCCATCTGCGCCGCGGTCTCCCAGGGGATGAAGCCCGGGGAGATGTCGGCCCTGGTGGTGGTCACCGAGGCCTCCACCCTCACGCCGCCCTGCGGCGCCTGCCGCCAGGTGCTGGCCGAGTTCGCGGACGACCTGCCCATCCTGCTGGTGAACCGGCATCACCGGACCCTCCACAGCCTGGCCGACCTCCTTCCCCACGCTTTCACGGTGCGGAACCTCAACGCTTGATCCATCCTTGAGCCACCGGGAGTCCCTTCCGGTTCGAAATCCAGAGGCGCGCAATGGCCATTGACCGAGCCAAGATCCAGAAGCAGGCCGAGACCTTCATGGGCCAGGGCCGGCTCGATCGCGCCATTGATGAGTTCCTCAAGCTCATTGATGACAAGCCCGACGACTTCAACCTCATGAACCGGGTGGGGGACGCCTACCTGCAGGCCGGCAAGCTCCCCGAAGCCATCGAGATGTTCAAGCGGGCCGGCATGGGCTTCGAGCGGGGCGGCTTCAACGCCAAGGCCAGCGCCGTGTTCAAGAAGGCCCACCGCACGCAGCCCGACGACCTGGACATCTGCGAGCGCCTGGCCGAGCTCTACCGCCAGACCAACATGATCAAGGACGCCATCCAGATCCACATCGAGGTGGCGGAGTCCTTTACCAAGAAGGGCCTGCTCAAGCGCGCCCTGGAGGAATTCGCCAAGGTCGTGGACCTGGATCCCAAGAACCTGAAGAACAAGGTCAAGCTGGCCGATCTCTACAACAAGGAGGGCATGCGGGAGAAGGCCGCGGCCATCTACCTGGAGGTGGCCGAGGCCCTGGCCCTGGAGCAGATGCACGTGGAGGCCAGCCAGATCCTGGAGCGGGCCAAGACCATGGTCTCCACCCCCCAGGTGTTCCTCACCCAGTCCCGCCTCGCCGTCATCCAGAAGGACCTGCCCGCCGCCGCCGCCCACCTGCGGGAGGGCCTCGCCGCCAACCCCCGTTCCGCGGAACTCCTGGATGCGCTGGCCGAGGTGGAGCTGCAGTCCAAGGCCCCGGACCGGGCCCTGGAGGCCCTGTGCGAGGTGCCCCAGCTGCCCGAGAAGTCCCTGGCCCTGGCCGAGCGCGCCCTCCGGGAGATGGTGCGCGGCGGGAACGTGGTCGAGGCCCTGAAGCTCTTCAAGCCCATCGGGCGCGAATTCGGCCGCCGCGGCCTGGGCGAGGCCGCCGCCAAGGCGCTGCGGGGGGGCCTGCACGGCGCATTCAACGCCGAGGCCTGGATCCAGCTCGCCGACATCGCCCACCAGTCCGGGAACCGCGTCGAGCAGGTGGAGCACCTGCGCCGGGCCTACGCCTTCGCCCTGTCCAAGGAGGACGAGGAGGTGGCGGGCCAGCTCCGCGCCCAGCTCAACGGAATGGGCATCAAGGACCTGGACGAGACGCCGGCGGTGATGGCCTCCACCGCCCCGCCCTCGGCCACCTACGGCCCCGGCTCCGAAGCGCCCGCGGAGCACTCGGACGTGGACGTGGCCCGGCGCATGCAGATCCAGCAGCTGGAGCGGGATGCCGAGCACGCCCTGAAGAACCGCTTCATGGACCGGGCCCAGGAGACCTACAACCGGATCCTCGATCTGGACCCCGCCAACTACAACGCCATCGTGCGCATCGCCGAGATCCACCGGGGCACCGGCGTCCTGAGCAAGGTCCAGATGCACTACGTCAAGCAGGCCGAGAAGCTCGCGGAGCTGGGCCACAAGGCCCTGGCCGTGGAGCTGCTGGACCTGGCCGAGGCCATCTTCCCCGGCTCCACGCGGCTCTACAGGCGCAACCTCGGCCTCATGGAGGCCCAGCCCCGCCAGGCCGCGGCGCCCCCGCCCATCGCCCTGCCGGCCCCCGTGGAGGAGCTGCCGGTGCTGCCGATGGAGCTGGAGCCGATCCAGGAGCTCCCCGCCATCTCCCTGGACCTGGACCGGAGCCGCCCCGGCGTGCCCATGGTCCCCGAGCCCCTGCAGTCCATCGAGGCCCTGGAACTGCCGCCAGCCCCCGAGCCTTTCATGGAGGGCTTCGACATTCCCGCCTGGGAGGTCCTGGAACCGCCGCCCCAGGCTGTCGCCGCCACCACCGGGGCCTACCCCAGCCAGCCCGAGTACGAGTGGTCCGAGATCACCGCCGCCGGCGCCGAGGAGCTTCCGCCGCTGGAGCTGGAACCCCTGCCGTTCCCCACGGACCAGCCCGCCGCGGGTCCCGTGGAGGTGAGCGCGGACCTGGCCTCGACCCTCTCCGACATCGACTTCCAGCTGGACTACGGCAGCCCGGAGGAAGCCAAGATCGAGGTCGAGTGCGCCCTCCAGATCTACCCCAGGCACCCCGAACTGCTGTCCCGCCTGGACCAGGCCGAGACCGCCCTGCAGCGCCTGGGCAAGAAGCCCGGCGCGGGAAAGCTGTCCGAGGCCGATTTCGAGCACTCCTTCTTCGACCTCTCCGACGTGCTGGGCGACGCCCTCCTGGAATCCGGCGAAGGCGAGGAGATGCACGACGCCACCAACGTGGTGGAGAAGATCCAGAGCGTGGACGAACTGTTCAACGCCTTCCGGGAAGGCGTGGAGCAGCAGGTCAAGGGCGACGACTACGACACCCACTACAACCTGGGCATCGCCTACAAGGAGATGCTCCTCCTGGACCCCGCCATCGAGGAGTTCAAGAAGGCCATGCGCGACCCCGAGCGCACCCTGGAGTGCTGCTCGATGCTCTCCATCTGCGAGCAGGCCCAGAACAACCCCGAAGCCGCCGTGGCCTGGCTGCGCCAGGGCATCGAGGCCCCGGGCTTCCCGCCCGAGGACGCCATGGGGCTCCACTACGACCTGGGCCTGATCCTGCTGGAGCAGGGGCGCCGGGACGAGGCGCTGGAAGAGTTCCGCATCGTGGCCGGACAGGATCCCGACTACCGGGACGTGGCGAGGATGATGCAGTAAAAAATCCGGCGCCTTTCTGAGCCTGAGACTCTATCTTTAGTGGGTCCGAGGCTGCCATGCCCACCCCCGAAACCATCCTGCCCCCCCACCTGGCGCGCTACGTCGTGCCCCAGGACTACGGGGACTACACCCCCCGGGATCAGGCCGTGTGGCGGCACATCCTCACCCGGCTCACGGCCCACCTGAAGGACCGCGCCCATCCCAGCTACCTGGAGGGCCTGGCGGCCGCGGGCATCGGGGTGGAGGCGATCCCCAGCCTGGAGGAGATGGATGCGCGCCTGGCGACGATCGGATGGCGGGCGGTGGGGGTGCGGGGCTTCATCCCCCCGGCGGTCTTCACGGAGATGCAGAGCCTGGGCGTGCTGGCCATCGCCGCCGACATCCGCTCCGCCGACCACATCGGCTACACGCCGGCGCCCGACATCGTCCACGAGAGCGCGGGCCACGCGCCCATCCTCGCGGACCCGCACTACGCCCAATACGTGAAACGCTGCGGGGTCGCGGGCTTCAAGGCCATCGCCAGCCGGGAGGACCAGGCGGTGTACGAGGCGGTGCGTCACCTGAGCGTCGTGAAGGAGGACCCCGCCAGCTCCCCGGAGGACGCGGCCCTCGCCCAGGCGCGGCTCGCGGCGGCCCAGGCCAGCCGGACCTACGTGAGCGAGAGCACCCGGGCCAGCCGCCTCTACTGGTGGACCGCGGAGTACGGCCTCGTGGGGAGCCTGGACGACCCGCGCATCTACGGCGCCGGCATCCTCAGCTCCCTGGGCGAGGCCGCGCACTGCCTCACGCCGGAGGTGGAGAGGGTCCCCCTCTCCTTGGACTGCGTGGACCGGGACTTCGACATCACCACCATGCAGCCCCGGCTCTACGTCGCCCGGGACTTCGGGCATCTCTTCGAGGTGCTGGACGCGTTCGAGGCCACCCTCAGCTGGAAGCGGGGCGGCCTCCACGGGCTCCGGGAGGCCCTGCGCTCGGGTACCGTCAACCACCTCGTGCTGGACACGGGCCTGGAGGTCACGGGACGGGTGGCGCGCCGGGTGGCGGGCATCGTGGCCCTGGACGGGCCGGTCCAGGTATCGAGGGGCGGGCGGGCCCTGGGTCCGCCGTGGCTGGGGCAGGCCCTGGTGGCCTTCGGCTCGGGCGCGCTGCCGGAGACGGGGGCCTTCGCCCTGGAGCTGCCCGGCGGGGTGCGGGTGTCCGGGTTCCGGCTGGGCGGGGGCGAGGTCATCGACCTCAAGGGCGCCTCCGGGACCGGGCCCCTGGACCTGCCCTCCCGGGCGCTGCTCTTCCTGGCGGGAAAGCTGCCCAGCGTGGCAGGCGGTCCGGCCGATGCCGAGGCCTGGGACCGCCACTTCGGGGGCGGACCCCCGGGCGACGCCGAGCGTCTGGCGCGCCAGCGCAAGGCCGGGTCCCTGCCGCCGGACCTGGCGGCCCTCTACGAGGAGGTGGCAACCCTGCGCAGGCGCGGGGAGGCCGCCCCGGAGCGCCTGCGGGAGATCCGGGCCGCGCTGGCGGCCTTCCCCGGGGACTGGCTCCTGGCCCAGGAGATCGAGGAACTTCTCACCCCCGCCGCCTCACATGAACTCGACGACCCGGAGGATCCATGACCTGGACCGAGAAGGACAACAGGCTCGTGCGGGAGATCCGCACACCCGATTTCATGACGTCGTTCAACATCGTGAGCCGTCTGGTGGCGCCCGCCGAGGCCATGAACCACCATCCGGACGTCGCCTTTGGGTGGGGCTACGTGCGCATCACCCTCACCACCCACGACGCCGGGCACGTGACGGACAAGGACCGCACCCTGGCGGCCCGCTTCGACGAGGCGGTCAAGCCGTTCGGAGTGTAGAGCCCGATCCCGAGGCGCCCCAGGGCTGCAGGGCCTGGGCCGCGGGCTGCACCGGCTTGCCGGGGCGCTGCAGGAGGGTCAGCTCCAGGGCGGTGCCGTCCCCGGCCGTGAGCCAGGCGCCCTCCCGGTTCCAGGCCAGGGTGCCCGCCGGGGCCCCGTCCGGCCGCAGGCCCCCCACGGCGCAGACCTTGAGGGTCGTGTCCCGGAAGGGCAGTTCCGCCCCGGGCCAGGGATGGAGGCCGCGCACCTGCCGGTGCAGGGTCAGGGCGGGCAGCCGCGGATCCAGGAGGGCCATGGCCTTGTTCAGCTTGGAGGCCACCGTGGCGCCGGCGCCGTCCTGGGGGACGGGGGCGGCGGTGCCCGCCTCCAGGGCGGGGAGGTGCTCCAGGAGGAGGTCCGCCGCGTCCGCGGCCAGGGCCTCCAGGAGGGTGTCGGCGGTGTCGCCCAGGCCGATGGGGCGCCGGGTCTGGGCCAGCACGGGACCCTCGTCCAGGCCGGGGGTGATGCGCATGAGGCCCACGCCCGTCTCCGGATCGCCGGCGAGGATGGCGTGGTTCACCGGGGCGGCCCCCCGCCAGCGGGGCAGGAGGGAGAAGTGGAGGTTCCACGCCCCCAGCCGGCAGCCGTCCAGCATCCACCGGGGCAGGATGTGCCCGTAGGCCACCACCACCGCCAGGTCGACGCCCAGCGCCTCCCAGGCCTCCCGGGTGGCGGGATCCTTCCAGGAGAGGGGCTGGTGGACCGGAAGGCCCAGCTCCAGCGCCGCGCGCTTGACGGGCGGGGCCTCCAGGTGGCGGCCGCGCCCCTGGGGCCTGTCCGGGTTGCAGAAGACCGCCGCCACGTCCCTGGCGCCCGCCAGGGCCCGCAGGACCGGGACGGCCGCCGCCGGGGTTCCCAGGAAGGCCGCGCGCACGGGTCAGGCCCTCGACTTCGCGTACTTCCGCTGGATGATCTGGCGCTTGACGGGTCCGAAGTACTCCACGAAGAGCCGGCCCCGCAGGTGGTCGATCTCGTGGCAGAAGGCCCGGGCCAGCAGCTCCTCGCCCTGCAGCTCCACCCAGTCGCCCTGGGCGGTGCGGGTCTTCACCCACACCTTCATGGGCCGTTCCAGGACCTCGTGGATGCCGGGGATGGACAGGCAGCCCTCGGGCCCGACCTGGGAGCCCTCCTCCTTCACCACTTCCGGATTGATCAGGACGATCCGGGCGGAGGGGTCCGCGCCGCAGGACGTGTCGATGACGGCGATATTGAGATTCACGCCGACCTGGGGAGCGGCGATGCCCAGCCCCTCCTCGGCGTACGTCGTCTCGAAGAGATCGGCCACCAGCTGATCCAGCTCGGGCGTCCAATCCCCCACATCACTTGAATTTATCTTCAACCTGGGATCGCCCCAGGTGAGCACTGGTCGTACGGCCATGACACCCTCGGTCAATCAGTTTAGGACAAACGGCATTCCTTTGATAACCTAGAAGATCCTGGCCAATGGCCTGCCCGTGGAGAACCCATGCTTCGCAATTTCCGCCAAGTGTTCAAAGGCAACCAGACCCCCATGGCCGTGGTCATGATGGTGGTGCTGCTAGGCCTTGTGGCCTACCTCGCGCCGAGCGGGGCCAGCTCGGCCGCTCCGGACAACGTCCTGGCGCGGGTCTATGGACGGGACGTGCTGAAGCGGGACGTGGACTCCATGATCGGGCAGTACCTCAAGCGCATGGGCAAGCAGGCCAACATCGAGACCCTCATGCCCATGCTGCAGAACCAGGCCCTGGACAGCCTCATCAGCAACCAGCTCCGGCTGGAGCTGGCCGAGCGCCACGACATCGTCGTCACCGACGCCGAGGTGCGCGCGGCCCTGGAGGCCCGGCTCCGCAGCATCCCCCTCTTCCTGAACGACAACGGCCAGCTCAAGGACTCCGCGGACATCAACTCCGTCCTGCGCGAGAACGGCACCTCCCTCAAGCAGTGGGAGATCGAACTGTCGAGTGAGCTCAGCCTGCGCAAGCTGGTGGGCCAGGCCGCCTCCCGCGTGCCCGTCGACCAGGCGTGGGTGGACCTCGAGAACCGCGTCCGCAACGAGAAGATCAGCTACGAGTTCGTCACCGCCGCTCCCGATCCCTCCGGGATCGCGGATCCCGGGGAGGCCAAGCTGCAGGCCTTCCTCAAGGACTCCGGCGCCCGCTTCCAGGAGGGCCCCCGCAGGATCCTCGCCTACGTGGCCGTGGACCAGGCCTCCCTGGGCCTCGCGCCCGTGGACGACGCCAAGGTCAAGGCCCTGTACGACGGCCGCAAGGCGCAGTACACCGAGCTCAAGGCCAGCCACATCCTCTTCAAGGCCGAGAATGAATCCCAGGTCGGTGAGGCCTTCAAGAAGGCCGCCGAGCTGCGCGTCAAGCTCCTGGCCGGCCAGGACTTCGCCAAGGCCGCCGAGGCCTTCAGCGAGGATCCCAGCGCCAAGGGCAAGGGCGGCGACCTGGGGTGGTTCGCCCCCGGCCAGATGGTCAAGCCCTTCACCGACGCCGCGGCGGCCCTGAAGACCGGCGAGATCAGCCAGCCCGTGAAGACCCAGTTCGGCGTCCACCTCATCCGCCTGGAAGGCCGGCGCGAGAAGCCCTTCGAGTCCGTCAAGGAGGAGCTGCGCGCCCAGATCACCCGCGACACCTTCGCCGCCAAGGCCAAGGACAAGCTGGAGCAGCTCCGTAAGCGCGCCGGCGAACGCGGCGACCTCGCCGCCCCCGCCCGGAACCTGGGCCTCAAGATCGCCACCAGCAAGCCCCTCACCGCCAACGACGCCGCGGGCCTGGAAGGGCTGCCCGGCAGCCAGGGCCTGGCCGGGGAGGCCTTCCGCCTCGAGGTGGGCCAGGTCTCCAAGGTGCGCATGGCCGGCGGCTCCTACGTGGTCTTCCGCGTGCAGGAGGAGCTCCCCGTCGCCGTTCCCCCCCTCGCCGACATCAAGGCCAAGGTCCTGGAGGCCTGGAAGCTCGAGGAGGCCCGCACCGCCCTCAAGGCCAAGGCCGCCCAGGCCGCTGGCGACCTGAAGGCCCTGGGCACCCCCGAAAGCAAGGACGGCGTCACCATCCAGAGCCTGGCCGAACTGGGCCAGCACCCCGCCATCCGCAAGGCCCTCCTGGAGACCCCCGCCGGCAAGGCCACGCCCGCCTGCTGGACCCCCGACGGCAAGCTCTGGGTCGCCCGCATCAAGGAGCGCACCCCCGCGGCATCCCTCACCTTCGAGACCCGCCGCACCCTGGTGGAGGCCCTCCAGACCGGCGTGGCCGAGAAGCTGCTCACCGCCGAGCTGGTGACCCTGGCCGAGCAGGGCCGCAAGCGCCCCGGCTTCAGCTCCCTCTACGGCCGCTTCGGCGGCATCTGGAGGAACGAGGAAGCCCTCAAGCGCATGGGCAGCGACGTTCCGGACGCCCCCGACTTCGAATAGAAATTCCGGCCCGCGCGGGGCATACTCGGGGCTCCACCCACCGGAGCCCCCCATGAGCCTGTCCGGAAAGACCCTCTTCATCACCGGCGCCACCCGGGGCATCGGCCTCGCCATCGCCCTGCGGGCGGCCCGGGAGGGCGCCCGGGTGGCGATCTTCGGCAAGACCGCCGAGGCCCATCCCAGGCTCCCCGGCACGGTGTATTCCGCCGCCGACGCGGTGCGGGCCGCCGGCGGCGAGGCGCTGCCCCTGGTGGGCGACGTGCGCAGCGAGGAGCAGGTGCTGGCCGCCGTGGCCCGCACCGTGGAGGCCTTCGGGACGCTCGACATCCTGGTGAACAACGCCAGCGCCATCTCCCTGACGGGCACGGCGGCCACGGAGATGAAGCGCTGGGACCTCATGCACCAGGTGAACGCCCGGGGCACCTTCCTGTGCTCCAAGGCCTGCCTGCCCCACCTGGAGAAGGCCGGAAACCCCCACATCCTGAACCTCTCGCCGCCGCTGGACATGCGGGCCAAGTGGTTCGCCCCGCACGTGGCCTACACCATGGCCAAGTACGGCATGAGCCTGTGCACCCTGGGCATGGCCGGGGAACTGGCCAAGGACGGCATCGCCGTGAACTCCCTGTGGCCGCTCACCACCATCGATACCGCCGCCGTCCGCAACCTCCTGGGCGGGGAGAGCCTGGCCAACGCGAGCCGCAAACCCGAGATCATGGGGGACGCCGCGGCCGTGATCTTCCAGCGCCCCTCGCGCGCCTGCACGGGAAACTTCTTCATCGATGAGGAGGTCCTGAGGGCGGAAGGGAAGACCGACTTCTCCGAGTACGCCGTAGTGCCCGGAGCGCCGCTGGTGGCGGACTTCTTCCTTCCGGATGCAGTCAGGGAAGCCACAGACACGGCGCTCATCGTCATAGGCTGAGGCCATCTTCTCTCGGCGATCCTCGGCCTCCTCGGCGCCTCGGCGTTGGTTTTTTTCTGGGATGGGCCGGCGCATTTGATAGAAGCGCCGAAACAACCTTGAACAATCCAGCGCCGAGGAAGGACTACCTGATGACGTCGCAGCCCATGAAGGCCTGCAGCACCTTGGGGATCTTCACGCTGCCGTCGGGCTGCTGGTAGTTCTCCAGGATGGCGACCCAGGTGCGGCCCACGGCCAGGCCGCTGCCGTTGAGCGTGTGCAGGGGCTGCGGCTTGCCGTTGGCCCCGCGGTAGCGGATGTTGGCGCGCCTTGCCTGGAAGTCCCCGAACCAGCTGCAGGA
Source organism: Geothrix sp. 21YS21S-2 (assembly GCF_030846775.1). NCBI lineage: Bacteria > Pseudomonadati > Acidobacteriota > Holophagae > Holophagales > Holophagaceae > Geothrix > Geothrix sp. 21YS21S-2. Next base: position 4,091,803 of record NZ_CP132910.1, read on the forward strand.
GCTGATCTCCCGGTAGGTGTTCTGGCTGGGCAGCCACACCTCCAGATCGAAGGTCTTGCGGCTGGAGAAGCCCATGTCGCCGCTGCAGAGCAGTACGCGGCGGTAGGGGAGCTCCAGCGCCTCCAGGATGCGCTCGGCCTGCGAGGTGAGGTTCTCCAGCTCCTCCAGGGCCTGCTCCGGCGTCGCGAAGGCCACCAGCTCCACCTTGTGGAACTGGTGCTGGCGGATGATGCCCTTGGTGTCCTTGCCGTAGCTGCCGGCCTCGCTGCGGAAGCAGGGGGTGAAGGCGAAGTGGCGCAGGGGGAGCTGCTCGGCGGGGAGGATCTCCTCCCGGTACATGTTGGTGACGGGCACCTCGGCGGTGGGGATGAGGTACAGCGGATCCTCGCCCCGGAACGTCTTGAAGAGGTCCTGCTCGAACTTGGGCAGCTGGCCGGTGCCGTACATGCACTCCGGCAGCACCAGGTAGGGCGGGAGCACCTCGGTCCAGCCGCGATCACCGTGCTGGTCGGCCATGAAGGTGATGAGGGCGCGGTCCAGCTTGGCGCCCAGGCCCTTGAGGATGGAGAAGCGCGCCCCGCTGAGCTTGGCGGCCCGGTCCAGGTCCAGGATGCCGAGCTTCGTGCCCAGGTCCACGTGGTCCAGGGGCTTCTCGATGACGGCGGGGGTGCCCCAGCGCTTGATCTCGACGTTGGCGTGCTCGTCCCTGCCCACGGGGACGCTCTCGTGGGGCAGGTTGGGCAGCGTGGCCATGAAGGCCCTGAACGCGGCCTCGGCCTCCTTCTCGGCGGCCTCCAGGGCCTTGAGGCGGTTGCCCACCTCCCCCTGGGCGGCGATGAGGTGGCTGGCGTCCTCCTTGGCGCGCTTCAGGCGGGCCACCTCCTCGGACACCTTGTTGCGCTCGGCCTTGAGGGCCTCGGCCTCCTGGATGATCCGGCGGCGCGCCGCGTCCAGCTCCTGGTAGGTCTCCTGGTCGAAGACCACGCTGCGCTTGGCCAGGCCCTGCACCACTTGATCCAGGTCGTTGCGGAGAAGGGCGGCGTCGAGCATGGCGGTTCCTCAATGGGTAGAGGACCAGTGTATCAGACGGGCTCTCCGGCCCAGGAGACCTCGAAGGCGCGCCGGATCTCGTCCGTCCCGAAACCCGCGCCCAGCGCCAGCGAGAGCTTGGCCAGCGCGGCCCAGGGCGTGTGCCGGCCCCCGGAGATGGCCCCCTGGGCCCGGGCCTGGCGGCCCAGGTCGTAGGTGGCGAGGTCCACGCCCCCCGAGATGCACTGGCTGATGATGACCACCGGCAGGTCCTGCGCCCGGCAGTGCTGCAGGAGCGCCCGCAGGTCGCCGCGGTCCATGGGGAGGTTGCCGGCCCCGTAGGCCCGGATGAGCACGCCGCGGCAGCCCGGGTCCGGAAGGCGCCAGGGCATGCCCGGGAAGGGGGCGTACACCTCGATGGCAGGCTCCAGCGCCAGGCCGATGCGGGGCGGCACCTGGCGGGGGAAGGCGCCCGCATGGGGGTGGATCTGGACGTGGAGGCCCAGCTCCGCCAGGGGAGGCAGGTTGGGGGACTCGAAGGCCTCGTAGCGGTGCACGCTCACCTTGTCCGCGGCGACCCCGCGCAGCCAGTGGTCCCCGAAGCAGATGCCCACTTCCGGGACGCCCCTCGCCGCGAGGGTCACGGCGTCCACCAGGTTGCCCCGGGCGTCGCTGCGCACGTAGGCCAGGGGCCGCTGGCTGCCGGTGATCACCACCGGCTTGTCCAGGCCGGCCAGGAGGAAGCCCAGCACCGAGGCCGTGTAGGCCATGGTGTCGGTGCCGTGGATGAGGACGATGCCGTCGCTTTGCGCAGCCGCCTCGACGATGAGCCGGGCCAGGACGAGGATGTCCCCGGGCTCCGTGGTGGCCGAGTCCTGGTTGAAGGCCACGACCATGCGCAGATCCGCCAATTCGCGCAATTCGGGCACCTGGTCCAGGATGCGGTCCAGGGAGGGGCCCGGGGCGAGGCTGGCGTCCTCCCCGGGCCCCATGCCCAGGGTGCCGCCCGTGTGGATGAGGGTAACGGTGCGCATCGTCATGCCATCAGTCTAATTGAAAAGGGCGCCCGGTTTCCCGGGCGCCCTTCAGGTACTACGCGGTTCCGTCTGAACTAGAAGCGGAAGCCGGTGGAAACGGCCAGGGTGCGGCCGGTGCCGTAGTCGGCGGACTGACGGGGCTTGCCGAAGGTCGAGGGATTGGCCTTGACCCAGGCGTCCGTCATGGAAGAGGCGGTGTTGTAGTTGGTGTCCCAGCTGATGATCTGCTGGTGGTTCAGGACGTTGCCGATGTTGGCCTTGAAGAAGCCGGTGACGGCCTTGGAGGCCACCTTGAAGATGGTGAACTCGTGGGTCAGGGCCAGATCGAGGTAGACGGCGGTGGGGAAGACGCCTTCCATGCGGCGGCCGCCCTCGTACTGGGTGAAGCTGCTGCCGAACTGGTCGCTGAGGTTGGGGTTCAGGGCCGCGATGTTGTCGATGGTGCGGCTCTTGCTGTAGTGCAGGCCCGAATCCTGGCGGTAGACGAGACCGATGGTGGTCTTGCCGTACTTGTTGGCCATGGCGCGGGACGCGGTGGCGCGGATGCGGAGGGGCACGTGGCCCTGGAGGTAGCCGTAGGGGGTGGTGATGGAGGGGTCATACATCTGCACCCCGTCCTGAACCGTGAAGTTCTTGAGGCCGCCGCCGGCGGCGGGGCTGTTGGTGGCCTCGCCCTCGTAGTTGCCCTTCAGGCTGCTCCAGGTGGCGGTGCCGACGAGCTGCCACTCATCGCGCTGCAGGGTGGTCTCCAGTTCCATGCCCTTGTACTCGCGGCGGGCGGCGTCGCTGTTTTCCCAGACGCGCATGTAGAGATCGCTGCCGTCGGGAGCGAGCACGTGACCCTGGTTGCCGATCTTGTAGTCGAACAGGTTCTTCCACTTCTTGTTGACGAAGGTGACCTTCACGGAACCGGCGCCAATGGCGGGCGTGTTGAAGAAGTACTGGCCGGCGACCTGGGTCTCATCCACGGTGGGGTTCTTCAGGTCCGTGGAAAGGGAGACGTTCAGGGTGGGGTCGTTGTAGTAGGCGAACTTGGTGAAGTCATAGTTGGTGCGGACCGTCGCCAGGTTGGTGATGTAGGCGAAGGTCTGGTAGGTGGTGAGGCCGCCGGGGCCAACGTAGGGGTGGTCGATCTCGGTGGGGTTGCCCTGCTTGGTCACGGAGTTGGTGATGCCCTCGAGGACCTTGGAGTTGTAGCGGGCCCAGGCGGCGCTGACGAGCCAGTTGCCGTCGCCGAGGATGTCGTACTTCGTGCCGAAACGGGGGGAGAAGCCGCTGGCGGAAGCCGTGGACTTGCCGGTCTCGTTCTCGGCCTTGAATTTGTCGAAGCGCAGGCCGATGTTGAAGCTCAGGTGCTTGTTGACGGTCCACTTGTCGTTGACATAGAGGGCCTCGGAGAAGTTGTGGGCCTCGCCGTCGCCGCTGATCCATTCCCAGACGTCGCGGGGGCGGGCTTCCCAGATTCCGGCGACCTGGCCGTTGAGGGAGGGCCGGGTGACGCCGAAGGTGAAGCCGGTGGGGGACTGCTCGTTGCGGGCCTTGGAGATGCCCTTGTAGTAGTCGACGCCGACGTCGGTGGTGTGGCTGCCGGCGCCGTCCCAGAACATGCTGACCTTCGCGTTGAAGGTCTGGTTGTTGCGGTTGTCGCCGCCGTCGTTCTGGTTGAAGATGCCGTTGTTCAGATAGCCGCCCGTGGCGGAGCTGTAGTTGTACATCGGGCTGCCACCGGCCACGTTGGCGCCGGCGGAGAGCTTCTGCTTCTTGCGGCCGACCTTCATCTCCGACGTGATGGTGTTGGACCAGATGGCGCGCCACTGGAGGTTCAGGAACTCGGAGGTGCTCACCTGCGGAACCAGCGCCGTGGTCATGGCCGCGCTGTAGTTGCGGTTGACGTCGTCGATGCGGGCGTTGTTGAAGGAGGTGACCAGGGTGTGGTTCTGGTTGACGGCCCAGGTCAACTTGATCTGGCGGCGGATTTCCTTGGTCTGGGTGATATAGGGGGCGTTGAAGCCCACGAGGCCCGTCTGGTCGTTGTTGGAGATGACCGGGTTGGAGCCGACGCGGTTGCCGAGGTCAAAGGTGATGGTGCCGGCGCCGGTCTGGTTGGTGGAGAAGAAGCTGCCAGAGAACCAGAGCTTGTCCTTGATGATGAAGCCGGAGAGGGAGATCGTCTTCTCCTCGTTCATCGTGTTGGGGAAGGAGCCGCGGGTGTCCTTCGGATTGTAGGCGTTCCAGGCGGCGTCCTTCAGCTCCCAGCGCAGCTGGCCGGCGAACTCGTTGCCGCCGGAACGGGTGATGGCGTTCAGCACGCCGCCGTCCACGTCGCCGTATTCGGCGGAGATGGCGCCGGTGATGACCTGGATCTCTTCGATCGAGTCGTCGATCAGGCGGACGCCGCGGTTGTTGTAGGCGTTGTCGGAGATGTTCTGGCCGTCCAGCAGGTAGAGGTTGCCGGAGGTCATGGCGCCGCGGATCTGGACGCGGTTGCCGACGCCGGTGGTGACGCCGGGGGTCAGCAGGGCGACGCCTTCCATCGTGCGGGCGTTGGGCAGGGCGTCGACGGCGTCCAGGGAGTAGTTGGAGGCGGTCTTGACGTCGGTGCGGTCAACGGCGGCGGCGGTTCCGACCACTTCCACGACCGCGTAGGCGGTCTTGGCCATGGTGAAACGGGGCTGGTAGGTCTGGTCGATGCCGATCTTCTCAGTGGTCTTGATGGTCTGGAAGCCGGTCTTCGAGATGGTGATGGTGTAGTTGCCGGGAGGCAGCAGGCGGGTGATGAACCGGCCCTTGTCGTCCGTCTGCAGGACGCGGGGGCCCTGGAGGCTGGTGGAAACCAGGTTGACGGTGGCGCCGGCGACCGCAGCGCCGTTCTGGTCGACGAGGCTGCCGCTGATGCTGGACGTCTGCGTGCCCTGGGCGGCGAGGGTCACGGAACCCACGACGATCAGCGCGGCGATCCGGCCGAAGTTTTCGAGTCTACGATGCATGTGCATCCTCCTGTTTGGGGTTAGCGTTAGCGATAATTGGTTATATCACTTCGCTTAGGGGTTAATTCCGGGGGTTCAAAGACATCAAGGCCTTTCCCCGGCCCATTATTGGAAAATATCAGGTGACCTAAGTAGGGTGACCCATGCTAGCACGGTGGAGAAAGTTCCCCAATCGTGTTTTCTTTTTTTGGGGTCATGTTAATTTTTGTTAAGGATTGAAAACAGGGCAATAAAGCATTTGTCAACTTGTATGTGAAGAAGGTCACAGCCTTTTTTCAGGGTCTCGGAGTGGCCGTCAACAGGGCCTTGATGACATCGTCCGTGGTCACCCCGTCGGCCTCGCTCTCGTAGGTGAGCAGGAGCCGGTGCCTCAGGACGTCCGGGGCGAGGGCCGCCACGTCCTCGGGGAGCACGTGGTCCCGCCCGGAAAGGTAGGCCAGGGCCTTGGAGGAGGCCTGGAGGGCCAGGGAAGCCCGGGGGGAGGCGCCGCAGCGGAGCAGCTCCCGGTCCTTCCAGGCCTTGCCGTGGCCGGGGCGGGTGGCCTGGACCAGGCGCACGATGTAGTTCCGGATGGCCTCGTCCAGCCGGACCCTGCGGGCCTGGACCCCCCCTTCAAGGATCTCCTCGCCGCTCATCATGGGCAGCACGGGCTCCTCGCGCCCATCGGCGCGGCGGAGCACCTCCCCCTCCTCCTGGAGGCTGGGGTAGTCGATGCGGAGCTTGAAGAGGAACCGGTCCATCTGGGCCTCGGGCAGCGGGAAGGTGCCCTCCTGCTCCAGGGGGTTCTGGGTGGCCAGGACCAGGAAGGGGTCCGGCAGGGGGAAGCTCTCCTCCCCGAGGGTGACCTGGCGCTCCTCCATGGCCTCCAGGAGGGCCGACTGCACCTTGCTGGGGGCCCGGTTGATCTCGTCGGCAAGGAGCAGGTTGGCGAAGATGGGGCCCTTCTTGGGGGTGAAGGTGAGGTTCCTCGGGTCGAAGACCAGGGTGCCCACCACGTCCGAGGGCAGCAGGTCCGGGGTGAACTGGATGCGCCGGAAGTGCATGCGGCTCGCCGCCGCCAGGGTCTTGACGGTCCGGGTCTTGGCCAGCCCGGGAAGCCCCTCCAGCAGCACGTGCCCGGGCACCAGCAGGGCCACCAGGAGCCGGTTCAGCAGCTGGGGCTGGCCCACGATGACCTTCCGGCACTCGTGCAGGAGGGTATCCAGGGGGCGGGAGGGGTGTGCGGGGGCCATGGGATCGTCCGGGGGGGTCCAGTTATCGTGGGGTGAGGTGGGGAAAACTGCAACCAGGGGTTGGGTCCGGCAGGAATCGCTTAGGCTAATTGTAGATAATAAATAAGATGTATGCGACCGGATTTCATCCTTCATCGCCGAGGTGGCCGAGGAGCCGAGGTTCGCCGAGAAAGACAGGGCACCTCGTCCTTTCAGCCATCCTTATATATAAGTGAGTTTTTCCTCAGGCCTCCAGTTGCTGGAGCCGTTCCGCCTCGTGGGCCGCGCGCAGGGGTTCGAGGATGGGCTCGATCATGCCCTGCATGAACGCGTCCAGCTGGTGGATGGTGACGTTCACCCGGTGGTCGGTGACCCGGCCCTGGGGGAAGTTGTAGGTGCGGATCTTCTCGCTCCGGTCCCCGGAACCCACCTGCGTCTTGCGCAGGCTGGCCTCGGCCTGGTCCACCTCGGCCTGGGCCTTCTCCAGGAGGCGGCTTCGCAGCACGGTCATGGCCTTGGCCATGTTCTTGAGCTGGCTGCGCTCGTCCTGGCACTGCACCACGGTGTTGGTGGGCAGGTGGGTGAGGCGCACGGCGGAGTAGGTGGTGTTCACGCTCTGGCCGCCCTTGCCGCCCGAGCAGAAGGTGTCGATGCGCAGGTCCTCCTTCCTGACGTCGATGTCGACCTCGTCGGCCTCGGGCATGACCGCCACGGTGCAGGCTGAGGTGTGGATGCGGCCCTGGGTCTCGGTCTTGGGCACCCGCTGCACCCGGTGGACGCCGCTCTCGAACCGGAACAGGGAGTAGGCCCCGGCCCCTTCGACCTCGGCGACGACCTCCCGCAGCCCGCCCTGGTCGGCCTCGCTCTCGCTGAGCACCGACACCCGGTACCCCCGGCGCTCCGCGAAGCGCACGTACATCCGGAAGATCTCCGCGGCGAACAGGGCGGCCTCCTCCCCCCCGGTGCCGGCCCGCACCTCCAGGATGACGTTGCGCTCGTCCTTGGGGTCCTTGGGCACCAGCAGGCTCCGCAGGGCGGCCTCCCCGGCCTGGATGGCCTCCTTGAGCTCGGGGATCTCCATGCCCGCCATTTCGCGCAGGTCCGCGTCCTGGGTCCTGTCGGCGAGTATCTGCTCGGCCTCCTCCAGCTGGCGGAGCCGGGTGCGCTGGAGGTGCCAGGCCTCCACCACGGGCTCCAGTTCCGAGCGCAGCTTGGTGAGCTCCCGCAGCCGCTTCATGTCGCTGACGACGGCGGGGTCCTGGAGCTGGGCTTCGATCTCCTGGTACTTGGCATCGAGGGATTCAAGCTGGTCGAGCATGGGTCACCCACACATACAAAAAAAGAACGGGCCGAGGATCGGCCCGTTCCTGGGAATGCTGTAGCTACTGGTTGGCTTCGGCCGGAGCTTCCGCCTCGGGAGCGGCCTCGGCCACGGGGGCCGCCACTTCCTTCTTGGCATACTTGCGGTTGAACTTTTCCACCCGGCCGGCGGTGTCCATGAGCTTCTGCTTGCCGGTGAAGAAGGGGTGGCAGGCCGAGCAGACTTCGACCCGGAGCTCCTTCTTGGTGGAACGGGTGACGAACTCGCTGCCGCACGCGCAGTGGACGTTCACGTCGAAAAGCTGGGGATGGATCTTGTCCTTCATTGGGGCCTCCTGGAACCGACCGGATGCCATGACGGCACGCGGCTTGTTCACGCACAAGGGAGAAAGTGTAGCCCGGATAGCCTTGGAACTCAACCCGAAATCACTGGGGGGCCAGCAGCCACCGTCCCGACAGGAGCCGCTTGAGGTGGAGGGCCACCAGGACCGCCAGGGCCAGGGTGAAGTTGAAGCTGAGCTCCAGGAGCCAGCTGTACGGGCGCCGGTGGGTGAAGATGAAGGTGTAGGCCAGGTAGTCCAGCACGGTGAAGCCCACCGTCTCCAGGACCGCCTGCCAGGCCGGCCGGGGTTCCGAGTGGCGCTCCAGCATGTAGCCCGTGAAGGCTCCGTAAAGGAGCCGGCTGGAATTGAAGCCCCGCAGGCTGGTGAACCCCAGGGGGATGGCCATGAGGGTGCCAAATACCAGGGAGGTGAGGATCCGGCCCTGCCTCCCCAGGCGCTGCCAGCGGCGGCGCACCAGGAAGATGCCCGCGCCCACCGCCAGGCCGTGGGCCATGCAGAAGGCCAGGCTCAGGTGCCAGGGCCAGCCGCCCTGGAGGTAGAGGTAGCCGCCGGTGGCCAGGCCCAGGAGGCTGCCGGCCAGCAGCGAGGTCTCGCTGCGGTGGGTGGCGTCGGTGCCTTCGCCGCTGGAGAGCTCCTGTGCCAGCTCCCGGGGGCGCTCCTTTTCCGCCAGGAGGTCCGCCATCTGGGCCTCCGTCTGGATGCCCCGGGCCTCCGCCTCATCCTGGAGATGGGCCGCGAGTTCCCGGATGATCAGCCGCCGCCTGCTTGAGGAAAGCCCCCCGAGTCCCCGCTCCACTTCGGAGAGGTAGGCGGCGAGCGCCTGGCTCACGGCCGGGGTCCCACGAAGCCGTCCACCATGGCCACGAACTGCCCCCATTCCTGCTTCTTGGCGGCCAGGAAGGACGCGCCGGCAGGCTGGATGGCGTAGTAGCGGCGGTCCCGGCCGTTGGGCTGGGTCTGCCAGTAGGACGTGATGAACTCGGCCGCCTCGAGCTTGTGCAGGGCAGGGTAGAGCGCGCCCTCCTTGAGGGTGTAGCTGCCGTCGGTCCTTTGTTTGACCGTCTCGATGATCTGGTACCCGTACATAGGGCCGTCCGTGAGCAGAGACAGCAGAAGAAGCGGAGTGCTCCCCTTTAGCAGTTCACGGTCCATAGTGCCTCCCGTTTAGTGACCAGTTTACCTCGCAAGCTGATGCCGTCAATGCGCGGTAGAAAGGAGTGTAAAAGAAATTTATTAATCGTTCAAGCCCTCATGGCCTCGGTCACGGGGATGCGGCTGGCCCGCCAGGCCGGCAGGAAGCCTCCCGCCACCCCCATCAGGATGCTGAAGCCCACGCCCTGGGCCATGAGGTCCGGGGTCACGGCGAAGGCGTAGCTCACGTCGGACCAGGTGTTCATGTTCACGGTGCCGGTGCGGATGCCGTTGAAGAGCAGGGAGAGCCCGGCGCCCAGCAGGCCCCCCAGGGCCGTGAGGAGGATCGCCTCCCACTGGAAGCTGGCCAGGATCTCCCGGCGGCGGAAGCCCAGGGCCCGGAGGGTGCCGATCTCGGGCGTGCGTCCGGCCACGGTGGCGTACATCGTGTTCATGGCCGCGAACACCGCGCCCACGGTGAGGATCAGGGTGATGATCTGGCCGAGCACCTGCATGGGCCGGCCCGCGTCGCCCAGGTCCGCGAAATAGGCGGGCTCGGGCTTGGCCTCCAGCTTGAGGCGCACGTCCTGCTCCATGTCCCGGACGAAGGCGGGCACGTCCGCCGCGCTGCGCAGGCGCACGGCCATGGATGAGTCATTGCCGTAGCGGCGGAAGGCCTGGCGCAGGTCGCCCACCTCGGTCCAGATCTCCGAGTCGAAGACGCTGCCGTCCCCGTCGAAGACCCCCACGACCTTCCAGCTCCTCCCGGCCATGTCGATGCTCCGGCCCCATTCCACCCCGGTGTACCGGTTCAGCATCTTCTGGGGGACCACGGCCTCGGAAAGGCCGGGGTTGAACCAGCGGCCCCTGAGCATCCGCACCTGGCTGCGCATGCGGATCCCGGCCGGGGTGGTGCCCCGCACCGTCACGCTCATGGCCCCGGACCCGTCGGCCAGGGCCACCTGCTTGCTGACGATGATGTCCTCGGTGGCCAGGGGCCCCACCTCGTCATGGGCGATGAGGGGGTGGGTGAGGATGAGCCGGGCCTGGGCCAGGCTCACCGAGCTCATCATCTCCACCCGCGCGTTCTGGCGCATGATGATCACCTGGTCCTCGCGGCCGCTGCGCACGTAGGCCTTCGAGACGCCCTGGGCCATGGACAGCACCACCACGAAGACCATCACGACGATGGCGATGGCCCCGACCGTGGAGAGCGTGCCCGCCCACCGCTGCCAGATGGAGCGCCAGTTGTAGGTCAAGGGCAGCGGGTGGAAGGCCGCGGCCCACAGCAGCCACAGCAGGTACGGGGCGAGGGGGACGAAGAGGTACCAGATCACAGGGCCCTCAGCCCTTCGGTGATGGGCCTGCGGCTGGCGCGGTAGGCGGGGATGAAGGTGGAGAGCAGCCCCAGGGCGAGCGTGATCAGCACGCAAAGGAGAAGCGTCTCGGGCGTGATGATGAAGTCGGCCATCCACGGGAGTATCTGGCCCGCCACCTTCGCCGCGGCCGAAGCCACCCCCATGGCCATGGCGATGCCCAGGGCGCTGCCCAGGAGGGAGAGGAGGAGGCCTTCGGCCATGAGCAGCGAAAGGATCTGCCCGGACCGGAAGCCCAGGGCCCGCATGGTCGAGATCTGGGTGGTGCGCTCCCGGATGGCCATGGCCATGGTGTTGGCGGTGACGATGAGGATGGCCACCAGCACCGCCGCGGAGATGGAGTGGACCATGGTGGAGTAGTCCCCGAGCATCTTCATCATGTTCAGGTTGAACGCGTTCTCGGTGATGGAGAGGGTCTCCTGGGCGCTGTTGGCGAAGTGGCGGTCGATGCGCTCGCAGAGCTTCGGGATGTCGGCGGGGTTCTTGGCGCGCACGGTGAAGGCGCCCACCCGGCCCTTCATCCACGGCACCGCCTCCTGCAGCTGCTTGATGTTGAAGGCCAGGAACATCTCGTCGGACTTGCGCAGCCCCGTGAAGATGATGCGGATGTTCAGGCGCAGGGTGAGGTTGAAGATGGGGCTCTTCAGGGGCACCACGTCGCCCAGCTTCCAGCCGAACTTGTCGGCCAGGGTCCTGCCCACGATGCACCCGTTGCCGTCCCGCAGGAAGTCCCGCACCTGGTCCAGGGGGATGCTGGGGAGGTTGGCCTCCTCGCGGTACACCTGGAGGTAGGGCTCGGGGTCCACGCCGAAGTTGGCGAAGAAGTTCTTGGGGTCCTTGTACTCGCCTCCGAACCACTGGAAGGAGGTGAACCGCTCCACCTCGGGCTGCTGGCGCAGGAAGTTGGCGTAGGCCTGGGGGATCACGTTGGTGAAGGAGGCCTTGTCCTGCACCACGAAGCGCGTGCCGCTGGCGGTGGACGTGGAGAGGGAGTCCATGGTGCCCAGCAGGCTCTGCAGCAGCGCGATGAGAAACACCGACACCGACAGGCTCAGCACCGTCAGGAAGGTCCTCCGCTTGGAGCGGAACAGGGAGCGCAGCACCAGGGTGAGGAACTTCATGTCAGGAGGCGGGGAAGGGCGGGGCGGTCGTGCACCTCCACCGTGCGGTCCAGGACGCCCTTCTCCAGGTGGATCTGGAAGCGCGCGTGGCTGGCGGCCTTGGGGTCGTGGGTGACCAGCACGATGGTCTTGCCCAGTTCCTGGTTCAGGTGCTCCAGGAGGATGAGGGCCTCCTCGGCGTTCTTCGCGTCCAGGGCCCCGGTGGGCTCGTCGGCGACGATCAGCTCGGGGTCGTGCACGATGGCGCGGGCGATGGCCACCCGCTGCTCCTGGCCGCCGGAGAGCTGGCGGGGGTAGTTGTGCATGCGGTCCGTGAGGTTGACCAGGGACAGGGCGTGGAGCACCCGCTCGCGCCGCTCGGCCCGGCCCAGGTCCTGCAGGAGCAGGGGCAGCTCGACGTTCTCGTAGGCGTTGAGCACCGGCACCAGGTTGTAGTTCTGGAAGATGAAGCCCACGTTCCGGCTGCGCCACCCGGCCAGTTCGTCGTCGTTCAGCCCGTTGAGGGCGTGGCCGCACACCTCCAGCTCCCCGCCCGAGGGCCGGTCGATGCCGGCGATGAGGTTGAGGAGCGTGGTCTTGCCCGAGCCGCTGGGGCCCATGAGGGCGTAGTAGCCCCCCTTGGGGATGTCCAGGTCGATGCCCGTGAGAACGGGGATCTCGAGGGTCCCCCGCCAGTAGCTCTTGGCCAGGTTGCGCAGCCTGACGCTGACGTCGTCCATCTCAGCGCTCCCGGGGGATGACGCGCTTGCCCTCCTCCAGCTTGACCTCCTGGGGCACCACCAGGAGCGGGAGGTCGGCGGGGATGCCCCTGGCCACGAAGCCCACGGGATTCTCCGCCCCCAGTTCCACGGGGCGGAGCGCGGCGCGGCCTCCGTCCACGGTCCACACGAACGTCCTCCCCTGCCGGCGCACGATCTGCTCCCGGCCCAGGAAGAGGGTCTGGGCGGGGAAGGGATCGCCCATGAAGGTGATCTTGGCGCCCATGTCGGGCACCAGGATGGGGTGCCGGTCCACCAGGGCCACGCGCACCAGGACGGTGGCCTTCTGGCGGTTGGAGGAGGGGTAGATCTCCCGCAGGGTGCCCCGCAGGGGCTTCGCCCCGGGCTCGGCGTCCAGGGCGTCCACGCGGATCTCGGCGGGCATGCCCTTGCGGAGCCTGGGCAGGCCGGTCTCGTTCACCTCCACCTCCAGCTCCAGGCTGTCGAAGTCGGCCAGGACGGCCACGGCGTTGATGGCGTTGGCGCCGCCCGCGCTGCCCGGGCTCACGGTCTCGCCCACTTCGGAGAGCTTCTGGGTGACGGTGCCCGTGAAGGGGGCGCGCAGCACCATGTTCTCCAGCAGGGCGTCCTGGTAGGCCAGCTGGGCCTTGAGGGTGAGGCAGGCGGTGCGCAGCTTGTCCAGCGAGGCCCGGTCCAGCACCCCGTCCCTGGCCAGGGCCTCGCCCCGGTCCCGGTCCAGGACGGCCTGCTTGAGCTGGGCGTCGATCTGGTCGCGGGAGGCCTGCAGGTCCGGCGCCTCCAGCCGGGCGATGACCTGTCCCTTGCTCACCCGGCTGCCCTCTTCCACCCCCAGCCATTCGATGCGCCCGGGAACCTTGGCCGAGAGGGTGGCCCGGTGCCGGGCCACCAGGTAGCCGCTTGCCGTGAGCACCGGATTTCGTTCGCCGGCCTGGTACACCGTGGGTGCCGTCACCGCCAGCTTCAGCGGGGCGTTCCGGGCGGAGATGATGCCGAACACCACCACCGCCGCCAGGCCGCCCAGGAGCAGCCAGCCCCAGGGGAAGCGTTTCTTGAACACCGGTTTGGACATGGGCCACTCCGAGAGATCGAATGATCCAGGTAACAACGAATTCAGGAACCGGACAAGCGACTATCGGACCAGGGACCCCGAATGGCCTCCCAACGCGTGGATCCGGGCGACGGTCACCCGAGGCTCCTCCGCCGGCTCACCCAAGGGGTGCCCGCGGCCGCGAACCGCCAGGGCCGGTCCCGGTCCTCCGGGGCGGCGAAGTCCACCCCCACCCGGGGGCCTGCGAGGATGGCCGCGGGCGGCGTCCCCGCCAGCAGCTCCAGGCCCCCCGGCTCGTAGAAGAGCCGGCCCGTGAAGGCCAGATCCACGCCCAGGGCCTGGGCCACCTTGCCGGGGCCCGTGAGGAGGGCGGGGCCCTTCAGGTGCCGCCTCCGCTCCAGGACCGTCTCCAGCCCCTCCACCGGCTCGCAGCTGCGGATGAGCACGGCCTCGGCCCGGTCCGGGGGGCCGGTGACGACGTTGAGCATGTGGTGCATGCCATAGCAGAAGTAGACATACGCCCGCCCCCCGGCCTCCCACATGGGGGCGTTGCGGGGGGTCCGGCCGGAGCGGGCGTGGCTGGCCGAGTCCCCCGGCCCGCCGTAGGCCTCCACCTCGGTGACGCGCAGGGTCACCGGGCCCAGGCGCAGGTGCCGGCCCAGGAGGTCCCGGGCCACGACGTCCACGGCGCGCAGATAGAAGGAGGCGGGGATCAGGCTCCCAGGGCGTGGCATCGGCGGCCCCGCACGTAGGTGGCGCGGATCATGGTGGGGTCGGAGCGGTACAGGAGCCGGGAGAGCACCTCGGCGGCGGGTTCCGAGGCGCGGACCGGGGCCGGGTCGACCCGCCGGGGGTCCACAACGATGAAGTCCGCGTCCTTGCCGGGGTCCAGGCTGCCGGTCCGGGCCTCCAGGCCCAGGGCCCTGGCGCCGTGGAGGGTGGCCAGGTGGAAGGCCTCCACGGGCGTGACCGGTTCGTCGGGCTCCAGGTCCAGGGCCTCGGCGAGGCGCGCTCGCAGGGCGGGGTCGAGCCCCTCCACCGCGTCCAGGCGCAGGCCCTGGAGCCGCGCCACGGCCCACCGGGTCTTGGAGGCGTTGCAGGCCGCCGCCATCTCGCCCCACATGTCGAGCCTGGGGCCGCCGCCCACGTCCGTGGCCAGGCCCACGGAGAGGCCCTCGGAGAGCCAGCGGCGCAGGGGCATGATGCCGCTCTTGATGAACTCGTTGGAGCGGGGGCAGTGCACGACGGTGGCGCCGGCCTCCCGGATCGCGTCCCGCTCGGAGCGGGAGAGGTGGATGCCGTGGCCCAGGAGGGTCCGGGGCCCCAGCATGCCCGCGGCCGCGTAGACGCCGGTGTAGTCCGCCGCCTCCGGGAACAGCTCCCGCACCCGCTCGATCTCCCCGACGCTCTCGCTGATGTGGGTCTGGATGTAGGCGCCGTGGCGGTCCGCGGCCTTCGCCAGGCCCGTCATGAGCTCCCGGGAGCACACCGGCGCGAAGCGGGGCGTGAAGGCGTAGCCCAGGCGCCCGCCGTCCCGGCCGTGCCAGGTCTGGCACAGCTCCTCGCTCTGGCGCAGGGAGGTCTCCGTGTCCTCCAGCAGCGACTCGGGCGTGTGCCGGTCCATCATCACCTTGCCCAGCACGCCGCGGATGCCGCAGCGCTCGGCCTCCCGGAAGGCGCGGTCGGCGGCCTCCTGGTGCACCGTGAGGTAGACCACCGAGGTGGTGGTGCCCAGGGCCAGCTGGCTGCGGAAGTAGTCCCGCGCGGCCCGGCCCGCCACCTCCGGGTCCCGGAACCGGGACTCGGCCGGGAAGATGTGGGTCTCCAGCCAGGGCAGCAGCTCCAGCCCGTCCAGGGCCACGCACTCGAACTGGGGCAGGTGGGAATGCAGGTCGATGAGTCCCGGCAGGATCCAGTGGGGCCGCAGGTCCATCACCTCGGCGCCCGGATGGGCCGCCTCCAGGGCCTCGAAGGCCCCCAGGTCGACGATGCGCCCCGCCTCGTCCACGAGCAGCCCGCCGTCGACAAACTCCTTCAGGCGCGCAGGGGCGTCGGGGCTCAGCAGGTGAGCGCGGTACAGCACGTGGGTATCTCCGGAAGAATGGCCGACGGTCGGGTCGACGCAAAACAGCAGGAAGATATCACGGATCATCGGGGTTGATCAAATCCTGCCGAGGAGCCGAGGTTCGCCGAGGGTTAGTGTTCGCTTGCGCTCCGGATGTAGCCGAGCGCCCGGTCGGTGTTGCCGTCCATCACCACCTCCAGGCGGCAGCCCGGGAAGGCCTGCTCCACGTCGATGACGCGCACGGCCTTCTCCAGCCGCACGTGCTCCGGCAGGAACTGGGTCAGGACACTGGGGCTGTTGGCCAGGAAGTCCTCGTTGAAGAGGTTGCCCTCGTCGTCGGGGTAGAGGGCCAGGTAGTGGATCTTCGCCTCCACCAGGTCCTGGAAGAAGTGGGTGCCGAAGGAGAGGTCGGGGACGTAGTTGCCCTTCTTGCGGGCGATCTCCACCAGGAGCGACGTGTTGTTGATGCCGGAGTAGGTGATGCCCACGCCCAGGGTGACGTCGCCCCGGCTGCCCCAGCGGCCGGGGCCCATGAGGATGAACTTCCGGCGGGGCAGGATCCCGTTGAGGCGGTTCACGGCGTCGGCGATGGAGAGGAGGTCGGCCAGGTCGGGGATCTTGCGGTACTCCTCGGGGTCCACGTAGACGATGTAGCGGATGTCGGGCACGTAGCCGTTGGTGATGAACTTGGACGCGGAGAAGATCTTGTGGTCGAAGGGCACCTTGGTGGGCATCTGCATGAGGCCCTCCTCCTCCATGCGGCTCTGGGGGCGGCACTGCAGGAGGTAGAGGTTGGCGCCGTCGTGGGCGAACTCCATGTCCACGGCCGTGCCCAGGGCCTCCTGGAGGATGGCGAGGATGGCCCGGATCTGGGGCACGAAGTCCGTGCGCTCCACCAGGCCCGCGAAGGTCACGACCAGGTCGTCCTTGGCGGCGCTGACCATGCCCTTCATGGGTTTCTTCAGGAATCCGTCCTCCAGCACGGAGACGATCTGCTCCAGGAGCGGGTAGTCGTCCCCGGCCTCCTTCAGCAGGTCCTCCACCGCATGGGTCTCGAAGCGGCCCGTCTCGAGGTTGATGACGTCCATGTGGCTCTGGGCGTAGTGGGTGACCTGCTCGGGGGTGACGTTCACGCGGATCTTGGGCTGGCCGGGGCTCAGCATGAAGGGGAAGTCGTTGCCCAGGCGGTCCACGGCGCGCGTGCCCAGGCCCGCGACCATGCGCACGATGCCGTCCTCGCGCTTCAGGCGCGGGGACCAGCGGTACTCGTTGTGGCTGAAGGCCACGCCGGCAAAGGCCGGGAAGAAGTACGTGCCCACCTGGCGCCCCACCACCTTCTGGATGATGATGCCCATCTCCTCCACGAAGTCCAGGAGGCCGCGCTCGGCGCGGTACTGGATGGGGTCGGGCCCGAAGACCGAGGCGTACACCTCGCACACCGCGTCCATGAGCGCCTCCAGGCGGTCCTCGCGGCTGCCCACGTTGGCCAGGAAGAGGCTGCGGTACTTCCCGGAGAAGGCCATGCCCTCGCTGTCCTCCAGGAGGCTCGAGGAGCGCACGATCACGGGCCCCTCGCCCAGGTCGTCCATGGCGAACTGGATCTGCTGGTACATCTCGGGCGAGAAGAAGGAGTTCTTGAAGGCCTGCTCCAGGTAGGGGAAGGTCTGGCGCACCTCCTCCACGGGGCTGAACTTGAGGCTCCACAGGTCCTCGAGGCTGTTGTGGCGCAGGAAGTTGTAGATGCCGTCGGAGGTTATGTACCAGGTCTTCGGCGTCTTCACGTTCTCGACCATGGCGTTGCCGCTGCCCAGGCGCTTGAGGATGCGCGCGCCCAGGATGAGGCCCGCGGCCTTGCCGCCCAGCTTGCCGTTGCCCTGGGCGGGGCCCACCACGTGGTTGAGGATCTTGCCGAAGTCGTAGACGGAGAGGTGGCGCTTGGCGATGCCGATGAACTTCAGGTTCTCCGTGAGGAAGCGGCGGATGAGGGCCACCCGCACGTTCTGGTCGTCCTGGCTGGCCAGGGCCGGGACCGCCTCGTCGGTCTCGCGGCAGAAGCGGTCCACGATCTCGGTGATCTCCACCAGCGGGATGTCCCGCTTCTCCGTGGCGATGGCGAGGAAGCCCAGCTTGTCCTGGCGCATCCACTGCTTGAGCAGGGCCGTGAGGTCCGCGTCCTGGAACACGATGGAGGCGATGTCCTCGATCTCCCTGAACGTCTTGACCATGGTGGCCATGTCCCGCTTGGGCAGCGGGGCGTTGGAGCCGTGGGAGGAGGCCTCCCCCTGGGCGTAGATGGCCGGGTCGAACAGCGCGATCATCTTCTGCACGCCGGGCACGCCCACCTTGGTGGCGTGGTTCATGAGCCTACGGATCAGCCTGTGGTGCAGGGCCGGGTCGATCTCCGTGAGCAGGTCCAGGATGTAGCGCCACTCGGGTTTCTGGGCGGGCGCGGGCGGAGCCGGCGGCGGCACGTGCTCGCCGCCGTGCTGGGCGATGCGCACCTCCGCAAGCTGCCCCAGCTTCTGGGCCGTAAGGTCCACCAGCTTCTTCTGGTCCAGGTGGAAGGGGTTTCCCGGCGCCCGGGACGAGCGGTTCTCCAGGTAGACCACCTCCACCTCGCCCAGGGTCTCCCCCCGCACCACGATGGGCGCCCGGAGGGTCCAGGGGCTCGGCGTGAACCCCTTGGTCTCGAAGCACTCGCCCCAGAAGTGGATGCGCGCCTGGCAGACCTCCTCGTGCTTGAACCCCTTGGGCAGGGCCTCGGCCACCACCTGGAGGATCTGCGTGAGGGAGAGGTCCTCGCGGGTCAGGAGCGCCGCGATGGCGAAGATGGCCTGGAGTTCCCGGGACTGGCCGAAGTTCTTTTCGTTCATGGTTCCCCTACGGATGGGCGTGATCCGGCCATTATCTCCGGGATGCCCGCCCGCACAGAAAAAAACCGGCCCGCCGAAAGCGGGCCGGTCTGCCGGAACGTCTTGACCGGGACTACACCCAGCCGCGCAGGTGGCTGGCTTCGGCCACGCGCTTGATGCTGATCATGTAGGCGGCGTCGCGCATGTAGACCTTCTTCTCGCGGGCCAGGGCGGAGACGGCCTTGAAGCCGTTGGTCATCTTCTGGTCGAGCTTGCTGAGGACTTCTTCCTTCTCCCAGAAGTAGTTCATGTTGCACTGCACCTGCTCGAAGTAGGAGCAGGTCACGCCGCCGGCGTTGCAGAGGAAGTCGGGGATCATGAAGATGCCCTTCTGCTGGATGACGACGTCGGCTTCGGGGGTGGTGGGGCCGTTGGCGCCCTCGGCGATGATCTTGACGGAGGGACGGATCTTGGCCACGTTCTCGGCGTTGATCATGTTCTCCTGGGCCGCGGGGATGAGGACGGTGACGTCCTGCTCGATCCAGGCGTCGGCGGCCAGCTGCTCCCAGCCGTTGGCCTTGGCCTTGGCGGGGTCGATGGTGCCGAACTTGTCGATGGAGGCCATGAGCTTGTCGAAGGCGATGCCGTCCTTGCAGCGGTAGGTGTAGGGCACCTTGTCGGTGTTGTCCCAGCAGGAGATGGCGATGACCTTGCCGCCGTACTTGGTGAAGAGGTCGAGGGAGTACTGGGCCACGTTGCCGGCGCCCTGGATGGAGGCGGTGGCGCCCTTGATGTCCAGGCCCATCTCCTTCATGGCTTCGCGGACGGTGTAGATCACGCCGTAGCCGGTGGCCTCGGTGCGGCCCAGGGAGCCGCCCATGCCCACGGGCTTGCCGGTGATCATGCCGGGGAACCGGCCGCCGTTGAGCACTTCGTACTCGTCCATCATCCACAGCATGTGCTGGCCGTGGGTCATGACGTCGGGAGCGGGGACGTCCTGCAGGGGGCCGACGTTGCGGGACACCTGGCGGACCCAGCCGCGGCAGATGAGTTCCTGCTCACGGTCGCTCAGCTCGCGGGGATCGCAGATCACGCCGCCCTTGCCGCCGCCCAGGGGGATGTCCACCACGGCGGTCTTCCAGGTCATCCAGGTGGCCAGCGCGCGCACGGTGTCGATGGTCTCGTGGGGGTGGAAGCGGATGCCGCCCTTCGCGGGACCGCGGGCGTCGCTGTGCTGCACGCGGAAGCCCTTGAACACCTTGACGGCGCCGTCGTCCATGCGGACGGGGATGTTGAAGTGGAACTCGCGGGCGGGGCTGCGCAGGAAGTCGCGGGTGCCCTGGTCCAGACCAAGCTTCTCGGCCACGGCATCGAACTGCTTCTGGGCCATTTCGAACGGGTTGAAGGCTTTCTCAGCCATAAGACGACTCCTCGGAGAGTGTGTGGGTTTCCGTGCCTGCCCCGCAGGCCCATGGTTCCTAGGCGTGACAGCCTAACGCAGTGACTATAGCTCCCTTATTCCGGGTTGATAGAGGGTGGGGGGAAGTACGTGACTTTCGGCACTGGAACGGCGTACACACGGAGGGCCCGCTGTTCCAGGACCGTCACGGTCCTGTGACAAACGGGCCCCCTGAGACGGACTACTTGGCGGGCGGAACGGCCTTGGCCAGGGCCCTGGGCTGCACGAGGTAGTGGATGTAGATGATGCCGTAAGTCTTGTCGGCCTTCTGGCGGGCGGTCATCTCGATGATGGGCTTGCCCTGGAAGCCGAGGACCAGCGCGGTCTCGAGGTTGTTCTTGGGATTGGGCGTGGCCTTCATGAGGGCCACTTCGCTCCACAGCTCGGCGGGCACGCCCTTGAGGAGGCGGTAGATGCCGGCGTTGTACATGGGGCGGAGCAGGGGGCCGTTCATGGCCGCGAAGGCCTTGGGGTTCTCCTTTTCGCCGGGAAGCTTGTCCACCTTGAGCAGGTCGACGCCCTGCATTTCGGCGGGCAGGGCGGGGATGGCCTTGGCGGAGAGCTTGTCCATGGCCGCCTGCATCCCGGCCATGCTGACGCCGGGGGCGAGGTAGCCCAGGTTCTTGGCCTCCTCGGCGCCCAGGCCCTTGATCTCCTCGTCGGTGAGGGTCAGGTCCATCTGGCCGGCATGATTGTGGAACCACCAGGCGTTGCCGTAGAGGCCGGCGAGATCCTGGGGGGCGATCACGGGGATGTCGGCGAAGTCCTTCCGGACCGCGATGTACTTGAAGTGGGCCAGCAGCTCGTGGGGCTCTTTCGCGGCCATGGGAGCGGTCTTGGGGATGGTGTCGGCGGGCTTGGAGTCGCATCCCACGATGAGCGCCATGCCTGCGATTGCGGGAATCCAGACGTTTTTCAGAAACATGAAACCTCCAAATGGAACTGGTAGATTATGGGAGGTATCGATCTTCTTTTCCAGCGGGATTCCTTTGTATCCGATCCGACTCATAGCAATTGGGCGGCCCAAGGGTGGGCCCCTCAGGGACTTGGAGCAGCACTACCGCACCCTGCTGAAAGCCTATGCCCGCCTGGATGTAGAGGAACTGGCGGAGGGCCGCGGAGACCCCGCGCGCCAGCTGAAGGATGAGGGGGAGCGCCTGCGGGCCCAGCTCGCGACGGTCCGGTGCCCGGTCCTCCTGAGCGCCGAGGGCCCCCCCCGCACCTCGGAGGACTTCGCCCGGTGGCTGGGGGCCCGCATGGACCGGGGCGAGAGCCTGGCCTTCGCCATCGGCTCCAGCCACGGGTTCGACCCGGCCCTCAAGGCCGAGATCAGGGAGCACCTGAGCCTGAGCCCCATGACGTTCCCCCACGACCTGAGCCGGGTGCTGTTCCTGGAACAGGTGTATCGCGCCTTCTCCATCCTCAAGGGCACCAGCTACCACAAGTAGGTCACGGACCGGACGGTATGCCTGTTGATGCATGTAGTATTTATTGGAATTAGGATTCCACGACCCTTTAATAAATAGACCGCTATAAGCCGTCATATGCAGGCCACCACTGCATCTAGCTTGCAAATCAAAATGCAAGCCAAACAATCGGAAAAAAAAATTTTGTGAGCAAGGGAACTTTTCCAGATCTAGGTTTCCGGCCAAATCCGACCAGATCGACGCCTGTTTTTTACTATTAAAGACCATAAAATCTGTTTTCAAATCAGGGAACATGGGGAATTGAACCCCAATAATATCGAGGAAAAATCGCCTCTATTTCAAATAACAGAGTGACTTTGTCAGGTTTTTCTTTCCTTGCGGGCCCCCTGGGGACTCCGTAGCATTTCTCAAAACAGATCTTCGGACCCAGCCATCTGGTTTTCCGATTCCCAATCAGATGCTTCGAAACATGTCATTCCATCTTCAGTGGAGGAGGTCCTCAATGCGCACGCGATCCATGGTCAAAGCGACCGCACCGTTGCGCGGGATTGTGGATGGAGGTCGGTCATGAGACACCGCACCCACATGGCCCTGCTCGCCACCCTGATGACGGCCACGGCCTTCGCGCAGGACATCAACGTCTACAGCACAACCATGGCCCAGAGCTGGAAGCAGGACACTCCCGGCTTCGACAAGACCACCCTCATGCCGGTCACGGAATTCCTGGGCATCGACGCCAACCACCTCGGCACGGACGCCCTGTCCCTGCACCTCTACGGCTGGGGCCGGACGGACCTGAAGGACCAGTCGGCCATCGGCGGCAAGAACGCCGGCGACCTCACCTACGGCTACCTCCAGTACAGCTTCGACCGCGCCAACGCCGAGATCAAGGCGGGCCGGATCGTGGTGAACCAGGGGATCGGCAACGAGATGGTCGACGGCGTCTCGATGCGCACCGACCTGCGCAACGGGTTCACCTTCTCCGCCTTTGGCGGCCAGCCGGTCATCTTCAAGAACCACAGCGGGCTGCCCCAACTGGACCAGTCCTTCCAGCGCGATTTCATCGTCGGGACCCGCCTGGGCTGGCGCATGGCCAAGCTCGGCGAGATCGGCGTCTCCTACCTGCAGGACGGCACCACCGCGGCCAAGGATCTCCCGGTCCCCAACCCCATCGACTACACCCGCCGCCAGGTGGGCGCCGACATCACCCTGGCCCCCGCGGCCTTCCTGGACTTCAGCGGCCGCACGGTCTTCGACGTGGCCAAGCACCCCGACGCGCTGCCAGGCCAGGACCGCTCCTCTATCGCCGAGCACGACTACAAGGCCACCGGCAAGATCCTGGACAACCTCTCCGTCACCGGCAACTTCGTCCAGCGCAACTTCTACGCCTACTACGCCGGCACCAACCTGCCCAGCCTCTTCAACCAGAACGAGAAGGGCAAGTTCAGCTCCAACGGCATCTCGGCCAGCTGGAGCCCCCTGGCCTTCCTGAACCTGGTCGCCGACCTGCGCACCACCAAGCGCGAGACCTACGGCAACACCACCCGGGCCGGTCTGGATGGGCGCCTCACCTTCGCGGCCCAGCACCTCGTCCTGGGCGGCGGCTACCACAAGGTGAACGCCTTCAAGGTCAAGCTCGTGGATTCCCTGACCCCCGCCTACAGCGTCTCCCACAGCGAGATGCGCGGCTGGGCGATGTATGAGAAGGGCAACTTCTCGGCCAGCCTGGACGCCATCCGCCTCCACTACAGCGGCGCCGAGGTGAACCCGAACCTCAACCACAAGGCCATCGAATCCGAGATCGTGGGCTCCCTGGGCTACCAGGCCACGAAGAACTTCAAGATCTCCGGCGACATGAGCTTCGCGGACACCCCCCTCTACAAGAAGCAGGTGATGGGGCTCCTCCGGGCCGACTTCCGCTTCGGCTTCGCCGGTAAAGGAGGCAAGTGATGTTCAAGAAATTCGCCCTCATCGCGGCGGGCCTGGGTCTCGGCCTCCTCACCGCCTGCGCCCTGGTCTCGCCTGAAGCCAGCTTCGCGCGCACCCACCCCCAGGAGCTGAGCGCCGGCCGCCCCAGCTGCACCGAGTGCCACGGCACCGAGCGGGTCAAGAGCACCCAGAAGACCTTCGCCTCGCTGGACCACACCACCACGTTCGTGAAGGACCACAAGGTCCAGGCCACCCAGGACGGCGCCACCTGCGCCTCCTGCCACGCCCAGTCCTTCTGCTCCGACTGCCACGGCGGCAAGACCGCCATGCTGCCTTCGGCCAAGCTGGGCAACCGGCCCGACCGCCTGTCGCCGCACCGGACCGGCTACCTGACCATGCACCGCATCGACGGGAAGGTTGATCCCACGGGCTGCTTCAAGTGCCATGGCCGCGCCAACAACGAAAAGTGCACCGCTTGCCACAAGTAGGGGTCTGATCATGAACAAAACCTTGATTGCAAAGACCTTCTTCGCGGCAATGGCGGCGTTGGCCATCATCGGTTGCTCCAGCACCGCGGCCGACAAGGCGGCGACGCTGAACCCGGCCACGGGCGCCCATCCGGCCACCTGGCAGGCCACCCACTGGTCCGAGTACCTGAAGAATCCCGACGGCTGCAAGCCCTGCCATGGCTCCACCACGGACACCGCGGCGGCGGGCGGCACCTCCGGCGTCAGCTGCTTCGGCTGCCACCACCCCAACGGCCCCCACCACCCCGCCGGTTGGGCGAACCCCTCCCAGCATGGGCGGCTGGGCGCCCAGGGCGCCCCCAACGGCGCCACGTTCCTCCAAGGCAAGGGTTTCGCCTCCTGCACGCCTTGCCACGGCTCGGACTACACCAACCCTGTCGGCATCGCTCCTTCCTGCAAGGCCTGCCACACCAAGGCGCCGCACCCCAGCAAACCCTGGCAGAGCGGCCTTTCCCCGTTGAACCCCAACCACGACAAGACCGATTACGCGAACGCTTCCGAGTGCGTGAAATGCCATGCCCTCGGCGCCAATTCCGATATCACGCCCCAGCCCCCCGCACCCGCGGGAACGACACCCGGCTGCTTCAACGGAACGCTCTGCCACACCACCAAGTTTTAATTTCCAGACGGCCACCGCGTCGTTTTGAAGCAACTGATCTGTCAGACCACCACGGGAGGTGCACGACTTGACACATAAGCGACGTCAACCCAATCACTGCCAGCTCCAAGCAAGGCAATTTTGCGCAAATGCTAATAAAAGGAGGAAGTAGCATGGAAATGAAACCTCTCAAGAGGTTGGGCACCCTGGTCGCCACTGCGGCCATCGCCCTCGCCCTCATCGGCTGTCGCGGTGCGACAGGCGCCGCCGGCGCCAATGGCGTCAACGGCACCAATGGTACCAATGGCACCAACGGCACCAACGGCTCCAACGGCACCAACGGCACCAACGGCACCGGCCCCCAGGTGCTCGCCGCCAACCTGACGCCCACTGAATGGAGCGACCTGGCCCTCCAGGGCACCATCACCAGCGCGACCGTCACCAACGGCAAGCCCGTCATCAACTTCAAGGTGACCGACAACAACGGTACCCCCGTGGTCGGCCTCGGCTTCACCTCGAAGGCCTCCAACGCCCTCGCCGCCAGCTATCCCAACTTCGGCTTCACCATCGCCAAGCTGGTGCCCGGCACCGCCGGTTCCCCCAGCACCTGGGTGAACTACGTCGTCACCACGATGCCCACCACCACCACGGCTTCGGTCCCCGGCAAGCCTTCCACCGACAGCACCGGCACCCTCGTTGACAACGGCGACGGCAGCTACGTCTACACCTTCTACCGCGACATCACCAAGGTGCAGGCTGCCTTGGACGCCTTCACGTACACCGGCAACAACAGCCGCGCCGACCTGGGCGACGTGACCTACGTTCCCACCCTGACCCACCGCGTCGCCATCCAGATCGGCGGCAACGCCCGCGGCACCAGCACCAACACTGCCACCGGCGCCGACAGCGGCGTTCCCGCAGCCCCCATCCAGGTGGCCGCGAACATGGTCTACGATTTCGTTCCCGCCACCGGCAAGGCCGTCGCGGCCACGGACCAGCAGCGGGTCGTGACCTCCCTCGGCGCCTGCAACGCCTGCCACACGCGCCTCACGGTGCACGGCGGCAACCGCTTCGACCCCAACTACTGCGTGATCTGCCACACGGACCAGCGCAAGTACACCTACGGTGAGGCCTCCTCCACCGTCGTGGGCGCCACCGCGACCGTGCCCGCCCACCTCAAGTTCACGGGCAGCACGATGAAGGTCCGCGGCCTGGCCGTGGCCGACTTCCCCGCGTTCATCCACCGCCTCCACATGGGCGAGGGCCTTGTCAACGAGGGCTACAACTACGCCAACGTCCTGTTCAACGAAGTCGCCTACCCCATGGACCAGCGGAACTGTGTGCAGTGCCACAGCGCGTCCACCGGCGCGGCCCAGGGCGACAACTGGAACACCGTCCCCAGCCGCACCGCCTGCGGTGCCTGCCATGACGCAGTCGACTTCGCCAACGGCGTCAACCACGCCGCGCTCGCCGACGATTCCCAGTGCACCCAGTGCCACACCCCCGGCGGCATCAAGATCAACCACACCCCGGTCGTGGCTCCCAACGCCAACAACGGCTATCTGGCCGCGCCTCCTGCCGGCTCCCAGCCCCGCAACAACAACACCAACGCCTCCTACGTGGCCGGCTACACGGGCAACCTGCCCGCCGGTGCCTGGATCCCCACCTGGGAACTCAAGTCGGTCATTCTGAACGCCTCCAGCCAGCCCGTGTTCACCTTCCGCTTCATGGTTGACAAGCAGGACGGCCAGGGTCCCAAGGCCCAGACCATGCAGACCTATGCGGCGGGCACTGTCACGGAGATGTTCGCCGGCTATGTCGGCAGCCCCAGCATCTACCTGGCCTTCGCGATTCCCCAGGACGGCATCGCCGCCCCCGCGGACTACAACGCCACGATCAGCACCTACCTGAAGCGCGTCTGGAACGGCACCGCCACCGGCAACGCCGTGGGCACCCTCTCCGCCACCCCCGACGCCAACGGCTACTACACCCTCGCCCTCACCGCCGTGAAGGTGCCTTCCACCGCCACCATGCTCACCGGCGGCATCGGCTACACCTACGGCGTGAACACGGACGTCACCAAGGACACCCAGCCCCTGACCCAGACCGGCGTCACCGGCTACGCCTACGACCCCGCCACCAAGCAGGGCGGCCTGTCCGTTCCCGCTCCCAACGTCTGGAAGATGGTAGCCAACGGCTTTGATGCCTCCGGCAAGGCCGTGACTCCGGCCAACGGCAGCACCGCGCTCTACGCCCAGGTTCAGCCCCGGCGCGCGATCGTCACCAATGCCAAGTGCAACGCCTGTCACGCCGCCCTCGGCATCTTCACCGAGAAGGTGTACCACGCCGGCCAGCGCAACGACGCCCCGACCTGCAACTTCTGCCACAACCCGAACAAGGCCAATGCCTATGGTTGGGCCGTGAACATCAAGGACGCCGTCCACGCCATCCACGCCGCCGACAAGCGGGTCAACAAGTTCAGCTGGGAAGTCGCCTCCGGTGACTACTACTGGAACGTGACGTACCCCGCGATCCTGAACAACTGCGAAGCCTGCCACGTGCCCGGCTCGTACGACTTCGGTGGCACGGCCAACGCCGCCGCCATTCCCAACCTGCTCTACTCCACGGCCATGGCGGGCACCACCACCGCGCCCACCACGCCTGCCGCCACCCCCACCATCGTTGTGGGTGACGGCGTCGCCGAGCCCCTGTCCTGGCAGAACAACTACTGGGCCCCCGGCATCGCCCCCAACACCAGCTACGGCCTCGTGTTCCAGACGAGCTTCAAGGCCGCCGACGTTACCGCGAATACCTACTCCACCCCCGCGGATACTCGGAACCTGGTCCACTCGCCCGTCACTGCCGCCTGCTGGTCCTGCCACGACAGCAAGACCGCCACGGCTCACATGCTCGCCAACGGTGGTTCGATCAACGAACCCCGCGCGACGGCCATGCTGAAGTCCGAGCAGTGCACGCTCTGCCACGCCGCCGGCAAGACCGCCGACGTCAGGGCCGTCCACATGAACTTCAAGTAACGTCCATGCCGGGGCAGGGCCCACCCTTCCCCGGTGCTTCGATCTGAATGCTAAGATGGCCCGGGCGCCCCAAGGCTCCCGGGTCATCTTGCTCATCCGGAGGAACCGAATGAACCGCAGCACCCTGAAGACCGCCCTCGCCGCCCTTCTGATCCTCGGGTCCGGCACCGCCGTGCTGGCCCAGGACGATGACCAGCCGCGGGCGCCCAAACCCCGGGCCGCCAAACCCCATCCCAGGAAGAAGCCCGCGAAGCCCATCGGCAAGCAGGTGGACATCAACAGCGCCAGCAAGGACGAACTGCAGAAGGTCCCCGGCATCACGCCCGACCTGGCCTCCAGGATCATCGCCGGAAGGCCCTACGTCACGAAGTCCCATCTGGTCGAGAAGAATGCCGTGCCCATGGGGGTCTACCTCGCCATCAAGGACCGGGTCTTTGTGAAGCAGAACATGAAGGTTGCGCCCAAGGGCAAGTAGCAGGATAGGGCTCCGCACCGCGAGGCGCGGGGCCCTCTACTTCTTCGCGGCCGTGAGTTCCCGGTGCTGCTGCATGTCGAGGATCTGCAGGTCGCGGATGGTCACGTTGGTCATCGACGCGTCCATGTGGGCCTTGACCTCGTTCCAGGCCTTGTGGAGGGGGCAGGGGTTGTCCACGTTGTCGCAGTGGGCGAAGCCCATGACGCAGCCCGACATGGTCTCGATGCCCTCCAGGGCAGCCACCACCTCGCCCACGGTGATGTGGTGGGCGGGACGGGCCAGCCGGAACCCGCCGCGGGGACCCCGCACGGAGTGCAGGATGCCCTCCTGGGCCAGGGACTGGAGGATCTTGGCCAGGTAGGGGCCGGGAAGGTCCAGGAGCGAGGCCAGGTCCTTGGCCAAGCTGTACGTTCCATCCTCGGGCATCGCTGCCAGAGCCCTGAGTGCATAGCCGGTTGCCGTCGAGAAGAGCATGGCGAATCCCTGTTTAATTAAGGATAGGCTTGTCTTCTTAAAAAACAAATGAATTAATGAACGTTACACATCTTATTTCCTGGACAGGGTCGTTCCCTTCACCTGGAGAACACCCTGGTCCTGCAAGGTTCTGAGGCTCCTGGACAGGGTTTCCGGGGTCATGCCCAATTGAGCCGCCAGGGTCTTTTTTGTGACCGGAAGCACCATGGAGCCGCCGGCGGGCACGTGCTCCCGGATCCACGTGCGCAGGCGGTCCGAGCTGTCCGAGCCCGTGAGCTGCTCCACCTTGCGGGTGAGCTTGCGCAGCCAGACGGACTGGGCGTGGATGATGGCCAGGGCCAGGTCCGGGTCCTCGCGCATGGCCGCCATGAACGGAGCCTTGGGAAAGTGGTAGACCCGGGAGGGCTTGACGGCCGTGGCGGTGGCGGGGAAGACCTCGCCTCCGAACATCGCGGCCTCGGCGAAGCTGTTCACCGGGGTCACCACCGCCAGGGTGGGGTGGGAGCCGGGGGTGTCGCCGCTGCGGGTGAGCTGGATGGCGCCCTCCACCAGGACGTAGAAGCCCGTGCAGGGTTCGTTCTCCAGGAAGAGCATGGTCTCGGGGTCCAGGATGCGGGAGGTGGCGAGGCGTCCTACCCGTTCGCGCTGGGCGGGTTGCAGAGTGCGGAAGAGGGGGGCGGCGGACCAGGGCGGGATCATGGGACCAGGATAGTCAGTGGGATCAATTCAGTCTCGTTTCTCTTTTATTCCGGGCGGCCAGGGCGAAGGCCACGGTCAGCACGCCGAGGATGCCGGGGGCCAGCCAGGGGCTGCGGGCGGGGGTGGCGATGGGCCGCCAGGCGAGGTGGAGGCTCCGGGAGGCCTCGGTCATGGGCTGGCCCCAGAGCTCCCAGGAGCCGTCCGCCCGGAAGAGGCCGGACTTGCCCGTGAGGGTGGCGCGCAGGAGCGGCAGGCCCGCCTCCACGGCCCGCAGCCGGATCTGCACGGCGTGGAGGTCGGTGGCGACGCTGCGGTCGAACCAGCCGTCGTTGGTGTGGTTGGTGAGCAGCTGGCCCCCGGCCAGCGCGACGCCCTTGGCCACGCGCTGCTCCAGCAGGGCCTCGCTGCAGATGAGGGGATGGACCGCCAGGGGGCCCTGGGGGGTGGGGAAGCGGAAGCTGGAGTCGGGTCCCAGGGTGCCGGCCTCGGCGGAGTAGAAGCCCAGCTGGCGGTCCAGGAAGTCCCGCACCGCGGGGGGCCCGGGCATGCGCTCCCCGAAGGGCATGGGCAGCACCTTGGCCTGGATGAAGCTGGGCTGGCCCGCGGCCTCGCCGCGCACCAGGTTGAAGCGCCCGCCCTCGGTGCCGTAGAGCCAGGCCACGCCGCGGCTCCGGGCCTCCTGGGGGAGGCGGCCTCCGGGGGCCCGGTCGTCGCGGCCCAGGACGGAACTCTCGGGCCAGAGGACCAGGGTGGCGAAGGCGGGGCGGGGCAGGCCGGCCCGGCGCAGCTCGGCGTCGGTGCGCCGCCACATGTCCGCTTCCATGCCCGGCATGCGTTCGCCGGGGGGGTAGTTGGGCTGGATCATCACCACGTCCAGGGCCAGCTGGGGGCCCCGGGGCAGGTAGTGCCAGGCGGCGTTCAAGGCGCCCAGGAGGAGCAGCAGGGCGGCGGGGGCCGCAAGGACCCTGCGGGGACCGGCGCCCTTGGCGGACTGGAACCCCGTCCAGGCCCCCAGTCCCCACAGGAGGGCCACCAGGCCCTGGGCGCCCAGGAAGGCGGCGCTGCGGGCCATCCAGGGCACGGCGCCCAGGGGGGAGGCGAAGCTCAGGTCATAGATGTGGAAGGCGTAGGTCTGCCACACGGCGATGCCCAGGCCCGCGGCCAGGGCCCCCGCCAGGGGGCTGCGCCGCCGGGCCCAGCGGGCCAGGGCGGCCACGGCCAGGAGGCCCGCGGCTTCGTAGGCGTAGAAGAGGCCCGCCACGCCCAGGGCCGCGGCCATGGGCATGGGGGCCTTGGAGTGCATGACCTCGGGCACCCAGTGGAAGCCGCCGATGGTGCCGGCCAGGAGGCCCAGGTACACCCAGCCCAGGCGCCGCCCGCGGCCCACGGCGGCAAATACGAGCGCGGGCAGGAGGAAGGCGGCGCAGGCCTCCAGGTAGCCCCGGCCCGAGGCCATGGGGAAGCGGTTGGCGGCCAGGTAGGCCAGGGCGATGAGGAGGGCGTCCTTCATCGGCCCAGGCCCGCCCGGCGGGCGGTTTCAAAGCAGGCGATGCCGGCGGCCACGGCGGCGTTCAGGCTTTCCACCCCGAGGATGGGGATGGCCACGCGGGTGATGCCGTCGGGCAGCTCCGCTCCGGTGAACCCGTGGCCCTCGTTGCCCACGAGGATGCGCACCCGCCCCGCCAGGGGGGCCCGGTCCAGGGGCAGGGCCCCGGGGGCGCCGTCCAGGGCGAGCCAGGCGCCCTCGTCCAGGTCCAGGGTCTCGCGCCGGCGCAGGGGCATCAGGAAGGCGGCGCCCATGCCGCCCCGCAGGGCCCGGGGGGCGAAGGGATCGGCGCAGCCGGGGCCGAGGATGGCCTCCTGGAAGCCGAAGGCCGCGGCGCTGCGGAGGATGGCGCCCAGGTTGCCGGGATCCTGGATGCCCCAGGGCACGATGACCCGGGCGGGCAGGGGGCCTTCCGGGGCGGGTTCCAGGGCGGCCAGGAGGGCGTGCTCGGGGGGGCTGCCGGCGTCGGCCAGGTCCCGCATGAGCTGCTCGCCCAGGACGCAGACCTCCACCTTCAGGGCCCGCTCCAGGGGGTGCGGCCGGGCGCCCTCCAGGCGGAGCCAGGTGACCGGCCGGAGCCGCCCGGATTCGGGCCCGGCGGCCCAGGCCTCGATGAGCTTGGCGCCCAGCAGGAGGGTGTGGGTGCGCTTCGCCCCTCCCGCCGCGGGGAGGGTCCGGAGCGTCTTGAACCTGGGGTTGGCCCGGCTTGTGATCAGGTTCTCTTTTTCCATGCCTTCAAGCCTAGCCGGAAGGATTCCATAGGACACTTCAAAGGAACAAGGCAGAATCTTACCCATCGTCCAATTTGTCGCGCCGAGTACCAGCGGCCTGTCGCAAGCCTTAGTGGAGGGGGAACTAATGCAACCCTATGTCTCATCCGAGCAGAACTTGAGGGAATTCTCCCTCCGGGCGGTGCTCATCGGGCTGGTCCTGGCCGTCGTCCTGGGCGCGGCCAACGCGTACCTGGGCCTGAAGGCGGGCATGACCATCGCGGCCACCTATCCGGCCGCCGTCATCTCCATGGCCCTGATCAAGCTCATGAAGGGCACCATCCTCGAAGAGAACATGGGCCGCACCGTGGGCAGCATCGGGGAATCCGTGGCCGCGGGCGCCATCTTCACCATCCCGGCCTTCGTGATCTCCGGCATCTGGCCGAAGTTCTTCTCGCTGACCAACTACTTCACCTCCAGCGCCATCATGTTCGTGGGCGGCACGCTGGGCATCATGTTCGTGGCCCTGCTCCGGCGGGTCATGGTCGAGGACGCCGAGCTGCCCTACCCCGAGAGCGTGGCCGCCGCCGAGATCCACAAGGCCGGCGCGCAGGGCGGGGGCGGCACGAAGATCCTGTTCACCGCCATGGGCGTGGGCGCGGTCATCCAGGCCCTGGTCCAGGTGCAGCTGTTCGCCAGCACCTGGCAGTGGTTCGTGTACTTCAAGCAGAACAGCTTCGCGCTGATCGCCAAGGGCAAGGCGGCGCTGGCCCAGGGCGGCCTCTACCTCACGGCCCCCGGCATCAGCCCGGCCTACATGGGCGTGGGCTACATCATCGGGCCCAAGCTGGGCGCCCTGAACTTCGCGGGCGGCGTGATGGCCTGGGGCCTCATGGTCCCCCTGATCATCTATTTCATCGCCCCCTACTCCATGCCCGCCGACGCGACCATGGCGGACTGGTTCGCGCTGTCGGCTGCCGTCTGGAAGTTCATCGTGCGGCCCATCGCCATCGGCGGCATGCTCATGGGCGCCAGCTTCACCCTCTTCAAGATGCGCAAGAGCCTCACCACCGGCCTGGCGCGCTCGGTCTCGGACGTCAAGAAGGCCGCCGCGGGTGGCCACACCGTCGACCGCGTCAACCAGGACCTGCCCTTCTTCTGGGTCATGATGGGCATCCTCTTCGCCGCCGTGGCCACCTTCCTGATCACCTGGCAGATCTTCCACGTCGGCTTCATGGTCTCGATCGTCGCCGCCCTGGTGATGATCATCGTGGGCTTCTTCTTCTCGGCCATCAGCGGCTACCTGGTGGGCATCATGGGTTCGAGCAACAACCCCATCTCCGGGCTGACGCTGTCGGCCCTGGTGGTGACGGCGCTGGTGATGGTGGCCCTGGGCGTCAAGGGCAACGCCGGCGTCGCCGCGGTGCTCGGCGTGGCCGCCATCGCCTGCGTGGCCACGGCCGTGGCCGGCGAGATGCTGCAGGACCTCAAGGTCGGCTACATCCTGGGCGGGACCCCCTGGCGCATGCAGATGGGCGACATCCTGGGCGTGGGCCTGGCCGCCGCCGTCCTCTTCCTCCCCCTGATGATCCTGCACGAAGGCGACATCAAGAAGGCCGCCGAGACCCAGATCATCCAGCTGGAGGCCAACCACGTCTCCTCCGTGACCTACCTGGACAAGACCTACAGCATCAATGAGCTCCGCCAGCTCCCCGCCGACCAGAAGAAGGTCGTCATGCAGCTCGACGCCGGCTTCGGCAGCCCCAACATCCCGGCCCCCCAGGCCGGCCTGATGGCCATGCTCAGCCGGGGCATCGTGGAGGGCAAGATGGCGTGGCCGCTGATCATCGTGGGCATGCTCATGGGCTTCGCCTTCATCCTCATGCAGGTGCGCAGCCCCATGCTGGTCAGCGTCGGCATGTATCTGCCCCTGGGCACCACCTTCGCCATCTTCCTGGGCGGGTGCGTGAAGGGCGTCGTGGACATGGTGGCCGAGCGCAAGGGCCTCAACGCGGCCCAGAAGGTGCGCGTGGAGAACTCCGGCGTGCTGGTCGCCGCGGGCCTCATCGCCGGCGAGGCCCTGGTGGGCCTGCTCTTCGCGGGCATGACGTTCTTCGAGGTGAAGTACATCATCTTCGCCAATCCCCCGGCGATCACCTTCCTGGTGAGCCTGGCCATCCTGGCCGGCATCGCCGTCTACCTGGTGAAGCTGCCCATGAACAACGCCGGCGCCGCGGACGAGCCCGCGCCCCCCAGCGCGAACTTCTAGCCGTTCCGTTCTTCCCCCGCGGGTCCCGGTTTCCGGGACCCGCGGCCGTTGAGGAGGTCTCCATTGGGAGGCATGAGCACCGCCGAGATGATGACCAGGGTTCCGGAACGGGCCGTGGAGCATGAAACGAACGAGGAGGGCCGCGTGGTCCTCCTCCGTCCCAAGTTCCTCAGCCCCCGCCTGGGCTGGTTCCAGAAGCTCCTGCCCCGGCCCGTCTTCCGGGTGAAGCTGGACGCCACGGGGTCCTTCATCTGGGAGACCCTGGATGGCACCCGCACGGTGCGGGACGTGTGCGAGGCGGTGCGGGAGCGCTTTGGAGCCGGGGCCGAGCCGGTGGAGGAGCGGACGGTGGCCCTGGTCTTCCAGATGGCCTCGGGGGGGTTCATCAGGTTGCTATAGTGTCTTCATGAACCTCGGCAGCCTCAAGGTCCGCTCCATCCTGACGATCCTCTCGATCTACCTGGCGGTAGGGGTCGTCACCGTTCTCGCCTTCCTTTGGGCCGCCCAGGGAATTTCCGGGGCCTTCGGCCAGCGGTTCGCGGAGAAGAACGCGCAGCTGGAGAAGGAGCGCCTCATGGGCCCGGTGCGCCGGGAGGTGGCCCTGGCCCGCAAGCTGGCGGACTCGGCGGCCCTGCGCGGCTTCTGCCGGGCCGAGGGGGATCCCGGGGCCCGGGCCGCGGGGCTGGCGGAGCTGGAGAGCTTCCGCCGGGCCTTCGCCGACCAGAGCTGCTTCTTCGTGGTGGCCCGGAGCCGGCACTACTACTTCGGCGATCCCGCCGCTCCGGCCAGGGCCCCCCGGTACACGCTCGAGGCGGGGGCGGTGAACGACCGGTGGTACTTCGAGGCCCTGGACAAGGTGGACGATTTCGCCCTCCACGTGGATTCCAGCGTGCCCCTGGGCGTCCTCAAGGTCTGGGTCAACGTCGCGGTGAAGGACGGCGGCCGGAAGGTGGGCCTGGCCGGCACGGGCGTGGACCTCTCGGCCTTCCTCAAGGCCCTGGTCCAGGGCTCGGACCGCAGCGCCCAGACGATCATGGTCGACCCGAAAGGCGTCCTCCAGGCCCACCCGAGCATCCGGTACATGGACTTCAACGCCCGCATGAAGGACGAGTCGCGCCGCATGACGCTCTACCAGCTGGTGGACTCCGAGGCCGGCAGGAGCCTGCTGCGGGAGCGCCTGGATCGCCTGGTGAAGGGGGACTCCGCCCTGGAGTCCTTCCAGATCAGCGTCGAGGGCCGTCGCTACCTGGCCGCGGCCCTGTTCATCAGGGAGATCGACTGGGTGACGATCACCCTCGTGGACCCCTCCCAGGTGATGGGCCTGCGCAGCTTCCTCCCCATCCTGGCCCTCCTGGCCCTGAGCCTCCTGGTGACCATCGCCCTGGTGTCCTGGCTCCTGAACCGCATGGTGCTCGAGCCCCTGGCGCGCCTGACCCGGTCCAGCCGGGAGATCGCCGCGGGCAACTACGGGATCACCCTGCCCGTGGACCGGGACGACGAGATCGGCCGGCTCACCCGGACCTTCAACCACATGGCCGCCACGATCCTGGACTACACCTCCAACCTGGAAGGCCTCGTGGAGGAGCGCACCCTGGCCCTGACCCAGTCCAACAGGAAGATCCTGGACAGCCTGGCCTACGCCCACCTGATCCAGGAGAGCATGCTGCCCAAGCCCGCGGACCTCTCCCGCCACATCCCGGACCACTTCGTGCTGTTCCGCCCCCGGGACATCGTGGGCGGGGACTTCTACGCGTGCCTCCCCGACGAGCGCGGCTTCCTGCTGGCCGTGGGGGACTGCACGGGCCACGGGGTGCCCGGGGCCTTCATGAGCATGAGCGCGGGCGCCATCCTCAGCCAGCTTGTGGCCAAGCTCGGCTCGGCGGACCCCGCCCTCATCCTCAGGGAGATGAACGGGGCCCTCAAGCGCCTGCTGCACCAGGGCAACGGTGAACCCGCGCCCCGCGGCGGGATCATGGACAACGGCCTGGACCTGGCGCTCCTGAAGGTGCTGCCGGACCGGGTGGTGTTCGCCGGGGCCCGCCTGCCGCTGTGGACGCTGGGGCCCGGGGAGGAGGAGCTGACCGTGCACGCCGGGGACTCGCACAGCCTCGGGTACCGCCGCTCCCGGGAGGACTTCCCCTTCCGGAACCAGGAGCTGCCCCTGGCGCCGGGCACGGTGCTCTACCTCTTCACGGACGGCATCCTCGACCAGCACGGGGGCAAGTTCAGCTTCGGCTTCGGCCGGCGCCGGCTGGGCAGGCTCCTCCAGGACCTGCGCGGGCTTCCCATGGCCGCCCAGGGCGAGGCCCTGGCCCAGGCCTTGGCCGACTACCAGGGGGGCAACCCCCAGCGGGACGACATCACCATCCTGGGGTTCCGCAGCGGCCCCGCCGAGGAGTAGACCATGGGCGACCTGGACCAGATACGGCATTTCCTGGCCTCCGAGGGCATCCTCATGTGCTTCAACGGCCCCTTCCGGCACAGCATCATCGAGGAGCTGGGCAGGGCGGTGCGCAGGCACCTGGAGGCCGAGGCCGTGCGGAAGGCTGCCATGGCCGACGTCTTCACCGTCTTCATCGAGGCCGCCCAGAACGTGGCCGGCTATGCCTCCCTGGGTCCCTGGACCGGCCCGGAACGGGCCCAGGCCGAGGCCGGGGTGCTGGTGATCGGCCGCAGCGGCGACCGGTACCTGGTGCGGTGCGGCAACTTCATCCGGCGCCAGGACGCGCCTGCGCTCCTTGCGAGGCTGGACGCCCTGGGAAGCCTGGCCCCGGCGGACCTCAAGGCCCTCTACAAGGCGCGCCTGCGCGCCGAGCTCCCGCCCGGCGCCGCGGGCGCGGGCCTGGGCCTCATCCGCATGGCCCGCACCGCCTCGGCGCCCCTGTCCTACTCGGTGGTGCCAGCGGATGCCGGCCTGGACTTCTTCTCCCTCACGGTGACGCTATGACCCTCGAGAACCTGTCGTTCGCAGCCACCGCCTCCAGCCCCCGGGTGCGGAGCGACGCCGAGGCCGGGCTCCTCGAGCTCACCGGGGAATCCTACCCCGAGAACTCCTTCGAGTTCTTCCAGCCGATCCTCGGATGGGTCGCGGACTTCCTGGCCCGGGACGACCGCCCCCTGCACGTGGAACTCCGCCTCACCTACCTCAACACCAGCAGCATCAAGTGCATGATGGACCTGCTGGACGCCATGGAGGAGGCCCACCTTTCCGGCCGGGCCGTCTCCCTCACCTGGTTCTACGATCCCGAGAACGACAGGGCCCTGGACCTCGCCGAGGAATTCCGGGAGGATCTGGGCCTGCCGTTCCACATCGTCCCCTCGCCTTCGGAAGGATGATCGCCATGGCCACCACGGAAGGGAACCCCAGATTCCGCTTCACCCGGGCCGGGGACGCCGCGGTTAGATCCCTCCTGTACCGGGACCCCGCCGCCGCCGACGTGCGCAGCCGCCTGGAGGCCCTGCGGTCGGACCCGGCCAACCGGGACCACCCGCTCCTGGCGGAACTGGAGAGGCTGGGCGACGCCCACCTCCGCCTTCTGCGGCGCCTGGGGAAGATCACCCGCATCTCCGACGGCTTCCAGAGCCAGCTCAAGGCCCTGAACGAGGTGCTCCAGCAGGCCTCCCGCACCGATTCCCTCACGGGCATCCCCAACCGCCGGGCCATGATGGAGGATCTCCGCTCCGAACTGGCGCGCTCCGTGCGCGAAGGCGGCACCATGGCCGTGCTCATGGCCGACGTGGACCGGTTCAAGAGCGTGAACGACACCCACGGGCACGAGACCGGCGACCGGGTGCTGGTAGCCCTGGCCCACGCGCTGCGCGACGCCCTGCGGGCCTACGACGTCTGCGCCCGGTGGGGCGGCGAGGAGTTCCTGGTGCTCCTGCCCGCCACCGGCCGCGAAGGCGCCCTGGAGGTGGGCGAGAAGCTGCGCAGGGCCGCCGCCGCGCTGTCGGTCTCCACCGCCGAAGCCCTCGTCTCCGTGGGCCTCAGCGTCGGCCTGGCGGTGCTGGAGCAGGGGGAGTCCATGGATTCCCTCATCCGGAGGGCGGACGGCGCGATGTACCTCGCCAAGCGCCTGGGCGGGAACCGGGTGGAGGGCTAGAACCGATAGGTCAGGCCCGCGGTGACGGTACCCAGGTTCCGGCCCTCGGTCGAGATGGAGTGGTACCGGGCCAGCAGGCCCCACCTCTCGTTCATGTCGACGCCGAAGCCCGCGTTCCAGGACAGCTTCACGCCGGTCTCGTAGAGGAAGTTCCCCTGGCGGCGCTGGACGTTCATGCCGCCGGCGCCCAGCACGATGAAGAAGCCCTGGAAGTCGGCCCGGGGCTTGAATACGTAGTTGAGGGTGAGCGACTGGCTCTGGGCCTCGCCCCGGCCGCCGTAACCCGGCGCGAGGCGGCTGGAGGACCGGGGGTGGAAGTTCCCGTCCAGGGCGAGGCGGATGGCGTGGCCGGGACGCTGCTCCCAGTCGGCGAAGGCGCCCACGGTGCAGCCCGCGCTCTCGGTGATGTGGTCCCGGGTGCCGCCGGTGGGCCAGGCGGCGCCGGCCGTGAGGCCCAGGCGGGGCGCCTCGGCGCCCAGGACGGTGGCGGCCGCGCAGAGCAGGCCCAGGCGCGCCAGGCGGGAAGTCGAGGTGGTCATGGTCACTCCGGAAGGTGGGTGGGAAATGGATGATTTCTTTATTCATCCAGGATCCCCGTGGGACCCTTCCGCTCATGTGACGCAAATTCCAGCTTGGTTACACGCAAAGTTCGGCCCCTGGCCCGCCGAATCGCGATCCAAGGGCTGATGTAAAATTTATTCGATTCCGAGGCGACCCTGGGTCATGCGGATGATGGCCGGCACGTGCAGGTCCTCGGTGAGGTTGGCCATCTCGCCGCTGGGCGTGGGCGCCTGGGGCAGCAGCCGCGTGGGGGTCAGCACCGGCGGATCCAGGGGGCTCTGGGGCACCTCGCCGTAGACGCGGCCGGAGTCGCCGTTGGCGGTGCGCGGAGCCTCGGCGAAGGTGCGCAGTTCCTGAGGGGCGGCCTCCTGGTCCAGGTCCTGGCTCGACTCCACGAAGCCCGAGGCCAGCACGGTGACCAGGGCGCGGTCCTCCAGCTCGGGGGCCTCCACCTGGCATAGCTTGATGTCGGCGAGGCCGTGGTAGTGGCGGCTCAGGAAGCCCATGGCCGTCTCCACCGCGGAGAGTTCCACGCGGTCCCAGTCGGCCATGACGGAGACGATGACCTGGGAGGCCGAGCCCCGGGTGTCGCGCTCCAGCAGGGGGCAGTCCAGGGCGCGCTGCAGGGCGTCCAGCAGGGCCTCCTCGCCGCGGCCGATGCCGGTGCCGATGAGGGCCTCGCGGCCGTTGCGCAGCACGGCCTCCACGTCGGCGAAGTCGCCGTTGAGGGTGCCGGGGCGCAGGATGAGGTCGGTGATGCCGCGAACGCCCTGGATGAGCACGCCGTCGGCGACCCGGTAGGCCTCCTTGATCTTCACGCCCTTCTCGCACAGCGTCAGCAGCTTCTCGTTGGACACCACGATGACCGTGTCGGCGGTGTTGCGCAGGTTCTCCAGGCCCTGGCTGGCCTTGTCGGACTTGTTCACGCCTTCCCAGCGGAAGGGCGTGAGCACCACGGCCACGGTGAGCGCGCCGAACTCCCGGGCGCAGCTGGCCACGATGGGCGCCGCGCCGGTGCCCGTGCCGCCGCCCATGCCGCCCGTGATGAAGACCATGTCCGCGCCCTGGAGCTGGGCGAGGATCTCCTCGCGGCTCTCCTCGGCGGCCACGGCGCCGCGCTCGGCGTTGCCGCCGGCGCCGAGCCCGCGCATGCTCTGCGGGCCCAGGGGGATCTTCACGTGGGCCTTGCTCTGGGCGAGGCTCTGCTGGTCGGTGTTCATGGCGATGAACTGCACGCCGCCGACGCCGCTCTGGATCATGCGGTCGATGGCGTTGCAGCCCGCGCCTCCCACGCCCACCACCTTGATGTTGGCGCCGGGAAGGTGGACGGGGTTGGGGAGGAAGGGGATGCCGCTCATGGGGTCGCCGGTCAAATCCATCGCTTGATCCTCTCGAACAGACCGCTGCCCCCGCGGGGGCGTCCGGTGGATTCGTTCATGCTGCGGTGAAGGGCCTTCACGGCCCCCAGGGCGTTGGTGTAGAGCGGGTTGGCGATGGCGTGGGAGAGCCCCTGGACGCCGATCACGCGGCCCAGGACGACCCGCGGGCGGCCCAGGATGTTCTGCGCGAGGATGGGCATGCCCGGCAGGAGCGAACCCCCGCCCACCAGGTGCACGCCGCCGTGGATCTCGTGGATGAGCCCCGAGCGCCCGATCTCCGCCAGCACCATGTTCAGGAGCTCGATGGCCCGGGCGTGGAGCACGTCGGCCAGCTCGCGGCGCGACACCTGGCGTCCCTCCTCCTCGAGCTCGATGTGCTCCTCGGCGGGGACCGTGCTGGGCAGGGCGGTGCCGTAGATGCGCTTGATGCGCTCGGCCATGCCGATGCCGCCCAGGTGCTTGGTGATCTCCAGGTCCTTGGTGAAGTGCATGCCCCCGATGGGGATCACCGCGGAATGGAAGAGCGTGCCGCGCAGGAAGACGCCCATGTGCGTGAGCTGCTCGCCGACGTCCACGACGACCGCGCCGTTCTCCGCGTCCTCGCGGCTCAGCACGGCCTCGGCCGAGGCCAGGGGGGAGTACATCAGGGCGGCGTCCTGGAGGCCCGAGAGGTGCAGGGCGCGGTTGATGTTCTCCAGCACGGAGCCCGGCGCCACGATGATGCGCACCTCGGCTTCCAGGGTGTCGCCGATCATGTTCACGGGGTTCTTGATGTCGCGCTGGCCCTTGATGTGGAACATCTGGGGGATGCGGTGCAGGACCGTCTCCTCCTTGGCGAGCTTGCAGCCGTTGGTGGCCTGCTCCATGACGCGGTCCTTGTCGCTGGGCGTGATGACCCGGTCCGCGGACGCGATGGTGATGGAGTCCCGCAGGTTCTCGCCCTTGAACTGGATGCCGTCCACGGTGACGCGGATGCCGTCGAGCCGCGTCTGGCCCGAGGTGCGCATGGCCTCCTCCACGGCGCGGGTGATGGCCGTGACCGTGAGGTTGATGTCGGTGATCTCGCCCTGGCGGATGCCCCCCTCGGGGTTCGCCTGGCTCGCGCCGGTGACGTTCAGGAGCCCGTTCTCCTCCTGAACTGCAACAACTGCGACAACTTTGCTGGCTCCGAGATCCAGTCCTAGCAGAACGGCAGGTTGCACCATGAGTATTCCTGTTTCCTTGACCCCAAGCATAACCGCACGGGAACTGGATTTACAGGGTTGAAAATTCAGCGGGGCTGGGCCACGGCCTTGGGCGGTGCGGAATCGGCAGGTTCGCCCACCGCGATCTCGTCGTCCCACCTCAGATCGATGTACCGCAGGGAGCCCGCATCCGCCCTCTTGGACAGCTCGTTCAGGAACAGCATCTGGAAATTGGGGATGTTTTTCGTGGGTTCCAGGCGCGAAAGATAGATGGGGGCGTCCAGGCCCTCCAGGAAGGCCACCGGGCCCCGGTCGCTCCACCGAAGCTCCGTGAGGCGGTCGTAAAACTCCTTCTGTTTGTTGCGGAGGCTCGTGGCGGTGCGGATCAGCTGGACCATCGGCCCGTCCTGCTGGCTTTTGGGATCCGCCACCACGGGAATGGGTGATAAATCAACTTGATTGAGCCGATCCAGCACAATGCCGTCGTCGGACACCAGGAAGACGCCTTCCGGGCGGACGAGCCAGAGGATCGGCTTGCGCTCCTCCAGCACCAGGCTGAGCCGGTCCGGCGGGTCCCGGCGGATGAGGAGCCCCTTCACCCAGCGCTTGGATTCCAGGGATTCCCGCAGTTTTTCCGCGTCGAACCAGAACAGCGGCTTGCCCAGGCAGACCTTGTCGGCGATGGCCTGGGCCTGCTCCAGGCGCTCCCCCCGGCAGCCGGAAATGGTGATCTGCTCGATGGTGAGCTTCTGCAGGCCCAGATACTTGTGCCCCAGTTCCAGGGCCGCGTAGCCCGCCCCCGCCACCAGCAGCCCCACGAGGCCCACCCGGGCCCAGGGCAT
The DNA here is from genome assembly GCF_030846775.1 of Geothrix sp. 21YS21S-2. Taxonomy (NCBI): domain Bacteria; kingdom Pseudomonadati; phylum Acidobacteriota; class Holophagae; order Holophagales; family Holophagaceae; genus Geothrix; species Geothrix sp. 21YS21S-2. The sequence continues at coordinate 4,133,281 of NZ_CP132910.1, forward strand.
CCAGGGTCGCTTCGGGCGGGTGCGGGGAATCATGGGCATGGGTGTCAGGTGTACCAGATCTCGACCTCAGGTTCGAGTTCAATGCCGTGGACGTCCAGGACTTTCTCCCGGACCCTCGCCATGAGCTCGCCGAATTCCGCCGCCGTGGCCCCCCCCAGGTTCACCAGGAAGTTCCCGTGCTCCGGGCTCACCTCCGCGTCGCCCACCCGGAAGCCCTTGAGCCCGGCCAGGTCGATGAGCCGTCCCGCGCTCTGGCCCGGGGGGTTCTTGAACACGCACCCGGCGTTGCGCTTGTGCAGGGGCTGGCTGGTGCCGCGCCTGGCCCTGCATTCCTCCACCCGGGCGCGGATGGCGGCGGGATCCCCCTCGGCGAGCCGCACCACCAGGCCCAGGGCCAGGTGGCCCCCCTCCAGGAAGCTCCACCGGTAGCGGAACTCCCCCGGTTCCGGGGCCTTCTCCACCAGGTCGCCGTCGGGCGTGAGGAACCGGAACCGGGCCAGGACGTCCACCGTCTCCCGGCCGTAGGCCCCGGCGTTCATGTGCAGGGCGCCCCCCACGGACCCCGGGATGCCCGAGGCGTATTCCATCCCCGTGAGCCCCATGGCCGCCGTGTCGCCGCTGAGGCGGATGTGGCCGTAGGACGCCGGGGCGTGCACCTCCAGGCCTTCGCGGCGCACCTCGCCGGGGAACCGGAGGCGCACCACCGGGGTCTCGATGTCCCCCAGGACGACCAGGTTGCTGCCGCCGCCCAGGACCCGCCAGGGGAGGCCCTCCCGGCGGCAGGCCCGCACGAAGGCCTGGGCCTGGGGCTCGTCCACCGGCTCGAAGAGCCACCGGCAGATCCCTCCCACGCCCAGGGTCGTCAGCTTGGAGAAGGGCACGTCCCGCTTGTGGGGGATCGCCAGGAGGTCGTCGGGCCAGGGCTTCATGGGTCAATTATGCCGGAGCCGCACCCCTTCGAGCGCCAGAAGCCGAGCCTTGGCCTCCAGGCTCCCGAAGAGGGAGAACCCGCCGGGGCCGTCGGCGGCCAGCACCCGGTGGCAGGGCACGAGGATGGGCAGCGGGTTGCGCGCCACGGCCTGCCCCACGGCCCGGGAGGCCCCCGGCGACCCCGCCAGGAGGGCCACGTCCCCGTACGTGAGGGTCTGCCCCGGCCGCGTGGCCAGGAGCACCTCCATCACCCGGCGCCGGAAGGGTGGCAGCCCCTCCAGGTCGAGCCGGATCCCGTCCAGGGAGCCCCCCTCCCCGGCCAGGTGCGCCGTGAGGGCCCGCACCGCGTCGGCCACCCAGGCGGGAGGCGGATCCCCCGGTTCCGGCTCCACGCCGAAGGTCAGGGAGCGCACGCCCCGGTCCGTCCACCGCAGCCGGCAGACACCCAGGGCCGTCGGGAAGTCCAGGAACCGCTCCATGCATGTAGGATGGCACATATGCGCTGGATGGGCCTCGACCACGGAACGAAGAACATCGGGATCGCCTTCACGGACGACCTGGAGATCCTCGCCTCGCCCTTCGAGGTGTGGCCCAACCAGGGCGAAGCCTCCCTGGCGCGGCTCGCCAGGCTCGCGAAGGAGGAGGGCGTCCACGCCCTTCTTGTGGGCCTGCCCCTGCACAAGGACGGCTCCGAGAGCGCCACCGCCCCCCTGGCCCGGTCCTTCGGGGAGGCCCTGCGGGATCGCACCGGCCTGCCCCTGGTGTTCTGGGACGAGCGCCTCACCAGCGTCGAGGCCGACCGGCTCCTGGCGGCGCGGGGCGTGAAGGCCAGGGACCGCAAGGCCCGGCTCGACGCGGCGGCGGCGGCGGTGATGCTGGCGGATCTCATCGAGACGAGGAGATCCAGGGGGCGGGCTGTGGGGAGCCCTGAGATCTGAGTTCCCTGGGAGCGCGGGTCAGGCTTCTTTTCTTCGCATCTGCGTGCCACGGTTCAGAACCTCTGGGCCGACATCCCTACCGGTCCCGCTCAAGTGCTGATAAACGCTTCTGCAGGTCGGTGATCAGGCGGTCCTTCTCCTCGATCACCTGGTCCTTCTGCTCGATGACTTGGCCCTGGTCCTTGATGACTTGACGATAGTCCGAGGACTCCCGTGCATGGCTCTGGAAGGTGGCAAGCAGGTCGTCCTCCACGTCCATTTTTCCGCGGACATCCTGTTCCGCCCCGGCCCGCATCAGCCGGCGCAGCACCTCCCGGTGCCGCTCCGGGAAGTTCTCCTCCAGGATATCAAGCAAATGCGGATCCGAACGGGATGCCAGACCCTGGTCGAACACTTCCAGCAGGCGTTCCAGATCGGTTCGCCTGCGATTCTTCAGGCGGTTGATCTGAACCACGATGGCATCATGGGTGAGCGCTTCCACGAATGGGTCGGTGATCCGCACCTCGTCCCCGGTGGCTACGTCCAGATAATGCCTGTTGACCTTGAGCACCGGCACATCGACGGACTCCAGGCCTTCTCCCAGGAAGTAGATGGTCACGATCGGCAGCGCCTGCTGCTCCCCGTCCGGGTCCAGGTAGGCGTTCTCCGGGCTCATGTAATTGGCGCCCAGGTAACGCCGGAAACGCTGCACGTCCCCGGCAGTGCGGGCCTTCTGGATCTCGATCAGGACCAGCTTGTGCCCGCCGTCCTCCTGGCGCACCTTGGCGGCGAAATCCATCCGCAGGACCAGGAGCTGGGTGCCGTCCGGCTTGGGCGCCTCGAAATGCACTTCCGTGGGGCGGAACTGCAACTCGAGCACTTCCTTGCCCAGCAGGGCGGAAAGCAGCAGGCGGGCCACTTTCTCGTCATCGAGCATGTACTTGAAGACGACATCATAGATGGGGTTGGCGATGTGCATGGTCCGGATCCTCCCGGGCGAAGTGTAGCGACCCCGCGCGTCGGCGGACCACGGAACGGCTTATTCCGGCCGTTCAGGCTACCGCACTTCCTCCACCACCTTCGGCCCCAGCCGCACGATCCGCCCACACCTTTCGGCCAGCGCCATGTTGTGGGTGACCAGCAGCGTCGTGGGCCTGAGCTCCTGGTGGAGCCTCATCAGGAATTCGAACACCTCCAGCGCCGTGGCCGGATCCAGGTTCCCGGTGGGCTCGTCCAGGAGCCACAGGCCGGGGCGCCGCGCCAGGGCCCGCGCCAGTCCCACTCGCGCGGCCTGGCCCCCGGAGAGGGTGCTGGGCAGGCGCCCGCCCAGGTCCGCCAGGCCCACGGTGGCCAGGAGTTCGCGCACCCAGGCTTCGTGGGCGGGGGTGACGTCCCCGGCGATGCGGATGGGCATGAGGAGGTTCTCCTCCACCGTGAACTCGGGCAGGAGGTGGGGCTGCTGGAAGGCCAGGCCCACGTGGGCGCGCCGGAAGAGGGCCGAGGCCTCGGGCCGGCCCGTGGGGACCTGGTGGCCGCCGGCCTCGATGGTGCCGCCCTCCCAGTGGTCGAGTCCGGCCACGCAGTTGAGCAGGGTGGTCTTGCCCACGCCCGAGACGCCCACCACGGCGCAGAGCTCGCCGGGTTCGACCTCCAGGGAGAAGCCGTCGAACACGGGGTGCTCGGCGCCCAGGTAGGTCTTGTGCAGGTCCCGGATGGAGAGGGCCATTCCCGTCATCGCATGAGCCCCACGAGCTTCCAGTAGAGTTCGAAGGTGGCCAGGGCGTCGCCCAGGGCGGTGTGGCGCTTCTCCTCGGGAACCTCGATGCCGAAGTGGGCGAAGAGCGCCGTGGAGCTGAGGTTGTCCAGGGGCAGCCTGCCGGCGTCCCGCAGGGCCGCGGCCAGGCTGTGGGTGTCCACCACGCGGTGGCTGAAGCGGGGCTCCAGGCTGTGCCCCAGGCTGTCCAGGAAGGCGCCCAGGAAGGCCTGGTCGAAGCCGACGTTGTGCCCTGCCAGGATGATGGGCTTGCAGATGTGGGGGAAGTGCTGGTCCAGGAAGACGTTCATCACCCCCAGGGCGATGTCCGGCTCCAGGGCCCCCGCGGTGTGCTGCACCAGGTCGATGCGGTTTACCTTCATCCCTCCCGCGGAGACCACGTAGGGTTCGTGGCGGATGAGGATCTCCAGGCTGTTGGCGACCCCGCCGGCGTCACCCACCACCAGCGCCACGCTCAGCAGGCTGTGCTTCCGGGGATCCAGGCCGCCGGTCTCGGTGTCGATGAAAAGCAGCGATTGGCTCATGGTTCCTCACTCGGCCCGCAGGGCGTCCACGGGGTCCACGCCCGAGGCCCGCCGCGCGGGGAACCTCGAGGCGATCCAGGCCACCAGCAGCGGGAAGACCGCCACCACCGCGATGTCCAGGAAGCTTAAGCGCAGGGGGACGTAGGTGATGAAGTCGTACACCGCCGAGGGCAGCGGGATCAGCTTCCAGCGGTCCGCCACCAGGCACAGGGGCACCGACACCGCCAGGCCCCAGAAGGTGCCCACGGCCCCGATGCGGATGCCCTGCAGCTCGAAGAGCCGCTGCACCTGGCGGGGCGTCGCCCCCAGGGCCAGCAGCACGCCCAGGTCCCGGCGCTTTTCCGTCACCAGCAGCACCAGGCTGGCCACGATGTTGAAGACGGCGATGAGCACGATGAGCGAGAAGATCGCCGCCATCATCCACTTCTCCACCTTCAGCGCGGCGAAGAGGGCCCGGTTGGTGTCGCGCAGGTCCTGGGCGAGCCAGGGGCCCTTGCCGCCGCCGTTGAGGGCCCCCATGACCGCGGGCTTGGTGCGCTCGATGGCGTCGATGCTGGGGGCGCGCACCTCGATGAACTCGGCCTGTTCGCTCCCGGCAAGGCGCATGGAGTCGTTGATGTGGATGAAGCCCCAGGCCTTGTCGTACTCGCCGATGTGGCTGGTGAAGATGCCCGCCACCTTGTAGGCGGCCAGCTTGGGCTGGAGGCCCGAGAGGCCCAGGTCCAGCCGCATGAAGACGACAGCCACCGGGTCGCCCACGTGGATGCCCAGGTCCTTGGCGAGGGTGGCGCCCAGGAGGATCTCCCCTTCCTTGAGGCTCTCCACCGGCGTGGGCTCCAGGGAGTCGAAGATCCGCGAGGTGCCGTGGGCCGAGGCCGGGTCCACGCCCTTGAGCAGCAGCGGGGAAGGGGGGGCGGTGGAGTTGGTGGGCCGGATGAGGCCGTGGTCCATGCGCATGGGACTGGCCGCCACGACGCCGGGGGTCCGGCGGATGCGGGCCAGGGCGGCCTGGGTGTCCGGGATCTCCCCCTCCAGGTGGGCCACGGTGAAGTGCCCGGTGGCCGAGAAGAGGTTGGCCTGGATCTCCTCCAGGAGCCCGTTGGCGATGGCCAGGGCCACCACCATGGCGAACACCCCCAGGGCGATGCCCCAGCGCGCGAACCGCACCATGACGCGCACGAAGGCGCCCTTCTTGCGGGTATGGAGGTAGCGGTTGGCGACGAAGGCCTCGAAGGAGGTCACGGGCGTTCCCTCTCATGGTCGTGCAGGAAGCGCACCAGGATCCGGTCCACCAGTTCCCACACCTCGACGAGGGCTGCGATGGCCATGGCCAGGCCGATGCCCAGCATCAGCCCCCGGCCCAGGGGCGTGAACCAGAACTTGGCCACCCGCGGCCACCCCCAGATGAAGGCCGGCAGGCGCACCCGGTTGTAGGCCGCCAGGGTCCCCAGGAGCATGCCGCCCCAGAGCAGGTAGAAGAAGCGCAGGCTCCGGCCGAGGGAGTCCAGCAGCGGGGAGTAGGCCCGGGGCTTGGGCATCAGTTGCGGGCGACCAGCGGGGAGTCCTTGCCGTCCTTCATGGAAAGCACCTTCTTCTTGAGCATGGCCGCCGCCTCGGGCATGACCTCCAGGGCCTTCTTGACCTGGGGGTCCCGGCCGGAGATGTACTTGAACCCGGCTTCCATCCCGTAGGCCACGTTCTGCATCTCCATGGCCAGCTGGTCGCGCATCTCGGCCTGGTTGGCGGGGTCGTTCCACTCGGCGTCGGTGCACTCGATCTTCTGCTCCTTCATCCAGGCGTGGAAGGCCTTCATGAGGGCCTCGTCGGGCACCTGCTGGGGCTTGATGCCGTGCTTCTCCTTCTCGATCACCGCGAACTTGAAGAAGGCGCTGGTGCGGAACCGGAGGTTGCCCACGAAGGTGGTGAGCTTGGCCTGTTCGACGGTGTAGTCGGGGGTGATGCCCCCGCCGCCGTAGACCGTGCGGCCCAGGTCGGTCTTGTATACGGGGCCCTTGTCGCCCAGGGGCTCCTTGGTGTCCTCGGGCAGCAGGTAGTCGTCGATGCCGTGCTGGTAGTCGCGCTGGATGCACCGGCCCGAGGGGGTGTAGTAGCGGGCCGTGGTCAGCGCCAGGCCCCGGGTGCGGTTGATGGCCATGACGGCCTGCACGAGCCCCTTGCCCCAGCTGGTCTGGCCCACCACCACGCCGCGGTCGTGGTCCTGCACGGCGCCGGTGACGATCTCCGAGGCCGAGGCGGTGCCGCGGTTGATGAGGATGACCATGGGGAAGGTGTCGAGGACCGAACCCTTGGGGGTGCGGGTCTCCTGCATGTCCCGGCCGTCGCGGCCCTTCTGGGTGACGATGAGCTCGCCCGCGCCCAGGAGCTGCCGGCAGATGCCCGTGGCCGCGTCCAGCATGCCGCCGCCGTTGTTGCGCAGGTCCAGGAGGAGGTCGGTCATGCCCTGGGCCTTGAGGTTCCGCACGGCCTTCTCGAACTCCTCGGAGGTGGTCTCCCCGAAGTCCTTGATGGCGATGAGGCCCGTGGTGGGCGTGAGCATGAAGGCGTACTGGACGCTGTTGGAGGGGATCTCGCTGCGGGTGATGGAGAAGCGGATGAGGCCGGGGAAGCCCGCCCTCTGCACGGCCACCTCCACCACGGTGCCCTTGTCGCCGCGGAGCTTCTGGACCACGGCGGTGCTGGTGAAGCCCTCGGTGCTCTTGCCGTCCACCTCGCGGATGAAGTCCCCGGCGCGGATGCCCACCTTCTCGGAGGGGCCGCCGCGCACCGTGCTCACCACCACCACGCCGTCGGGCTGCTGCTGGATGATGGAGCCGATGCCGAAGAAGGAGCCGCGCTGGTCCTCGCGCATGGTGCGGAACTCGGACTCGTCCATGTAGTAGGAGTGGGGGTCCAGGGTGTGGAGCATGCCCGAGATGGAGGCGTGCGAGACCTGCTTGGGGGCAGGGGGGTCCACGGCCTGCTTCTGCACCAGGCCCATGATCTCCGTGAGGGTGTCGAGGGACCTCTGCCGGGCCTTCTCGTCCCCGGTGCGCCCCGCGAGCGGGGCGTAGACCGCCACCGTGATCGCGATGACCATCCAGATCCAGCTGCTCTTGAACCAACGCGCCATGTTCGCGCCCCTTCAGAATCCTTCGAGTATCCGTTGCGCCGTGTCACCCATCCGCTCCCGCCGGAGGCGGGTGGCGAGCACGATGGATTCGAGGTCCCGGTAGGCCCGGTCCAGCGTGTCGTTCACTACAAGATAGTCATATGCGGGGTACTCGCACAGTTCGTGCTTGGCATAATCCAGGCGCACCTGGATCTCCGCTTCGGGATCCCGCCCCCGGCTCCTCAGCCGGTTGGACAGTTCCGCTGCCGAAGGGGGGATGAGGAAGATCATCACCGCGTCGGGAATGGCCTCGTGGACGTTGCGGGCCCCCTGGGTCTCGATGTCCAGGAGGATGTCCTTGCCGGCCGCCAGGTGGGTCGTGATCCATTCCTTGCCAGTGCCATACTTATGCCCGTAGACCTCCACCCATTCCACGAGGCCGCCCGTGCGGATCATCTCGTCGAAGGTGGCTGGGGACACGAAGAAGTAGTCCTTGCCGTCCGTCTCCCCGGCCCTGGGGGCCCGGGTGGTGAAGGATATGGAAAAATCAAGATCAGGAAGGTCCTTTACCAGCCGCTTGGCCAAGGTGGATTTCCCGGTGCCCGACGGGGCGGAAAGGACGAATACGTTCCCGGAATGACCGATCAATGGGTGGCTCCAAAGGAACATCTTAGCCGCTTGTGGTCCCCCGGCGGAGGTCTCATACTCAGGACCCCGGTCAGCCGCACCTCGCGGGGCGAGGCGACAGGGGACGCACCACCCGGGGGTGACTGGTTTCGACAGGTTGCCGCAGGTGTGAGAGGCGCAGGCGGGGGTTTATCGGTTGGCCCCCTTATCAAGCCGATAAAAAACAAAAACGCCAACGACAACTTTGAATTGGCCCTCGCCGCCTAACCGGCGGACGAGCGAGTCCCCGTGATCTCCTGGTAGCGGGCTCGTTAAACTGTTGAAAGGGTGACTTCGGTCTGCCGGACGACAGGACAGGATAGGTTGCCGCGACGCCCCCTGACGGCAGCCGAGATTGGGGGGCACGTCCTCGATCGGGGTTGTCCGGTTCCCCGCAGAGGTCACGCGATCCGGACCAAGCCTGTAACGACCCTCCATGTCTCGCTTCTTGGACGCGGGTTCAACTCCCGCCACCTCCACCAATCAAAGGGCCCGGCGAAAGCCGGGCTGTTGTGTCGCGGAACCCAAACCTGTCGAGAACGACAGGATGGGGTTCAAGGTTCGCAGCGACGCGTCGGGGTGAATTTCCGGGCCAGCAGGCGTTTTGTCGAAATCAGGGTTGGGTTCGATTCAATTCGTAGCTGGTGCTGCGGCCTCCGGCGTCTCTTTTCCTGAGTACGCCGTGCATCACCAGGTCGTTGATGTCCCGCAAGGCCGTGTCCTGGGAACATTTGGCGATGGCTGCCCATTTGCTGGTGGTCAGGTTGCCTTTGAATCCGTCCAGCAGCTTGATGAGCAGCTTGACTTGGCGTTCGTTCAACGCGAGTCCAGCCCAGCGCTGCCAAAAACGGCCCTTGGCCAGGACTTCGTCAAGCGCGATCTGGGCCCGAAGGACCGCCCGGTGCAGGACATCCAGGAACCAGGCGAGCCAAAGCGTGACATCCAGAGACCCCCTTTGGGTCTGCTCCAGGATCGCGTAGTAGGCCTTTCTTTCCCTCTGGATCTGGGCCGACAGGCTGTAGAACCTCTGGGAACTTCCGTCCGCGCGCGCAAGGAGCAGGTCGCCGATGGCGCGTCCGAGGCGGCCATTGCCGTCGTCAAAGGGATGCAAGGTGACGAACCACAGGTGGCCCAGCCCGGCCCTGATCAGTGGCGGTTCGACGGGCTTATCGTCGGTCCAACGGAGAAACCGGTCCATCTCGGCTTCCAGGCGGGCCGCGGGCGGTGCCTCGAAGTGCACGTGTTCACGGCCCGTGGGGCCGGACACGACCTGCATGGGACCCTTGGCATCGTCACGCCAGGCGCCGACCCGTAGCCTGGACAGGCCGGAGTACCCCGTGGGAAACAGGGCGGCATGCCAACCGAACAGCCGATCCCGGGTCATTCGAGCCTGGCTGTTGATGGTGGCGTCGATCGTGATGTCCACGACACCGTCGGCATGTCGGTCCACAGGGGCAAGGGTTCCGATGTCGATGCCCAGGCGGCGGGCGACGGATGAGCGGACCGAATGCGCATCCAGGATCTCTCCCTCGATTTCGCTGGTCTTGAGGGCATCCTCGGTGAGGGCCGCGAGGTTGGCCCGGGCTCGTGTGTCCAGGCCCACATCGGCGAGGCGCCCGAGCAGCAGTCCCTGGGCATGGCTGGCTTTCGCCATTGGGTCGGCTAGGGCCGCCAGGTCGAAACGCCATTCTGGCCAATCGTTTGATTGCCAAAGGAAGGGATAATCTCCGCTCTTCATGCGGTAAATATGGGGTGCTTTCACCGCTTTGACAAGATTATCGATGCAATTATTGCGGTGAATACAGGCGGCGTTCGCCGCACATTCAGCCCGTCAAGTTGGCTTCCCGGTTAGTGGAGGTCGGGGAAGGGCATTCCAGCCGTCTGATTGGCATCCAACGAACGGCCATACTCCAGCCCTGACATCATTTCCTTCACGGCACAGGGCTTGTGATCCCTAGTTCTTGATTGGCTTTTAACAGCCCTGTGAAAGATAGGTGAGAACCATGACCGTGGCGTTGTCCCGGACAGGAGGTGTCATGTTGGATGAGGCCGTTCACATCCTGCGCAACCTCCCTGGGAATGCGTTGGAGAATCACCTGGGGGAGGGATGAGTCCCCGCGCTCACTGGGCATCCTAGCCGGCAAAATGCACGCTCGAAAAGATCCTGATCGCCGCGACGCCGGCAAGCTAGGGCCCTGGCGCACTTCCGCTACGAAGTTGGGCGAAGGTGGCGCGGATGGCTCAATCGTAGGTCCCAACGGGCGCGCATGACCTGGGAGCGGATGAACAAGCTGCTGGCTCGTTTTCCGCTGGCACCTGTCATCAGTTATGCCTCGAAACTACGCCCTCAGCGACCGTGATACGAGGAGCCGGATGCGGTAGTCCCGCACGTCCGGATCTGAGGGGGGCCGGGGGCGCAAGCTCCCCGGCCTACCCGACTATTTGGGATGAAAAGGGATGGGGCCCCAGACTCCAATAACGCGATGAAGTGTTCAGACTTCAGAGGGCCCGGCGAAAGGCGGGCCCTCTGTGCTATTTGAGCGCCTTGTCGAAGAAGTCCGCAAGTTCCGGGCCCAGCTTTTTCAGATAGGCGGCCCGGTCGAACCCGGGTGGATCGGCGGCGATGTCGCCGTCCGGGGTCTGGATGGGGATGCTGGGGGTATCCATGAAGGCGAAGTGCCAGGCGTTGGGCACCAGGTGCAGTTCCGCGCCGGGCAGGTTCTTTGCGATCCACATGGCGTGGAAGCGCGGGACCAGCCAGCGGTCCTTCGCTCCGGCATGGATCGCCACCGGGATCTGGACCGTGGCCAGGGACTCGGCCGTGAACAGGACGCCCAAGGGGGCCAGGGCCACCACGGCGCGGATCCGGTCGTCCTTGAGGGACGGGCCGGCCTGGGGCGGGACGGTGGGCCGCTCGGACCCGACGGTGCGGCAGTACAGGGGGTCGTCCTTGCCTTCCTCCCGGCAGTGCCGCTTCGACTGGGCAGGGTCGGCGATACCTCCGGCCAGGGCAAGGACCGTATAGCCGCCGGCCGAATGACCCAGGGCGCCGATCCGCGGGCCCTTGGCGTCGCGGGCGATGCGGTCCTTCCAGGCGGGGTCGGCCATCAAGGCGTCGATGACCCGGCCGACCTGGCGCGGCCGTTCGGAGAAGTACCGCTCCGGGGTCTTGTTCAACAAGGAACTGTCCATCCAGTTGTCGCCCGGATGGCGGAGGGCGGCCACCAGGTAGCCACGGGCGGCCAGGGCCTCGGCCAATCGGCCATGGGCGAGTTCCGACCCGGCCAGTCCATGGCTCACCACGATCAGGCCCTTGACCGTGGGTTCCGGCTCACCCTTGATGGCGGCGTGGACCTTGAAGGGACCCATGGGGATGTCCCGGGCTGGCGATGGGCTGGGGTAGGTGAGCGCCACCGTGATGGCCGGTGCGCCTTCGTCCTTGGCGGGAACCTCGTAGCTGGACCAGCCCACCTGGGCGGCCAGGGGAAGGGCCGCGAAAATCAGGAACGAAAGGGAGACCAGGCAGAAACGCGCAGCTGCTTTCATGACAATCCTCCAGGGATGGATGGCGCTGCTGTTGATCGAAATCGTTCCTTCGCGGCGGCTCGGTGCCGCCATGTCGTCGTGCGGGGCCATGGTATGCCTCCTCGTCTGCTTTGTCTGGGTTAAAGAGGTCATCAGGCAGTCTTCTTGACGAAGCGCAGGCCAAGAATGACGGCGACATCGTTGCGGGTGGCAGCCTTGCCGCCTCCCGTGAGCGGCTTGAACCTGGAGACATAGTCCCGGACCTCGAGGCGCAGGTGAACGCGGCGGATGGCGAACTCGCCTCCCGCGCTGCCATAGGCGGCGAGGTTCCAGGTTGGATCGGCGGGGAGCTCGGGGATGTTGTAGGTCCGGGCGCCGCCGCCGATGCCGGCGAAAGGCGCGACTGTCCAGGCGCCGCCCAGGGACCTGGGGGTGCCGCGCGTTTCGGCCCCGACATCCCAGGTGAAGATGTCGAGCTTGGGCTCGCCGGCGATGGCGAGGGCGTGGCTCCGCGCCCATTGGAAGGTGCCCGTGACGGCGAACGACGGGCGGGGGACATAGGACACGACCAACGCCGTCAGATCGGCGCCCTTGATGCCGGCCCGCTGGGCGCCGGTGGGAATGAGCCAGCCGCCGGTGAGGTAGAGTTCCCATGCGTCCGCCTGTCGGGGGGGTGTGTGGGCTTCGGCCGGGCGCATGGAGGCGAGGCCCAGAACGGCCGCCCCAAGGGCCGCGAACACGGTGCGCGTGAAACCCGGAGGGCGGGAAGGGGCTGTTCGGGGGTGAGTGGTGGGGTTTGCACGACGGGCGGGCATTCGGGATTCCCTTCAGGTGGATGGAGCCAGTGGGCGCACCGGTGGGCGTCTTGCGGGCGTTCTCCGTGTCCATGCCGCCGTGCGGCAACTGTGACCGAAAATGAGACTGAGACCATCTATTAATAATTGGGCTGACTTCGGCGCCGGGACGATCGGAAGTGTATACGGCATACACTGTTCTGTATACGGTATACACTGTAGGGGTTTAGTCAATGGCCCATGGAAAGGGAGCGACATGGCAGGTAGGACTGGCCAAGGGCACCGGCCGAGCCCCGGGGACACCCCCAAGGCCTCCGGCGATCCCGAGGGCGCGGGCCGGGAGCTAGAAAAGCGGAGCGAACGGCTCTGGGAGGCGCAGCCCCGGCCAGGCCGGGGCTTCAAGCCCACGAAGAGCCGCGAGGACATCATGCAGGCCGCGATCGCCCTGGCCGATGGAGATGGCCTTGCAGCGCTTACGATGCACGCGGTCGCCGAAAGGCTCGGGTTCACGACGATGGCGCTTTACCGCTACTTCCCGAACAAGGAGGCGTTGATGGACGCGGCCGTCGACGCCGCCATGGGAAGGCCGCCGGAAAGGTGCGGTCCGCGGGGGGGCTGGCGTCAGGAGGTGAAACACTGGGCCCATGCGAAGCGGGCGATGCTGTGTTCGCGGCCCTGGCTGGCGGAATTGCCGTTCGTGGCGGCTCCCCATGGCCCCAACTGGCTGAGCTGGCACGAAGCGTTCCTTCAGGCCATCGCCGACACGCCCCTGAGCCCCGAGGACCGGATGGACATGCTCAGCGTGGTCCATGGATATGTGAGCGGAGCCTCGGACACGGCCATCTCGCTCGCCAGGGCCCTGTCCCGCGGCATTCCAGCCGAAGCGTGGGCGAAGGCCGTGGGCGCGGACCTCCGCCGGGCGATCAACGACCCGCGCTACCCGAATCTGTCCGCCATCCTCACCTCGCAATCGGGAGGGATCACGGATTCGTCGCCGATGCCGGTGCGCGCGGGAAGGCCGCGCACGATGGAGGAGGGCTTCGACTTCGGCCTTGAACGGGTGCTGGACGGAATCGAATGCTACCTGAACCTGAACGCAGGCTCCTGAGCCATTCCAGCCAGGGCAGGATGGCCTTGTTCCCCTTTCATAGGCCTTGTGCTGCATACAATTGACGGTTGAATGCGTACAAAATTCCGTCAAGGGATCGCCATGAATATCACTCGGTAACTGGATTCGGAATGGAAACCGGCTTTGGGGTGCACTGAGCCCTTCGCCGTTGCCTGGGCTGCTTCTCTGGCCGCCTCCCAGGGTTCCTGAGCGATCCGCAGTGTCCGCCTCAGGTGTGATGCGCGAACCTACAAGAATTGCTACGCGGTGGGGATTCCCAACTCAAACCGGGCTACCGGGATTCTGTGGGCGGAGGCGCTCGGCGCCAACCTGCCGGATGGCAGCCTCGGGTTGAGCAGTTTCGAAGGCATCACCGACGCGGCCATCGAGGCCTCCGGCGTCCTCCTGGGGAGCGGAAGCGTCAGTGTGGACATTGATTCCTCCCGGACCGGCCTGATGATCGAGGTGACGGTCGTCCGGGAACAGGGCACCGGCCGTGCGCTGCTCCTCCATGACCACGGCAATCTTGCGCGGCTGGAAAAGGATGGCGTCCTGGTGCGCGGGGAGGACGCCCTGCCGGAAGGGGCGAAGGGTGTTCCCATCCGGCAGCTGTTGGCCGAGCTACCCATCGAGAGCCTCATGGATCTGGCGAGGACCCTCTCCCGGGAAGACCGGGCAAAGCTCCAGCGTGGCTTTGCCATGAACATGAAGATCGCCAAGCACGGCTTGGGGATTCTTCCGGGTGGATTCGCTGGGCCCGGCCGTCCGGAAGCTCCGGTGGCCCTGTCCCACCTGGTCAGTGCCGGGGTGTTCGCGCGCATGTCCGGGGAATCCAACCCGGTGATGACCCTGGCCGGATCCGGCAACAATGGGATCACCTTGTCGATCCCGGTTTTCGAAGGCGGCAGGCGGGCTGGCCATGCGGAAGAGCGGGTCGAGGAAGCCCTGGCTTTCGGCTGACTCATGGCCTCCGCGGCCACCTGGCACCTCGGGTCCCTCTCCGCCATCTGCGGGGCGGCGAACGCCGCGGGCATAGGAATCGCGTCAGCCTTCGTCTTCCTGGAGGGTGGCAGCCACGAGCAGGTGAGCCTTGCCGTCAACACCATGGTCGGCAACCTGGCGGGGATGATTTGCGATGGGGCCAAGATCGGTTGCGCCATGAAGACCCTGACCGGGGTGGAAGCCGCCTTCCGGGCGGCCAGCATGGCCCTGGCGGGCATGGGCATTCCTGCGACGGACGGCATCGTCGGGAAGGACGGAAGGGCTTCGCTCTCCAATCTGGGACGGCTGGCCCAACGGGGTATGGCCGGCGTGGACACGGAGATCCTGCGGATCATGCAGGACAAATTGCGACCGTAATGCCGATGCCCTGAACCTTTCAAGGAAGGCCAGGAAACGGATCGGCGACAGCCGGTCCCGACCTCGTTGTTCCCGTAAAGGAGCGGAAAGCCAAGGTCCAGCCACTCCTGGCTGCCAGGTTGATCCAGCCCAGCCATTCATTGACGGAGGGGCCACCTGGCCAGGAGGCAGGTCCCTCCCCCATCGCGGGGCGCAAGGAGGATCTGCCCCTTATGCTTTTCCACGATGGTGGAAAAGGCGAGGGCGAGCCCTTGTCCGGAACCGCGGCCCACGGGCTTGGTGGTGAAGAAGGGCTCGAAGACCCGCTCCCGGATTTCCTCTGGAATCCCCGTTCCATTGTCCGCCACGCGGAGTTCCACCTGGTCCCCCGTGAGGCGGAGGGAAAGTTCGATCCGCCCCCTGGCGAGCTTGCCCCGCTCGATCTGCTCGCCGATGGCATGGGCGGCGTTGATCACCAGGTTCATGACGACCTGCCCGATCTCGTCGCGCAGGCAGGCCACGGGCGGCAGGTCCGGGTCGATTTCCAGCTCCAGATCCGCGACGTGCTTCCATTCACTTTGGGAAACCGTGACGGCGGAACGGGCGATTGCCCCGAGATCCTCCAGTTCCATGACGCCGCTTGAAGCGTGGGAGAAGGTTTTCATCGCCTTGACGATGCCGGCGATGCGGGAAAGTCCCTCGGAGCATTGGGCCAAGGCCAGGGGCGCCTGCTCCCGGACGAATTCGAGATCCGCTGCATCCCGCAAGGAATCGAAGTCGGAAAGCTGTTCTGCGTTGCTGGATGTCTCACGCATCTTTCCGACGAGGATCAAGGATGCATCGATGAGAGCCAGGAGGGGCTCCAGCGTCGACCGGAGGAAGGTGATGTTGTCGGCGACGAACTGGGTGGGGGTGTTGATTTCATGGGCAATCCCCGCGGCGAGCTGGCCGATGGATTCCATCTTCTGCATCTGGAGCATTCGAACCTGGGTCTGCTTCAGTTCCGCGAGCGTCTTTTGCAGTTCCGCACGCTCCGCGGCCAGCTCCTGGGTTTTCCGCTCGACGACCTTCTCGAGGGTGAGGTTCTGTTCCAGAAAGTGGAGGGTTGAGCTTTCACGGGCTCGAATGTCGAGTTGCCGGCGTATGAGGACCTCGATGGTCTTGTCCCGGGCGGCCAGTTGGCGCCTCAGCTCCGCCAGGGTGTCCTGGTCTCCGCAACTCATGCCGCACCGGGCCTTCCCAGGACGATGCCCGTAAGCGTCTGGTTCACATGGATGCCGTTGAACTGCTCTCCATAGGTGGAGAAGCCGAAGACCTGCCGGCTGGCCATCAACGCTCCCACGGCACCGTCGTTTCCGAGGTTCTCGAATTCCAGTCGCCGGAGGATGCAGTCGCAGGCCAGAACCGCGAGAGGGTCGCCAGCCTTCTGCCGCACCTCTGCGAGGGTCCGGTCGAGCAGGGCGAAGGGATCGACGGATTCCCCGATACTGACCACCAGGCCTTCATCGATGGCGCAGTACAGGGCCAGGGACTGGTCCGGGAGCGCTCTGGCAATGGAGCGCACGTGGTGTTCCGTCCCGATGGACATCAGGAACGGATGTTGTGAGAAAACCTTCGCATTCAACTCCTCCAAAGGGAGGCCCAAGGCCCGGGCGTAGACGGCGGCGGCCGGCTCGCCATTGACCTCGAGGATGAGGCGGCGGTCAGCATCCGCCTCCGTAATGACAAGGTTCTGCCTGCCAGGAATGAAATGCTTCAGCATGAAGGGCACGACCGGGCCACGGGCCCGGAAGCTGGCCAGGACGGCCGCATCACTCAAGAACCGGCCATCGAAATAGACGAAGGTCCGGGTAAAACCCAGATCGTCGCCCGCGGAACCACCGATTATCGGCGTATTCCCCAGGGCCAGATAGATGGCCGAAGTCACACGTTCCTCCATCATCGACAACCCGTCGATCACCAGGAAGCCGAAGGGATGCAGCCGCCCCGAGGGGGCCTCCTCCCGGATGGCAGCGGCGATGCCGACGACCTGATCCTGGAACCCGGCCAGAGGATGGATCAGGTGGGGCACCATGGACAGGTTCCCGCCGCGAAAGCCCGTGGCTGCCATTCCGCCTTTCTGGAAGCCGTGGGGCCCGACCTGCCCCGCGGAGGTGCAGCCGATGATCGGACATGCAAAGGACCGCTGCAGTTCCGCCGCGACCTGGTCCAGGTCATAACTCGAGGAACAGAAGAAGAAGAGGGCATCCAGACCCGCGTCTCCAACCTGGGACTTCAGGTCCGCAACCGCCACCCGGGGGTCGGGATCCTGGGTCATGCCGTGCCGCACCGAATCGTCCATCGAGGCTCCACCCTATGACATATCTATCGAACTCAACGACCAAGGCATTAAGGGAATTCCATCGGCGAATCACCCCTGGGACCCCTATTTCACGAAGGACTCCATGGTCACTGAGAGGGTGGCCAGGACGACGGGATCATATCGGCCGCGCTGCATTCGTAATTCCTCCAATGCAACATATTTGGACTTAACGCTTTGCTCGATCGCGTTGAAGTCCTGGAGTGCTCGCAGGACGCGGGCCCCCAGGGGAATCGCCTCGCCGCGGATCGAATCCTCGGGTATGCCCGTCCCATCGAGGTTCTTCCCCTGGTACCTGACGATCTGGGCGACGCCTTCCAGCTTCGGGATGGGCTGGAGCAGGTTGGCGGCGCGCTCGATGGCAGCGCTGAGCTGGGCCTTCCCGGCTGGGTCCTCAAGCTTTCTCCGGGCCCATTGCAGCCGCACCTCGGATGTCAGGGACACCAGCCAGAGGGGCGAATACAGTGCTGCGAGGGTGATCGACCAATCATCTGCCACCCCCATCGCCCTGGCCACGAGGGCAGCACGGTGGGCCAGGGTCTGCGCGGCCAGGTAGACGGCAGGGTCAAGGACTTCGAGGATTCCGGTCATCGCTTCGATGCTGCGGGTGAGCGTGACCTCGAGGAGGTCCCTCTCCCCGGCGATCAGGTGGTATTGCCGGATGCCGGCATCCACGACCCGGCTGATTTCCTCCGTGTCACAGGGTTTTGAAAGGAACCTGAAGACCTGGCCACTGTTGATGGACTCCAGCAGTGTGACGGGACCGGGGTGTCCCGTGAACATGATGCGGATCGTGTCAGGGGCCAGGACCTGGGCCTTTTTCAGGAACTCGATCCCGTTCATGCCGGGCATCGCCATGTCCGCGACGACCACCGCATACGGTCCGCTCGTTTCCATCGCCTTCAGGGCCTGCGCGCCGCTGGCGGCGAGCTCCAGATCGTAGCGTTTCTTGAAATTGCGATGGACCGATTCAAGCAGGCTTTCATCGTCGTCCACGAAAAGCACCTTTTCATTCAAGGATCGCCTCCGGATTGAAAAAGGGGTCGGCCACGGCTTTCCATGCCTGCAACCGGTCGCCGGCAAGGGACGCAGGTTCCAGCGGCCCAAGCTTGCGATGAATATCGAATACCATCCGATCACCCTGGGCCATGGAAAGGAATTCCGCGCCCTGGATGATACTCGTGGGATTTATCGTTTTTTCCGGGTCAAACCGGTCATGGTGGCGGCTAACGGCCTCGACCACGGCGTTGGGGAGCCCCCAAAGTCCCAGGAGGTAGCCTCCGACCTCTCCGTGGTGGATTCCCATGACCTGTGTTTCCGCTTCGGCAATCTCCAGGGGCCCCTCGGCGACCATCCGGTAAATTTGGTTGTAGTGTTCGGGCAAGGCAGAGATCAGCAGCAGCAGGCCCACATCATGGAGAAGGCCACTCGTGAAGCTGTCGGACCTCCCGGTCCTGTCCAGGCCTTCCAGGGCCGCGATCGCCTGGGAAGCCCTGGCCATGCCGAGGCTGTGGCTCCAAAGGTGGAGGCAGCGGAATTCGGGAGGACTTCCCTTCATTTGCTGGAACACACCGTGGAGCAGGGAAATCGCCTTCAGGGTCTCCACGCCCAGGAAGGAAACGGCCTCCGTCGGGCTTGAAACCCGTTGACGGAGACCGAAATAGGAAGAGTTGACCAACTTGAGGATGTTGGCGGTAAGCCCCGGATCCCGTTGAACGACAGCTCCGAGGTCCGCAACGGTCGTCGTCTCGGACGTGAGCAGCTTCTGGATTTCGAGATAGGTGCCGGGAATCACGGGGAGATGGGAAATGCCTCCGAGGATCTTGCGTATGGCATGGCCTTTCAGGTTCCTTCCCACCAGGCTCGCCCCGCGGATCACCGACCGCAGCAGGTCCGGATCGCAGGGTTTCGTGAGGAACTGGTGGGCCGCGCCCTCCGCCTGCAGGATGAGATCCATTTCAGCATGTCCGGACAATACGAGCCGGATGGTTTCCGGGTAGAGGTCTCGAACTCGGTTAAGGAATTCCGCTCCATTCATACCGGGCATCCGGAGATCGGTCACGACCACATCGAAAGGGGTTGCCGCAAGGGTAACCAGGCCTTCCGCGCCGCTGGCCTCGAAGCTCATCTCCCATTCCCCGCGCATGTCGCGCAGGAGTCGCCTGAGCCCCTGGAGCACAAATGGCTCATCGTCTACAAACAAGACTCGAATTTTTTCGTCCATGGTCCTTCCAGGCTCTTCCTTATGTATCGATCAAATTCAAGTGAAGCTGAATCTCATCCAATACTTGATCTGGTCGATACGGTAAGCAGGTCATGGGCAGGCGCCGCCACTACTGTTCATGTTCCCATTTGTGGCCAGTGTCTGACTTGAGGGAGGATCCGAGTGTCGCGGCCCAGAATTCTCCTCGTCGATGACCAGAAAATGATCCTGCTCGGCCTGGAACGCATGCTTCGGCGGATGCGCAATGCTTGGGATGTGGTCCTCGCGGGGTCGGGAAGGGAGGCCCAGGGGTGCATGGAGGATCAGGCCTTCGATGTCCTCCTCAGTGACCTGAACATGCCGGGTTTCGGCGGAGCCGAATTGCTGGAATGGAGCCGGGAAAGGCATCCCGGCACCATCCGGATCGTGCTTTCGGGTCATCAGAACAAGCCCATGATCCTGGCTTCGACGCGCACCGCCCACCGTTTCCTGACCAAACCGTGCGAGCCGGATGTTCTCGTGGCGACCCTCTCCGAAACCTTGGAGGCTTGCCTGCTCCCCGCCGGAAAGGGAGGTGTCCGCCAGGCGGTGGTGGGGATGGGCAGCCTCCCGGTGGGCCCTGGTGCCGCCAGGGGCGTTGCGGAGCAGCTCCAGGACCCCTCCGGGACGGTTCCTTGTCTCCAGGACCATTTTCTGGAAGATGCCGGCCTGGCTTCGATGGTGCTTCACTTTGTCAATTCAGCCTTTTTTGGCGTCCCGAGGCCGATCCTCAATCCCTGGGAGGCGTTCCAGCTTCTTGATCGGGATAGCTGGCCGGCGATCAGGGTTGATCCGGTGCCGTCCGAACTGGAATCCCGGCTCCAGCCCCTCCGGGAAAAGCACCTGGCCCAGGCCCGGCACGCGCTCTCCATCACCCGGTCCGAGGGCGCACCGGTCGAAGTCCAGAACCTGGCCTACATCGGCGGGCTCCTGGCCGTTGCCGGCCCCATGATCCTCGCCATCTCGTTCCCTGAACGGTTCGAGGAGGCGATGGCTCAGCCGCAGGCTTTGGGGGTCGACCTCCAACAGCTTGCCTACCACTATTTCAGACTCAGGGGCCTTCCCGCCCCCCTTCTGGAAATCGTGGGCAACCCTCGGGAACCGGGGAGGTACCGCCAGCCACCCTCTCTTGCCTTGGCGGCCGTCCATGTCGCCTCTGGAAAACCTGATGAATCGTTTCTTTCTGGTACGCCGTTCCTCGGCCGGGTTCCCACATGGCAACGCCTCCACGTTCCTGCCCAAGGATGATTCATGAGCCCCAAGGTCCTGCTGGTTGACGACGACTCCAATATCCTGTCCGCGTACACCCGCCTGCTTCGGGGGCGGTTCGAATTGGAAACCGCACAGGGGGGCGAGGAGGCCCTGACGCGAATCAAGGCCGCGGGCCCGTACGCAGTCATTCTTTCCGACATGCGAATGCCCGCCATGGATGGCATTCAGTTCCTGGCCGAAGCGAGGATCCGGACACCGGATTCGGTCCGGATCATGCTCACCGGGAACGCCGACCAAACCACGGCGATCGAGGCCGTCAACCGGGGGAACATTTTCCGCTTCCTGACGAAGCCTTGTGAACGGGGACTGCTCGTCAGCTCCATCGAAGCAGGAATCAAGCAGAACCAGCTCATCATCGCAGAGAGGGAACTGGTTGAAGGAACCGTCAAGGGCTGTATCGACCTCCTGGTGGAACTGCTTTCCATCGCCGATCCCGTTGCCTTCCAGCAATCCCAGCGGCTGGGCCTGCTGGCCCAGAAGGTGGCGCGGGTCATGGAAATGGAAGCCGATTGGGTGGTGGTGGTCGCGTCACTCCTCGCGCCGATCGGCGTCCTTACCCTACCCGGGTCCGTCATGATAAAGGTGCGGAAGGGTGATCAGATCACGCCGCGGGAGCAGGATGCGGTTGTTCGCCTGCCCGAAATCAGTTCCAACCTCCTCAACCACATTCCACGGATGGCGGAGGTCGCCCAGGTCATCCTCTTCAAGAACAAGAATTTCAACGGCTCCGGTTTCCCGGCCATTCCCGCGCACCGGGAGGAGATCCCCCTGGGGGCACGGATCCTCAGGGTGGTTTCGGATTTCCTGGGCGCCATGGAGAAGCGTTCCAATGCTCGCCATGTCCTCGAAGAAATGCGTCAGAACCAGGTCTTCTATGACCCAAGGGTGATCAACGCCCTCGGCCTGGCCCTGGCCGTTCCGGATGAAGTGATCAATGATGGGGCCCCCTCCTCCTACCACGCCACCCACAAGACGGTCCAAGTGGGCGAAATCCTGGTGGAGGGTGTCTATACCCGGGAAGGGCAGCTGCTCTATCCTCCGAAAACGGTTGTCGGCCAGAGCCACCGGGAACGCCTGAAGAATTATGCCGCGCTGGTGGGCCTCAAGGAGCCGTTCCTCGTTCAGGCCTGAAGGGACATGGAAGGCTCGAGTCCGTGGCAGGCGGGTGAGGCCGCCGCGGGGGTTCACCCCTGGTTCATGCGAAGAATCTGGGCCGGGTCCAGGGCGGCGGCTCTCAGGGCCGGGATCAGGCTCGCGATGAAACTTGCGGAACCCATGACCAGGGTCGCGGCGGCGAAGGCGGCGGGATCCAGGGGGCCGATGCCGAACAACAGGCCTTCCATGGCATGTGCCGCCAGGCCTCCTACCAGACCTTGATCCGGTCCTTGGGCGCCAGGTACAGCTTCTGCCCCGGTTTCACCCCGAAGGCGAGGTACCACGCATCCAGGTTCCGCACGATGTCGGCCCGGTACTCATCGGGCGAATGAGGATCGTTGACAAGGAGATAGCGCCGGGTGGTTGCGGACTGGCAGCTGCGCCAGGTCTGGGCCCAGCTCAAGAAGAACTGCTGGTCTCCCGTCAATCCCTGGACCATGGGGGCGTTCGTTCCGTTGAGGAACAGGCGATAGGCATCGTAGGCAACGGCGAGCCCGGCGAGATCGGCGATGTTCTCGCCGAGGGTCAGATGGCCGTTGACCGCGAGGTCGGGGAAGGGACGATAGGCGTCGTACTGGCGGACAAGGGCATCGCCCAGCACCCTGAACTGATCGGAATCCTCCGCGCTCCACCCGTTGCCCAGGCGGCCTTCGGCGTCGTAGCGGGCCCCACGGTTGTCGAAGCTGTGACTTATCTCGTGGCCGATGATGGCGCCCATGGCGCCATAGTCCTGCGCGGCCGTGTGCCTTTGATCGAAGAAGGGCGGCTGAAGGTGGGCGGCCGGGAGGATGAAGGCGTTCAGGGGCCCCATGTTCGCGGCGTTGACGGTCTGGGGCGTCATGCCCCACTCGCTTCGGTCCGGAGGATGCCCGAGTTTCTTCAGGTTGCCTTGATGGTGGAACCTTTCGGCGCGCACGGCATTTCCGAAGGCATCGCCCAGGATGACCTGAAGGTCCGAGTAGTCCTGCCATGTGTCGGGATAACCGACCCCGATCTTGAGGGAGGCGAGCTTGGCCCTGGCCCGGGCCTTCGTCGCAGGGGTCATCCAGGCCAGGGATTCGATTCGCATGGCAAAGGCGGCAAGGATGGTGTCAACCATGGCCCGGGCCCTCGCTTTTTCGCCGGGGGGGCAATAGTCCTTCACATAGAGCCTGCCTACCGCTTCGCCCAGGGCCGCGTTGGTGACCGCCACCCCGCGTTCCCAGCGGGACGGGAAACCGGTGTAGCCATTCAGGGCCTTGCTGTGGAACTGATGGGAGGCCTTTACGAAGGCCCTGGGCAGGAAGGCGGTCCTTTTCCTGATCGCGTGGAAGAGGAGCCAATCCTTCAGGCCGTCCAGGGCTTCGCCGCCCACGAGGGCGGCGATTCCGATGACGGCGCTGGGCTGCGACACCACGAACGTCTCCTGAGTGGGGAGCAGAGCGGCCTGGAAGAACGCCTCCCAGTCCAGGCCGGGCGCCCTCGATTCAAGCTCCTTCCTGTTCCAGTGGTTGTTGCCCTTTACGGCATCCCTGGCATCGACCTGGTCCCAATGGACCTGGGCGATCCTGGTCTCCAGGGCCAGGATCTTCGCCGCCCTGGACTCGGCTTCCTTCTCCTGGACCAGGTTCAACAAGGTGGTGATGTAGGCCAAATACTTGGCCCGGATGGTCCGCATGCCTTCGGATTCATCCAGGTAGTACCGACGGTCCGGCAAGCCCAGGCCCCCCTGCTCCAGAAAGGGAACGCTCCGGGACGGAACGTCTGGATCAGGGCCCACAAATAGCCTCAGCAGACCCCCGGGACCGGTCTCGGCGGCGCCCAGAAGCCGCGAAAGCGAACGGCGATCACCGACGAGCCTGATCTCTTCCAGGAAGGGCTGGAGGGGTTGGATGCCCCTCTTCTCGATGGTGGCCTCGTCAAGGAAGCTGCTGTAGTAGTCCCAGATCTTGCGGGCCTCGGTGCCGGGGGCGGCCTTCGCCGTGTCATCGATGATGGATGCGATCCGGCGGGTGGTGAGGGTGCGGAGTTTGCCGGTCACGCCGGCAGACTCGACGTCCTCGAGGATGGCGGCGTTGGCAAGCCACGTTCCGTTGGCGAAACGGTAGAAGTCGTCGCCGGGGGCAACCGTCCAGTCCATGCCCTCGAACCCCGCCACGCTGGGAGGCTGGGCTGCCGCCAGGACGGCAAAGGCCGGGATGGCTAGGAGGAGTGCGTGGTGAGCAAGGCCCATTTGGGGCTCATCCTACACCTTCCCGGTACGAACGCGCCTGGCGGATTGGAGCAACGTGCCGCACCGCACCGCCGGGCATGGCCTGCTCAGATGGCCGGAGCGGGCATGTGGTAGGCCTCCCACTCCTCCTTGGCCGGTCCGTAGATTCCCGGCACGCGCAGGCCGGCCTGGCGCATCAGGACCGTCATCTGGCCGACGTGGTGGACCTGGTGGGTGAGCAGGATGCCCAGGGTCTCCCCCCGCTTCCACTGCTGGCCATACATGTTGTCCGAGACCTCCAGCGTGGCGTCGTTCCAGGCCTCCAGGGCGGTCCCGAGGGCATCGGCCGCATCCACGTAGGCCTGCCGGATTTCAGCCATCGTCGCGGGCAGGGGGAGGGGCTGGTCGGCCAGGAAGGCATCGCCGTGGGGCACCTTGAGGCCGGTGCGGGCGGGCATTTCAATGAGGGTCTCCACCAGATGGAAGGCCAGGCGGCGAAGATCGCGGTGGCCTTCCGCCACCGCCGTTCCCGCGGCGGTCTCGGGGATGGCGTCCAGGATCTTCAGGTAGCTCTCCCGGGCGTGGGCGAAGGAGGCGCGGAAGTCGTCGAGGCGTCGGAACATTGGAACTCCTTTGAATGGAATGGCCCAGCCTTGGAGGGGCCAGGACCCGTGTGAGTGGAATTGCCGCCATCCGTGGCGACCTCCTGGATGGAAGACTGGCAGGGGCTCCTGCCAGGGATCTGTCAGGAGTCCCGGTGGTCATCCTCCGCCTTCCGGATGTAGTCCGCCAGGGTGTGGCCCTCGATCGGTTGGAAGGTGCCCTGGAGCACGTCCACAGACTGGATGCGGTCCAGGCGGAAGGTGCGGAACTCGTCCCGGAGCTCGCACCATCCCGCCAGGCACCAGGTGTGTCCCCAGAAAAAGAGTCCGAGGGGATAGACGGTCCGCTCCGAACAGGTTCCGTCCGCCCGCCGATAGCCCATGAGCACCTTGCGGCGGCCGCGCATGGCTGTCCGCAGTTCGCCCATGAAGCGGGCACCGCCCCCTGCCGCCAGGAAACCCGGCGCGTGCATCTCCGAGTGGGCCAGCCTCCGCCGCACCTCCGGGGAGGCCGCCGCTTCGACCTTGAGGAGGGCGGAGCAGGCCGCCTCCCTCAGGGCGGGGTCCGACCAGGCCTGGATCATGCGGGCCCCGGCGATCAGGGCCTCCAGCTCATCCTCGGTGAAGCCGAGGGCCGGCAGCTCCGCGTGGCGGCCCAGGCGGTAGCCGGCTCCGGCCTCGCCCTCGATGGCCACGCCGGACTTCTGGAGGTCGGCCACATCCCGGTAGACCGTTCGAACCGACACCGCCAGCTCTTCCGCGAGCCGTTTCGCCGTGGAAAGGCGGTCGCGGCGCAGGAGCTGGACGATCTGGAACAGGCGGTCGGCACGGCGCACGACCAATGATAGCCAGCGGCCCAGGCGACGGCCATCCTCGATCCCGGAGGAATCTGGCCGCCGCGGCCGGCCGGCGCTATCATCTCGCCTTGGGCGAACCGGCCGGCCCCTTTCCCATGGCCGCGCCCCGGGGCGAGACGCTGCTGGAGGTGCTTCATGCCCATCCGAACCGGGCTCCTTTCCATCCTCCTTGCCCTGGCGGCCCTGTCCTCCTGGGCCGGCCCCGCGGTGAAGGTCCGGCTGATCTCCGACACGGATTCCGTTCAGCCGGGAAGGCCCCTTCGGGTCGGCCTGCGGTTCGAGCTGCAGGACCACTGGCACATCTACTGGAGCAATCCCGGCGATTCCGGCATGCCTCCCCAGGTGCGGTGGAAGCTGCCTGCGGGCTTCCGGGCCGGAGACGTCCAATGGCCCGCGCCGGAGCGGCTGGGTTCGGGCTCGGTGATCGATTTCGGCTACCCGGAATCGGTCCTGCTGCCGGTCGAGATCCAGACGCCGGCGGCCACGCTTGAGGCCGGCTCCACCGTCACGCTTTCCGCCGAAGTCAGCTGGCTCGCCTGCAGGGACCTCTGTGTGCCGGGCCGGGCGGACCTGACGCTTTCCCTGCCCGTGCGCCTGACCCCGGGGCCGGCGCCGGGGTCCCACGCGCTGTTCCAGGAGGCGGAACGGCGCCTGCCCAGGCCCATGCCGGCGGGCTGGAAGGCCGAGGCGGTCCCGGAGGGGGAGGTCTTCGTGATGACGATCCGGGGCGCCGGGGAGGCGAAGGCGTGGTTCTTTCCGTTCGAAGGCGACCAGATCGACCATGCCGCGCCCCAGACCGCCACGGCGCTCCCGGACGGCCTGCGGCTGACCCTCAGGAAGTCCGTGCAGCTGGCGAGGACGCCCGCCAGGCTTGAGGGCGTCCTGAAGCTGGGGTCGGGCGAGGCCTATGCCGTGTCGGTTCCCGTCCGGGCGATCAGCCCATGAACAGGGCGGTTGTATAATGCCCGGGCCTGCCGGCCGGGATGGGCAGGCGTCATCCTCAAGGAGGTCGGTCCCATGAGAAAGCTGGCTCTCTTTTCGGCGATCCTGATTTCGACGTCCCTGGCCGCGCCCGCACGGGCCGCGCGGGTGGGGGAGAAGGCCCCGGATTTCACGGCGGTCGACAGCAACGGCGTGAAGCATTCGCTCTCCGAGTACGCGGGCAGGATCACGGTCCTCGAATGGCACAACCAGGGTTGCCCCTTCGTCAAGAAGTTCTACGACAGCGGCAGCATGCAGAAGCTCCAGAAGGCGTGGGCCGGCCGCGGCGTGGCATGGCTGACCGTCATCTCCTCCGCGCCGGGCAAGCAGGGCCACGTGACGGGAAGCGAGGAAAATGCGTACCTCAAGAAGATGGACGCGGCACCGGCGGCCGTGCTGCTCGATCCGACCGGCCAGCTGGGCCATCTGTACGACGCCAAGACCTCCCCGCACATGTTCATCATCGATCCCAAGGGGACGCTCATCTACAACGGCGCCATCGATGACCAGCCGACCCCGGACCCCGCCAGCCTCGCGGTAGCGAAGAACTATGTGGCGCAGGCGCTCACCGAGGCGATGGACGGGAAGCCCGTGAGCGTTCCGACGTCCCGTCCGTATGGCTGCTCCGTGAAGTACGCCGACTGAGGCGGGGGGACTGCCCCTCAGGGCCGATAATCCGTCCCCCGCCAGTAATTGGGCATATCGACATATTCAAAGCGCCTGGGATCGGCCTTCACCAGCGCATCGGCCGTGGCGTTCCAGACCGTGCCGTGGCCGACCGTTCCCGTGCCACGCAGGTTGTTGTCTTGCACGACCGTTTGGTCCAGGAGGTAGTTGCTGAATCCCTGGCCGTTGCGGGCATTGGCGTCCTGGCCCGCCCGCCACTGGGCATGCTGGGCGTCGTTGGCGGCTCCCACGGCGTTCATCCGGGCCGTGGCGTTGGCGCCGATCTGGTTGATGTTGCCGATGATCCGGGCGGCGTTGGCCTGGACGGCCTGGCGCTGGGCGGCGTCCACCTGTTTCAGGCGCGCGATGTGGGGAGCCGCCTCCGCACTCGCCCGCTGGGCCACCAGCGCGAAATCCACCTGGAAGCTGGAGAAGACCGCGCCGGCGATGGCGTTGGCTTCGGCGGCGCCGGCGCGGGGGAAATAGGCCACGAAGTCGTGAAAGCTGAAGTCGCCGTAGCGATCGGGAGCGGCCGCGCCGATCACCCTGAACATGCGCTGCATGCCCTTGCCGTCGGGATCGATCTGTCCCGTGGCCAGCGCGTAGCGCGCGCCGTCGAGGGCCCAGCCCGGGGGCGGCGAGGGCAGGGGCTCGGCGAAATCGATCCCAAGGCTGGCGGGGACGAAGCCCTTCGCCCGGCTCAGCTGCTCGATGATCGGCCCGAAGTTCTTCACCAGATCGGCATCGGCCGGGAAGATGACCGTCCCCCGCAACGGACGCATGCCCATGCGCTGGGCGTTGCGGTAGGCCGGCCCGCGGGGATCCTGGGCCAGGAACATGCTGTTGAGGATGACCACCTCGCCCTGGGGGCCGTGGATGAGCATCGTTCCGCCGCCGCTCTTGGGATCCACCTGCCAGCCGGAGGGAAGGCCGACGCAGGCGGTGCGGTCGGGCAGGGTGACCTTGTGCAGCGCGGGGACCGGGGCGCTGGCCGGGCCTGGGCCGGCGGACGCCGCCCTGGCATCCGGGTTCCAGACGCCGAACAGGTGCCTGAGCATGGGGTTCACCGTCCTGCCGAAGCTCGCGGCCTCGTCGGTGAGCAGCGCCGCCTCCACCTGCCCGGGACCGGTCGCGCTGGCGATGACCAGGCCCGCCACCTGCCTGCCGCCCTGGGGGTGGTTGGTGACGGAAAAGAACACCCCCACCGAGTTGGTGCCTCGGAACCGGAAGACGCGGCCGATCTGCGGCTTTTCGCCGCACTGGGCCTGGACGCCGCCCAGCACCTTGGCCATGGCCGCCGGCTGGGTGGTGGCCCCCGCCACGGCGCCGAAGACGATCCGGCCCCCCTGGGGGCCGTCGAGGGTGGTCTGGGGGGTGGGCCCTTGCCCCACCGCCCGGCAAGCCGGAAAGCAGGCCAGGGATAGCGCGAGGATCACGGAAGACCGCCTGAATCCAATATCCGCCATGGGAACCCTCCCTTTCCGGGAGCAGGGCCGCTCCCACCGAAGCCTGCGGAGGACCGGGGCCGGGTGCCTCACCGGATCGGGGAGGAGCCTGCCGCGCGGGCGCCCCCGCGGTCAGGAGAGCCGGGCCCGCACCGCCAGGGCCGCCAGGGCCGCGGACGTGTGGAGGTCGAGCTTGCGCATGATGTTGGAGCGGTGGACGCCGACCGTGTGCGGACTGAGGTCCAGCCGTTCCGCGATCTCCTTGGTCACCAGGCCCTTGCCGATCAGGGCGAGCACGTCGCGTTCCCGCTCGGTGAGCGGGGCCAGGGAAGGCCCCGGGGGGACTTCCTGGGCGGCCTGGGGCGGCCTCAGGCGCTGGAGCCGGATCTCGATGGCCTGGATGAGTTCCCTGCCCGAGAAGGGCTTGACGAGGTAGTCGTCGGCTCCGGAGCACATGCCCTCCCGGACCTGGCCCCATTCGTTGCGGCCCGAGGCCAGGATGACCGGAAGGCCGGCGAGGCGCGGATCCGCCCGCAGGTTCTGCAGCAGGGCGATGCCGTCCATGGAGGGCATCTGGATGTCGGACACCAGCAGGTCGATGGCCTCCGCCCGCAGGATCTCCAGGGCGGCGGCTCCGTCCAGGGCCACCCGGACCTCCCAGTCCGGGCGCTGGAGGGTCAGGGAATCGGCAAGGATTCCGGCCAAGCTGGCATCGTCGTCCACCAGGAGAATCCGCATGGGCCCCAGACAATCGTGTTGTTGGACCCGATTATACGCAGGCGCCGGGCGGAACGGCCGCGCTTGATTCCTTCCGTTCGTGCCGGGGCGAACCCCAGTCAGCCCGCCTGAGCGAGGGTGCCCTTCGGGGCAGGGAAGTGGCGGCGCAGGACGGCCGAGATCTGGCTGGTCAGCCGGGCCTTCTCCGTCTGCAGCGCGTTCCAGGCCTTCAAGGATTCGGCCAGGTTCTGGAGGGCCGACAGGGCGGTGACGTCACGCTTTTCCATGAGACCTCCAGGGGGGGAAGGGAGCTTCGATCCGTGCGTCCAGGGGTAACCCTGGCGGGCGCCTGGATGATGCCGGGTGAACCGCCGGGTCCGGGTCCTCCGCCTGGCGGGATGGGCGAAGGTGTGTTCAAGTGCAAGCATCGCCCGGAATCATGATCGGAACCATAACCGTGATAGGTTAGGTCGGGAATTCGGCCGAACGGCTGGAACCCGGCCCGGACGCCGGAGCGCCGGGCCCGGGTTCTGGACCCTGCCGTTCCAGGCGCTCTGGGCTGCCGGGGGGTGACCCGCCCCGGGGTGGAAGGAATGTGGGGGCTACTTCTTCTCGTCCGCGGCCTTTTCGTCGGCCTTCGCCTTGGTCGTCTTCGCGGTCGCCTTGGCCTTGACGTCAGCCTTGGCGGCCTTCTTGTCGGCCTCGGCCTGGACCTTGGCAGCCTTCTTGTCCGCGGCGACCGCGGCGGCGGTTGCCTTCTCCTCGGCCGCGGCCTTGGCGGCGTCGGCCTTCTTCTCGGCCTTGGCCTTCTTCTCGATGGCGTCGGCCTTCCTGTCGTCGGCCACGAGGGCCTTCTTGGTCTCCTCCTTCACTTCCTTCTTGACGACCTTGGTCTTGCCCTTGGTTTCGGACTTCACTTCCTTGGATTCGGTCGTGGTGGTCCTGGCAGGGACCGCGTCCTTGGCGCCGGTCTTCACGACCTTCTTCTCGGTCTTGGTCGTCTTGGTCTCTGCCGGGACCTCGCCTTTGGCCGCCGTCTTCTCCTCCTTCACCACGGTCTTGACGGATTTGATCTTGTTGGGAGTTTTGGTAACGGTTTCACTCTTGGTGACCGTCTCCTTCTTGGGTTCGTCCGCCAGGGCGGGGGTGAGAAGGGATGCGGCAACGATGAGCAGGGCGATCTTGTTCATGGGAACCTCCGGGGCCCCTTCACCATGAAGGGGGGCAGGAGGACTAGGCATGTATCGGGCCAATGACGCAGGGCGAAACGCCAGGCCGGTTGAATGCATCGAACAGGCCCGGTTGCAGTGAAATGGCTACGGTTGAAAGGAACTGTCCAAGGGGCCCGGTATCCAATCGGCTCGCGGAGGATCTCCGCCGGTAACGGCGCAGTGGAAAATGATCGAGAAGCCCATCCAATTTGATTGATGTATGTCCCGGCGTGGGCAGGCGCCAATGTAACTGTAAAAAATGTTCGTGTTACTCGATGGTCCGGGAATTGCACAAGTGCCGGGTCGCATTCCTGGGCTGTTGGAGTCCCGGAGGCGATACCCAACGGAGCCGATAAATGAGAAACACTCGAAACACCCTGGTGGCCTTGGCCTTCGCGCTTTCGCCCATCACGGCCTTCGCCATGCCCGATATGTTCAAGCATGCCACCGCCATGAACGTATCCCCGGAGATCCCCGCGGCCAAGGGCGAGGTCAAGTTCGGCAGGACGGATGACGGGAACATCTCCATCCACCTGTCGGTGAGGTACCTGGCCGATCCCCAGAAGCTGCGGCCGCCCGCGGCCACCTACGTGGTCTGGGTCAGCAGGGACAAGGATTCGCCCGCCCAGAACGTCGGCGCCCTGAAGACCGAAAAGGACCGTGAGGGCAAGATCAAGACCGTCACTCCGTTCAAAGCCTTCCAGTTGTTCGTGACCGCGGAAGCCAACGGGGAGGTCCAGGCCCCCATGGGCACGCGGCTTCTGTGGATCGACTACAATTCCGACTAGAACGGGAGCCCCCCGCATCGCCCGGTTCGCCTGGGCGCTGGCCAAGGTTTTCCTGGCCGCGCTCAAGGCGTGCCTGACCCATCGGGCCGCCAGCAAGGCCGCGGCCCTGGCCTTCTACACGCTGTTCTCCATCGCGCCGATCCTGGTGCTGGTCATCGCGGGGGCCGGGCTCCTGCTGGGGACCCAGGCCGCCCAGGGCGCGGTTCTGGAGCAGCTGAGGGAATGGGTCGGCCCCCTGGGCGCCGCCGCGCTCAGGAACCTCCTGGCGGGCGCCCAGGTGCCCGGCTCGGGCCGCGCCGCCACCGCCCTCGCCGTGGCCCTCCTGGGGGTGGGCGCCACCAGCGTCTTCGCCGAACTGAAGGACAGCCTGGACGAGATCTGGAACCACCAGGTGCCGGTGCCCACGGGGATCCTGGCCGTGCTGCGCGCACGGCTGCTCTCCTTCGGCCTGGTGATGACCCTGTCCTTCCTCCTGCTCACCTCCCTGGTGGTCAATGCCACCCTGGCCCTCCTGGCCGGCTTCTGGGCCCGGGTCTGGGCGGGCTCGTTCTGGATCTTCAGCAGCCTCTCCACCCTGCTCACCTTCGCGGTCATCGCCTGCCTGTTCGCGGTGATCTACCGGATGCTGCCGGAGGTGTCCCTGCCGTGGCGCGACGTGGCCGTCGGCGCGCTCTGCACGGCCACCCTGTTCAGCCTGGGCGAGTACGCCATCGCCGCCTACCTGAGGAGCGGCGGGATCAGCACCACGTTCGGGGCCGCGGGGTCCCTGGCCGTGCTCCTCATCTGGGTCTACTACTCCGCCCAGATCTTCTTCCTGGGCGCGGAGTTCACCCGGGAGTACGCGATCACCCTCGGCAGCCTCCGGAACAAGGATGAGGACCGCGAGCTCAACCCTTCCGGAGATCCGCGAGCAGCGCGACCAGGGCGTCCGTCATCCCGGGCCTCTGGGCCGTGAAGGCGATCTCGTTGCAGGGATCCCAGCGCTTGTTCACTTCCACGATCCGGGGTCCGCCGGGCGTCAGGGCGATGTCCCAGCCGAGCGTCCGCATGGGCTGGAAGAGGAGGGCGGCCCGTTGCGCCAGGGCGCACGCCGCCTCCCAGTCCGGCAACCTGAACCCACGGAAAGCCACGGCCGTCCTGGGGTGCTCGGGCACGTCCACGGTGCCGATCCCGCCCGGGCGCATGCCGACGGCGAGGACGAGGGTTCCTTCGGCCACGTCGATGAAACTGAGCAGGTTCCCGTTGGCGCCTTCGGCGTAGTTGTCGACCGTGGCTTCGCCGGCAATGACCCTGAGCATGGCGAAGACGATGCGCGCCGTCCCCTGGTCGTCCACGTCGGTCACCATCCGCACGGTCTGGAGGTACGGCGTGCCGCTCAGGCCCTCCATGACCGGGTGGGCGCGCAGGCGCTCCTGGATGACGAAGGACGCGTACCCCGGGTCGGTGAAGAAGGCGGCGCCCGCGGTCTCCTCCGGGTGCCGGCCGCTCAGGGACCCGATGAAGTCCCCACCTTCGCGCCGGAAGATCTCGACGCCCCTTCCATAGGCGCCCCGGCTGGGCTTGACCACGAACTCGGCAGGGAGGCCCGCCAGGAAGGCCCGCCAGTCCTCCGGGCCCAGAAGGGGCCCGCCCTCGGCCGTGAAACCCGCCGGGCGGGAGGCAACCCCCAGAAGCCGGGGGACGGGCAGTCCCAGGCCTTGGCAGTAGGCGTAGAAGATGGCCTTGTCCTCCGTCAGGCAATCGAACCTGTCCGGGTTCACGCGCGCCTGGAGCCGGACCAGCGCGGCTTTCGAGATCGTCGCTGCCAGGGCGGACTCGGGCAGGCGCGGATCGAGCAGGCCGCCCTGCAGGGCCTCCCGGGGCCGGAAGCCGCCGCGGGAGCGGAGCCGGACGACCCTGCGCAGCAGGGTGATCCAGTCCGTCCCGTAGAAGCGCACGGCGGCGCCCAGGTCCGCAAGGAGGTTCAGGCCCCGGGCAGGGATGGAAAGCAGCGGCTTCCAGGGGGGAGTATGCATGAATGTTCCAGGTTCGATCCAGATTACCGGAACCTTCCCGGAGGAAGCGAAAAAACTAGGGCACCGACGGCAGCTCCAGGCCGGCCATCTTCTGCACCATCCGGACCACCTGGCAGCTGTAGCCGAACTCGTTGTCATACCACACGTACAGCACGCACCGGTTCCCATCCGCGATGGTCGCCAGGGAATCCACCACGCCGGCGTGCCGGGAGCCCACGAAATCGCTGGAGACCACTTCCGGCGAATTGGTGTAGTCGATCTGGTTCTGCAGGGGGGACTCCAGGGACATGGCGCGGAGGTAGCCGTTGAGCTCGGGCACGGTCACGGGCTTGCCCAGCTCCAGGGTGAGGATGGCCAGGGAGACGTTGGGGGTGGGCACCCGGATGGCGTTGCCGGTGAGCCTGCCGGCCAGGTCGGGAATGACCTTGGCCACGGCCTTGGCGGCGCCGGTCTCGGTGATGACCATGTTCAGGGGCGCGCTGCGGCCCCGCCGGGCGGCCTTGTGGTAGTTGTCGATGAGGTTCTGGTCGTTGGTGTAGGAGTGGCAGGTCTCGATGTGGCCGTGGGTGATGCCGTACCGGTCGTTGAGGGACTTCAGGACGGGGACGATGGCGTTGGTGGTGCAGCTGGCGGCGGAGAAGATCCGCTCCCCCCCGGTGATCAGGTCCTCGTTGACCCCGGCCACCACGTTGGGGATGTCCCCCTTGCCGGGGGCGGTCAGGAGGACCTTGGCGATGCCCGGGGCCAGGAGGTGCTTGCCCAGGCCGGCGCGGTCCCGCCACTTTCCGGTGTTGTCCACGAGGATGGCGTTGCGGATGCCGTACTGGGTGTAGTCCACGCTCTCGGGGCTGTCCGCGTAGATGATGCGGATCATGTTCCCGTTGGCGATGATGGCGTTCTCCTCCTCGTCGATGGTGATGATGCCGTTGAAGGGGCCGTGCACCGAATCCCGGCGCAGCAGGCTGGCGCGCTTGAGGAGGTCGTCCGCGGAGCCCCTGCGCACGACGGCGGCCTTGAGGCGGAATTTCTCGCCGCTGCCGGCCTTTTCGATGAGGAGCCTAGCAAGCAGTCGACCAATTCGGCCGAAGCCGTAGAGGACGATGTCCTGGGGTTCCTCCAGGATGGGGCCTCCGCCCGTGGCGACGCCGGCCAGTTCCGCGCGCACGAAGGCCCCGGCGCTTCGGCCGCCTTCGGCGCGGAAGCGGTAGGTCAGCTTGCCCAGGTCGATGCGCGCCGGCGCCAGGTCCAGGGCGCTCATGGCCTCCAGCAGGGGCCAGGAATCGGTGACCGACAGCTCGTTGTCGAGGGTGTGCCGGGCGAAGCGGTGGGCCTTGAGGATGTCGATGGCCGTGCTGTGGACCAGGGAGCGGCCGTAGACGGTGGTGACGACGTTCTTGTCGCGGTAGAGGCTCCCGATGACCGGCAGCATCCGTTCGGCCGTGGCCTCCTGGGCCTGCCACTCCTTGAGGTACGTGTCCTGCTTCGATCCGCTCATGGTGGGTGCGTCTCCTGGAGGGCCTGCCAGGCTGGACCTGGATTGGAATCGGCTCCCCATTCTGTCCCGGCGAGGGGAGGGCCACAAGGAAGGTCCGGGCCGATTATGATGGAATATGTAACAGACACCTTTTCTGGAGTTTCCCGATGGCCCTCATCGCCTGGCACGACCGTTTCGCAACCGGCATCCCTTCCGTGGACGACCAGCACAAGACGCTCTTCCAGACCGTCAACGATTTCCACGAGGGGCTCGTGACGGGACGCGGCCGGGAGGAGCTGGCCCGGACCCTGGATTTCCTCGTCACCTACACGGTCAGGCACTTTAAGACCGAAGAGGACTTCATGGAGCTGCACAGGTTCGATGGCCTCAAGGCGCACCGCTCGGAGCACCAGCTCCTGCTCGAGGAGGTGGCGGCCTTCAAGGAGCAATGGTCGAGGAACGCCGCCGCCGTGAGGCCCATGGAGGTGGCCCGGTTCCTGGGGGACTGGCTGACGCACCACATCCAGCAGATGGATTTCCAGTACGCCAGGTTCCTGAAGGAAGGGGGCCTTTCGGTCTGATCGGCGCTAACTGGGGTGCCAGCTTTGCATCCCCCCGGCGGGAGCCGTCTTTGCGCCGGCATAATTCGGGTAAATTTCAACGCCGAGGAAACCGAGGAGCGCCGAGCGGCAGGAGATCCTGGCCCCGGGGGCCTCCGGCCTCAGAACCTGCGCATGCCGCCCATGAAGACCGCCGCGCCGATGCCCACCACGGCCACCAGGGCATAGAGGCAAAGGACCACCAGCGTCATGATGCCCACGTAGCGCCAGAAGGATTTCTGGGCGCGCAGGGCCTCGGCCAGCGCCTCGGGGCTTCCGTCCCGGAGCAGGTCGGTGATGCGGCTCGCGTAGCGGTTCAGGAAGAGCACGGGCGGGACCTGGAACGCGGCCATGACGAGGTAGATGCCGGGCAGCACCACGCGCATCCCCGCGGGCATGCCGCGCAGGGGCCCCTGGGTCATGCCCAGGAAAACCAGGGCCACCACGACGAGGAGGATCGTGCCGAGGATGCCCAGGACGCCCATGAAGCGCACCCAGGGGCGGGTGGCGCGCAGGGCGTCCACCACGGCGGCCTGGACGGCGCCGCCCTCCCGGGGAGGGGCCAGGGCTCCCGGAGGGGCGGGGGGCGGCGGCGGGACCACGCGCAGCTCGGGGAGGGCCCCCGCCTGGGTCCAGTCGGCGAGTCCCTGGCGCCAGACCAGGGCGTCCCAGCCCACCTTGCCCGAAGCCAGAAGGTCCTGGAGGGCCTCCTGGGGCACGGGGCCCTGCGTGGCTCCATTCTGGATGTAGCTCCAGGCTTCGCTCATGGTCTCTCCGGGGTATTCCCTGGATGATATCAGGCTCCCCCCGCGCCGAGGGCCTCCCGGAAGGCCTCCCGCAGGGCCTCCACCCGGTCCCCCCACGTGCATCGCCACCATCGGCGCAGGCCTGCTTTCCAGGACCATGGGCGCGCTCAGGGGATGCCAGGATTCCACGCCCCTGGCCCGAGGTGGTCTAATGGCTGGAGCTCAGGAGCCCGCCCGTGACCCGGATCATCGACATCACCGCCGTCCTCTCCCCGCGCCTCGCGGTCTGGCCCGGGGACGTCGGCTTCAGCCGGGAGATCCTCGCGCGCCTGGAGGACGGGGGCGCCGCCGATTGCAGCGCCATGACCACGACCCTCCACGCCGGCACCCACGCCGACGCCCCCGGCCACATCCTCCCGGGGGGCCAGGCCATGGACGCCGTGGATCTTGCCCCCTACCTGGGGCCCTGCGAAGTCATCGAGGTGACCCTGCCGCCCGGGGAGCGCATCCACCCACGGCACCTGGCCGGCCCCGTCCGGGCCCCGCGCGTGCTGTTCAGGACGAATTCCTACGCGGATCCCGAGCGGTTCGCCGGGACCTTCAACGCCCTGTCCCCGGAGCTGATCCACAACCTCCGGGACCAGGGCTGCGTGCTCGCGGGCCTCGACACGCCTTCGGTGGACCCCTTCGATTCCATCGCCCTGGAGAGCCACCACGCCCTCTTCGGATGCGGCATGCGGTGCCTGGAGGGCCTGCGCCTGGAGGGCGTGGCGCCGGGGCTCTACACCCTGGTTGCGCTGCCGCTCAGGATCGAGGGCGGGGACGGTTCTCCCGTGCGGGCGGTGCTGGTGGCTGAATTCTGAACCGGCATCTCTGGCGCCGGGCCATGAACCGCCCCCAGGCCGCGGCCAGGTCGATGAACAGGATGCGGCCGAAGCCATGGTGCCGGCGGCGTTCCTCATCGCGGCGGTTCCGGATCTGGAAGGCCGGCTGGTTGCCATACTGGGGAACGATGGAGTAGAAATTGCGTCTATCAAGCATCCTGGCTCCTTGGGTTGGGTTCGTGGGCGTGCCTTGGATGGACTTCATTGCGGCTGGACCTGTGGGAGGGAGGAAGGGGAGCCCCGCATGGGCATTGGAGCCGATGAGACGCGGCCGGATGGGGTGGTCCTGCCGCCCAGCCTGATGAACGCTGGAAAGCAGAGCAACCCGCATGCCTATCTGAATTGTTGTAAATATAATATTTACAAAAACAATCCCCCTGCCTCGAGGGGTTCGGCGATCAAAATGAAAAGGCTAAGCTTTCATTTTGAATTCATACGAATGGGGCGGACCTGGAGGCAGGCCGCCGCCAGCCCCAGGGCGACGCCGAAGGCGCCGACGCCTGTCCAGCCCAGGGTCCTCCACGCCAGCATCGCGCCGCTGGAGCCCACGCTGCCGCCCAGGAACATGCCGGTCATGAACAGGGTGTTCAGGCGGTTGCGGGCCTCGGCCCGGAGCCCGAAGACCAGCTGCTGGTGGGCGATGAGGGCACTCTGCACGCCGAAATCCAAAAGCACGACCCCCACCGCCATGCCCGCCAGGGAATTCCAGGCCACCAGCACCAGCCACCCGGCCAGCACCACGCAGGTGCCGGCCATCACCACGGGGCCCGGGCCCCGGCGGTCCGCCATGCGCCCGGCGAGGGGGGCCGCGAGGATCCCGATCGCCCCGATCACCCCGAAGAGCCCGGCCAGGCCCGCGCCCCGGAGGAAGGGGGGCTGCTCCAGGTGCAGCGCCAGGGTCGTCCAGAAGGCGCTGAAGGCCGCGAAGAGCAGGGCCTGGGTCGACGCCGCGCGGCGCAGCCGCGGCTCCCCGCGCCAGAGGTGGAGGAGCGAACCCATGAGCCGGCCGTACCCCATGGAGGCCGCCGGAAGGCTCGGGGGCAGGAACCGCATGATGGCGGCGCCGGCGAGGGCCATGGGGGCGGCGAGCCAGAACACCGACCTCCAGCCCCAGTGGGCCCCCACGAAGCCCGACAGGGTCCGGCTCAGGAGGATGCCGGTGAGCAGGCCGCTCATCACGCCGCCCACCACCGCGCCCCGGCGGTGGTCGGAGGCCAGGGACGCGGCCACCGGGAGGATCTGCTGGGCGACGGTGGAACCGACCCCGATGAGGAGCGAGGCGCCCACCAGGGCCCAGCCGTTGGGGGCCGCGGCGGCCATGAGGGTCGCGAGCACCAGTCCCATGAACTGCACCGTGATCAGCCGCCGCCTTTCCAGGAGGTCGCCCAGGGGCACCAGGAAGAAGAGGCCCGCGGCGTAGCCCAGCTGGGTGACGGTGGGGATGAGGCTCACCGCCATTCCCCCGGGGAAGGTCCGGCGGAGGAGGCCGAGCATGGGCTGGTTGTAGTAGATGTTCGCCACCGCGATCCCGCACGCGCAGGCCATGGCGAAGATCGGGCCGGGACCCAGTTCGCGGGGCCGGCTCATGCGTTCCACTGCGTGATAACCTTCATGGAACCAATTCTACAGCCCTGCGACCGCCGGCGTCCGGCGGATGGAGTACCCGTGAAAGTTCTGCGCATCGCGCTTCTGATGCTGGCCGCCCTGGGCGCCTTCGCCGCGGACGTCTTCTTCGGGGGGGTCCAGCCCCGGAGCCCGGAACCCGTGACGGTGGTGGCCTACACGGCCTACACCCTCGGCTATTCGGAAAAGGGCAAGGTGCCCCTCTGGAGCGTGTACACCGTGACCGGGCCCCAGGGTGAGCCGGAGGCGGTCGCGCGCAAGGGCATGCCGTTCTTCACGGAGGAGGCCACCCAGGCGCGGGTGACCACCCGCGACTACGCCGGGTCGGGCTACAGCCGGGGCCACATGACCCCCTTCGCGGCCATCGCCTACGCCTTCGGCCGGGACGCCGCCCGGGAGACGTTCTCCATGGCCAACATGGTCCCCCAGCTCCAGAAGCACAACGGGGGCATCTGGTCCCGCCTGGAGGAGGCCGTGAGCGGCTCCCGCACGGGCGGCGGGTTCCGGCCGGGGCTGACCGGGAGGTCCGCGCAGATCTGGGTCTACACCGGGCCGGTGCTCGGCGGCGGCGCCACCATCGGCGCCAGGGAGATCGCGGTGCCCGAAGCCCTGTGGAAGGCCGTCATCTGGATCACCCCCGCGGGCGCCACCCGGGCCTGCGCCTGGATCATCCCCCACGAGGAGGGCCTGGAGGCCGCGGCCTGGATGGCCTACGCCACGACGCTGGCCAAGGTGCGCGAGCGCAGCGGCGTGGACCTGGTGCCCGGGAATCCCGGCGACCTGGACGCGCGGTGCGACGCCGTCGAGGTGCTCCCGTGAGGCGCCACCTCGTCGCCCTGGGGGCGCTGGCCGCCGGCGTCCTGCTGGGCCTGGCCGTCCTGGTCCTGCCCGCGCCCGCGCCGCCCGGTCCGGGCTTTTCGGCCCTGCGGGCCCGGGCGCACCTCGACGTCCTCGCCCGGGCGCCCCACTCCGTGCGGGACCAGGCCTCCCTCGCCCCGGTGCGGGACTACATCCGCGGGCGCCTGGAGGGCCTGGGGCTCAAGCCCGGGACCCTGCGCCACCCCGAGGTCACCGACCGCTCCGGGCACCGCTATCCGCTCGAGAACATCGCCGCCGGCATTCCGGGACGCAGCGGCTCCTCGGTGCTGCTGGTCTCCCACTACGACGCGGCGCCCGCGTCCCTGGGCGCCGCCGACGACGGCCTGGGCGTGGCGGCCATGCTGGAGATCGCGGGCCTCCTGGCCCGGAGCCCGGAGCCCCTGGAGAACGGCGTGCGCTTCCTCTTCACCGACGCCGAGGAATCCGGCCTCCTGGGCGCGCGCGCCGAGATGGAGCGCAACCCCGGTCTCTACCGGGACGTGAACCTGGTCATCAACCTCGAGGCCCGGGGCGTGCGGGGGCCGGCCGTGATGTTCGAGACGGGCCGGAGGAACCTCGCGACCATCCGCCTCTTCCGCAAGGCCCGCTGGCCCTTCGGGTACTCCTTCGCGCCCGAGGTGTACCGGCGCATGCCCAACGGCACCGACTTCACGGTCTTCAGCCGGGCGGGGCTGCCCGGGATGAACTTCGCGGTGCTCGACGACCTCTCCTTCTACCACACCCCCCGGGACAACCCGGGCAACGTCTCCATGGCCTCCCTGCAGCACTACGGGGAACAGATCCTGCCCATGGTAAGGGCCTACGCGGCGGACCCCGCCCTGGCCGGTAAGGACGCCTTCGCTTCCAGGGAGGACATGGTCTACTTCCCGTGCCTGCCCGGGGTGCTGGTGTCCTGGCCCATGGGGTGGGACCGGGCCCTGTGCGTATTCCTGGTCCTGTGCTTCCACGGGGTGATGGTCTGGAACCTGGCCCGGGGCCGCGCGCGGATCCTGTCCATCGCGGGATGGTTCCTGGCCTGGACGGGCCTGGCCGCGGCCGCCCTGGCCGCCGGGGCGGGCACCAGCTTCCTGGCCTCGCGGGTCACCGGGATACCCTGGCGGTTCACCTACATGCCGAACGTGCCGCTGGAGCGGCCCATCACCTGGGTCCTCCTGTTCCTGGTGGCCCTGGCGGCCTACGCGCTGGCCCGCAGGAGCGCGGGGCGCTCGGCCCTCATCGGCGCCATGGGCCTCAACCTGCTGGTCCTGGCCGCGCTGGCGCGGGTGATGCCCGGGGCGGCTTTCCTGTTCTCCGTGCCGCTGCTGGCGGCCTTCGGGTCCCTGGTCCTGGCGGACCTGACCGGGCGGCCCTGGCTGGCCCTGGCCGGCGCGGTGGTCCCGGTGGCGCTCTTCGTGCCGGTGCTGCACCTGGTGTCCCTGGCCCTGACCCTGGGCGCCCTGGCGGCGCTGCTCCTGATGGCGGCGCTGCCCCTGGGGATGGCGGCGGCCCTCGCGGCGGATCCGGCGTTGCGCAGGGGAGCTAGGACCCGCTGAACGCCAGCGTCGTCACCCGCCGCGACTGGCCGGACTCCCCGCCCCCGGAGCCGCTGCTCTCGTGGAGGTGGTGGACGGTGACCAGCCTGCCGCCGACCCGCGCGAAGCGGTAGGCGTCGTGCTGCTCGGAGCTGAAGCTGATCACCAGGAGGGCCTTGCCGCGGAGCTTCACCCGGGTCTCGGCGGCCACGGGGAGGCCCTCGGCGTCCACCCAGACCTTCGCGGTGGCGTCCAGCTCCTTGACGTACTTCCGGTCCCGGGCGCCCATGCGGGGCTCCAGCTTCAGGGAGAGGAGCTTCAGGGCGCGCCCGTCCAGGGTGTCGGGGCGCTCCTCGAGCAGGGTGGCCTTGTCCAGGTCCTGGAGGAGCTGGGGGCCGGGATCGAAGTAGTTCTGGAGGCTGAGGGCGTCCAGGCCGGCCATGGCCTCCCGGGTGGGCGTGGTCTTCTCGGGGTCCTCGGTGCGGAGGCGGGCCTCCTGGAGGGCCTGGGCCAGGAGGTCCCGGCCCCAGGAGAGCCGGATGCCCTGGGGGCCGCACTCGGCCCAGGCGGTGGCCCTGCCCTGGCTGATGACGGGCTTCTTCTCGTCGCCCCTGCGGTTCCAGCTCTCGAGCTGCACAGAGGCCTTGAGCGCCTCGGCGCCGGCGGGCTTCTGGAGGCGGGCCCTGAGGGCGTCGAGGCCGTCGGCGGCAAGGGGCAGCGTCAGGGCGCAGAGGATCAGGATGGGCAGGCGCATGGGACTCCCGGTTCTTGTAACTACTTTGCCCGATTCCGGCCCCGGGGTGGGATAGACTGGTCAAATTCCGAGGTGCCCATGCGAATCGAATGGCTGCTGCCCTGCCTTGCCCTCACCCTGGCCGCCGAGTCCCCCGTGGGCTTGAACGCGCCCATCCGGAAGGTGCGGCTCCACCCCGACGAGGCCTGGGTCACCCGGGTGGGCCAGGCGAAGTTCGCGGGGGCCGGCGTGCACCGCCTCCTGCTCAAGGACCTGCCCCAGGGCCTGGAGCTGGACGACGTGCGGGTCGCGGCCAGGGGGCCCCAGGGCTCGCGCCTGGGGGACCTGAGCGTCGGCGCCGAACCCCGCAAGGTCACCGAGACGGCCGAGTACAAGGCCCTGAAGGCCGAGTGGGAAGGCGTTCGCGACCGGCAGGATGCCCTGGAGGCCGAAGGGGAATCCATCGCCAAGGAGCTGGCCTTCCTGTCCGGGCTTCAGGCGGGCTACGACAAGGAGATCTCAGCCCGCATGACCGGCGCCCTTCCGGGCGCGGCCGCGGTGGTGGAGCTGAGCAAGGGCCTCCAGGGCCGCTTCGGCGAGGTCCTCACCCGCGAGCGCCGGCGCCGGAGGGAACTGGAGAAGGTGAAGGAGGAATTCCGGCGCCTGGACGAGGACTTGCAAAAGCGCGCCGCGGAGCGCACCTCCAGCCCCGCCCAGGCCACCGTGGAAGTGGCCACCGACCGGGGCGGGGAGGTGGAGGTGGAGTTCACCTACCGCATCCGCGGCGCGGGCTGGGTGCCCACGTACGAGGCCCGCCTCGCGGGCGACGGCAGGAAGCTCGAGCTGGCGATCTTCGCCACCATCCGCCAGGGGACGGGGGAGGACTGGAAGGGCGTGCAGGTGGAGATCACCAATGCCCGCAGCGGGCGCAGCCTGGCCCTGGCCCAGTACGGCGGGCCCCGGCTCATCGATTCCGTGCTCCCGGCCCTCCAGGTGGCGGAGCGGCAGATGAAGAGCAAAGGCGGCCTCACGCCCGGCATCGCCCAGAACCTGTACCTCCCGCCTGCCCGTGGGGTGGTGGAGGTCGCCGCGGCCAATCTCACCATGGACGCCGCCGAGGCCCAGCCCCTGGAGGAGGCCCGGGGGATCGCGGCCACCTGGGCCCTGGAGGGCCTCAAGGACATCCCCGCGGACAACGAGGCCCACCGCTTCCGCATCCTCGGCCGGGAGCAGGAACCGTCCCTGGCCCTGGTGGCCACGCCGCGCCTGGACCCCACGGTCCACCGGGTGGCGCGCTTCCCGGTACCCGCGGGGATCCCGCTCTTCCCGGGCGCGGCGGTGGTGCACTACGCGGGGACCCAACGGGTGGGCCAGACCGCCCTGGAGATGCCGCTGCCCGGCGCGCCCTTCCAGTTCGGGTTCGGCCCATACCGGGGCGTGCGGGTTGAGCTGCGCCAGGTGGAGGCCCTGAAGGAGGCCGTGGGCACCTTCACCAAGGACATCCAGTGGACGCTCCGGGAGCGCATGGAGGTGTCCAACGACACCGCCGAGGCGGTCCAGGTGGAGCTCCAAGACCGGGAGGTCAGGGCCTCCAGCGACAAGGTCCGCATCACGCCCC
Organism: Geothrix sp. 21YS21S-2; assembly: GCF_030846775.1. NCBI lineage: Bacteria > Pseudomonadati > Acidobacteriota > Holophagae > Holophagales > Holophagaceae > Geothrix > Geothrix sp. 21YS21S-2. Next base: position 4,176,534 of record NZ_CP132910.1, read on the forward strand.
TGCCCGAGGCCACCCCCAGCCGGGAAGCCTCCGTGCCCGGGGTTCGCGCCTGGACCCTGCCGGTGGAGCCTCGCGGCAAGGGCACCGTGACCCTGGGCGCCCAGATCCGGATCCCCGCCGGGTGCGTGCTCACCGGCGCCGACGACCTCCACCTGCCCAGGTAGGCCTTGACGGGGCCCCCCGTCATCCGTTGAAATCTCCCTCATGGCTGACGAAAAGAAGGAACCCTGGCTGAACTTCCTCGCCCTGACCACGGTCATCCTGGCGGTGTGCGCCACCATGGCCACCTTCAAGGGCGGGGGCTACTCCACGCGCTCGGTCATGAGCCAGGCCCAGGCCTCGGACCAGTGGGCCTTCTACCAGGCCAAGAGCATGAAGTCGAACCTCTACGAGATCAGCGTCCAGCAGCTGGAGCTGCAGGCCGCGGGCGCCTCCGGGGAGCGGGCCGCGGACCTGAAGTCGAAGGCGTCGGAATGGGCGAAGAAGGTGGCCGCCTACGACCAGGAGAAGGCCGCGATCCAGGCCGAGGCCCGGCGCCTCGAGAAGGTGCGGGAGGAGGCCCAGAAGCATTCCGCGGCCTTCGGCATCGCCGTCATCTACCTGCAGATCTCCATCCTGCTCTCGTCCATCGCGGCCCTGCTGAAGAAGCAGCCCGTGTGGTGGCTGGGGCTGGCGGTGGGCGCGGTGGGAATCCTCTACTTCATCAACGGATTCCTGCTCTTCCTCTAGACTGCCCGGTCCTGCATCGGGGGGCCCAGCAGGGCATTGAAGGCCGTGTTGATCTGGGTCTCCAGGTGGATGCCCATGGCCGCGGCCTCCATGGGACGGCCCATGAGGTAGCCCTGGAAGGCGTGGCAGCCCATGCCGTGGAGGGTCTCCTTCTGGGCCTGGGTCTCCACGCCCTCGGCCACCAGGCTCAGCCCCAGGTTGTTGCCCAGGTTCACGATGGTCTGCACGATGGGGTTGGAGGAGATGACGCCGGGGCGGTCGGGGTGCATGTTGCGCACGAAGGCCTGGTCGATCTTCAGGGTGTCGATGGGCAGCTGCTGCAGGTAGGAGAGGCTCGAATACCCGGTGCCGAAGTCGTCCAGGCCGATGCGCACGCCCAGGGCCTTGAGGTCGTGCAGCGGCGTGTGGCGGGGGTCCGAGTTCTTCAGCAGGCTGCTCTCGGTGATCTCCAGCTCCAGGCAGGAATGGCTGAGCCTGGACTCCCGCAGGGTGCGGGCCACGTAGTCGACCAGGCGCGGCGAGGCCAGCTGCACCGGCGAGACGTTCACGGCCAGCTTGATGGGGCGGGGGCTCAGGGCCTGCCAGATCGCGGCCTGGCGGCAGGCGTTGTTCAGGGCCCACTCGCCCAGGGTGTGGATGAAGAGGTTCTCCTCGGCCAGGGGGATGAACTTGGAGGGCGGCACGGCGCCCAGCACCGGGTGCTGCCAGCGCAGGAGGGCCTCCATGCCGATGATGTGGCCTTCCATGTTGAACTGCGGCTGGTAGAAGATCCGCATCTCGTTCTTGGCGAGGCTCTCGCCCAGGAAGGCGTCCATCTGCTGGCGCTCGAAGGCGGCCTCGCTGAGGGTGAGGGTGGTGCACTGGATGGCGTTGCCGCCGCTGCCCTTGGCGCGGTTGCAGGCGTTCTCCGCCTCCTTCTGGAGGGTGGAGGCGTTGTCCCCGTCCTGGGGCGAGAGGCTGATGCCGATGCTGGCGGTGAGCCGCACCTCCCGCTTGGAGACGCGGTAGGGGATGCACAGGGCGTCCAGGATGCCCTGGGCGATGCGCAGCGGCTCCAGGGGATCCCGCACCTCGGGCAGCAGCACGGCGAACTGGTCGCTGCCCACCCGGGCCAGGGTGTCCCCGGGGCGGAGCAGGACGGAGATGCGCCGGGTGAGCTGCAGGCAGAGGTCGTCGGAATCCGCGAAGCCCAGCGTCTGGTTGATGGACTTGAAGCGGTCCAGTTCGATGAAGAGCACGGCCACCATGTTCCCCTGCCGGTGGGCCATGAGGATGGCCTGGCCCGTGCGGTCCGCCAGGCGGAAACGGTTGGGCAGTCCGGTGAGCGGGTCCTGGTCCCGGAGCCCCTCCAGCTGCGCCTTGAGCTGGGCCACTTCCGTCCGGGCCTTCGCCAGGTGCTCCACGAGTTCCGAGGCTTCCATATCTTTCAAGAGCATTTCATTCGGTTCCGGATCTGGATGAACAGAGGCCACGAAAGAGGCTCCTTGGGGACCTGCTCGGGTTGTGCAAGATAGCGGTTGCCTGCTCTAGTGTCTCCACGCCTGGGAATGAATGCTAATCAAAAACAATTGAACATATTATTGTGCACCAATCAACTCCAGAGAAGGTGGTACGCATGGAGGGTGCCGCCGGGGTCCGCTGGGGGGATGTGCCGCACGGCGGCGCCATGCGCGCCGGCGATCTGGAGGCCGTGGGTGAACCAGGCCGGCACGTGGCGATCGAAAAACCAGGGCACCGGCCAAACGGCCCAGATGCGCACCACCGCGGACTGGGAGCTCGTCAGCTCGACCGTTATCACGCCCCCTTCCACGGATCCGCGCCAGAAGCCCGGCAGGGCCTCCACCAGCCCCGCAGGCCCCTGGAAAGCCCCGGGGTGCCGGGCGCGCAGCGTCTCCGCTCCCAGTGCGCCGGGCACCGGGCCCAGGTTGCCGGCCCGCCGGAACGCGGTCCAGCATTCGGTCACCAGACCGGCGTCGATCCAGGTCTCGAAGGCGGGTGGGGCGGCCGCCAGATCCCGGGCTCCGGGGGAGAGGTCCGCGAGCAGGGCCCGCCAGGCGTCCTCGCCCAGGGTGGTCCGCGCCGCCGCGACGCTCATGGGGAAGCTGGACCCCCGGATCCGGCGGATGACAGCCGCTTCGTTCGTTGGCTCGGCTGGGTTCGGCGTCATGCTGGAATTCTAGCCACGGATGGGCCGGGGCAGGCAACTTTCCCGGGGACGCCGCCGATAACCAAAGGTAATCTTGTAGTTGAGGAATCACCTGATGGAATTCCCTTTGGACATGCCGGTCCGGGCTCGAGGGTTGCATGCCTGAGCGGCTTCTGGAACTTTGCGACAGCCGGCGGAAGGGCCGATCCCGGGCCATCACGGCCGTGTGCTCCGCCCACCCTCTGGTGCTGCGGGCTGCCATGGATGAAGCCCTGGCCGCCGGGGGGCCGCTCCTTGTGGAGGCTTCCGGCAACCAGGTGAACCAGCTGGGAGGCTACTCGGGGATGACCCCGGAGGACTTCCGGGCCCTGGTCCTCGGCCTGGCCGCCGAAGCCGGCCTCGAAGCCTCCCGCCTCATCCTCGGCGGCGACCGGCTGGGGCCGGGCCCCTGGCGCCTCCAGCCGGCCGCCCAGGCCATGGCCAAGGCCGGGGCCCTGGCGCAGGCCTGCGTGGCGGCGGGGTTCCGCAAGCTCCACCTGGACACCGCGGTGGCCTGCGCCGGGGACGGGCCGGTGGTTTCCCCCGAGACCGCCGCCCGGCGGGCCGCGTCGCTCTGCCTGCTGGCCGAGCAGACCTGGCAGGTGCGCCCCGAAGGCCACCCGCCGGTGTACGTGCTGGGGCTGGACGCCTCCCCGGAGTCCGGGCCGCGGGTCACCCCGGCCCAGGACGTCCACCGTTCCCTGGACCTCTTCCAGGAAGCCCTGGCCAGGGAGGGGGCGGCTTCCGCCTGGGAGCGGGTCGTCGCCCTGGTGGTCCAGCCCGGCGTCGCGTTCAGCGAGACCGCGGTGCACCCCTATGACCGCAAGAAGGCCCGGCCCCTGGCCAAGGCCATCGCGGGCCGCAGGCCCGGGATGTTCGAGGCCCACGCCACCGACTTCCAGCACCCCGGCGTCCTTAGGGACCTGGTGCAGGACGGGGCGGGGATCCTCAAGGTCGGTCCCTGGCTGACCTTCGCCTTCCGGGAGGCCCTCTTCTCCCTGGAGGACGTGGCCCGGGAACTGCGCGGGTCGGGGCCCGCGATCGAGCTCCGGGTGGTCCTGGACCGCGCCATGCGCAAGGATCCCGCGCACTGGAAGGACCACCACCACGGTCCGGACCGGTCCTATACCCGGCTTTTCAGCTACCGGGACCGGTCCCGCTACTACTGGACCGACCCGGAGGTGGAGGAGGAGGTCGAGCGCCTCCTGGCCGCCACCGCGGGCCCGCTCCCGAGCCAGCTCCTGAGCCGGCACCTGCCCATGGCCCTGGACTCGGTCCTGGACGGCGAGCTGGAGCCCAACGGACGAGCCATTGTCCTGCATGCCGTTCGGCGGGTGCTGGGGCATTACGTCGCGGCCTGCCGGGAGAATGCATAGCTGGCGGCCGAAGGGTCGAAGCCCATGTGTATTAATTATTTAATTGTGACTGGGAAACCCTCCATTCTGCTTCCGCGGCGCCTTTACCGAATTTTTGCAACCACCTTACTTTAATTTTTGCAATAATTTAATCAGTGAATCATTCCAACCCGCCCTCCTGAAGGTCCGCCCATGCGCAACAACCAACCGGTCACCGCGGTCGAACACCACCTCAAGGAAGGCGCGTTCATCGTCTCCATGACGGACCCGCAGGGCCGGATCACCTTCGTGAACGACGAGTTCGTCCGCATGAGCGGGTTCACCGTCGAGGAGCTGATGGGCCAGCCCCACAACCTCGTGCGCCATCCCTTCATGCCGGCGGCGGCCTTCGCCGATCTGTGGGCCACGGCCAAGGCCGGCAAGCCCTGGTTCGGCATCGTGAAGAACCGCTGCAAGAACGGAGACTTCTACTGGGTGGACGCCAATGTGACCCCGGTGATGGACCGCGGGCAGGTGGCGGGCTACGTCTCCATCCGGAGCCGGCCGTCCAAGGCCCAGATCCGCGAGGCGGAGCGGATGTACGAGCTCCTCAACGCGGGCAAGTCCCTGGCCGAGGCCACGGTCCAGCCCTGGATGCCCCTGCGCTCCTGGACCTCGCGCTCGCGCATGCGAGCGGGGTTCGCGGCCCTCCTCGGGATCGTGGCCGTGGTCACGGCCCTGGACATCGCCACCTTCCTGAAGGTCGGCGCCGGGGTCAAGGGGATCCAGGAGAGCAACGCGGCGGTGAAGGGCCTCGCGGAGATCGGCGCCCTGGCCGACAGCGGCGTCTGGCTCCTGGGGCTGGGCGGCCTCGCGGCAATCCTGGCGGGGGTGGCCATCCTGGCCCTCCTCCTGCGGGCCCAGCGCCTCCAGCTGGGCGGCGAGCCCGAGACGGCCATCGGGGTCGTCCAGCAGATCGCCCTCGGGGACCTGCGCGTGGAGATCGACACGCCCCCCGGGGACACCACCAGCCTCCTGGCCCGCCTGCGCACCATGCAGTCCAACCTCAAGGGCATGGTCAACCGCATCCGCTTCGACGGCACGCGGGTCACCGAGACGGCCGAGAACTTCTCGGCCGCCACCCATCAGATCGCCGCCACCAGCCGCGAACTGGCCCGCAACGCCGAGGAGGAGCGCATCTCCGTGGAGCGCATGGCCTCGGCCATGACCGAGCTGTCCGCCTCCATCCAGGAAGTGGCCTCCAACGTCAAGGCCAGCCAGCGCCAGGCCGTGGAGGCCGTCACGGCCACCGAGGCCGGGGACCGGTCCGGCGAAGCGGCCATGGCCGCCATGGCCCAGGTGGAGGACGCCACCACCAAGGTCGTCCACGCCGTGCGCGTGATCCAGGAGATCGCCCGCCAGACCAACCTCCTGTCCCTCAACGCCGCCATCGAGGCCGCCAAGGCCGGGTCCCTGGGCAAGGGCTTCGCGGTGGTGGCCGAGGAGGTGCGCAAGCTCGCCGAGCGCAGCGCCCAGTCCGCCCGGGAAATCGCCAGCCTCATCGAGGTGAGCAACGAGGCCGTGACGCAGGGCCGCACCACCGTGCAGGGCGCGGTGGACGCCCTGGGGGACATCCGGGAGCACATCGGCCAGGTGACCTCCATGGCCATGGAGATCAGCGCCTCCGCCGAGGAGCAGTCCACCGCCAGCGCCGAGGTGGCCGCCCAGGTGGAGCGCAGCGCCGCCAAGGCCACCGAGAACGCCAGCGCCAGCGTCCAGCTGTCCAGCACGGTGGAGACGATCAGCACCCATTCGGACGAGCTGGCCCACACCGCCGAAGGCCTCGCGGCGCTGGCGCGGCAGTTCAGGACCTAGCGGATTCCCGTGAAGCCCACCTCGACCTTGCAAAGGCCCGGGAAGCCCGGCAGGGGCGAGATCCGCCTCTCCCCGGCCTTCCCGGTGAAGAAGTAGGGGTCCACCTGGGCCTTGGGGTCCGGGAGGGCGAAGTACAGGGTCGCGGGCTTGTCCTCCAGGGCGCGGCAGGTGACGTAGCCCACCAGGGCGTGCTCGGCGGAGTGGTAGCCGTTCTTCCATTGGTGGATCTTCGGGGAATCCTCGTAGGTCTCGCCCTTGGGCCCCGCCCAGCCCCACACCTCGTGGCGCTTGTGGTCGACCATCGAGGTGAGCCAGAACGCGGCGGTCGAGTCCAGGCTCTTGGCCCAGGTCCGGTCCGTCAGGGCCAGGGTCCCGGCCAGCTGGTCCAGCTCCGCGTAGATCCACCACTCCTTGGAGGCCTCGACGGTGCCGTCCCGCCGGAGCTTGGAGCCCCAGGTGCCGTCCGGGAGGAGGGCCATGCCCAGGACGGCGGCGCCCTCGGTGTCGGCGAAGCGCACCAGGGCCTCGTCCCCGGCGAGCCGGCCGATGCGGCCGATCATCCACAGGGCCTTGGCGGTGTGCCCGAAGTCGGTGTGGCGGGTGCCCAGGGCCTTGGGTTCGTGGAGCGTGCCCCAGAAGAGGTGCCGCCCGGGGGCGTGGTACTTGTCCACCATCACCCGGGCCAGCTTGACCAGGTCGCCCTTCCACTGGGTGCGCAGGGGTTCGGGCAGGATGGGGGTCAGGAGCAGCATGTAGGCGTTCACCTGGTCCAGCTGCGCCACCAGCTCCTGGCGGTCCGTCTCCTCCCTGGGGCCCTTGGCGGCCCAGCGGAGCATCCCCCAGTCCTTGTCCCAGTACTGGCCGAAGATGTGGTCCTTGAGGCGCACGATGTCGGCCAGCACCTCGGGGTCGCGGGTGAGGTAGTAGTACATCGCCATGCCCAGCTCCGCATAGGCCAGGTCCTGGGTGGTGCGCTCCAGCGTCGCGGGGCCCGGAACGCCCTTCTCCCAGTACGTCACCGCGCTGCCCGTGGCCCTGTCCAGGGCCTTCGTCCGCAGGAACCGCACCCCGTCCCGGGCCAGCGCCAGCATGGCCGGGTCCCCCGTGAGGTGATAGGCGGCCCCGTAGAAGTAGGTCTGCCGGGACTTCATGCGGGTGAACTCCATGCCGGCGCTGGCCTTGATCCACCCCGGGGCGTCGCCGATCTCGGGGCAGGGGCTGGCCGCATTGAAGAGGTTGCCGTCGTTGCACCGGAACGTCGGGAAGTCCCCCCGGGGCGTCCCCCAGGCCGCGGGCACGTTCCAGAAGGGGAGCAGGTCCTGGTTGAAGTGGTCCAGCCAGCGCTGGCCCGGGACCGCCGCCACCAGGGCCGCGGACAGGGAATGGAGGAGGAATCGACGCAGCATGGGCCACCTGGGAAACGGGAATTCACTCCAGTATGCCTGACTCCTTAGGCCCTGATCCCTCCGCGCGGGCCTGGAAGGATCCGGAGGCGTCCCCCGGAAATCACAAGGGAACAAGGTGGACGATGACCCTCATGGTTTCGGACAAGGCATTTGCCAGTTGGGACCGGAGCTGGATCTCGATTTTCTTGGAGGACTGCTTGTAGGTCAGGGTCGCAACGTAGTTCGGGGTCGCAAGGGCGCCCTTCCTGCCGGCCTTGATTTTCCATCTGAGGACGTCATAGGGATCTTCAACGGAATGCTGGAGCGAATCCGGTGTCCCCGCGTCGAAGGAGACCAGGGATGCCTCGCCGGACGAGTTGATCTTGATTTCCACCCAGGTGTCGTCTCCAACCATGAATGTCCGCGCCTCCGGATGGGTGTCCTGCCTGCTCCGGGTTTCAACGTGAACAGGTTGGCAGGATAGTGATGCAAGCACGCAAGTGCAAAGCATGAACCTGGAAGCGAAGCCCATGTCGCCACCCCTTCCCTTTAGGTTGAGACAGTTCCCTGAATAATACATCAGGACCTTGAACCTAGAAAATGACAGCAACCGTGCAGCACGTCCACGTGCGGCATGCCGGATGACGACGGACCCCGGCCTCCGGAGGCGCTGCCGGGCCGGTTTGGACGGCAAACCATGATCCCGTTCATTCGGGCTCGGAATTCCATCATCCTGCCCGACGTCAACGCCAATTCCCCATCGACGACAATTACAATTCCCCATCGAGGGGCCGCTGCGTAGCAGCCGGCTTACCAAGTTCTTGGGCGCTTGGACTTGGAATTTCGGTCGGGTCATTACGTGAGGCAATCGTGTGCCCTCGGTCGAATTTCAGATGAGGTAAATTCCGGCCCAACGACAATTACAATTCCCCATCGCCAGGGCCGCGGCGGAGCCGCTGGCTTACCTGTTCTTCCCTGGCATCGCCATGGGCACGGGTGGTAAAAGCAGACCCGACGACAATTACAAATGGACACCTGCTGCTGCTGCGCCCTTGGCGCCGGACCCTGTGGGAACCGCGCATGCGGTTTTCAGCCGCAGGCCGAGGGAGGCGGGTTTCCCGTGGAACGGGGGGCGGGGCCCGTGGGAAACCGCGCCCTTTGCGGTTTTCCATGGGAGGGGCCCCGCCTTCCATGGGAAATCCGCGCCCGAGCAGGGACCGGCGCCGGGGGGGTCTGGGGGGGGGTCAGGCTGATGCGGATTCCTCAGGCTGGGGCATCCGTGCCTTGGCCGCATCGGCCCGGTAGCTGGTGCCGTTCAGTTCCAGGATCACGCAGTGGTGGATGATTCGGTCGATGGCCGCCGCCGTCGTCATGGGGTCCTTGAATATCCGGTCCCACTGGGAAAACACCAGGTTCGAGGTGATGATCACGGTACGCCGCTCATAGCGCTCAGCCAGGAGGGTGAACAGAACCTCGGTCTCGTCTCGGGTCTGCTGGATATAGCCGATGTCGTCGATGATGATCGCGTCGAATGCGTCCAGTCGGCGCATCTCGCGCTCCAGGCCCAGGCCCTGCTTGGCGATCAGCAGGCGCTGGACCAGGGCGTAGGCTGGCGTGAAATACACCTTGTAGCCCCGCTGGATCAATTCCGCCCCCAGAGCGCAGACGAGGTGCGTCTTGCCCCGGCCCGGGAGGCCAAAGGCCAGCAGGTTCTCGCCCCGGTCGACGAACCCGCCTTCGATCAGGGTCGCCATCTGCCGGCGGACCTTCACGGGCAGGAGGTCCTGCTTGAGGGTGGCCAGGGTCTTGCCGACCGGGAGCTTGGCGGCCTTGAGTACCCGTTCCAGGCGCTTCTGGCGCCGCTGCTCCAGTTCCAGTTCCATCAGGTGGTGCAGGAACCGATCGAAAGCCCAGCCCTCCTTCTCAGCCCGTTTCCCGGCTTCCCCGTAAGTCGCCGCCACCCCGGTCAGGTTGAGCTCCCGCAGCATGTCCCCCAGTTGCCGACGCGCTTCCTTGCTCATACCGCCTCCTCCAGCCGCTCCGTCAGCAACGCGTCAAACCCGCCCAGGTCCACCACCAGGGCCGGCATGTCCGGAATCTCGGTGGGTCTACCCAGCCCCATCAGGTCCTGCACGCGCGCCGGCTCCGGGATGATGCCCTCCGCCATCAGCAGCACCAGGGCCGCCTCGACATCGCACTCCATTTCCTCGGCGGCCAGGTTGAGGTTGCGCAGGTAGGCCACTTCGCCCCGGCGCTCGCCCAGTCCCTTCTGTAGAGCTTCCAGGGCTTGGTGCCAGACCGGCCCCGGGAACAGGTCCGCCCGGTGCCGGTATTGGGCAAAGGCGCCCGGTTTCTTGAGCATCGCCTTGACCACGTGGCGGTAGTCGATGCGGGTCCGGTACTCCCCCAGCAGCCTGGGGATCACCAGCAACCGCCGGTCTGCGAACCAGACCTCCAGCGTCATCTCGTAGAGCCGCACCCGCACCCACTTGCCCAGCAACTTCGGAGGCACCGAGTAGGTGTTCCGCTTCACCAGCAGGGTGCTTTCCTCGCTTACCTTGATCCGCCATTCGTCGAACTCGGCGAACGCCTCCACCCGCAGGGGCCGCATGGCGGCCAGTTCTTCGGGAACCCGCTTGCGGCGGGCGTTCGCCATTACGCAGGCCCCCTGGGCCCAGGCTTCCCACGCCTCCACCGAAGGGAAATCCCGGTGGCCGCGCAGCAGCAGGTGCTGGTGCAGGCGCCGCTTGAGGGCATTGTTCGAGGCTTCCACGTCGCCGTTCTGCTCAGACTTGCCCACGCTGATGGTCCGCACCTGGACATCGTAGTGCCCGGTCATCATGTCCCAGTAGTCGTCGTTATAGGCCCGGGGTTTCCGGCTGCGGGTCCTGTGAATCGTGGACTTCTCCTCTCCCGACCCCGTGATCTCCACCTCGACCGCAGCGCTGGCGGCGATCTTATGGGTCGCGGAAGTGGAGTTGTCGGTCTGGCTGAACAGTGGGATCCGGCCCAGCTGGGCCAGGGCCGCCGGGATCCCCCGCCGCAGGGCCAGCATGGACTCCGACTGGCACACGGTGATCCAGCCCCAGTTGGAGTAGGGCAGCACTACATGGCAGAGCATGTGGGGGAACGGCTCGCCATGGATCGTCACGTTCAGCTCCGTTGCCCAGGTGAAATCCGTCTGCATGGCTTCGCCCGGCACGTGGTCCTGGGGAAAGAACACCTCCTTGTCGGGGCCGAACTGGGCCTGCCAGACCTGGATCCGCCGCTGGAAGGTCCGGAGTTGGCCCTCCTGGTAGACCCCTGGCCGCTGGCGCATCAGGTGCTCGAACAGGCCCTTGGCCTCCAATTCCGGGGCCTCGGCTAGGCGGCCAGCAACCTCCGGCCAGTCCGCCGCGAACGGATCCGCCCGGGTCTGCCAGGCCCGTTCCGTCGGCATCTCCGAAGGAAACTGCTTGGCCCGTATGTAACTCCGCGCCGTCTTACGGTCCATATTGGCCATCATCGCCGCCCTGCCGACCTGGCCATGCTTCGCCATTTCCTCGTTCAAACGCCTCACCTGCTGATCCGTGACCCGACCCATGGCACCGCCTTCCCCAAGGCCAGGTGGCCATGGGGTACCGTGCCGACATCTGAGTCCCCTTGGCTATCCCGGAATGGGCAAGCCGATGGGGAAGTGTAATTGTCCGCAGTGGGGACTACTCAGTGTCGTCGGGCATCATCCGGGATTCACCGCCCCCCTGCACCCAAGGGTGGCCCCCGGGAAGGTATCATCGGGTTGGGGCGGCCTCCCGCACGAATGGCTGGCGCGGCGCTGATCGGGAAGGACAGCCCCCCGGGCTGGCATTCCCGGCGCCTACCTGCCAGCAATTCAGTGATTCAAATCCCTCCGCCGGAGCCAAAAAAATAGGGCCCATTGGTTGGCCCCCGGGAAGGTTCCATCGGGCTGGGGCAGCCTCCCGCACGAATTGCTGGCACGGCGCTGATCGGGAATGCCAGCCCCCCGGGCTGGCATTCCCGGCGCATACCTGCCAGCAATTCAGTGATTCAAATCCCTCCGCCGGAGCCAAAAAAATAGGGCCCATTGGGCCCATTTTTTTGGCTCCGGCGGAGGGATTTGAACCCCCGACCCATCGGTTAACAGCCGATTGCTCTACCACTGAGCTACGCCGGAAAGCGTGAAATTATATTTTACAGAATCCCAGCCAGGAATCAACTCCTCTGTAGCTCCATGAGGATCTGCCTCGCGCAGGCCTTCAGGGTCTCGATCACGCCCTGGCCCCTGCTGGCCACGGCCTCGATCATGGGCTCGTTGCGGAAGCGAAGGAGGTCCTCCATCTCCCCCAGGGGGGCGGCGGTGGGCATGTCCCGCTTGTTGAGCTGGAGGACGTAGGGGATGGTGCGGATGTCGAAGCCGTTGTCCTTGAGGTTGGTGGCGAGGTTGGCAATGGACTCGATGTTGGCCTCCAGGCGCGGCCTCTGGCTGTCGGCGACGAAGATCACGCCGTCGCAGCCCCGCAGGATGAGCTTGCGGGACGCGTCGTAGAAGACCTGGCCGGGCACGGTGTAGAGGTGGAAGCGGACCTTGAAGCCCTTGACCATCCCCATGTCCAGGGGCAGGAAGTCGAAGAAGAGGGTCCGGTCGGTCTCCGTGGCCAGGCTGACGAGCTTGCCCCGCTTCTCGGGGTTGGCCTGCTCGTGGATCCACTGGATGTTCGTCGTCTTGCCACAGAGACCGGGACCGTAGTACACGATCTTGCAGTTGATCTCTCTGGATGCGTAATTGATGAATGTCATCGTGGGTGTCCGAGGGGGCCTGGCTCAGTCGCCGAACAGTTTATCAATGTCCTCATCCGTGATCTCGGAGAAGGGGCTTTCGAAATTGGAGGATTCATCGGCTGTGGCCTGGGCACGCTGTTCGACCTTCTCGAAGATCTCGGCCAGCTCCCGGCTGGACTTCTTGACCCGCAGGCGGACCAGGGCGAGGCTCGAGGACTGGTCGAAGATGACGACCAGGATGCCGCGCTTGCCCACGATGGAGATGTGCAGGTTGTCCTTCTCCCCCTCGTGGAAGAGCAGGCTGAACTCCTTTTCCCCGATCAACTTGGCGAGGCCGTCCGTGGCGGCGACGTTGCCGGCGGTGAGGGAGGCGAGGCTGGTGGCGTCGATGCTCCGCACATCGCCGCTGGCGGCGATCTGCTGTCCATTCTTGTCGACGAGGAAGACGACCTTGCTGCTGGAGTCCACCTGGAGGCGGCCGATGATCTCCTGGAGCTGCTTGTACTCTTCCTCGAACATGACCAGATCGAGCTTGGCCACACTACCTCCCGGCGTATTGCGTTCACGAGAGCATACCGCACTTCCCCCTGCGGCCAGGGAACATGGAGGCCAGGGGAGGCCGGGGACTGGGAAAAGTATGGATAAAATAATTATTGCGCCCGTCCGGAGGCCTCCCCTCCACATTCCAGGGTTGGCCCAGGGCGGTCCCCGTGTTAGCCTGTCAAGTCCCGCGCAAGTAGGGAAACACCGCAGGAGAGTTGTCCGAGTGGTTTAAGGAGCACGACTGGAAATCGTGTATAGGTCCAAAGCCTATCGGGGGTTCGAATCCCCCACTCTCCGCCAGTTCCAGGAGGAAAAGGCCCCCGCCGGTTCCGGGGGCCTTCCTGTTCCTGCGCGGCCACCGTGGATGGGACCCGGTCCGGCAGGGGTTCCCGACCCTCGCGGATCATGGGGACCCGGCGACCCTCCAGTACAAGCTCCGGAACCTCCCGGTCGCATCCTTTGCCTCCCCTGCTGATGGCGGTCCAGGGCGGGCCCTGGCCCTGCCACGTCCGGCCGGTCAAGGTGCGGGTGGTTGCGCCGGGGGCTTTTCCGGAACCAGGGCCTGCCTGATGAATGAAGCGGGTCCGCCGGTCAGGTGGTCCCGGGTGCGGGCGGGAAATCCCGGGATGGCTTCGAGATCCTCCAGCAGCTTCAGGATCGCCTTCTGGAGGGAAGCCCTGAGCTGGATGGCGCGGTCGGCCCTTGCCGGCTCGGGCAGTTCCCGGATCAGGGATCGTCCGGATAGCACGTAGTAGGTTTCCGTCCAGAAGGGCTTCACGTCACCCGGGGCAAAGAGCCTGGCTTCGAGCACGGCCGGCGCGGAGAAGGAACCGAACAGGGCGCTCCCTCCGATCCAGAAGGCGCTTTCCTCCAGCAGCTCGTAACCGCCGAGCCCCACGGCCAGGCGGGTGTTGTGCACCAGCAGGCCCGTGCCGACTCCCCAGGCCACTCCGGAGGCGATGCCGTAGAGGATGTACGTGGTGCGGATCTCGCCCAGGTCGGTCACGACGAGTTCCAGGCGATAGGGCGCGTCCGGCCGGACCGCGATGCCGCACGCCGCAGCTTCCTCCCGGAAGGTCGATTCCAGCCACAGGCCGTGGTCGTCCAGCGCCTTGCGCCGTGCCTCCGGAGTGTTGGCCTCCTCGGGCCCCTGCCGCTTCAGGCGCTTGAGCTGGCGGCTGTGATCTTCCACCGAGACCCTTGCCAGGCGGATGGATGGACCGCCCTCCACGGCCTTCAAGGTGGCAAGCGGGGACCTGCACGCCAAGGCGAGCAGGCAGAAGCAGAGGATGGCGGTTCGGGGCATCGCGCGCTTTCAGAATCGAAAATGAAGTTCCCACGATCTCGTACCGCATCGAGTTCGCCAAGCGCAGGGGTTTGACCTGGATCCTTGACGGAATCTTAACTGGCCGGCCCGAGGAGACGCGGGCTAGGCTGACGTGTTGGACTCCGGAAGGGAAATTGCGATTCTGAGCTGCCCTTCGATCGCGGAACCCCCGCGGCCCTGGGCCCGGTTGCAGCACCGCCCATTCCATCGGCTCCACGCGGGAGCTGATCCCAGATCACGGAAGCGCCCATGAAGTTCCTGTTCGCCCTCTGCTGTTCGCTGCCCGGATTGATCGCCGGGGACCCCGGTGCCTGGCAGGTTCATGCCCAGGCCACCGCCGTCACCCAGACCCATGGGGACTTCCCTTCCCCCTACCGGGGCCCCAATTCCCTCCGCCCGGGGCGGGAATGGGCCACGTCCTTCACCACCACCCTCATGACCGGCTGGCGGCCTCTCAAGGGCACCGAGCTCTATCTGGACGTGGAAGGTGCCGCCGGAAAGGGGGTCAGCAGTGTCCTGGGCATGGCCGGGGCCCCCAACGGCGAAACCTACCGGGTCGGCAACCCCCAGTTCCGGGCTTCCGTGGCCCGCTTCCTGGTGCGCCAGACCCTCGACCTGGGTGGGGAGCCTCAGGAGGTGGAGGACGACGCCCACCAGCTTCCCGGCTCCCGCTCTTCCCGCCGTCTGGTGCTGCACGCCGGCAAGGTAAGCGTCATGGATCTTTTCGACAACAACACCTACGCCCATGACCCCCGCACCCAGTTCCTGAACTGGACCCTCATGGGCCATGGGGCCTGGGACTACCCCGCCGACACCCGTGGCTACACCTGGGGCGGTGCGGTGGAACTGTTCTGGGACGCGTGGGCGGTCCGCTATGGCCGCTTCGCCGAACCCCTGGAGGCCAATCAATTGGAGATGGACCACGCCCTTGCGCGTGCCCACGGCGATGCCATGGAGGTGGAGCACGACCACACCCTCGGCGGCCTTCCCGGAGCACTTCGGGGGATGGTCTTCCGGAACACCGCCCACATGGGGGACTACCGGATGAGCCTGGCCGAGGCCAACCCCCCGGACATCACCGCAACCCGGGCAAATGGCCGGAGGAAACGGGGCTGGGGTCTCAACGCCGAACAGGCCGTCACTCCCGACGTAGGCTGCTTCGCCCGCTGGAGCTGGTCGGATGGCCGCACCGAGTCCTGGGCCTTCACGGAGGCGGACCGATCCCTCTCCGCCGGGCTTTCCCAGAGGGGCACCCGCTGGGGCCGCCCCCGGGACCGCTTCGGGTTGGCCTTTGTCCAGAATGGGCTGAGTCCGGACCACCGCGCCTACCTTGCTGCGGGCGGACTCGGGTTCCTGCTGGGCGATGGCCGGCTCACCTACAACCCGGAGCGCATCGCCGAGGCGACCTACGCCCTTGCCATGGGCACGCACTGCACCGCCAGCCTGGACCTTCAGCGGTGCTGGAACCCGGGCTACAACGCCGACCGGGGGCCCGTGACGCTTTCTGCCCTCCGCGTCCACCTCGCATTCTGATCGCCCCGGATTCCGCCCAGGGCACCCGGCGGACAGCTTCGGCGGGACTGCGACGGCAGAAGGTCCGGAGCCCCAATCGCCTTCCAGACAGGGAAGATGAGGATCGGGTCAAGGAGCCCCGGCCTCCCGGTGCGGGGATTGCGCAAGAAGAAACCGTTCCACGGCGCTCCAGCCCCTCTCCTCCAGGCCCAGGCGGGAGGCGTACCGACCCTTCAACCGGGCCAGGATCTCCTCCGCAGGTTCCTCGGCGTCGACTAGGTAGCCGCCCTTCTGCAGCCAGTCCCTGAGGCTTTCCTTCCGGGCCGGGCCGACCCCCGGAATGACGCTGTCCAGAAGGGCCCGGGGGTCGTTGCCGCATTCCCTGAAGACGGCGGCCACGCCGGCCATGTCGCCGAACCTCGGGATCTCCGCGGCTTCGATGATCGCAGGGGACAGTGGCCTGGGGCGGGCCGCCTGGAGGGCAGCCTGGGCCTGTTCCAGGATCTCGATCGTCGTCAGGAGGGCGACCTTCTCCGGCGTGATTGGGGTGCCCAGGAAGTTCCTGACCTGCCCGACGGTCTCGAACCCGCCCTGGAGCAGAAGATGCAGGGACCGCTGCTGGCCCTCCGCGAAGGCCAGCCAGGCGTGCTGCTGGCTGAGTGGCGTCCACAGGGATGGGCCCGCGGCGCCCAGGCGCCTGGCGTAGCCCAGCAGGCTGTCCTCCCCGGGGTCGGGAATGGGCGGCCGGGTGAGGTCCACGGCGGGCAGGGGGGCCAGACGGCGCGCCCCGAGGTTGCGCACCTCGGCCAGATCGAGGATCTGGATGCCTCGGGGCCCGAGGCGCCGCCACTTGGCGACCTCGTCCTGCTGGGCGGTGAAGTAGAAGATCTGCCGGCCGGTGCCGGCCATCACCTGGATGGCTTCGAGGATGGCCTGGGCGCGGGTGTCGTCGGAATTGGCCAGGACCTCGTCCAGGAAGAGGGGCAGCTGGATGCCGTCCGGACCCTCCTGGTGTTCGACGTAGGCCAGGCGCACGGCCATCAGCAGCTGGAGGCGGGTGCCTTCGGAGAGCTGGTCGAGGGGGCGGGTGCGATCGCCCTCCCGCGCCACGAACGCGGCGTTCTCGAACCGCAGCACATAGCGGTGCCCGGTGAAGGCCTGGAAGAGGTCCGAGGCCCGGCGCAGCTGGGGTTTGAGGTCCTCGTCGGCTCCGCGCTCTTCCAGGCGGTCGATGAGCCTGGCCAGGGTCCGTCCTTCGAGGTCCCTGATCCGCTGATCCTCGAGTCTCTGGGCGGCCTGGTCCCGGGCGAGGATGAGGGCGGCCAGGGTGGTTTCGCCCGTGAGGCGCGTCAGGGTGGCCTGTTTGAGGAGGGCGGCTTCGCGGGCCGCGGCGATCTTCCGGAGGGTTTCGCGGGCGGCCGCAAGGTCGGTCCGGACCTGGGCGCGGGCCCGGGCGAGGCGGTCCCGGCGGTCGGCGAGGGGGGCTTCCCGCCGGTCGGCGATGGCCTGGAATTCCGGCGTCCAGTGTCCATCGCGCTTGAAGAGGGTCTCCACGAGGCTGAGCTGGCCCAGGCGGGCGGTCATGAGGGGGTGCCAGAGCCGGCGGGTGTCCCAGGCCTCCTGGAAGGTGTGCTCGGCCAGGCCTCGGGCGGCGAGGAAGGCGTCCAGGTCCGCCTGGGGGGAGCTACGCCCCAAGGCGTCCAGCGTCTTCACGAGGGTGAGGCGTTCGCCGTGCAGACGCAGGGCGGTGTCCAGGTCGTCCGCGAGGACCGCCAGCGCGGCCGCGGGATCCGGGCCGGGGGTGCGGCGGAAGGCCTCGAGCAGGGTGGCGGCCTTGGCCAGGAGGGACGCGAGCTGCCGGGAAGCCTCGGCTTCCAGCTCTCCGGCCGTCGCCACCGTTCCGCGGAGGGCCAGGCCCTGCTCGAGTCGCCGGGCGAGGATCTCCAGGTAGCCCCCGAAGGCGTCGGTCGGTTCGGGGTGCAGGTTGAGCTGGCGGGCCAGGTCACCCGCCTCGGCGAGGAGGGCCTTCCAGGTTCCCCGCTCCGTTTCGGCGTTCGCGCGGACCTGGTTGCGGGTCAGGTTCAGCTTCGCGAGTCCCGTCCCCTTGGCCGCCTCGTCCCGGACCTTCCGGGCGAGCACGGCGATGTCCGCCGGGGCCCAGGCCGCGGGGGTCAGGCCGGGCAGGCCGAGGGCGAGGTACTGGTCCTGCAGGGTCGCCAGGCCCTGCCGGAGGGCGTCCGGGTTCTCGGCCTGGGAGGCCGGGGTCCGGAGGCCGATGGCAGCGAGGGCGAGAAGGAGCAGGGCCGCGGCGATCGAAAGGACCCGGGGCGGGGCGCCCCGGGCGAGGACGAGGGCCGCGGCGCCGGCCAGCAGCCCGGCCGCCATGAGGGCCCAGGCGAAGGCGCCCCAGCGTCCCTTGCCGTCCGGGAGCCTGGCCAGGGCCTCCAGGGTGGCGCGCTTGTCCTGCCACTGCTCCAGGATCAGGGTGGCGGAGGCGAGGGTTCCGGCGGACAGGGCCGTCTCCTCCGGGCCGAGGGTGGAGGCGACCTGGTCCAGGGCATGGAGCAGGCTCTGGCTCCGCTCGAACTTCCGGGCCAACGCCCGGGTGCGCTCCAGGACGTCCGGGGAGAGGGACGGGAGCTGGTCCACCGGGGCGCCCAGCCAGGGGTTGGCCTGCCGCCAGTCGTCCAGGGCGGCTGCGGCCTCGCGGTGGGCCCGGCCGCGGTCCCTGGCTTCCGTCTGCGCATCCTTGAGGGCGCCGGCGAGGTTCCGGGCGGCCTCGGCGTGGTCCTTCCGGAGGCCGGGGGGCAGGTCGAGAGGGGCGAGGCCGCCGTCCACCTTCTCCAGCTGGTCCTGGAGGCTGGCGACCTGGGTGGCGGCCGCGTCGCGGGAGGCGCGCAGGTCCCGGAAGGCGGTCTCGTCCGGCTCCCGGAGGCCGGCGAGGAGGGTTTCGCGGGCCTGGAACGGCTCGAGGGCGGCATCCTGGGCCAGGAGGGTCTCCAGGGACTCCAGGGCCTGGTCGAGGGCGGCCAGGGCGCGCTCCCGGTCCGCGTGCGCGTCCAGGGTGGCGGCTTCCGCCTCCAGGGCCCGGATCTCCTCTTCCAGCGATTCCTGGGCCCCCTGTTCCCTGGATTTCTCCTGGAGGGCCGCCCTGGCCTGCTCGAAGGCCTCGGTGGCGCCGGCCCTGCGGGAGAAGGCGGCCAGGGGCTTGAGGTCGGCGCGGTGCTTCTGGAAGTCCACGCCGCCCTGCATCTCCTGGCGCAGCTGCTCGCCGAAGGCCTGGTTGGCCTCCCTGCTCTGGAGGAGGTCGGACAGGGACAGGCGGTAGCGCTCGCGGGTGGAGGCCCCGGACCAGGGGGAGGGCTGCGCGGGCAGGGCGCCGGCCTTGGCGACCAGGCGGTCCTGGAGGCGGCTCCGCTCCTGCGACAGGTCCCCCAGGCGCACCTGGGCATGCAGGATGGTGCCTTCCGGGGCCTTGGCCTGGTCCCACAGGAGGAGCTCCATGGCCTGGACCAGGGAGCTCTTCCCGGCGCCATTGGGGCCGTGGACGACCACGATGCCCGGGGCGAGGCGCTCCACCGTGAAGCCCATCCCCGCGAATCCCCGGAAGGCGTCCAGGTCCACCCGTTCGAAGCGGAAGCTAGGCATGGGGGGTCTCCGCGGGGATCATCCCGTTGAACAGGCGCAGGCAGACGCGCTGGAGCAGGGCGAGGTGCCAGTCCGGGGCGGCGGTTGTCTCGTCCATCCAGCGGGCGTCCAGGCCGTGGTAGGCCCCGGAGGACCGGCTTTCCCGTTCGAGCTGGAGGACCTCGTCGAGGAGGCCGCCCCATTCGCCGGGAGGGACGCTTCCCTTGTCCAGGTCCTGGATCAGGCGCGCCAGGATGCCCCGGGCGCCCTTGTCCGTGAGCCAGGCCTCGAGGCTCGCCGGGCGCCGCACGAGGTTCTCCACGTCGCCATGGATGGCGGCCTGGACACCGTCGAGGGTGGTGGTGAACTCCTCGGGCGCGCGCGGGGCGGGGGCGTCGGATTCCCCCGTCAGGCGCACCCGGAAGAGCACTCCTTCCAGGCGCGGATCGGCTTCCCGGCAGCGCCCGATGCGTTCGCGCATGCCCTGCAGGATGGCGGACTGCACCGCGGTCTCGCTGGCGTCGTCCCGGGTGAGGGCGACCTCCAGCGCCTCGATGCGGATGGGGGCCGGCACGAGGACGGGACTGGAGAAGGCGCCGCCGGCAAGTGTCAGGGTCCAGCAGCCGTGGGCGCCGGTCTCGCTGGCCCGGAGGGGGATCGGGGAGCCGCAGTAGAAGGGGGCCTTGTCCCGGGCGCTGGGGGCGTGGATGTGGCCCAGGACCCACCGGTCGATGCGCCGGGAACGCAGGGCGGCGGACGTGAAGGGGGCGTAGGGGCTCCGGGGGCTGTCCAGGTCGCCGTGGAGGATGCCCAGGGTCGGGAGGTCGTCGGGGACGGCGGGGAAGGCGTAGAAGGGGTCCGCGGAATGGAGGGGCGCCGGGAAGGACCAGCCCACGAGGCGCAGGGATTCCCCGCCGAGGGTGACGGCCGCCTCGGTCCAGACGCCCATGACCCCGTCCTTCCGGCCCAGGAGCAGGAAACGCGCGGCCTGGGCGGGGTCCAGGTCCCGCCGGAGGTCGTCGAGGAGCCTGGGGAGGATCTCGGAATCGTGGTTGCCCGCCACGGCGGCGATGGTGAGGCCGTGCTGGAGGAGGCGGAGGACGCCGGCCTTGAGGGGGGCCCAGGCCTCGAAGTAGCGGTTGTCCCGCTCCACGACGTCGCCCGCGAGCACGAGGAGGTCCGCTCGCTCCCGGATGGCGCTGTCGACCACGAAGTCCCAGGCGGACCGGGCGGTCAGGGCGCGGCCGGGGAAGGCCTTCATGCTGGGCTGGCGGCCCAGGTGGATGTCGGAGGCGCAAAGGATCTTCATGGGGGTCCGGGGTTCGGCCATAGGTGGGTTCCGGGAAGTGTATCAGCGCGGATGGCCAACCGCCCCCGGGCCGGATTTCCCGCTGGAGGGGCCAGCCTCTGCGATGATGGGCGTCGACCCGGTCCTTCCACATCCAAGGCCGCCCACTCCGCTCCCCGGAGGAGTTCCATGCCCCGTCCGAAGATCCTGATCGTGGAAGACGACGACCTCACCTCGTCCCTGCTCAAAGGCACGCTGGCGCGGGAGGGCTACGACATCACCCTGGCCGGCGACGGGCTCGCGGCCCTGGACATCCTGGGCGACGATTCCGGGTTCGCCGCCGTGCTCCTGGACCGCCTCATGCCCCGCATGGACGGGCTCGAGGTCCTCAAGCGGATGAAGGCCACCCCGGGGTTCAAGGACATCCCCGTGGTGCTCGAGACGGCGCTGGACGGCGAAGGGGACATCCGGGAGGGGCTGAAGGCCGGCGCGCTGCACTACCTGGTCAAGCCGCTCGACCCCCGGATGGTGGTCCAGGTGGTGGACTCGGCGGTGCGGGAATTCGAGACGAGGAAGAAGCTCTACGCCGAACTCGACAGCATCCGCGCCGCCATGGGCCTGGTGCGCCGGGGCGTCTTCCACGTGCACACCCTCGAGCAGTGCGGGGACCTGGCCGCGCTGCTGGCCAAGGCCTGCCCGGATCCCAGGCGCTCCGTGACCGGGATCCTGGAGCTGCTGGTCAATGCCGTGGAGCACGGCAACCTGGGGATCACCTACGAGGAGAAGACCGAGCTCATCGCCTCCCACGAATGGGCGGGCGAGATCGAGCGCCGCCAGGAGCTTCCCCGGAACCGCAAGCGGCGGGTGGAGGTCACCCTGACGCGCCTGGCCGCAGCCACCCGGATCCGGATCCAGGACATGGGCGAAGGGTTTCACTGGCAGGACTTCGAGGGCGTCAACCCGGGCCGGATGTTCGACAGCCACGGGCGGGGCATCCTCCTGGCCAAGTGGGAGGCCTTCGACCGGGTGGAGTACCTCGGGAACGGCAACTGCGTCGTGGCGGAAATCGCCCACACCTAGCTAGTTGAGCCCGAACCTCCGGTGGTGGCAGACCTTCGGCGCCCGCCCCCCGGGTTCCCACAGGTGGAAGGCGTTGCCCTGGCACAGGCCCCACTCTCCGCACGCGGAGCAGTCCCCCTGGCGCATCCAGCTCCGGTCGCGGAAGGCCTGGAAGCGGGTGTTCCACACGTCCATGAAGGCGTCCCGGTGGATGTTGCCCTGCGCGAACCGGCGGTCGATGTTGGGACAGGCCAGGACCGCCCCGTCCACCATGATCCCGCCGATGTTGATGCCCGCGCGGCAGAAGTAGGGCTGGTCCCGCACCCGGCACTCGAAGCGGCCCAGGAAGCCGGATTCCGCGTAGACCACGTCCAGGCCTCCGCGCGCGCGGAAGCCCTCGATGCGCTCCATGAGGGTCCGGAATTCCTCCGCCGCCAGCAGCAGGGCGGGATCCTCCGCGGCGCGGCCGATGGGGTCGATGGTGAAGATGCGCCAGTGCTTCAGGCCGGCCTCCATGAGTAAGGTCCGGAAGGCCTCCAGCCGGGGCAGGTTGCGGGGGTTCACGCAGGTCACCACGTCCAGGGCCTGCCAGAAGGGGTCCGCCAGCAGGCCCTTGAGGGTCGCCAGGGCCCCGCGGAAGGAGCCCTCCCGGCCCCGGAGCCAGTCGTGGTCCTCCTCGAAGCCGTCCAGGCTCACGGTGACGCTGGCCATGGACGCGGCCTTGGCGGAGGCGAAGGCCTGCGGGCCCCAGGCCAGACCGTTGGTGACCATCCCCCAGGGGAAGCCCAGCCGGTGGATGGCGGCGCCCAGGTCGAAGACGCCGGGGTAGCAGAGGGGTTCGCCCCCGGAGAGGACCACCATGACCCCGTGGGGGTCCTGGGCCGCGGCGATGCCCTCCAGGGCGCGGAGCACCGCCTCCCGGGGCAGGGGCGGCGCGGTGGCGTCGCGGGTGCAGTCGCTGCCGCAGTGCCGGCAGGCCAGGTTGCAGGCCCGGGTGAGCTCCACGAAGAGGTAGGAGAGGCGATGGTGCCGCGCCTCCAGGCGCCGGAAGGACGGCAGCAGGGCGCGCCGGAGCCAGGGCCTCACGGCCTGGCCAGCTTGATGGCCAGGCCCTCCTGCTCCCAGGCGCCATAGAAGAACCTGCCGTCCCCGGGGGCGGTCTGGACGAGGTTCAGGGTGACCGTCGCCTGGCTGTAGGCGCCATTGGCGGCGCCGTCCACATCGGTGGCCGTCAGGGGGCAGGACGGGCAGTACCAGCCGGTCCAGGTGAAGGAGAAGACGCCGTCCGCGCCCGACCTGGCCGTGGCGCCCTGGAAGTCCACCCGGATGCCCGGGACGGGCAGGCCCGTGGCGGCGTCGGTGACGGTGCCGCCCACCCTGTAGGTGGCCGACGGCGTGCCATAGGTGGGCACGGGGGCCCCGTAGGCGGGCGTGCCGCCCACGCAGCTCACCACGGCGATGCCCAGGGCGGAACCCAGGCACCGCATGAGCCACTGCTCAAACCGATTCATGGTCGCCTCCGGGGATAGGACGATTGTGCCACCGTTCCGGTCAGAACGTCCGGCCTGTCTCCCGGGCCCGGAGCAGGAGCTCCGCCCGCACCTCGGGCGCGTTCCCCGACAGGCCGCCCAGCAGCTCCAGCCGGGCCTCCGGGATGCCCACGCCCAGCAGGCGGTCCTCCACCATCACGCGGTGGTGGGCCTCCCGGAGGCCCAGGGCGTCGAGCTTCTCGTCGGTGTGGCCCGCCGGGCAGAGGGCCAGGGCCTTGCGCACGGGCAGGCGGGTGGTGCGGCTGCGGTCGGCCTCGTAGGCGTAGGCATAGCCGTAGGTCCACACCCGGTCGAACCAGCCCTTGAGGATGGCGGGCACGTCGGACCACCAGAAGGGGTAGCAGAACACCAGACCCTCGGCCCGGTCCAGCCGCGCCTGCTCCGCCACCACGTCCGCCGGGCGAAGCGCCGCCGGGTCCAGGGCCGTCTCCAGCCCGAACTGGGCCTCGGCCAGGAGGGGGTCGAAGCCCTCCTGGTAGAGGTCGGCGAATTCCAGAGTGTGCCCGGCCTCCCGCAGGCCCTCGGCGAAGGCCGCGGCCACCTCCCCGGTGAAGGAAGCCCGGCGCGGATGGGCGAAAATGAGCAGGACATGCATGAAAAAGCTCCTCCAGGCAGAGAATGGAACAAGGAGACCGACGATGCAAATGACCGATATCCCCTTCGCCGCCACCGACTGGTCCCAGGTGGAACCCACCGAGCATCCCGGCGTTACCGGCCGGGCCCTCTGGCGCACCCGCCAGTTCGGCGCCATCCGGGTGCGCATGGTGGAGTATTCCCCCGGCTACCTGGCGGACCACTGGTGCTCCAAGGGCCACGTGCTGCTCTGCCTGGAGGGGGAGCTGCACACGGAACTGGAGGACGGACGGAGGTTCGTCCTGCGGCCCGGGATGAGCTACCAGGTGGCGGACCAGGCCGAGGCCCACCGGTCCGCGGCGCCTTCCGGGGCGAGGCTCTTCATCGTGGATTGAGGTGCTCCAGGAGCATCCGAACGGGCTTGGCGGCGGCGCGCACATCCCTCAGGCCCAGGAGGAGGTGGCGCTCAGCCCAGGGCTCGGCCAGGGTGACGAGGCGCAGGTCCAGGGACGCCACCATGGCCTTGACGGCGTTGCGGGGCAGCACGGCCACGCCCATGCCGGCGGCCACCATCAGGCACACCGCGTCGAAGCTGCGCACCTGGATGCGCAGCTTCAGGGTGCGGCCCATGGCCTCGGACTCGGTCTTCATGCGCTTGGCCAGGGACGTGGCCCGGGGCAGGCTGACGAAATCGTAGTCCACCAGGTCCTCGAGGCGCACGGAGCGCCTGCGGGCGAGGGGGTGGCCGCGGGGCACCACCACGGCCAGGCGGTCCTCCCGGTAGGGCAGCACCTGCAGCCCCAGGGCGGGGGTGCGGTCGGCGAAGATGCCCAGGTCGGCCCGGCCGTCCAGCAGGGCCAGGACGATCTCGGAGCTGTTCTGCTCCTCCAGCTCGATGCGGATGCCGGGGTTGGCGGCGGCGAAGGAAGCCAGGTCGCCCGGGAGGAACTGCGTGACCGCGGAGATGTTGGCCCAGAGCCGCACCACGCCCAGGCTGCCCGAGGCGTAGTCGGAAAGGTCGGCCACCAGCAGGTCCACGTCGCTGAGGACGCGGTGGGCGTGCTGGAGCAGGGACTGGCCGGCGGGCGTGAGGGCCACGCCCCGGGAGGACCGTTTCAGCAGCTCGGCGCCCAGGGTCGCTTCCAGGTCGGACAGCCGCTTGCTGGCGGCCCCCACCGCCAGGTTGGCCAGCCCGGCCCCCTTGCTGATGCTGCCCGTGCGCGCCACCAGGGTGAACAGCGACAGGGAGGCCAGGTCAACGCGGGGGACGTTCATGGCGGGCACCCTCCTAGAGCACGGCCGGGTTGACGCAGGTCTGGGGGGGCTTGCCCGCCAGCACGCTCAGGACGTTGTCCACCGCGGTCATGCCCATGGCCAGCCGGGTCCGGAAGGTGGCCGAGGCCGTGTGGGGCACGATGACCACGTTCTCCAGGCCGGCCAGACCGGGCGTCAGGCGGGGCTCGTTCTCGAAGACGTCCAGGCCCGCGCCCCAGATGACCTTGTCCCTCAGGGCGGCGACGAGCGCCTCCTCGTCCACCAGCGGGCCGCGTCCGGTGTTGACGAGGACGGCGGTGGGCTTCATGGCGGCCAGTTCGGCGGCGCCGATGAAGTGGCGGGTGGCGGGCAGCAGGGGCAGGTGGAGGGAGAGGAAGTCCGATTCGCGCAGCAGGGTGGCCTTGTCCACGAAGATGGCCCCGCACGTCCGCTCCAGTTCGGGCGACGGCTGGAGGTCGTGGTAGATCACCCGCATGTCGAAGGCGGCCGCCTTGGCCGCGAACTTCGAGCCGATGCGGCCCGCGCCGGCCACGCCCAGGGTCATGTGGTCCACGTCCCGGCCCAGGAACTGCAGGGGCCCCCAGCCGGCCCACTGGCCCGAGCGCAGGAAGCGCTCGGTCTCGGGGATGCGGCGGGCGGCGGCCAGCAGCAGGGCCCAGGCGTGGGTGGCGGTGGCCTCGTCCAGCACCTTGGGCGTGTTGGTGAGGATCACCCCGCGCGCCGTGGCGGCGTCCACGTCGAAGTTGTTGTAGCCGACCGCGTAGTTCGCGAAGATCCGGCACCGGGGCCCCGCGGCGTCCAGCACCTCGCCGTCGATGGTGTCGGTGAGCAGGGTGATGACGGCGTCCCGGCCGCGCACCTCCCGCAGCAGCTCCTCCCGGGTCAGCGGCCGGTCGTGGGGGTTGATGTCCACGTCATGGCAGCGGCGCAGGGCGTCGAGGGGTTCCTGGGGGAGCATGCGGGTGACGTAGACGTTGGCCATCGTGGCGCTCCTCGCTTCGGACCTAGCGGGCGAGGGCCCGCTGGCGGATGGTTTCGAAATCGGCGGGGACCGGGTGCAGGTCCAGCCTGCGGCCGGCCTTGACGATCTGGCTGGGGACCTCGTGGCCCAGCATACCCGGAAGCCGGCGGGCCGCGGCGATGAGCCGGGGGAGATCGAGGCCGGTCTGGAAGCCCATGAGTTCCAGGGCGTGGGCCAGTTCCTCCGTGCAGACGTTGCCGGTGGCGCCGGGGGCGTAGGGGCAGCCGCCGATGCCGCCCAGGGAGGCGTCGAAGCGGTCCGCCCCGGCGTCCAGCCCGGCCAGGGTGTTGGCCAGGCCCAGGCCCCGGGTGTTGTGCAGGTGCAGGGTCAGCTCGGCCTGGGGCCACCTCTGGCGGAAGGCGCCGGCGAGGCCGGCCACCTGCCCGGGGAAGGCCATGCCGGTGGTGTCGCAGAGGGTGATGTGGTCCACGCCCAGCTCCCCGATGTAGCGGGCGCACCAGTCCAGCACGGAGGACGGGGGCACCTCCCCCTCCATGGGGCAGCCGAAGGCGCAGGACAGCGAGATGTTCACCGCGGTCCCGGACGGGCGGGCCAGGGCCGCCACCTCGGCCAAGGCGGCGAAGGACTGGTCCCGGGTCATGCGCAGGTTGGTGAGGTTGTGGGTCCCGCTGGCGGACATGACCAGGTTCAGTTCGTCCGTGCGGGCCAGGATGGCCCTCTCGGCGCCGCGCACGTTGGGCACCAGGGCGCTGTACACGACCCCTGGCTCTCGCCGGATGCCCTGCATCACGGCGTCGGCGTCGGCCAGGGCGGGGATGGCCTTGGGCGAGGTGAAGGAGGAGACCTCGATCTTGGTGAGGCCGGTCAGGGACAGCTCGTCGATGAGGGCGATCTTGGCTTCGGTGGGGACGAAGGCCTTCTCGGCCTGGAGGCCGTCGCGGGTGCCCACTTCCTGCAGGTGGACGCGCCTTCCGGCGCCTTCCCAGGCGCTCATGCGATCACCCCCTTGGCGCGCAGCTCGGCCAGGGCCGCCTCGGAGACGCCCGCCTCGCGCAGCACGGACTCGGTGTGCTCGCCCAGGGCCGGCGCCGGGGTGCGCAGGGTGCCCGGGGTCAGGGAGAGCTTGGGCACCACGCCGGGCACCTCCAGGGGGGTGCCGTCGGGCAGCGCGGTGGTGAGGATCATGTCGCGGCTGCGGTAGTGCGGGTCGGCGCAGATGTCCTTGGCGGTGTAGATCCGGCCCGAGGGCACCCGGGCGTCGTCCAGGGCCTGGAGCACCTCGTCCAGGCTGCGCTCCCGGCTCCACGCGCCGATGGCGGCGTCCAGCTCCGCGGCGCGGGCGGCGCGGCCGGCGTTGCCCGCCAGGCCCGGATCCTCGCCCAGGTCCCGGCGCCCGATCTTCTCCATCAGGCGCTTGAAGATCCCGTCCCCGTTGCCGGCGATGAGGGCGTAGCCGTCGGCGCAGGCGTAGGCGTTGGTGGGCGCGATGCCGGGCAGGGCGCTGCCCGTGGCCTCCCGCACGGCGCCGAAGGCGCTGTACTCCGGCACCAGGCTCTCCATGACGTTGAACACGGCCTCGTAGAGCGCCACGTCGATCACCTGGCCCTCGCCGGCGGCGTCCCGGTGGCGCAGGGCCAGCAGCACGCCGATGACCCCGTGCAGGGCCGCCAGGGTGTCCCCGATGGAGACGCCGCAGCGCACCGGCACCCGTCCCGGCTCGCCGGTGAGGTACCTCAGGCCGCCCATGGCCTCGCCGATGACGCCGAAGCCCGGCCGGTCCCGGTAGGGCCCGGTCTGGCCGTAGCCCGACAGGCGCAGCATGACGAGCCTGGGATTGAGGGCGTGCAGCTCCTCCCACCCCAGCCCCCAGCCCTCGAGGGTGCCGGGCCGGAAGTTCTCGATGACGACGTCGGCCTCCTTCACCAGGTCGCGCACGATCCGCTGCGCCTCGGCCTTGCGCAGGTCCAGCGCAACGGAGCGCTTGTTGCGGGACTGCACCTGCCACCAGAGGGAGGTGCCGTCCTTGATCATGCGCCAGGCGCGCAGCGGGTCGCCCCCCTCGGGGGGCTCCACCTTGATCACGTCGGCCCCGAACTCGGCCAGCATCTTGGCGGCGAAGGGGCCGGCGATGAGCTGGCCCAGCTCGATCACGCGCAGGCCGGAAAGGGCGCTGGGGGTTGCGGTCATGGGGTTCTCCTGGATGCGGAGAAGTATGGGGGCCTCCCTTCTGCGAAAGAAGAACAAATGGGGAAACCCAGCCTTCTCGTTTAGAGAAAGCTAAGTCTCCATCCCCAGCGGAGCCTCGTCCCCGTCCGAATGCCCGCTCATGGCGTGCCCGGCGTTGCGGGGCAGGCGGGCGCTCACCGGGGAGGCCATGAAGGAGATGGCCGTCACCACAAGGAACGCGGCGGAGAAGTCGGACAGCTGGGGGCTGGCGTGGCCGGAGACCGCCATGGCCAGGGCCAGGATGGCCGAGGAGATGCAGATGCCCATGGAGAGCATCAGCTGCTGGAAGGTGGAGTAGAAGCTGGTGGCCGAGCTCATGCGGGGCTGGGAGATGTCGGCGTAGGCGACGGTGTTGAGGGCGGTGAACTGCAGGGACTGGAAGAACCCCCCCAGAAGCAGCACGCCGTGGATGAGGAGGACCGGCCACCCGGGGCGGAACAGGGCGCACGCGGCCAGGAAGGCCGAGGAGATCAGGCTGTTCCACATCAGCGTGTTGCGGAAGCCGAAGCGGCGCAGGATGGGCGGCGCGGCGATCTTCATGAGGAAGGAGCCGGCGGCGGTGCTGAAGGTGATGAGGCCGCTCCGGGCCGCCGACATGCCGAAGCCCAGCTGCATCATCATGGGCAGCAGGAAGGGCAGGGCGCCCGCGGTGATGCGGGTGAGGGAACCGCCGATGACCGAGATTCCGAACGTGGAGATGCGCATCATCCCGAAGTCCAGGATGGGGTTGGCGGCGCGCCGGGCGTGGAGGACGTAGGCCGCCCCCGCCACCAGGCCGACGCCGATGATCAGGAGGGTCATGCCCAGGGAGATGCCGCCGCCGCGGCTGCCCATCTCCAGGCCGTACATCAGGCAGGACAGCGAGATGCAGGAGAGGAGGAAGCCCGTCACGTCGAACCGCCCGGGGTCCAGCTCCCTGATGTCCTCGATGTAGACCGTGGCCAGCCAGATGCCCAGGATCCCGATGGGCACGTTGATGTAGAAGATCCAGCGCCAGGAGAGGTAGGTGACGAGGAAGCCCCCCAGGGGCGGCCCCACCACCGGGCCGATGAGGGCGGGCACCATGAACCAGGACATGGCCGAGACCATGTCCTTGCGGGCCACGGTGCGCAGCAGCACCAGGCGGCCCACGGGGACCATCATGGCCCCGCCCATGCCCTGCAGGAACCGGGCGCAGACCAGGAAGAGGAGGCTGCCGGCCTGTCCGCACAGGATGGAGCCGGCCGTGAACACCAGGATCGCCAGCCGGAAGATGCGCCGGGCCCCGTAGCGGTCCGCGAAGTAGCCGCTGGCCGGGATGAAGATGGCGAGCCCCAGGAGGTAGGCGGTGAGGGCCGCGCTCATGTGCAGGGGGGAGACGGCGAAGCTCCGGGCCATGGTGGGCAGGGCGGTGGCCAGCACGGTGGAATCCAGCTGCTCCATGAAGAGGGCGCAGGCGATGATGATGGCCGTGGTGCGGAAACTGTGCGGGCGGGGGGTGGAAGGGGACATCCCCCAGAGAATACCGGACCCG
This sequence comes from Geothrix sp. 21YS21S-2, assembly GCF_030846775.1. Taxonomy (NCBI): domain Bacteria; kingdom Pseudomonadati; phylum Acidobacteriota; class Holophagae; order Holophagales; family Holophagaceae; genus Geothrix; species Geothrix sp. 21YS21S-2. The sequence goes on from NZ_CP132910.1 coordinate 4,206,296, forward strand.
GGCTCCGCCTCCGGGCAGGCACCAACCAGGTGGTCGGTATTTTAATAGGCTCTCAAGACGGGCCATGCGTTCGCTGCGGCATTTATAAATTTATAAATATAACGACTTGACGCAAAAGACCTACGGGTCTCTAATTTCCGCATCCCTGCTAGTGCATCAATTAGTGATACCCACTCCTGCGAGGCCTCGTGACCCTTCGTCGAACCTCCGGCTCCGTCCCCGCTCGCGGGGCCTTCCACCGGACTGTCCAAACCCTGTGAGTGAAAGGACTGAACCATGCAGTGGAACCAGAACTACTCCGCCCTGAACGGGAGCCTGCTCCTGACGGCCCTGGTGGTGGCCATCCCCATCTTCTTCCTGTTCTGGGCCCTGGCGGTCAAGCGCATGAAGGGCCATGTGGCGGGGCCGATCACCCTGCTGATCACGGTCGTCATCAGCGTCCTCGTGTACCGGATGCCCGTGAGCGCGGCCCTGTCGGCCTCGGCGCTCGGCATGGTCACCGGACTGTTCCCCATCGGCTGGATCATCCTCACCGCCGTGTTCCTCTTCAACCTGACCGTGGAGAGCGGCCAGTTCGAGATCATCAAGAGCTCCATCTCCTCCCTGTCCCCTGACCGGCGGATCCAGGCGCTGCTCATCGCCTTCTCCTTCTCCGCCTTCATGGAGGGCGTGGCGGGCCAGGGCGCTCCCGTCGCGGTCGCCGCGGCCATGCTCATCGGCCTGGGCTTCCCGGCCCTGCCGGCGGCCGTCATCTGCCTCGTGGCCAACACCCCGCCCGTGCCCTTCGGGCCCGTGGGCGTGCCGACCATGATGATGTCCACGGTGACCGGCATCCCCGCCACCACCATGGCCCGCGCCGTCGGCATCGACATGGCCTTCATGGCCCTGATCATCCCCTTCTTCATGGTGGTGGTCATGGTGGGCTTCAAGCGCGCCAAGGAAGTCATCCCCGCCTGCCTCGTGGCCGGCGTCAGCTACGCCGCGGCCTCCTTCGCGATCTCCACCTGGTTCGGGCCCGAGCTGCCCGCCATCGTGGCCTCCGTCGTGTCGCTGCTCTGCCTCGTGATCTTCCTGCGCTTCTGGCAGCCCGCGACCACCTGGACCTTCGAGGAGGACACCGCCGCCTCGCACGCCGCGGCCTCCGGCACCTATTCCGCCGGCCAGATCTTCAAGGCCTGGTCCCCCTTCCTCATCCTCATGGTGGTCATGGGCCTCTGGGGCACCCCCGCCTTCAAGGCGTACTGCACCAAGGCCCACCACTGGTTCGTGATGGTCCCGAGCTGGCCCTGGCTGAACGGCGTGGTCTTCAAGTCCGCCCCCATCGTCGCCAAGCCCGCCATGTACGGCGCCAACTACCGCTGGGACTGGCTCATCGCCCCCGGCACCGCCATGTTCATCTCCTCCCTGATCTCCATGGTTGTCCTGGGCATCAGCCCCGCCACGGGCACCCGGGTCTTCTTCAAGACCTTCAAGCAGCTCCGCTTCGCGCTCATCACCCTGGCCTCGGTCATCGGCCTGGGCTTCCTGGCCAACTACTCGGGCATGTCCTTCACCCTGGGCCTGGCCTTCGCCCAGCTGACCGGCATGGCGTTCCCCATCTTCTCGCCCGTCATCGGCCTCGTGGGCGTGTTCCTCACCGGCTCCGTGACCTCCTCGGCGGCCCTGTTCGGCAAGCTCCAGCAGGTCACCGCGGTGCACCTGGGACTGAATCCCGTCCTCACCACCAGCGCCAACCTCTTCGGCGGCGTCATGGGCAAGCTCATCTCCCCGCAGTCGATCGCCGTGGCCTGCGCCGCGGTGGGCCTGGTCGGGCACGAGACCGACATCTTCCGCAAGACGCTCAAGTATTCGATGATCCTGCTGTGCATGGTGATCGTCCTGGTGCTGCTCCAGGCCTTCGTCATCCCCGCCATCCTCCCCACCGCTCCCGCCGCCATTTAAGCGGTAGAATCGAACCTTCCCCGCAAAGGAGAGACCGCCATGACCCTCACCGCCTATGAACCCGGTACGCTCAAGGGCCTGATCGATTCGACCCCGGCCGAGTCCATCCTCCTCCACCTCCGCGACGAATACGCCAAGCGCACCCTGCCCGAGAAGGGCGTGGACAGCGTGGTGGCGTACGACTGCCCCCGCACCCAGCTGATGGTGCGCACGGCCGTCAAGGGCACCCAGGTGGGGACCCACTTCCACACCGTCTGCGACGAGTACGTGATCGTGGTGGGCGGCAAGGGCGAGATCCTCGTCAACGGCGAGTGGAAGCCCGTGAAGATGGGCGACGTCCACGTCTGTCCCCGGGGGATCGTCCACGACACCCGCGCCCTGGAGGAGAACCTCCAGTACCTCTCGATCTTCACCCCCCATCTCCCTGCCGGCACCGACATCAACTGGCTCTAGTTCCAAGGAGGACTCCCATGCCCGCACTGCTTCCCAACATCGATCCCGATGGACTCATGGAGTTCTCGGTGGTCTACACGGACCGCGCCCTGAACCACATGTCCAAGAAGTTCCAGCTCGTCATGCGCGAGATGGACCGCATCCTCAAGCTCGTCTACAACGCCAAGGGCGTCGCCCTGGTCCCCGGCAGCGGCACCTTCGGCATGGAGGCCGTGGCCCGCCAGTTCTGCGCCGGCAAGAAGGCGCTGGTGATCCGCGACGGCTTCTTCAGCTTCCGCTGGTCCCAGATCTTCGACATGGGCGCGATCCCCTCCTCCCACGTGGTGCTCAAGGCCCACCGGATGGGGACCGACAAGCAGTCCCCCTGGGCGCCCACGCCCATCGCCGAGGTGGTCGCCGCCATCGCCGCCGAGAAGCCCGCCGTCGTCATCGCCCCCCACGTGGAGACGGCCGCCGGCATCATCCTCCCCGACGGCTACATCAAGGCCGTCACCGAGGCCACCCACGCCGCGGGCGGCCTGTTCGTCCTGGACTGCATCGCCTCCGGCTGCATGTGGGTCGACATGGAGGCCCTGGGCGTGGACGTGATCGTGAGCGCCCCCCAGAAGGGCTGGAGCGGCAGCCCCTGCGCCGCCATGGTCATGCTGAGCGAGAAGGCCAAGGCCGTCATGGCCGAGACCACCAGCTCCAGCTTCGCCTGCGACCTCAAGAAGTGGTCGTCCATCATGGACGCGTTCCTCAAGGGCGGCCACGCCTACCACGCCACCATGCCCACCGACGCCCTGGCCAAGGACTGCGCCGTCATGCAGGAGATGGAAGCCTACGGCTTCGAGAAGCTGCGCGCCGAGCAGGCCGAGCTGGGCGCCAAGGCCCGCCACCTGCTGGAAAGCTGCGGCCTCCCCAGCGTCGCCGCCGAGGGCTTCAAGGCCCCGGGCGTCGTGGTCAGCTTCACCACCGACCCCGACATCCAGTCCGGGAAGAAGTTCGTGGCCGCCGGCTACCAGATCGCCTCCGGCGTGCCCCTCCAGTGCGACGAGGGCCCGGACTTCATGACCTTCCGCCTCGGCCTCTTCGGCCTTGAGAAGCTGCACAACGTCGACCGCACCGTGGGCTTCCTCGCCGCGGCGCTGAAGGAAGTCGGCCTCCGCGAAGGCGTCCCGGCCCGCTAAGGGCTCCGGATGGATTCACCCGCCACCCTTGATTGAATCGTTGATTCAATCAAGGGTGGTTTTTTGGGCTTGAGGGAATCGTTCGATTCAATCAAGATTGAATCAAATCCGGGGGTCCCATGCAGCCGCCCACCACCGCTTCCGCCCGCCAGGAGGGGATCCTGGCCTTCCTGCGCCTGCGGCCGGGGGGAGTGGCCCGCCACGAGCTGGAGGGCCTTCCGGAGGCCGCGGGCCTCGACCCCCAGCGCCTGCGGCGCCTGCTGGCGCCGCTGGTGAAGGACGGGCGGATCCGGGTGGAAGGAGCCACCCAGGCCCGGCGGTATTTCCCGGGGGACGGGGGGACGGAGTCCCTGCCGCTGAGCCCGGAGGGCCGGGCGGCCCTGGCGCGCGTCCTCCGGCCGGACCGCACTCCCGCCGTCTACCACCGGCCCTTCCTGGACACCTACCAGCCCAACGAGGTCTGGTACCTGCCCATGGAACTCCGCCATCACCTGGCGGGCCTGGGCCGGGCCGGGGACCGGTCCCGCCGGCCGGCGCTCCTGGCGGACCTGGCCTGGAACTCCGCCCGCCTGGATGGGGCCGCCACCCCCCGGACTGAGGCTGAGGCCCTCTTCTCCGGGGCGGAGGCGGCCCCGGAGGACCTTCCGCTCCTCAACCACAAGGCCGCCACCGACTGGATGGCCGGGGCGGAGGGGGCCGACCCGGTGACCGTGCAGAACCTCCATGCCCTGCTCACGGACGGCCTGCTGGAGGCTCCCGGGGCCGGGGGCCGGCTTAGGACGGGCCCCCTGGCGCTGCCGGGGACCCGCTACGCGCCCCCCGAGGCCCCCAGGCTGGTGGAGTGGTGCTTCCGCCAGATCCTGCGGACGGCGTCCCGGATCCTGGATCCGTACGAGCAGTCCTTCTTCCTGCTGGTGCACCTTCCCTACCTGCAGCCCTTCGCCCAGGCCAGCGGAAGCGTCGCGCGCCTGGCGGCGAACCTGCCCCTCCTGCGACGGCAGGTCGTCCCCGTCACCTTCGCCGCCGTGCCGGCCCAGGCCTACGCCCAGGCCATGCGGGCGGTGTGGGAGGAGAACGACCCGGCCCTGCTGCGGGATGTCTTCGCCTTCGCGGTGGAGCATTCCTGCGGGTCGACCGGGCCCGATCCCTTCCGCCTGCGCTACCGGGCCGGGATCCGCGCCGCGGTGCGCGAGGCGGTCCTGGCGGGGGAGACCGGAGCCGGGGCGCGCATCCGCGCCATCGCCGCCCGGCTCCCGGCGGCCGACGGCCCCAGGTTCCGGGCGGAGGTGGACGCGGAGCTGTCCGCCCTTCACGACGGGAACTTCGCGCGGTTCCTCACGTCCGCCGAATTCGCGGCCTGGAAGGAGCGCCGCTGACTACCGGCTGGCCACCTCGAGGGCGCCGGCGAGGGTGAGGAGCGAGGTTTCCTGGGCGTGGAGCATCAGTTCCAGCTGCTCCAGGGTGACGCACTGGGCCGCCACCTCGGGGGTCCGGTCGCCGGGGATCCCGGCCGCCAGCTCCAGGGCGAACTGGCACTGGGCGCCCGCGGTGTCGAGATCCCGGAGGGCGTTCGCGAGATCCACCCGGGTCTCCCTCGCCACGGCCCGCTCATCCCGGTTCGAGGGCGCGCCCTTGAGGGCCAGCCTTTTCTCCACAGAGGTCTCCAGCCGGCTGATCTGGCCGAGGACCGTGCGGCAGCGCGTGAGGGCCTCCTGCAGGCCCCGCTGGAACCGCCCGGTGGCCGCCTGGGCATCGGGGGTCGAGGAGGTGCCGGGGGCTTCCTTGGGTTCGGGGTCGGAGACCTTGCAGTCGCCAAGGCCCCTTTCCGTTCCGTCGACGGGGGCGTCCTTGGTTTCGCCCTTCTCCTCGAAGAACGCCTTGGTGATGACGATCCGGTTCCCCTGCTCGAGCCTGAGCGCGCCATCCGTCGCCGCCCGGTGGTCCAGGGTCTCCAGGGTGCTGACCAGGGTTCCCGAGGCGAGTTTCGTGCGGACCTTGATCAGGCAGAAATCCCCTCTGCCGTCCTTCAGCACGAATTTGAGAATGCCGGGCGTGGTCACTTCGAGGCTCGCGGCCTGGCCCTTGGCGTGGGTCGGGAGCTGCAGGTTGTCCCAGGCGGTGCGGAACGCGGCGGGGCTGTCCGGCAGCAGGGACGCGTTCCGCTGAACGGTATAGGTGCCTGCCGTCGGGTTGAGGATCTCCACGGTGCCCGCGAAAAGGGGGCTGGCGAGGATGGCCAGGGCGGGGGCGACGAGGGCTTTGGGGCAGTGGAAGGGCATGGTGGCGACTCCTGGCGCGGGGGGTAGAGGACAGAGGCACTGCGCCCCGGCGCCGGGTGGTCGACCGGGGTGCAGCCCCGGTATTAAATGAACCTGTTATTAAATAGGTTCCCCGCTGGAATCCCATGGGATGGGGAGCCGCTCGGCATGGCCTGGCGCGGCGTAGGTGCCCTACCGCTTGTAGATGCCGCAGCCGAAGAGGAGCCCGTCGTGCATCTCGATATAGGAAGTCTTCGCCAGCACCTTGCCGCTGACCGGGTCGGGATACTTGTAGTCCACCCAGCCCTTGCCCTTGGCCTTGCCCAGGGCGAGCATCTCCTTGACGATCATCTTGCCGTCCGGGTCCTTCAGGCCGCTCCGGTCCTTGCCGACCAGTTCCACCGAGTTGAAGCCGATGGCCTTGCACAGGCCGGCCTGGTCGTAGACGAAGAGGTACATCTCCCCGCCCGAGCCCACGTGGAAGACCCCGTTGGACTGGTTGGTCTGCTGGATGAGCTTCTCGATGCCGTTGGCCTTCGCGTAGGTCACCGCGCGCTTCACCAGGGATTCCGCCTGGGCCGGGGTGGGCGACTGGGCGGAAGCCATGATGCAGGGGAGGACGGCGGCGATGAGCGGGAACTTCCTCATGGGAACCTCCAAAAAAGTGCGATGGGCTGGGGACAAGGAAGACTCTACACGCCTTCCGGGGGAAAGCAAATTCCATCCTCGAGGGCCCCGGACCGGGTCTCAGTCCCGCCGCCTCCGCTCCCCGAGCTTGACCCCCAGCACCCGCATCTCGCCCGTCGCGTCCCGCTCCTCCAGGCGCACCGTGAACCCCCACAGGTAGGCCATGTGCTCCAGCACGGCCTCGAAATCCGTGGCCAGGGGCAGGCCCCGGGGGTTGGTGTAGCACAGGGTGAGGGTGCGGTCGCCGCGCAGGTCCACGCTCCACACCTGGATGTTGGGCTCGCGGCTGCCGAGGTTGTACTGGTCCGCCAGGGATCTCCGCAAGTCCTCGTACCCGGGTTCGTCGTGGATGGAGCCGATGCGCAGGCGCGGGGCCTTGTCGTCGTCCACCACCGTGAAGAACCGGAACTCCCGCATGAGGCGGGGGGAGAGGAACTGCGCGATGAAGCTCTCGTCCTTGAAGTTTTGCATGGCGAAGGGCAGGGTCTCCCGCCAGTCCGAGCCCGCCGCGTCGGGGAACCAGTGGCGGTCCTCCTCCGTGGGGGCCTCGCAGATGCGCCGGAGGTCCCGCCACATGGCGAAGCCCAGGGCGTAGGGGTTGACGCCGGAATACCAGGAGCTGTTGTAGGGGGGCTGGTGGATGACGCTGGTGTGGGAGTGGAGGAACTCGAACATGAACCCGTCGCCCACGCTGCCCTCGTCGTACAGCGCGTTGAGCAGGGTGAAGTGCCAGAAGGAGGCCCAGCCCTCGTTCATGAGCTGGGTCTGGCGCTGGGGGTGGAAGTACTGGGCCACCTTGCGCACGATGCGCACCACCTCCCGCTGCCAGGGCTCCAGGAGGGGGGCGTTCTTCTCGATGAAGTAGAGGAGGTTCTCCTCGGGCTCCTTCGGAAAGCGGGGCTCCTCGGCGGGCTTCTCCTTCTCGGGGCGCGCCGGGAGGGTGCGCCAGAGCTCGTTCACCTGGGCCTGGAGGTAGGCCTCGCGCTCCTTCTGGCGCAGGCGCTCCTTGGTGAGGGAGAGCCGCGGGGAGCGGCGGTACCGGTCCACGCCCAGGTTCATGAGGGCGTGGCACGCGTCCAGGAGGCGCTCCACGGCCTCCTGGCCGTGGCGCTCCTCGCACTGGGCGATGTAGTCCCGGGCGAACACCAGGTAGTCGATGATGGTGCCGGCGCTGGTCCACTGGCGGAACAGGTGGTTGCCCTTGAAGAAGGAATTGTGGCCGTAGGCCGCGTGGGCGATCACCAGGGCCTGCATGGTCAGGGTGTTCTCCTCCATGAGGTAGGCGATGCAGGGGTCGGAGTTGATGACGATCTCGTAGGCCAGGCCCATCTGACCGCGGCGGTAGCGGTTCTCCGTGGCCAGGAAGTGCTTGCCGAAGGACCAGTGGTGGTAGTTGACCGGCATGCCCGCCGAGGCGTACGCGTCCATCATCTGCTGGGAGCTGATGATCTCCAGCTGGTGGGGGTAGGTGTCCAGGCCGAAGTCCCGGGCGATCCTGCCGATGGCCTCGTCGTAGGCCGTGATGGACTCGAAGGTCCACTCCGATCCCCCCGGCAGCATGGCTACACCCGCTTCCGGAACAGGTCGTGGAAGACCGGGTAGATGTCGGTCACCTCACGGATGCGCCGCATGGCGAAGGAGTCGGGGTGCCCGGGCAGCAGGGTCTCGTATTCCCGCCAGAGCACCTGGGGGGTGTCGGCGATCTCGATGTAGGCGAAGTGCTGGACCTGGGGCAGGATCGAATCGGCCAGCAGGTCGCGGCTGGGCTCCGAGTCGTCGGACCAGTTGTCGCCGTCCGAGGCCTGGGCCCCGTAGATGTTCCAGAGGCCCGGCGGATAGCGCTCGGCGGCGATGTCGCGCATGAGCCTGAGGGCGCTGGAGACGATGGTCCCTCCGGTCTCCCGGGAGTGGAAGAAGCGCTCCTCGTCCACCTCCTCGGCGGAGGTGTGGTGCCGGATGAAGACCACCTCGATGCGCTCGTAGTTCCGCTTCAGGAACAGGTAGAGCAGGGTGAAGAACCGCTTGGAGATGTTCTTCTTGGGCTCGTCCATGGAGCCCGAGACGTCCATGAGGCAGAACATCACGGCCTGGGTGGTGGGCTGGGCCACGCGCACCCGGTTGTTGTAGCGCAGGTCGTAGGTGTCGATGAAGGGCACCGCGGAGAGCCGGCGGCCCAGGCGCTCCAGTTCCAGCAGGAGGTCCCGGGCCTCGGCGCTGTCCTCCCCGTGGAGGCGCCGGGCCTCGGCCAGGGCCGCCTCCAGCTCCCTGCGCCGGTCCGTGAAGGGGCCCCGGGTGGCGATGCGCCGGCCCGTGGCGCCCCGCATGGTGCGCACGAGGTTGAGGTTGGTGGGCACCCCCGTGTGGGTGTGGCCGGCGCGCACGTTCCTGAACTCGGTGAGGCTGGCCAGGTGGCGCTTGACGAGGTTGGGCAGGGCCAGCTCGTCGAAGAAGAAGTCCAGGAACTCGTCCCGGGAGATGGCGAACTCGAAGGCGTCCTCGCCCTCGCCGTCGGGGCTGGCGCGCCCCCCCTGGCCGCCCTGGCCCCCGGAGGGGGGGCGGTCCACCTGGTCGCCGGTGCCGTACCGGTCGTTGCCCGCGTGCACCCGCTCGCGCCTGCCTCCCGGACCGTGGCCGAACTGGGGCTCGGCGATGTCCTTGCCGGGGATGCGGACCTTCTTGCCGGAATCCATGTCCTTGATCCCGCCCCGGTCGATGACGTCCGAGACGGCCTGCTTGATCTGCCCCCGGAAGCGCCGCAGGAACCGCGTCCGGTTCACGGAACTGCGGTTCTTGCTGTCGAAGCGCCGGTCGATGATCTGGATCATGACGACTTCCGGACCCGCAGGTACCAGTCGCACAGGAGCCGCACCTGCTTCTCCGTGTAGCCCTTGGCCACCATGCGGTCCACGAAGTCCCGGTGCTTCTTCTGGTCGTCGGTGTTGGCCTTGGTGTTGAAGGAGATGACCGGGAGCAGCTCCTCGGTGTTGGAGAACATCTTCTTCTCGATGACGGCCCGCAGCTTCTCGTACGAGGTCCAGGAGGGGTTCTTCCCGTCATGCTTGGCCCGGGCGCGCAGGACGAAGTTCACCACCTCGTTGCGGAAGTCCTTGGGGTTGGAGATGCCCGCGGGCTTCTCGATCTTCTCCAGCTCGTTGTTGAGCGCCGCCCGGTCAAGCATTTCCCCGGTGTTCGGATCCCGGAATTCCTGATCCTGGATCCAGAAGTCCGCATAGTTGACGTAGCGGTCGAAGATGTTCTGGCCGTACTCCGAATAGCTCTCGAGGTAGGCGGTCTGGATCTCCTTCCCGATGAATTCTGCATACCGCGGTGAGATGAATTCCTTGATGGTGCGCAGATACTGTTCCTCGATCGCCCCGGGGTACTGCTCCTGCTCGATCTGCTGCTCCAGCACGTACATGAGGTGGACGGGATTGGCCGCCACCTCCCGGTGGTCGAAGTTGAAGACCTTGGAGAGGATCTTGAAGGCGAAGCGGGTCGAGAGGCCCGTCATGCCCTCGTCCACGCCCGCGAAGTCCCGGTATTCCTGGTAGCTCTTGGCCTTGGGATCGGTGTCCTTGAGGTTCTCCCCGTCGTAGACCCGCATCTTGGAGTAGATGCTGGAGTTCTCCGGCTCCTTGAGCCGGCTGAGCACGGAGAACTGGGCCAGCATGCGCAGCGTGTCGGGGGCGCAGGGGGCCTGGGCCAGGGAGGAGTTGTCCAGGAGCTTCTGGTAGATGCGCATCTCGTCCGTGACCCGCAGGGTGTAGGGCACCTTCACGATGTAGATGCGGTCCAGGAAGGCCTCGTTGTTGCGGTTGTTCTTGAAGGTCAGCCACTCGGCCTCGTTGGAGTGGGCCAGGATCAGCCCGTCGAAGGGGATGGCGCCGAAGCCCTCGGTGCCCTTGTAGTTGCCCTCCTGGGTGGCGGTGAGCAGCGGGTGCAGGACCTTGATGGGCGCCTTGAACATCTCCACGAACTCCAGCATCCCCCGGTTGGCCAGGCACAGGCCGCCGGAGTAGGAGTAGGCGTCGGGATCGTTCTGGGAGTAGGTCTCCAGCTTGCGGATATCGATCTTGCCCACCAGGGACGAGATGTCCTGGTTGTTCTCGTCGCCGGGCTCGGTCTTGGAGACCGCGATCTGGCTGAGCACCGAGGGCCGCAGCTTGACCACCCGGAACCGGGTGATGTCGCCGCCGAATTCCTGCAGGCGCTTGACGGCCCAGGGGCTCATGATGGACGTGAGGTAGCGCCGGGGGATCCCGTAGTCGCCCTCCAGGATGGGTCCGTCCTCGATGGGGTTGAACAGGCCCAGGGGGGACTCGTGGACCGGGGACCCCTTGATGGCGTAGAAGGGGACCTTCTCCATGAGGGCCTTGAGCTCCTCGGCGAGGGAGGACTTGCCGCCCCCCACGGGGCCCAGCAGGTAGAGGATCTGCTTCTTCTCCTCCAGCCCCTGGGCGGCGTGGCGGAAGTAGGAGACGATCCCCTCGATCACCTCCTCCATTCCGTAGAACTCCTTGAAGGCCGGGTAGATGCGCACCACCTTGTTGGCGAAGATGCGGCTGAGCCGCTCCACGGAGCGGGTGTCGACCAGCTCCGGCTCCCCGATGGCGCTCAGCAGGCGCTCCGCGACGCTGGCATAGGCGGAGGGGTCCTTCCTGCAGAGTTCCAGGTAGTCCTGGAGGCTCATCTCCTCGGCGCCTGCGGATTCGTAGCGGCTTTGATACTGGTGGAAGATCGACATGTGTCCACCTCCAATGAAGGTTTCGGACCAGTCACGCTACACCATTAGGGCTTCTTTGGAAAATGCGTATGAAGGTATAATGGATGTCGAAATCCGCTTATCGGGCCATCCGAATCAAAAATTAATAATCCTTGGCCGCCGGGAATCCCGTTACCTGTGGTCGACCAGCTCGGCTTCCGGGAACCGGACCTTGGCCAGTTCCGCATACTTGTCCCCGGTGGACCGGTAGCCGGCCGGACAGGCGACGATGGTGTGGTAGCCGGTGCCCGCCAGGCCCAGGATCTGGTCGTACTGGGCGGCGTCGAGGCCTTCCATGGGGCAGGTGTCCACGCCCAGGAGGGCGGCGCTGGTCATGAAGTTGCCCAGGGCGATGTAGGCCTGACGAGCGGCCCAGGCGTCGACGGTGGCGGCCCGGGGGCCGGTCACCAGGGTGCCCACCATCATGCCCCGGTAGGCGGCCAGGGATTCGGGGGCCTGGTGGCGCACTTCGGCGACCCGGGCCACGTAGTGGTCCACGTCGGCCTCGGTGAGGGTCTCCTTGGCCAGGAAGACCACCAGGTGGGAGGCGTCCTCGATCTGGCCCTGGCCCCAGGACGCGGCCTTGAGCTTCGCGCGCAGGGCGGGGTCCTGGATGACCAGGAACTTCCAGGGCTGGAGGCCGAAGGAGCTGGGGCTGAGGACGAGGGACTTCTCGAGGGCGGACCAGAGGTCGGCGGGGACCTTGCGGTCGCGGTCGAACTGCTTGGTGGCGTAGCGCCACTCCTGCACCTTGAGGAGTTCTTCGGGGGAGAGGACGGTGGCGGTGGTCATGGCGGCTCCAGGGATTCGGGGGTTGCGGTCAGATCGGCCGTAATACAAACTTAAGCATGTCACTCTCCATTGGAAAGTAGGCACTAATTCGGAAGGTAGGAACCAAATGGTACGTAATGCATGTTCCTCGGCCCCCAACGTCCTCAGCCCCATGTGTCCCACCCGCCTCGTGCTGGATCTCATCGCGGACAAATGGACGACGCTCGTGATCTACCTGCTGTCCCAGGGCACCCGGCGGTACGGCGAGCTCCAGCGCGAGGTGGGCGGCATCAGCCAGAAGATGCTCACCCAGACGCTGCGCAAGCTCGAGGAGGACGGCCTGGTGCGCCGCGTCGTCTACCCCGAGGTGCCCCCGCGCACGGAGTATTCCCTCACCGAGCTGGGCGCGACGCTCAAGGAGCCCCTGGGGGCCCTGTGCCAGTGGGCCATGGTGCACCTTCCCGACGTGGAGAAGGCCCGCAAGGCCTCCCAGCGCAACCGCGCCAAGCTGCTCGCAACCCGTTCGGCCTAGAAGGAAGCCCATGCGCATCTACTTCTCCTGCTCCATCACCGGGGGCCGCGGGGACCAGCCCGCCTACGCCGCCCTGGTCCGCCACCTCCTGGACGCGGGCCACGACGTGCTCACCGCGCACCTGGCCAGCGCCGACCTGCAGGGGCAGGAGGGGGGCATGGAGCCGGAGGCGGTGTACCTGCGGGACACCGCCTGGGTGCGGGCATGCGACGCGGTCATCGCCGAGGTGAGCACGCCCAGCCATGGCGTGGGCTACGAGATCGCCTATGCCCTGGAGCGCGCCAAGCCCGTGCTCTGCTGCTTCCGGAGGGACGCCACCGTGAGCCGCATGCTCACCGGGAACCGGGAGATCGCCCTGGCCCCCTACGAGGGGCTCCCGGAGCTGCTGGCGGGCGCCCAGGGGTTCCTGGGCGCCCTCAGTCGGCCAGGGACCGGAGCGTCCTGAAGATCCTGAAGGCGAGGTTCGCCGACAGGGCGAAGTAGACGGTGGTCCCGAGGCTGGCGAGGGTGGCGGCCCAGGCCCAGTCCTGGCGCTGCTCCAGGAGGGCCGCGCCCAGGAGGCAGAGGATGGCGGCCGGGATGATGTTGGCGAAGGGCAGGGGCACCGGCACGGCCAGCAGGAAGCCCGTCCAGATCAGGGCGGCGCCCATCCACTTGTGGCTCAGCGGATGCTTCTCCGCGGTCCGGCTGGACCAGCGCAGCAGCAGCCGCTCCAGGCGCGCCAGGGCGTTCTTGATGGCGCCCTTGTGGATGGGCAGCGCGAGGACCCTCTGGGGCACCCAGGGATGGGGGACGCCCCGGCCCAGCTGGTAGCCGATGGCCATCACCGCCGCGCCGCCCACGGGGGCCAGGCCCGTGTTGAGCGCAGGAACGAGGCTGGGCAGGGCCAGCAGCAGGATCAGGAGGCCGTAGGACTGCTCCCCGGCGGCGTCCAGGAGCTCCCCGAGGCGCACGTCCCGCTCGTGATCCAGGAGATCATGCAGGACCGAGAAGAAGGGGCGGGGGGACATCGCCCTCCAGGCTACTGTGCCCGGGGGGCGCACTACAATGGCAGGGAAGCCCAGGACCCCCCATGCACCGATTCCTGCTCGACCCCTCCCTCATCTTCCTGAACCACGGCTCCTTCGGGGCCTGCCCCCGGGAGGTGCTCCAGGTGTGCCACGCCTGGCAGGCGGAGATGGAGGCCAACCCGGTGGAGTTCCTGGGCAGGCGTTCCGCGGCGCTCCTGGCCGCTGCCCGGGCGGAGCTGGGCCGGTACCTGGGCGCCCGGGCCGAGGACCTGGCCTTCGTGGCCAACGCCACCCACGGCGTGAACATCGTGGCGCGGTCCCTGCCCCTGGAGGCCGGGGACGAGGTGCTGGCCACGGACCACGAGTACGGCGCCTGCGACGGAGCGTGGGAGTTCGCCACGGCCCGGCGGGGGGCGCGGTACGTCAGGGCGGAGATCCCGCTGCCCTTCAGGAGGGGGGAGTTCGCGGACCGGGTGTGGGAGAAGGTCACCGACCGCACCCGGGTGCTTTTCCTCAGCCACATCGCCTCCACCACCGCCCTGGTCTTCCCGGTCGGGGAGCTGTGCCGGCGCGCCCGGGCCGCGGGAATCCTCACGGTCATCGACGGCGCCCACGCTCCGGGGCAGCTGGAGCTCGACCTCGCGGCCCTGGGCGCCGACTTCTACACGGGCAACTGCCACAAGTGGCTGTGCGCGCCCAAGGGATCGGCGTTCCTGCACGTGCGCCCGGAACACCAGGCGGTCCTGGACGCCCCCGCGGTGAGCTGGGGCTACCTGGCCCTGCCGGCCAACGACGCCTACACGGGCACCACCCCCCTGGAGCGCAAGCTGCAGTGGCAGGGCACGCGGGACCTGTCGGCCTTCCTCTCGGTCCCCGCGGCCATCGCCTTCCAGGAGCGCAACGGCTGGGCGGCGGAGCGGGTCCGCTGCCATGCGCTGGCGGTGGAGACGCTCCACCGGGTCTGCGCGGCCACGGGCCTGCCCCTGCCCGCCGAGGACGCCGACTTCGGGCAGATGGCCATCATCCCGGTGCCCGCGGGCGACGCCGCCGCCCTCCAGGCGGGGCTCCTGCGCGACCACCGCATCGAGGTGCCGGTGACCTGCCACAAGGGCTCGCTCTTCGTGCGGATGTCCGCGCAGGCCTACAACACGCCCCGGGACGCCGACGCCCTGGTGGCGGCCCTCACAGGAAGGTGACGCTGCTGGTCGCCGACGAGATGACGTACGCCCGCTCCGTGTTGGACTTCTTGTCCGCAGGCACCACGAAGAAGCCGAAGCGGCCCGGGGTGTAGGCCTGGGTGGTGCCGAGCAGGGTCTCCCCGTCCCTGAAGTCCACGCGGATCCTGCGCCCGGGGCTCACGTCGCCGGGATGGAAGATGTTGGACTTGGCGTGGCCCAGGTCCCCGTCCAGGTCCTTCACGAAGAAGAGGCCCTTGAGATCCGAGAGGAGGATCTCCCGGGGCGGGGCTCCCTCCGTCACCAGATGGAAGCGGTCCTTGGTCGCGACGAAGTCCACGGTGAGTCCCTTGGCCACCGTGCCGTCCTGGAAGTGGGCGACCACCTTGTTCATGGGACCTCCGTGCCTAGCATTGGACAACGTTTCCCATATCAGTCAAGGAGTTCTCGTTCCAGCTGCGACAGGAACAGGGCCAGGACCCGGGTCCGGCGCCGGGCCAGGCGCCGCCCCTCGGCGGTGGTCATGAGGTCCGGCAGGCGCAGGAGCTTGAGGGGGAAGTGGTCCACGGAGTAGAGCCGGTCGTCCAGGGCGCGCCCGGAGCGGCCCAGGGGGTCCCCGGCCTCCCAGAGCGCGGTGCCCATCTTCCCGCCGGTGTAGAAGCACCGGGCCAGGCCGATGGCCCCCAGGGCCTCGAGGCGGTCGGCGTCCTGCAGGATGCGCGCCTCCAGGGTGGCGGGGGGGATGCCTGCGGAATAGCTGTGGGCCTCGATGGCGTGGGCCGCCGCCCGGGCCCGGCCGGGGTCGAGGCCCATGCCCTCCAGGAGCGGCACGGCCTTCTCCGCCGACAGGCGGGAGGCCCGGGAGCGCAGGGGCGAGTCCTTGGGCGGGTTAACCAGGTCGTGGAGGTAGGCCGCGGCAAGGAGCACCAGGAGGTCGGCCCCGGGCTCCGCCGCGGCGATCTTCCGGGCCGAGCGCCACACCCGGCGCAGGTGGTGCACGTCGTGGGCCCCGTCCCCGCCGGGGGCGGCGGCCCAGAAGGCCTCGAAGCGCTCCTGCCAGGAATCGAGTTCAAGGGTCATGGTTCCTCCCCCTCCAAGTAACGCACCCACGCGACCCGGGCGTCCAGCCCCGCGCGGTTGAAGAGGGTGAGCCAGCGCTCCTGCTCGGGCCGCAGGGCGTCGCCGGGGCCCTTCACCTCCCAGAGCATGCACCGGCCCTCCCGGTGCAGGAAGAGGTCCGGGAACCCGCTGCGGAAGGCGGCGGGGTTGGGCGCCATGGCGCGCAGCACCGCCAGGAGGGCGGCCTGGGGCAGGGTGTCCAGGGCCGCCTCCAGGTGGTCCGGGGCCAGGGCCCTCCAGTTCACGAAGGCGTTGGCGACCCCGCGCTTTTCCTCCGCCCGGGCCCGGATCAGGCGCCGGGGGGCGCCGGGCTCCTCCAGTTCGCGCAGCCGGGCCTCGATGGCCTCCCGGCGGCGCAGGGCGAACTGCGGCGTGCGCAGGTCCGCGGGGCCCAGCTGGAACCGGTGCTGGAATGCGCCCGGCACCGGCGCGAAGAGCACGTCCCAGAAGGCCAGGCCGTAGAGGGCCGTCCACAGGGTGTTCTCGGTCCAGAAACCCTCCCAGCCCGAGGCCTCCAGGGCGGCCTGCTCCACGGAGCCCGACGGGTGCCGGGCCACACGGAGGCGCACCTCGGGCAGGGGCGGGTCCGGGGGGTGGGCCTCGGCCCAGAGCGCGGCGCGCAGGTCGTGCCGGGCCAGGCGCCCCAGGAACCGGCGCGCGAAGCGCTCCTCCCCCACGTCCAGCGGGGCCTCCGCCATGGCCAGGGCCGTCTCCGCCGCCAGCTCCGGGCGGCCCCGGGCCAGGTGGATGCGGGCGGTGCGCTCCCGGGCCGGGGGCAGGGCGCAGCGTCCGAAGCAGGCCAGGGCGGCCTCCGGGGACCCCCGGCGCTCCCACTCCCGCCCCACGTCGGCCAGGAGGCGGTGGTAGCGCCGCTGGGGACGGATGCCTTCGCGGCGCTCCATGGCCAGGAGCGCCGCGGTGACCCCCTCCAGGTCCTCCCCGGCCTCCAGGGAGGTCCGCAGGCCGTCCAGGGAGAGCAGGAGGTCGACCTCCTCCCGGTCCCGGAAGGGCCTGCAGGCGGGATCCACCTCGTAGGCCTCGTAGCGCACGTGGCCCAGCTCGGCCAGGACGAAGTCGGTGAGGTCCTGCTCCAGGTTGCCGAAGAAGAGCAGGAACAGCAGCCGCGCCCATTCCCGGCCGCGGGGCGCCACGGCGTCGGCCGAAGCGCGCAGGACGGCCTCGGGCACCCGCTCCGCCAGGGCCGCCCGGGCCTCGGCGCGGCGGAAGGGGATGCCCGCGCCCGCCAGGAGGGTCTCGAGGTCGGCCTTGCGGAGCAGGGCGGCCAGGTCGGCCGGGGAGGCCTCCTCCGGGCCCGCCAGGAAGCCGCCGGCGGCCAGGGCCCCCAGGGCGCCCGGGCCGATCTCGGGATAGACCAGGGCGCCCGGGCGGAACCAGGGGCCCTTGCGCGTGAGCATGCGCACGTAGAGGCGCCGGGCGTCCCCGGGCAGGCGCAGGAAGGCTTCCAGGCGCGCCGCCTCCTCCGGCAGGAGCAGGTCGCCGCACCGGGCGCGCACATCCTCCAGCACGCTCTGGAAATTCACGAGATAGTAGGGGTCCTCCATGGAGCGATTCTCCCGGAAAGCGCCGTCATGATGAACCCCGATCTCCACACCATCCGCCACGGGTACTCCGGCAACACCTTCCGCCAGGGCCGGTTCCAGGAGCGCTACATGTCCACCGTGGGCCGCTCCTTCTGGCCCGTGCTCAGGTGGAAGCTCTCCCGGAACCCCAAGGCGCGGGCGAAGCGCGAGGACGATTTCCGCCTCGCGGTCAGGCCCCTGGAGGCCGTTCCCGGCGGGGACTGCCTGGTGTGGCTGGGCCACGCCTCCTTCCTGCTGCGGGCCGCGGGCCGGACCCTGCTGCTGGACCCCGTCCTCAAGGGTCCGCGCTTCCTGAAGCGCCTGGCGGAGGTGCCCCTGGACATGGCCGGGGTGGACGTGGACTACGTCCTGGTCTCCCACGGGCACTACGACCACCTGGACCTGCCCACCCTCCGGAGCCTCTCCGGCCCCCGCCTCACGGCCCTGGTCCCCCTGCGCCTGGGGGCCCTGGCCCGGGAGGGCAACCCGGCCATGGCGGTGCAGGAGGCGGGCTGGTACCAGCGCTTCGAAACCGGGCCGGACCTGCGGGTGACCCTCCTCCCCGCCCAGCACTGGCACCGCCGGGGCCTCAACGACCTCAACGCGGCGCTGTGGGGGAGCTTCCTGGTGGAGTGGGGGGACCGGTCCCTCTACTTCGCCGGGGACACCGGCTACAACGGGCACTTCAAGGAGATCCGGGAGCAGGTGGGTCCCGTGGACTACGCCCTGCTTCCCATCGGGGCCTACGACCCGCCCTTCCTGATGCGGCCCAGCCACATGAATCCCGAGGAGGCCTGGCGCGCCTTCGGCGACCTGGAAGCGCGCACCCTCGTCCCCATGCATTTCGGCACCTTCGACCTTTCGGACGAACCCCGCGGGGAACCCCTGCGGCGCCTTCTGGCCGCGGCGGGTCCCTCCACGGGGAACGTGAGGGCGCTGGACGTGGGGGAGGTCCTGGCGCTGTGACCGGCCTTCCTACTTGAAGGCCTTTTCCAGGTTGGGAATCACCTGCTTCTTGCGGCTCATGACGCCGGGGAGCCACCGGACGCCGGCCTGGGCCTTGGCGCCCAGGGCCGCGTCCACCAGGGCCGGGTCGTCGGAGACCAGGAGGAGGTCGGTGCCTTCCTTCATGACGTCCGTGAGCATCAGCATGAGGCTGTGGTAGCCCTCGGCCTTGAGCGCGGCCATGGCCTTGAGCAGGTCCTGCTTCAGGGGCAGGAGGATGGCCAGGTCGACCACCTCGAGCTGGGCCACGCCGACCTTGCGGCCGTTCATGACGAAGCTCTTGAAGTCGCGCTTGAGGAGATCCATGGCCGGCACGCCCTTGACCTGGGACTTCACCTCGAAGAGCTTCAGGCCCAGGGCCGCCATGTCCTTCACGCCGGCGAGCTTCGCCAGCCGGCTGGCCGTGGCCCTGTCCTCGGGGGTGGTGGTGGGCGACTTGAAGATCACCGTGTCCGACAGGATCGCGCAGAGCATGCCGCCCGCGAGATCCCTGGGGATGGGGACCTGGGCCGCGGCGTACATGCGGGCGATGATGGTGGAGGTGGAGCCCACGGGGAACACCCAGGCCTCCAGGGGCTTTTCAGTGGCGAGGCCGCCCAGCTTGTGGTGGTCGACCAGGCCGACCACGTCGGCCTTGGCCAGGTCGGCGGGGGCCTGCGGATAGTCCGAGTGGTCGACGAGGATCACCTTGCGCCCGGCGACGCTGGTCTCCACGGGCGGGGCGGCGAGATGGAAGGTGTCCAGGACGTACTGGGTCTCGGGGTTGACGGGGCCCTGGGCGATGGGGGCGGCGGGGATGCCCTGCCGGCTCTTGAGGCGGGCCACGGCGATGGCGCCGATGATGCTGTCGGTGTCGGGGTTCCTGTGGCCCACGACGAGGACGTCCTGGGGGGCCTTGGGTTCGAGGCCCCAGGAAGGGAGGCCGCCGCCCAGCGCGAGGGCGCCGGAGAGCAGGAGGGATGCGAAGAACTTCATTGGGACTCCTCGGGAGGGGTTGGGGGGGCCTTCGGAAAGGGCAGTGGGTCGGTTGTGCAAGGCCTGTGCCAGGGTTGCGGAAAGGCCGGATCCAGCGGGGCCGGGGCCTCCCGGCGCGGGGTGGGGGTTCCGGGGCGCCCCGCGTTGCGGAATTCCGCACACCCTGCGCGGGGGCCCGCAGGATGCCCCATTTGAAGTGGCCCGAATTCTGACTATTCTTGTCGGGCACCGCACCACCTACGCCAGGACGGCCGAATGATCCGGACATCCCTTCCCCTGAATGCCTTCCTCATGGCCACGCTGACGGCCTCCCCGGCCTGCGCCCAGCCCGAGCCCGTGCGGGACGCGGCCGCGCTCCAGGTGCTCCTGGACAAGCTCCAGGTGCTGGGCACGGTGCTGTACGTCGCGGCCCACCCCGACGACGAGAACACGGCGGCCCTGGCGGCCTTCTCCCAGGGCGCCAAGGTCCGCGCGGCCTACCTCTCCATGACGCGGGGCGGGGGCGGCCAGAACCTCATCGGGCCCGAACTGGGCGACGGCCTCGCCCTCATCCGCACCCAGGAGCTCCTGGCCGCGCGCCACCTGGACGGGGCCGAGCAGTACTTCACCCGCTGCAACGACTTCGGCTTCTCGAAGACCCCCGAGGAGACCCTCTCCGTCTGGGGCCACGACGCGGCCCTGGCCGACGTGGTGTGGATCGTCCGCAAGCTCCGCCCCGACGTCATCCTCACCCGGTTCTCCCCCACCATCGGCACTACGCACGGCCACCACACGGCCTCGGCCATGCTGGCCCTGGAGGCCTTCCGGGCCGCCGCCGACCCGAAGGCCTTCCCGGAGCAGCTGGACCGGGTCCGCCCCTGGCAGGCCCGGCGCATCCTCTGGAACAGCTTCCGCCCCCAGGCGGAGCGGGACGCCATGAAGCCGGGCTCCTTCCTGACGCTGGACGTCGGCGCGTACGATCCCGTCCTCGGCAAGTCCTTCACCGAGCTGGCCGCGGAGAGCCGGAGCATGCACCGCAGCCAGGGCTTCGGTGCCGTGCCCAGCCGGGGCTCGCGCCTGGAATACTTCGAGCCCCTGGCCGGCGAGCCCGCGAAGGCCGGCTTCTTCGAGGGCGTGGACCTCACGTGGGGACGCGTGGTGGGCGGGGAGGAGGTGCGCGGGCTCCTGGCCCGGGCCCGCGCGGCCTACCGGCCCGAGCGGCCTTCGGAGACCCTGGGCCTGCTCCTCAAGGCCAAGGCCGCTCTCGAGAAGGTGCCCGCCGACCCCTGGGTGGAGGTGAAGCGGGGCGAGCTCGTGGAGGCGATCCGCTGCGCCGCCGGGCTCTGGGCCGAGGCCATCGCCGGGCGCCCCGGGGCCTCCCCCGGCGAGGAGGTGCCCGTGACGGCCACCCTCGTCGCCCGGGGCAGCGGCGACGTCACCGTCAAGGGCCTGCAGCTGGACGGGACCTCGGTGGCCCTGGACCGGAAGCTGGCTCCCAACGAGCCCCTGGCCGAGACCCGGTCCCTCCGGATCCCGGCGGGAATGCCCCCGTCCCGGCCCGCGTGGCTGGGGGCCGGGGCCGCGCCGCCCTCCCCCCTGGCGGGCCTTCCCGAAGGTCCCGCCGCCTTCCAGGCCACCTTCCGCCTGGAGGCCGGCGGCGTCCCCTTCGACCTCCGGGTGCCGGTGCAGTACCGGTTCCGGGACCCCGTCCTGGGCGAGCGCTACCAGGCCTTCACCGTCGCGCCGCCGGTCCTGGTGAACCTCGCCGACCCGGTCCAGATCCTGCCCGACGCCGCCCCCCGCTCCGTCACCCTCGACGTGGCCGCGGGCAGGGGTCCGGTGTCCGGCGTGGTCCGGCTCCTGCCGCCCGCGGGCTGGAAGGCCGACCCCGCCGAGATCCCCTTCGCCCTGGACCGGGCCGGGGACGAGCGCAAGGTGGTCACGACCCTCACCCCGCCCTCCAGCCCGGGCTCGGGGAGCCTGGAGGTGGCGGTGGCCGTGGAGGGCCCCGCCCAGCCCGCCCTCTCCCGGGTGCGCATCGACTACCCCCACATCCCCATCCAGACCTACTTCCCCGCCGCCCGCGCGCGGCTGGTACGCCTTGATCTCAAGCGGGGCGGTTCCCGCATCGGGTACGTCATGGGTTCGGGCGACGAGATCCCCCGGACCCTCAGGCCCCTGGGCTACCAGGTGGACCTCCTCTCCGACGAGGACCTCGCGGGGGGCGCCCTGGACGCCTACGACGCCATCGTCGTGGGCATCCGCGCGTTCAACACCCGTCCCCGCCTGGCCCAGCTCAAGGGCCGGCTCCTGGACTACGTGGCCCGGGGCGGCACGGAGGTGGTGCTCTACGCCGTGGACCAGGGCCTGGTGACCCCGGACTTCGGCCCCTATCCCTTCAAGGTCTCCCGGGACCGGGTCACGGAGGAGACGGCGCCCGTGACGTTCCTGGCGCCGGCCAGTCCCGTGCTGAACTGGCCCAACCGGATCACCGCCGCGGACTTCGAGGGCTGGGTGCAGGAGCGGGGGCTCTACTACGCCCGGGACTGGGACCCGCGCTACCAGGCCGTCCTGGCGTCGGGCGACGCGGGCGAGAAGCCGCTGGCGGGGGGGCTGATCGTGGCGAACCACGGCAAGGGCCACTTCGTCTACACGGGCCTGGCCTTCTTCCGGCAGCTCCCGGACGGCGTGCCCGGGGCCTACCGGCTCTTCGCCAACCTCCTGGCCCTGAAGACGGCGCCGTGAACGGCCCGCCCCCCGTCCTGGGACGCTGGTCCCGGCTCTACGGCCTGGTGCTGTTGAACCTGGCCCTGTGCATCCTGCTGTTCCGCTGGTTCGGGAAGGCCTTCTCGTGAGCGGGCTGGACTGGGCGGTCCTGGGCGGGTGCCTCGCCTTCGTGGTGCTCTTCGGCCTGTGGAAGGGCCGGGGCCACAAGGACTCCACCGGCTACCTGCTGGCCGACCGGGACGCGCGGTGGTTCACCATCTGCCTGTCCATCATGGCCACCCAGGCCAGCGCCATCACCTTCCTCTCCACGCCCGGCCAGGCGTACGTCGACGGCATGCGCTTCGTGCAGTTCTACCTGGGGCTGCCCCTGGCCATGGTGGTGCTCTCCATCACCGCGGTGCCCCTCTTCCACCGCCTGAAGGTCTTCACGGCGTACCAGTTCCTGGAGGAGCGCTTCGACGGCAAGACCCGCACCCTGGCGGCCATGCTCTTCCTGGTGCAGCGCGGGCTGGCGGTGGGCCTGACCATCTACGCCCCGGCCCTGGTGCTGTCGGTGCTGCTGGGCTGGAACATCCACGTGAACCTCGTGCTGGTGGGGACCCTGGTGATGATCTACACCGTCACCGGCGGAACCCGCGCGGTGTCCTGGGCCCAGAGCTGGCAGATGCTCATCATCACCTGCGGCATGGTGGGCGCGGGCGTGATGGTGGTGCACCGGCTGCCGCAGGGGGTGTCGTTCGGCGACGCCCTGCACGTGGCCGGGAGCCTGGGGCGGCTCAACGCCATCGACTTCTCCTTCGACCTGAAGAACCGCTACAACCTGTGGTCGGGCCTCGTGGGCGGGTTCTTCCTGGCCCTCTCCTACTTCGGCACCGACCAGTCCCAGGTGCAGCGCTACCTCTCGGGCAGCTCCGTGGCCCAGAGCCGCATGGGGCTCCTGGCCAACGGCCTGTTCAAGGTGCCCATGCAGTTCCTGATCCTGCTGGTGGGGGCCATGGTGTTCGTGGCCTACCAGTTCACCGCGCCCCCGGTCTTCTTCAACCCGGGTCCGGTGAAGCGGGTGCTCGCCAGCGAGGCGGCGCCCGAATTCCGGAGGGCCCAGGAGGCCTACGGCGCGGCGCTGGCGGACCGCGCGGCCCGGGCGGAGGGCTTCATCCGGGCCCGCCACGGGGAGGGGTCCCTGCCCGAGGCCCGGGAGGAGCTGCTCCGGGCCGACGCCAGGGCCGCGCAGAAGCGCAGCGAGGCCGTGGGCATCATGCGCCGGGCGGACCCCTCCGTGAACCCCAGCGACACCAACTACGTCTTCCTCTGGTACGTCCTCCACAGCCTTCCGGCCGGCCTCGTGGGCCTGGTGCTGGCCGCGGTGTTCTCGGCCTCCATGTCCTCCATGTCCGCGGAGATCAACGCCCTGGGTGCCACCACGGTGGTGGACCTGTGGCGCCGCTACGCGGGGGGGGCCGACACCCGGGGCGAGATGTGGGTGTCGAGGCTGGCCACCTTCGGGTGGGGGTGCTTCGCCATCGCCTTCGCGGAGTACGCGAGCCGCCTGGGCTCCCTGGTGGAGGCCGTCAACATCCTGGGGTCCCTCTTCTACGGGACCATCCTCGGGATCTTCCTGGTGGCCTTCTACCTCAAGGGGGTGCGGGGGGGCAGCGCGTTCTGGGCGGCCCTGGCGGCGGAGGCCGCCGTCCTGGCATGTTTCCTCTTCAGCGGCATCTCATTCCTTTGGTACAACGTCGTCGGCTGCGTGCTGGTGGTCGGCCTGTCGATGCTGTTCCAGAAGCTGGGCGGCGTTCCCGTGGGGACGGACCTGCCCGGCGCCACCCTGTCCCCGGACTAGCACCCAGAGGAGGAAGTCATGATCAGGAACGCCACGGTCCTCGCGGCTCTTCTCGCCGCCTCCAACCTCACCGCCCAGTACGCCGAACCCCCCAAGCTCGACAAGCCTCTGGGCGTGACCCTGGACGGATCCCTCGGCTACGCGGAGAAGGAGTTCGTCCCCGCCCTGGAAGCCATGCCCGAGTCGAAGTTCGCCTTCGTGCCCACCGCGGGCGAGTTCAAGGGCGTCCGCGACGTCGCCGCCCAGGCCAAGCACGTGGGCGCGGTCAACTACTGGGTGGGCTCGGTCATCCTCGGGGAGAAGCCCCCGGTGGACGTGGGCAAGGGGGACGGTCCCGCCGCCCTGAAGGAGAAGGCGGAAGTCCTGGCCTACTTGAAAGGCTCGTATGAGTACGTCCACAAGGCGCTCAAGTCCATCAACGACCGGAACGCGCTGGTGGCCATCAAGTCCCCCTTCGGCGAGGGCGACACGTCCCGCGTGGCCCTCGCGAACATCCTGCTGGCCCACACGATGGACCACTACGGGCAGATCGTGGTGTACCTCCGCATGAACGGAATCGTGCCGCCGGCCAGCCGTTGAGGGGCCGCCCGCTTGCCACCGGCGGGTTGACAAAACCGGGGGCCAGCCCAAGAATGGCAGTGCATGTAGAGTGCCCTGAAAGGGGTCGGCAACCGAGCAGGAAGCTGCGGTGCCCTGGACCTACGGGTTCCATGCGCAGGAGACCAACCTGAAACCCCTGGAGCGCATGATGTCGAGCAACTACCTTTTCACCTCGGAGTCCGTCTCCGAAGGCCATCCCGACAAGGTCTCCGACCAGATCTCGGACGCGGTCCTGGATGCCTGCCTCGCCCAGGACCCCAAGTCCCGGGTCGCGGCGGAGACCCTGTGCAACACGGGCCTGGTCGTCATGGCCGGCGAGATCACCACCAACGCGGTGGTGGACTACATCCAGATCGCCCGCGGCGTCCTGAAGGACATCGGCTACGACAGCACCGACTACGGCATCGACTACCGCGGCTGCGCCGTCATGGTCTGCTACGACAAGCAGTCCCAGAACATCAGCCAGGGCGTCACCGAGGGCGAAGGGCTCCACAAGGAGCAGGGCGCCGGCGACCAGGGCCTCATGTTCGGCTACGCCTGCGACGAGACCGACGCGCTCATGCCCGCTCCCATCCACTACGCGCACCGCATCATGGAGCGCCAGGCGAAGCTCCGCAAGGAGGGCCGCTTCGCGTGGCTCCGCCCCGACGCCAAGTCGCAGGTCACCCTGCGCTACGTCGACGGCCGCCCCGTGGGGGCCGAGAGCATCGTGGTCTCCACCCAGCATGCCGAGGACGTCCCCTACGAGGTGCTCCGGGACGCGGTGATCGAGGAGATCATCAAGCCCGTCATGCCCGCGGCCTGGCTCAAGGGCACCGAGTACCTCGTCAACCCCACCGGCAAGTTCGTCGTGGGCGGCCCCCAGGGCGACTGCGGCCTCACGGGCCGCAAGATCATCGTGGACACCTACGGCGGCTCCGCCCCCCACGGCGGCGGCGCCTTCTCCGGCAAGGACCCCTCGAAGGTGGACCGCTCCGCGGCCTACGCCGCGCGGTACGTGGCCAAGAACATCGTCGCCGCGGGCCTGGCCTCCCGCTGCCAGCTGCAGGTGGCCTACGCCATCGGCGTGGCCAAGCCCGTGAGCGTGATGGTCACCACCTTCGGCACGGGCGTCATTTCCGACGCCCAGCTGGAGAAGCTCGTGGCCGAGCACTTCGACCTGAGCCCCAAGGGCATCATCACCACCCTCGACCTCCTGCGCCCCATCTACCGGGACACCGCCAGCTACGGCCACTTCGGCCGGGACGGGTTCCCCTGGGAGCGCACGGACAAGGCCGAGGCCCTCGCCGCGGCGGTCAAGGGGCTGGAAGTCCGGGTCTGACGGCATTCCCCAGTCAAGCCGGGCCCCGTCGGGGCCCGGCTTTTTCGTGGGCCAGGGCCTGTCGGCAAACCCCGGCAAAGGCGTAAATGGGCTTCATCCTGCCTTTTCCCCTCAATTCATCCCTGTCCTGGCAGGGCAAGCCTGCAGGGAAACGGCGCGCAGGCCACCCGCCATCACGGACCCATCCCGGCACTTGCCCTGCTGGAACGGGGATAAATTGGATTGATGGGATGAAAGGGATTTAATCCTCTGCGCCTGTGGGTTCAGTCTTTTCGAGGTGCAAGCCGCCCGCTTATCGGATGCCGCGGATGGGCCGGGAAAGCGATCACACTCGCAGAGAAGGGTTTTCAGCCGGGTCGATTCCCAAACGTCCGCTACCCGAAGAAGGTCCGCATGCGCTCCAGCGCCTTGTCCAGCGCCTCCAGGGACGCGGCGATGGAGATGCGAAGGTACCCGGGCGCGCCGAAGGCGGTGCCGGGCAGCACCTTAACCCCGGCCTCGTCCCGGAGGCGCGCCGTGAGTTCCGGGTCCGAGGCGACGCCGTGGGCCTCCATCCATCCGGCCACGTGGGGGAAGAGGTAGATCGCCCCCTCGGGGCGGCCGCAGCGGATGCCCCGGATGGCGTTCAGGCCCTCCTGGAGCCGGTCCCGGCGGACCCGGAGGCCCTCGGCCATCTCCCGCTCGAAGGCGCCGTCCAGGCCCAGCGCGGCGATGCCGGCGTGCTGGCTGATCATGCTGGGGTGGGTGACGCTGGTGGAGCCCAGGCTGGTCATGGCGCGGATGAGGCCCAGGGGGCCGGCGGCGGCGCCCAGGCGGTAGCCGGTCATGGCGAAGCGCTTGGAGAAGCTCTCCACCAGGAGGGTGCGGTCGGCCAGGTCGGGGCAGGTGCGCAGGAAGGGGAGCTCGGGGCCGTCCAGGGTGAGGGTGCCGTACACCTGGTCCAGCACCAGCCAGAGGTCGCGCTCCAGGATGACGTCGGCCAGGTCGTGGAGGCGCGGGAGGTCCCACACCCTCCCGGTGGGGTTGGAGGGCTGGTTGAGGATGACGGCGCGGGTGCGCGGGCCCAGCGCCCGGTCCAGGGCGCCCTCCGCGGGCAGGAGGTCCGGGCCCGGCGGCACGATGACCGGAGTGCCTCCGGCCCAGGCCACCTGGTCCTTGAAGGTGGGCCAGTAGGGGGCGAAGATCAGCACCTCGTCCCCGGGCTCCAGGACGCACCGGAGGGCGTCGAGGATGGCGGGCTTGCCGCCGGCGGTGACGAGGAGGTTGTCGGCGGTGCGGGGGACCCCGTCCCGCCGGGTCAGGTCGGCGGCCAGGAGCTCGCGCAGGGCGGGCAGGCCCTGGGCGGGGCCGTAGCGGGTTCGGCCCTCCAGGGCGGCCCGGGCCGCGGCTTCGCGCACGGCCACGGGGGGCAGGCCCTCGGGCTCGCCCACCGTGAGGTCCACGGGGTCCGGGTGGAGGCAGGGCGCCGAGGCCCCGGCCATGGTGGGCGAGAGGCCGGCGCTGCCGGCGCGGGTGTTGAGGGTCACCATTTCTTCCCCTGGGAATCCACGATGGGTCGCAGACCAGCATACAGCGCCGCCATGTCCTCGCGGGTGAGGGCCTGGTCCTTGTCGCACAGGGCCTCGGAGGGGTTTGGGTGGGCCTCGACGATGAGGCCGTCGGCGCCGGCGGCCGCGGCCGCCAGGGCCAGGGGCACCACCAGCTCGCGCACGCCCGCGGCGTGGGACGGGTCCACGATGACGGGCAGGTGGGTGAGACGCTTCAGGACGGGCACCGCGGCGATGTCCAGGGTGGCCCGGGTGGCGGTCTCGAAGGTGCGGATGCCCCGCTCGCAGAGCACCACCCGCTGGTTGCCGCCGTGGAGGATGTACTCGGCGGCCAGCAGCAGCTCCTTCACCGTGGCGCTCATGCCGCGCTTGAGGAGGATGGGCTTGTCCAGCTTGCCCAGCTCCTTGAGCAGGGCGAAGTTGTGCATGTTGCGGGCGCCCACCTGGAGCATGTCGGCCTTGCTCGAGACCGCGAAGATGTCCTCGATGGTGAGGATCTCGGTGACGATGGGCATCTCGCACTCGCGGCCGGCCTCCTCCAGGTAGCGCAGGCCCTCGAGGCCCAGGCCCTGGAACGCGTAGGGCGACGTGCGGGGCTTGAAGGCGCCGCCCCGGAGGATGGTCGCGCCCGCGGCGCGCACCATGCGGGCGCCGTCCATGATCTGCTGGCGGCTCTCCACGGCGCAGGGGCCGGACATGAGCACGAAGTGGCCCTCGCCGATGGTGACGTTGCCGATCTTGAAGGTGGTGCGCACGGGGCCGGCGGCGGGGGCGGGCCCGGGGACGGGGCGCGCCTCGCAGGAGAGCACCGGCTCGGGCGCGGCCGTGGCGGCCTCGGGGGCCAGGTGGGCCTCCTGGCCGCGGGTGCGCCGGGGGTAGGTGCCCAGGACCCGCAGGTGGTTGCAGGAGCCCCGCAGCTCCTTCAGGGCCCTGCCCAGCGCCGGGGCGTCCTGGTGCCCTTCCACGTCCACGAAGAAGAGGTATTCCCAGGGGGTGTCCGGCAGGGGCCGGCTCTCGATGCGGGTGAGGTTGGCCCCGGCCTCGGCGAAGATGCCCAGCGCCTTGGAGAGGGTGCCCTCGTGGTGGTTCAGGCGGAAGACGAGGGACGTCTTGCTGGGCACGCGCGGGTCGGGCGGCTCGGGGGCCCGGGAAAGGAGCAGGAACCGGGTCTCGTTGTGCTCCTGGTCGGCGATGCCGGTGGCCAGGACGTCCAGGCCCCGGGCCCGCGCCGCCTCCTCCGAGCAGATGGCCCCCACGTCCCGGGCGCTCTCCTCCAGGAGCGACTCGGCGGCTCCGGCGGTGTCGAACCAGGGCTGGCGGGTGACGTCGTCCATGGCCCGCAGGAAGCCCTCGCACTGGGTGAGGGCGGCGGGATGGCTGCGCACCACGCGGATCTCCTCCAGGGTGACGCCGGGCTTGGCGGCCAGCACGTGGTCCACGTCCCACACCTCCTCGTCCACGATGTGGAGGAGGTTGTCGATGAGGAGCCGGTTCACGTCCGCGATGGCCCCGCCGATGCTGTTCTCGATGGGCAGGAAGCCGTAGTCGATGGCCCCGCACTGCAGGGCCTCCACCACGTCCAGGAACATGGGGTGGCCCACGAGCTCGCTGCCCTGGGTGCTGCGGGTGGCCATGAGGTGGGCCGCGGCCGCCGAGCTGTACGAGCCCAGCACGCCCTGGTAGCCCACCTTCACCTTGCGGGCGCGGGAGACGCTGCCCTCGACCACGGGCTCCTGGAGCCGGCGGGAGTGGCTGAGGATCTCCTTGAGGATCCTGCGGGCGAAGGGGGCCGAGAGGCCCAGGTCCTCGGCGTCCCTGATCCAGGCGGAGAGCACGTCCCGTTCGCGGTCGTTGTCCATGACGGGCTTCTCGCCGTCGGCCGCCTTGGCGCCGGCCACCAGGCGCACCGCGTCGAAGCGGCGCGCCAGGAGGCGGATGAGTTCGCGGTCGGTCTCGTCGATCTCCCTGCGGGCGGCGCCGAGGGTTTCAAGCTTGGGGTCCATGGGGTTCTCCTGGGGTGTCCGCCCTTCCCGGCAACGAAAAAACCCGTCCGCCAGGTCATGGGGGACGGGTTCGAAGGGGTGCGGGAGCTGCTAGCTTCTAGGGCTCCATGCCTCGACCAGTCCTCCGCCGCCGCCGTAATAATTACGGCGGGCGGCGGGGGTAAAGGTGAAGGTCGCGGAATGGGCGGTCATGTTCCTGCTCTAAGGGATGGATTGGATCATGGATCGGGCGCGCTGCCAAGCCTTCAGAACGGGCCCTCCCAGCAGAACGCCCGGTCGCCTGTTGGTAACAGCCTTTCGATCGTTATGTTTGCGGCGGGCCTGGGCCGGCGGCCCTGGGTGCTCAGGATCTTGAGGTCGACAATGTCCCCGCGCAGTTCGGCCTGGTAGGTGACCAGGCGGAAGTCGCCGTTGCGGTAGGCGAAGCCGTCGCCCGCGTCGTGGTAGAGCCGGCCCTGGGCGCGGCCGTCCTCGCCGGGCACCACCAGGAGGGCGGTGGCCCCTTCGGGCGCCTCGGCGGTGCACATGGCCCCCGGTCCCAGCGGGAGGATGCTCCCGCCCCTTGCGAAGAGGCGCGCCTGGTGGCGGTCCTCCAGGTCGCCCTCCACCAGGGACAGGGGATGCCAGGGACCCCTGGGCCGGGGGGCGCTCCTCGTGCCGGGCGGAACCACCAGGAGGTCGCCCCCCACCAGGAAGCAGCGCTCCTCGCTGCGCAGGGCGGGGTTGGCGGGGTCGGCCAGGAACAGGGGCCGCATCACGGGCAGGCCCGTGGCGGCGGCTTCCTGGAAGCAGGTGTAGAGGTAGGGCAGGAGGCGGTAGCGGCGCAGCAGGGCGATGCGCGCGGTCCGCTCCACCCCGGGTCCGAACGCCCAGGGCTCCTTCTTGCGGGTGCCCTTGTCCGAGTGGCCCCGGCAGAAGGGGAAGAAGGCTCCGGTGCCCACCCATCTCGCCCAGAGGGACGGGGAGGGGTCCCCCACGAAGCCCCCCAGGTCCGGGCCGTTGAAGGGCTGGCCCGAGAGGCCCAGGGTCAGGCTCATGGGCGTGGCCAGCTTGAAGTCGCCTTCGGTCGAGTAGTTGTCCCCGGTCCACGTGGCGGCGTAGCGCTGGCCGCCCAGGAAGTTGGAGCGGGTGAGGATGAAGGGGCGCCGGTCGGGGCGCGCCCCCAGCAGGCCGTCCCGGGTGGCGCGCACCATGAGCATGCCGTAGAGGTTGTGGTACTGCAGATGGGAGCCCGGCCGGAGCCCGCCCCCGCCGGCGTGGCGCGCGGTCTCCGGCAGGGTCAGGTCGGGCCCGTCGAAGATCGAGGGCTCGTTCATGTCGTTCCAGAGCCCGGCCACCCCGGCTTCCAGCAGCGGGGGATGCAGGCCCGCCCACCACGCCCGCACCCGCGGGGAGGTGAAGTCCGGGAACACGCAGGAACTGGCCCACACCTTGCCCTTGAAGACGCGCCCGGCCTGGGTGGTGATCCAGGCCCGGGCCCGGGTGCCGGAGTCGAAGACGGGGTAGCCGGGCTCGGCGCGCACCCCCGGGTTGATGGTCACCACCAGCCGGAACCCCATGGCGCCCAGGTCGGCCGCGAGTCCCGCGGGATCCGGGAAGCCCTGGGGGTTGAAGGTGAAGACGCGGAACCCGTCCATGTAGTCGATGTCGAGCCACAGGGCGTCGCAGGGGATGCCCCGCTCCCGGAACTCCCGGGCGACGTCCCGCACCCGCGTCTCGGGCACGTAGGAGTAGCGGCACTGGTGGTAGCCCAGGGCCCACCGGGGCGGCAGCTCCATGCGCCCGGTGAGGTCGCCCAGGGACCGGAGCACGTCCGCGGGCGTCGGGCCCCGGAGGATGATCACCGGCAGGCCCGGGCCCTGGCTGGTGCAGACGATCTCGACGCCGCACTCCAGTTCCGCCTTCCAGCTGGTGTCGAAGATGACGCCGAAGGCCGAGCCGTCGGGCCTCACCGCCAGCACCCAGGGATGGCTCTGGTACAGGCGGCGGCCCTCGTCCTTGGCGTAGCCGGGGTAGCCGCTGTTCCACAGGATGACGGTCCTGCCGTTGCGCCGCAGGGGCCCCGCCACCTCCCCGGTGCCGTAGAGGTCCGTGCCCGGATCCAGGGGGATGGCCGCGCGGAACCGGCCCCTGGAGATGCCGAAATGGGGCCAGGGCCCCCAGTCCGGGGGCAGGGGGCCGGTGATGGCCAGGGGGCGCGCGAGGCTGGGGGAGGGCGGAAGGGACTCCGGCTCCAGGCCCTCGGGCAGGAAGAGGGCCACCCCCGGGGCCATCTCCCCGCAGGCGCCCACCGTGAGGTTGCCGTGGGTCCGGAAGTGTGCGAGGAGCAGGTCGATGAGGATGGGGAAGCGGCGGCTGGCTTTCATCGTGCTGCCAGGGATGGCCGGAACTGGACGGAGGTTCCGCAAACCCTATGCTGGGCCATGGACACCTTCGAGCTCCTCCGCCGCACCTTCGCCCTGCGCCTGCTGGGCTGGGCCCGCATCCCGCTCCTGGCCTCGGTGCGCCCCACCCTCGAGGAGCTGGACGCGGACCACTGCGTCGTCCGGGTCCCCCTCCGGCGATGGACGCGCAACCACCTGGGCTCCATGTATTTCGGTGCCCTCGCCATCGGCGCCGACTGCGCCGGGGGGCTGCTGGCGGTGGAGCGGATCCGGGCCCGGAAGGCGGGGCTCACCCTCGTCTTCAAGTCCTTCGAGGCCCGGTTCCTGAAGCGCCCGGAGGCGGACGTGCGCTTCATCTGCGAGGACGGCGCCCTGATCGGCGAGCTGGTGGAGCGGGCCCTGGCATCGGAGGAGCGGCAGACCGCGCCGGTGAGGGTGCGCGGCGCCGTGCGGACGCCTTCGGGCCTGGAAACCGTGGCGGAATTCACCCTGGAGCTCAGCCTGAAAAAAACGGGAAGGGCGGTGCTGTAGGCCTATATTGGGGTGGCTTCCTGGAGGTTCCGCCATGCACAAAGGCGCCTGGGTCCTTCGCGAACCCCTCTCGGTCCTGGATTCCGTGGACGAGCCGTACCTGGAGACGGCCCTGGCCACCCTGGGCGACCATGAGATCCTCCTGCAATTCGCCCCCGCCACCCCGGACCTGCGGGTCTTCCTGGACGGCAACGCCGTCTTCGAGCTGGGACAGGCCTCGCCGGCCGGAGCCTGGTTCAAGCTGTGCCGGGAGCTGGGGTATGAGCCCGAAGTCCACTGGGACCTGGATCCGGCCCTGATCCTGTTCCGGCAGGTGGTTCCCGCCCTCGCCCGGGACTGGCGCGAGAACCCCCTGCCGTTCACGGACCTGGGCCTGCCCGAGGGGGTGGTCTGCCTGGCCTCGGTGCAGGCGGCCTGGGAGACGGCAGTTACCGGCCTGTTCGGGAAGAGGGACGCCCCGGCCCGGCAGGTGGCCGCCTGCTTCGAGGGCCTGCCCCTGCGGGCGGTGGTCTTCCATGACGACCCCTCCCGCCGGGAGGATTTCGTGGGCACCGGGGTGGACGAGCCCCTCCTGGGCGTCTACCTGCACCTGGGCGCCTCGCGCAGCCGCCGGGTGACCCTGTCCAAGGCCACCGTGGTGGCCACCGGCGGCCTGAAGATGAGCCCCTGGGCGATGGGCGGCGAGTGGACGGAGGACGGCCGGGACTACCGCGGCACCCTGCGCCCCGAGGCCTTCCTGTGGGCCGCGGGCCTGGGACGCGAGGTGCCGCCGGGCTTCGGGCCCGCCTTCCAGGAGGCGCTGAAGTCGGTGCTGGGCGTGGTGGACCCGGTGGTGGAGGCCTACCGCCGCGCCTGGCCCACGGGCGTCGTGTGGCAC
Organism: Geothrix sp. 21YS21S-2; assembly: GCF_030846775.1. NCBI lineage: Bacteria > Pseudomonadati > Acidobacteriota > Holophagae > Holophagales > Holophagaceae > Geothrix > Geothrix sp. 21YS21S-2. The sequence goes on from NZ_CP132910.1 coordinate 4,239,542, forward strand.
CGGGACCCCTTCGCCCGGTACCTCAACCACATGATCGTGGACGTGCGCATGGAGGGCGGCCGGGCCCTGCTGATCCTGGACGACGGCACGGACATCGCCGTGGCCGGTCTCAAGAGCGGTTCGGTATGCGTGCCGTGATCACCGGTAGGCGGCGATCCCCGTCACCTCCTCGCCGATGATGAGGGTGTGCATGTCGTGGGTGCCTTCGTAGGTGTAGACGCTCTCCAGGTTGGCCATGTGGCGCATCACGGGGAACTCGTCCAGGATGCCGTTGGCGCCCAGGATCGTGCGGGCCTTGCGGCAGATCTCCAGCGCGGCGTTCACGTTGTTCATCTTGGCCATCGACACCTGGGCGGGGGTGTAGTTGCCCTGCTCCTTCAGCCGGGCCAGCTGCAGCACCAGGAGCTGGCCCTTGGTGAGCTCGGTGACCATCCAGGCCAGCTTCTCCTGCTGGAGCTGGGTGCCGGCGATGGGCTTGTCGAACTGCACGCGGCTCTTGGCATAGTCCAGGGCGCACTGGTAGCAGGCGTCGGCGGCGCCCAGCGCCCCCCAGGCGATGCCGTAGCGGGCCTGGGTGAGGCAGGACAACGGCGCCTTGAGGCCCCGGGCCAGGGGCAGGAGGCCGGCCTCGCCGTCCACCTCCACGTCCTCCAGCACCAGTTCGGACGTGACCGAGGCGCGCAGGCTCCACTTGCCGTGGGTCTCGGGGGCCGAGAAGCCCTTGGTGCCCTTTTCCACCAGGAAGCCGCGGATGCCCTCGTCGGTGCGGGCCCACACCAGGGCCACGTCCGCCACGGTGCCGTTGGTGATCCACATCTTGGTGCCGTTGAGCCGCCACCGGCCGCCGGGAAGGCGCTCGGCCCGGGTGAGCATGCCGCCGGGGTTGGAGCCGAAATCGGGCTCCGTGAGGCCGAAGCAGCCGATCTTCGCCCCCGAGGCCAGGAGGGGGAGCCAGTGGTCCTTCTGGGCCTCGCTGCCGTAGGCGTGGATGGGCCACATCACCAGGGAGCCCTGCACCGAGGCGAACGAGCGCAGGCCCGAGTCGCCCCGCTCGAGCTCGTACATGAGGAGCCCGTAGGCGGTCTGGGACAGGCCCGCGCACCCGTACTTCTCGGGCAGCGTGGCCCCGAAGAAGCCCAGCTCCCCCATCATCGGCACCAGGTGGGCCGGGAAGGTCCGCTCCTGGGCGTGGTGTTCGATGATGGGCAGCACCTCCCGGTTCACGAATTCCCGGGCGGTCTCCCGCACCATGCGCTCCTCGTCCGTCAGCAGGCCCTCCAGGGCCATGTAGTCGGTCATGTGGGTGAATTTCGCGTAGGCGCCGGACATGGATCCCCTCCGTCAACGCCTGATAGTGCCACAATGGGGGGATCTCCTCCCAACCCTTTCCCAGCCGTGAGAATCCCATGAACAGCTCCATCCGACGCGTGGCCATCTGCACCGGAGGCGGCGACGCCCCGGGCCTCAACGCCGTCATCCGCGCCGCCACCATCGCCGCCCAGCGCCGCGGCTGGGAGGTCTACGGCATCCGCGAGGGCTTCAACGGGATCTTCTTCCCCGAGCGCTACGCCGACGGGGGCGTCTTCCGCCTCACCCGGGACCGGGTGCGGGGCATCACCCACCTGGGCGGCACCCTCCTGGGCACCACCAACAAGGGCAACCCCTGCCACTTCCCCCTGAAGATGCCCGACGGCACCATCCGCGAGGTGGACCGCACCGACGAGATCCTGGAGTTCTTCGCCAAGCGCGAACTCGACGCCCTGATCTCCGTGGGCGGCGACGGCTCCCTGACCATCGCCAACGCCCTGGCGGAGAAGGGCCTGCGCGTGGTGGGCGTCCCCAAGACCATCGACAACGACCTGGACAAGACCTTCACCACCTTCGGGTTCGATTCCGCCGTGGCCTTCGCCACCGAGTGCCTGGACCGCCTGCACAGCACCGCCGAGAGCCACCAGCGGGTGATGGTCGTGGAGGTCATGGGCCGCTACGCCGGGTGGATCGCCCTGCACGCCGGGATCTCCGGCAGCGCCCACGCCATCCTCATCCCCGAGATCCCCTTCGACCTGGACAAGGTGGTGGAGGCCATCCGCACCCGCGACTTCCACAACCGCATGTATTCCCTGGTCATGGTCGCCGAAGGCGCCGCGCCCAAGGATGGCGCCCGGCTCGTCGCCGCCGCCGCCGAGACCGGCCACGCCGAGCGCCTGGGCGGCATGGGCGACCAGGTGTGCAAGGCCCTGCAGGAGCGCACCGGCAAGGATTCCCGGTGCGTGGTGCTGGGCCACCTCCTGCGCGGCGGCAGCCCCACCTCCTTCGACCGTCTGGCGGCCCTGCGCTTCGGCGCCGCCGCCGTGCGCGCCCTGGACGAGGGGTACAGCGGGGTCATGGTGGCCCTGGCCGTGAACGGCGTGAACTATGTGCCGCTCGCCGAGGTGGCCGGCCGCATGAAGGGCGTGCCCCTGGACGGGGATACGCTCCAGACGGCGCGGGACCTGGGAATCTGCATGGGGGACTGAAACCGGGAAAGGGCCGCGAGGGAGACGCTCCCCCGGCGGTCAGGCCCCGACGGAATGCCGCCCGATGCCGCGCAGCATCCTGGCGAACACCACCTGGTGCACCGGGAACAGGGCATACCAGTAGGCCTGCCCCCAGAACCCCACGGGGTCGAAGATGGCCGTCTGGCGCAGCGTGCAGCCCTCGCCATCCGGGGTCACCTCGAATTCCAGCCAGGCCCTTCCGGGCAGTTTCATCTCGGCGCTCAGACGCACCAGCCGGCCCGGCTCCAGGGCCTCCACCCGCCAGAAATCCACCGCATCCCCCACCCGCAGGTCCTCGGGGTGGGCCCGGCCGCGCCTCATGCCCACCCCCCCGGCCAGCAGATCCAGGGCCCCCCGCAACCGCCAGAGGGCATTGCAGGCGTACCAGCCCGTCGCGCCGCCGATGCGCTGGACGGCGGCGAAGGCCTGGGCGGGCCGTGCAGCCACACTCAGGGTGCGGGTATCCACCAGGCGGGTGCCGAAACGGACGCCGCCCCAGGTCCGGGTCCGTCCCGAGGAGGACAGGGCATCCGACCAGCGCGTGCCGGCGTAGGCGGCATCCTCGTGCACCAGGGCCCGGCGGATGGCCTCCTCCGCGCTCATGGGACGCACCGCGAAATGCCTCAGGGCCCGGTCGTCCACCACCAGGGAAGGATGGCGGATGCTGTTGATGAGCTTCCGGCCGATGCGGGCGTACACCGGGGTGACCAGGCCCAGCCAGAGACTGGAGAGGTAGGGGGTCAGGAACGGCACCGGGATCATGAGCAGGCGGATGCCCCGCTGGCGGGCATAGGCACGCATGATGTCGCCGTAGGTCACCCGGTCCGCCCCGCCGATCTCGAAAACCCGACTCCCCTCCATGGGAACCGGGATCGCGGCCAGGAGGTAGGCCACCAGGTCCTCGATGGCGATGGGTTGGGCCAGGACCGAGACCCACCGCGGGGTGATCATCAGGGGCAGCCTTTCCACCAGAGCCCGGATCAGTTCGAAGGACAGGCTCCCGGAACCCAGGACGATGGATGCCCGGAACTCCAGCACCGGAACCCCGCTCTCGCGGAGGATGGCCCCCACTTCCTGGCGGCTCCGGAGGTGGGGGGACAACGTCCCCGCGTCCGTGTGGCCCAGCCCTCCCAGGTAGATGATCCGCCGGACGCCCGCATCCCGTGCCGCGGCTCCGAAGTTTTGGGCAGCGAGGCGGTCGTCCGCCTCGAATTCCCCTGCCGAACCCATGGAATGCACCAGGTAATAGGCCACCTCGACCCCCTCCAGGGCCTCCCCCAACCCGGTGTTTTCCAGGACATCCCCGGCCACGACCTGGGTGGCGGGGCCCACCCGCCCCTGGAGCCGCCCGGGTTGGCGCACAAGGCAGCGCAGGGCATGGCCTTCGCGCTCCAGGGCCCGCAGGAGCCGCCCGCCAACGTAGCCTGTGGCGCCGGTCAGGAGAATGAGGTTGTTCATGGGTGCACCACTCCCGGGTGGAACCTGGGGAGAAAGGGCATCGGGCCGTTCCGCCGGAGGGGACGCAGCCAGACTACGCCTGTTTCGCGGATCCTGAAGCTGGTGGTGGGCGAATTGAGTGTTTCCGCCGCCAGGCCCGGATCCCCCGCCGGAGATGGAGCAGACACCCTCTCAGGTCCAGGTTCGTTGAATTGTTTGATCTATTTGCCCGTGGCCCTGTGGTTCCGGATGCGGTCCCTGACCTCGTCCATCAGGGGGTTGGGGATGGGCACGGACAGATTGTACTGGAGCAGCTTCCAGGCGCCGTCCCGCAGCTCCAGAACGCCGCTCCCGCGGCAGGGGCCCAGGTTGGGGGTCTCCAGGTCCTCCTCGAAATAGGCCACGGCGCCCCGCCCGGCGAAGGCGACGGTGCGGCGCGCCGCCCGGAAGGACCAGGCCCTGCCCCGGGCGAAGAAGGGGTGGGCGAAGGCCCGGAAGGCGGGCTTGGGCCAGCGCTCGGCGGGGTCCGTGCCCAGGAACACGGCCTCCTCCGCCAGGTGGCCGAAGTAGCGGGCCTCATCGGCCTGGGCGGCGGCCAGATGCCAGTCGTCCAGCACGGCGGCCACCGCCGCCTCCGGGGTGGGGGCGGCCACGAGGGCGGGGACCAGGAGGAGGGCGTGGGGGACCATGGTGACCTCGAAGCGCAGTTGTCGGGGGTAAGGGGCCGGGCGGGGGTTAGAATGACGCAGGGACCTTCTTTCAGGGGGGTCATTTCACCGTAAACGCTTGGCTTCACCCGCGGTCCAAGGTTAGAGGGCGCCCGGCGGATCCGGAATAAACGTCCCATCCGTCACGACTTTGCTAGAATACCTCTGGTAACGATGTGTATCCCGAACACCCGTCCGGTGGGTTGACCCCTCGGCATTTCCTACAGGTCTAGGCTCCCCATGGACGCAAACGAATCGGTTCTCAATAATCCTCTCGAAGCCGGCACCTCCCGCAAGGGGTGGAAGATCTGGCTGGGCCTCGCCGTGGTGGTCGCCGTGGCGGGGATCGTGACGGTGAAGAGCCTCTCAGGCGGCGCCAAGGCGGCGCCCCCCCAGAGGGCCGTCCCGGTGGCCTCGGGGGTGGCCCGCACCGGGGACATGCCCGTGAACCTCTCCGGGCTGGGCACCGTGGTGCCCACGGACGCGGTGACGGTGAAGACCCGGGTGGATGGCCAGATCATGAAGATCCACTTCCGGGAAGGGCAGCTGGTGGCCGCGGGCGACCTGCTGATCACCATCGACCCCCGGCCCTACCAGGTGCAGCTGCTCCAGGCCGAAGGGCAGATGGCCAAGGACCAGTCCGTCCTGCGCAACGCCCGCATGGACCTGGCGCGCATCCAGTCCCTGTTCGACCAGAAGATCGTCTCCCGGCAGCAGCTGGACACCCAGAGCGCCCTGGTCGACCAGTGCGAGGCCGCCGTCAAGGCCGACACCGGGTCGGTGGAGAGCGCCAAGCTCAACCTCACCTACAGCCGCATCACCGCGCCGGTCTCGGGCAAGGTGGGCCTGCGCCTGGTGGACACGGGCAACACCGTCAAGGCCTCGGACGCCACGGGCCTGGTCACCCTCACGCCCATCTCTCCCATCAACGTGCTCTTCTCCGTTCCGGCCGACAACATCCAGAGCGTGCTGGACAGCAGCAAGGGCGGCAAGGCGCCCGTGGTGGAAGTCTATGACCGCGACATGACGAGCCGGCTGGCCTCCGGAACCCTGCTCGCCGTGGACAACCAGGTGGACGCCACCACCGGCACCGTGCGCATCAAGGCCCAGTTCGCCAACAGGGACGGCGCCCTCTTCCCCAACCAGTTCGTCAACGCCCGGCTCCTGGTGGACACCCTGCGCGGGGTCCTCATGATCCCCGCGGCCGCCGTTCAGCGCAGCCCCACCGGCACCTTCGTCTACGTCATCAAGCCCGACGCCACCGTCGAGCTGCGGCCCGTGGAGCCCCAGGCCACGGAGGGCGACGTCACTGCCCTGCGCAAGGGCCTCAAGCCCGGCGAGAAGGTCGTGGTCAGCGGCCTCGACAAGCTGCGGCCCGGCAGCAAGGTCCTCGAGGAAGGGCAGGGCGCCCCCAAGGCCGCCAAATGAATCCATCCAGGCCGTTCATCCTCCGGCCCATCGCCACGTCCCTGCTCATGGCCGGGATCATGCTGGTGGGCATCCTGGGCTTCAAGCAGCTGCCGGTGTCGGCCCTGCCCCAGGTGGACTACCCCACCATCCAGGTGCAGACCTTCTACCCCGGCGCCAGCCCCGACGTGGTGGCCACGGCCATCACGGCCCCCCTGGAGAGGCAGTTCGGCCAGCTTCCCGGCCTGAACCAGATGACCTCCAGCTCGTCGGAGGGTAGCTCCCTGGTCACCCTCCAGTTCGTCCTGGACCTCAACATCGACGTGGCCGAGCAGCAGGTGCAGGCCGCGGTGAACGCCGCGGGCACCTACCTGCCCGCCGACCTTCCCAACCCGCCCATCTACTCCAAGACGAACCCGGCCGACGCCCCCATCCTCACCCTGGCCCTCTCCTCGGACACCCTGGCCCTGCCCAAGGTGGAGGAGTTCGCCGACACGCGGCTCGCCCAGAAGATCAGCCAGCTGCCCGGCGTGGGCCTGGTGAGCATCAGCGGCGGCCAGAAGCCCGCCGTGCGCGTGCAGGCCAACCCAGCGGCCCTGGCCTCCTACGGCCTCTCCCTGGCCGACATCCGCACCGCCGTGGGCGCGGCCAACGTCAACCAGGCCAAGGGCGCCTTCGACGGGAAGATGCAGTCGTACGCCATCGGCGCCAACGACCAGCTCCTCTCCTCCGCCCAGTACAAGCCCCTGGTCATCGCCTACAAGAACGGCAACCCCATCACCCTCCAGGACGTCGCCACGGTCGTGGACGGCACCGAGAACGCCAAGCTCGCGGCCTGGATGAACAGGACCCCGGCCGTGATCCTCAACATCCAGCGCCAGCCCGGGGCCAACATCATCGCGGTGGTGGACCGCATCAAGACCCTGCTCCCGCAGCTCCAGGCGTCCATCCCCGCCGCGGTGAAGATGCAGATCCTCACGGACCGCACCACCACCATCCGCGCCTCGGTGGAGGACGTGGAGTTCGAGCTGATGCTCACCATCGCCCTGGTGATCCTGGTGATCTTCCTGTTCCTGCGGACCTTCGCGGCCACGATCATTCCCAGCTTCGCCGTCCCGCTGTCCCTGGTGGGCACCTTCGCGGTGATGTACGTCCTGGGCTACAGCCTGAACAACCTCACCCTCATGGCCCTGACCATCTCCACCGGCTTCGTGGTGGACGACGCCATCGTCATGATCGAGAACATCATGCGGTACATCGAGGAGGGCGTGCCGCCCATGGAGGCGGCGCTGCGCGGCTCGGAGCAGATCGGCTTCACCATCGTGAGCCTGACGGTCTCGCTCATCGCGGTGCTCATCCCCCTGCTGTTCATGGGCGACATCGTGGGCAGGCTATTCCGGGAGTTCGCCGTGACCCTGGCCGTGACGATCATCGTGTCGGCCGTGGTGTCCCTGACGCTCACCCCCATGATGTGCGCGCGGCTCCTGCGCAACCAGGCCGAGCACGAGAAGGGCCGGTTCTACCAGTCTTCCGAGCGGGTCTTCAAGGCCGTCATCGCCTTCTACGGCCGCACCCTCACCTGGGTCCTCAAGCGCCAGACCGCCACCCTGTGGGTGGCCGTGGGCACCCTGGGCGTCACGGTGCTGCTGTACGTCTGGATCCCCAAGGGATTCTTCCCCGTGCAGGACACCGGGGTGATCCTGGGCATCTCCGAGGCCCCCCAGACGGTATCGTTCAAGGCCATGGCCCGCAAGCAGCAGGAACTGGCCGAGGTGATCCTCCTGGATCCGGCGGTGGAGAGCCTGTCCTCCTTCATCGGCGTCGACGGCACCAACTCCACGCTCAACTCCGGCCGCATCCAGATCAACCTCAAGCCCCTGGACGAACGCAAGCTCAGCGCAAGCGACATCATCCGGCGCATCAAGCCCGAGCTGGAGCGCATCGACGGCATCAAGCTCTACATGCAGCCCGTGCAGGATCTCACGGTCGAGGACCGGGTCAGCCGCACCCAGTACCAGTACTCCATGGAGGACCCCGACTCCAAGGTCCTGGGCACCTGGGTGCCCCGGTTCGTGGCCGAGATCTCGAAGATCCCCATCCTGCGCGACGTGGCCAGCGACCTCCAGGACAACGGCCTCCAGACGCGCCTGGTCATCGACCGCTCCAGCGCCGCGCGCCTGGGCATCACGCCCAAGATGCTGGACGACGCCCTGTACGACGCCTTCGGCCAGCGCCAGATCTCCACCATCTTCACGGAGCTGAACCAGACCCGCGTGGTCCTGGAGACCATGGAGGGATTCCGGGAGGGGCCCCGCGCCCTGGACAACGTCTTCCTCAAGTCCTCCACGGGCGGGGCCGTGCCCATCACGGCCATCACCCGGGTGGAGAACAATTTCGCGCCACTGGCCATCAACCACCAGGGGCAGTTCCCCGCGGCCACCATCTCCTTCAACCTGGCCCGGGGCGCCTCCATCGGCGACGCGGTCAAGGAGATCGAGAAGGTCCGGGCCCGCATGGACATGCCCGGCAGCCTCCAGTCCGAGTTCAAGGGCACGGCCCAGGCCTTCCGGGCATCGCTGGTCAACACGCCGTTCCTCATCCTGGCCGCCCTGGTGACCATGTACATCCTGCTGGGCGTCCTGTACGAGAGCTACATCCATCCCGTGACCATCCTCTCCACCCTGCCGTCGGCGGGCGTGGGGGCCCTGCTGTCCCTCATGATCTGCCGCACCGACTTCAGCGTCATCGCGCTCATCGGCATCATCCTGCTCATCGGCATCGTGAAGAAGAACGCCATCCTGATGATCGACTTCGCCATCGACGCCGAGCGCAAGGAGGGCCTGCCCCCGGAGGAGGCCATCTACCAGGCCTGCCTGCTTCGCTTCCGGCCCATCATGATGACCACCATGGCCGCGCTCCTGGGCGCGGTCCCCCTGGCCATGGGCACGGGCGTGGGCGCCGAGCTCCGCCGGCCCCTGGGCATCTCCATCATCGGCGGCCTCATCTTCAGCCAGGTGCTGACCCTCTACACCACCCCGGTCATCTACCTCGCCTTCGACCGCATCGCGCGCCGGCTCAGGGGCCTGCGCAAGGCCGGCGTCCCGGCCGAGGCCCGATGAGCATTTCCGCCCCGTTCATCCGGCGGCCCATCGCCACCTCCCTCCTGACCATCGCCATCGCCCTGGCCGGGAGCCTGGCGTTCAAGTTCCTGCCGGTGTCCCCGCTGCCCCAGGTGGAGTTCCCCACCATCCAGGTGTCGGCGGGCCTGCCCGGCGCCAGCCCCGAGACCATGGCCTCCTCGGTGGCCACGCCCCTGGAGCGGCAGTTCGGGCGCATCGCGGGCATCACGGAGATGACCTCCAACAGCTCCCTGGGATCCACCAGCATCACCCTGCAGTTCGACCTGAACCGCAACATCGACGCGGCCGCGCGCGACGTGCAGGCCGCCATCAACGCCGCCCGGGGCCAGCTGCCCGCCAACCTCCCCAACAACCCCCGCTACCGCAAGGTCAACCCCGCGGACGCCCCGGTGATGCTCTTCGCGCTCACCTCGGACATCGTTCCGCGGCAGAACATGTACGACATCGCCTCCAAGGTCCTGCAGCAGCGCCTTTCCCAGGTGCCCGGGGTCGGCCAGGTCTTCGTGTGGGGCGGCGCCCTGCCCGCGGTGCGGGTGGAGGTGGATCCCGACGCCCTCCACGCCCGGGGCCTCGGCCTCGAGGACGTGCGCCGGGTCCTGGTGGCGGCCAACGTCAACCAGCCCAAGGGCTCGCTGACCACCGAAGGCACCACCAGCATCATCAACACCACCGACCAGCTGCTCAAGGCCAAGGACTACGGGGACCTGGTCATCGCCTTCAAGGGCGGCACCGCCCTGAGGGTGGCGGACGTGGCCAAGGTCACCGACTCCGTGGAGGACCTGCGCAACGACGGCCTCACCAACGGCAAGCCCTCGGTGAGCATGGCCGTCTTCCGGCAGCCCGGGGCCAACATCATCGACACCGTGGACGCGGTGCGGGCCCTGGAGCCCCAGCTCAAGGCCTCCCTCCCGCCCTCCGTGACCTTCGAAGAGGTGCTCGACGCCACCCAGACCATCCGGGCCTCGGTCAAGGACGTGGAACGGACCCTGCTGATTTCCATCGGGCTGGTGATCCTGGTGGTCTTCATCTTCCTGCGGGACTGGCGCTCGACGCTGATTCCCAGTGTCGCCGTGCCGGTGTCCCTGGTGGGCACCTTCGGCGTGATGTACCTGCTGGGCTACAGCGTGGACAACCTCTCCCTCATGGCGCTGACGGTCGCCACCGGCTTCGTGGTGGACGACGCCATCGTGGTCGTGGAGAACATCACCCGGCACCTGGAGGGGGGCCTGGCCCCCTACGAGGCGGCCATGGAGGGGGCGCGGGAGATCGGGTTCACCGTGCTCTCCATCAGCATCTCGCTTTGCGCCGTGTTCATCCCCATCCTCCTCATGGGCGGCATCGTGGGCCGGCTCTTCCGGGAGTTCGCCGTCACCCTGTCGGTGGCCATCCTCATGTCCATGGTCGTTTCGCTCACCACCACGCCCATGATGTGCGCCCGGCTCCTGCGGCCGGCCTCCGAGGCCCACCACGGCAGGCTCTTCCTGGCCTCCGAGCGGTGGTTCAAGGCGGTCCTGGGCGGCTACGAGCGCAGCCTCTCCTGGGTCCTGCGGCACAAGCGGCTGACCTTCATGACGGCCCTGGGCACCGCGGCCGCCACGGTCCTGCTCTACATCTTCGTGCCCAAGGGCTTCTTCCCCCAGCAGGACACGGGCCGGATCATGGGCGCCATCCAGGCCGACCAGTCCATCTCCTTCCAGGCCATGAAGGGCCGGCTGCGGGAGTTCGTCACCATCGTCAAGGCCGACCCGGCGGTGAGCGCGGTCTCGGGCTCCGTGGGCGGCGGCGGCACCACCAACACCGGCCGGGTCTTCGTGGCCCTCAAGCCCATGAACGAGCGGGACGTCAACGCCGACCAGATCATCAACCGCCTGCGTGGCAAGCTCTCCAAGGTCGCCGGAGCCACCCTCTACCTCCAGCCGGTGCAGGACATCCGCATCGGGGGCCGGGGCGGCAACGCCCAGTTCCAGTACACCCTGCAGGGGGACGAGTCCCGGGAGCTGTTCCAGTGGGCCCCCCGCGTCTTCGAGAAGATGCGGGGCATCAAGGAACTGGCCGACGTGAACACCGACCAGCAGAACCAGGGCCTCCAGGCCAGCGTGGTGGTGGACCGCCCCACCGCGGCGCGCCTGGGCGTGACGCCCCAGATGATCGACAACACGCTCTACGACGCCTTCGGGCAGCGGCCGGTCTCGACCATGTACACCGACCTCATCCAGTACCACGTGGTGCTGGAGGTGGCCCCCGCCTACTGGCAGAACCCCGAATCCCTGGACAAGATCTACGTGCACTCCACCACCGGGGCCATGGTGCCCCTTTCGGCCTTCGCGAAGTTCAGCCGGGAGACCACCCTGCTGGCGGTGGCCCACCAGGGCCAGCTGCCCTCGGTGACCATCACCTTCAACCTGGCCCCCGGGGTCGCCATCGGCGACGCGGTGACGGCCATCGAGAAGGCCCAGGAGCAGATCCGGCTCCCGGCCACCATCCGGGGCAATTTCATGGGCACGGCCCAGGCCTTCAAGGCCTCCCTGGCCAACGAGCCCATCCTGGTGCTGGCGGCCTTCCTGGCGGTGTACCTCGTGCTGGGCATCCTCTACGAGAGCCTGATCCACCCCCTGACCATCCTCTCCACGCTGCCGTCGGCGGGCCTGGGCGCCCTGGTGGCCCTGCTCATCTGCGGCACGGAACTGAGCTTCATCGCCTTCATCGGCATCATCCTGCTCATCGGCATCGTGAAGAAGAACGCCATCCTGATGATCGACTTCGCCATCGAGGCCGAGCGCCGGGAAGGCCTGACCACCGAGGAGGCCATCTTCCAGGCCTGCCTCCTGCGGTTCCGGCCCATCACCATGACCACCATGGCCGCCCTTCTGGGAGGCCTGCCCCTGGCCCTGGGCCGCGGCGCGGGCGCGGAGCTGCGCCGCCCCCTGGGCATCGCCATCGTGGGGGGCCTCATCGTCAGCCAGGTGCTGACCATCTACACGACGCCCGTGATCTACATCTACATGGCGCGGTTCAGCCGGTGGTTCGTGGCGGCCAAGGACCGGTTCCTGGGGCGCCTCCGGGGGGCTCCCGTCCTGGAAAGTTGAAAACATCAGGGGATCGGGGCATGATGGGGTTCATTCCCGGGATCTCCTGATGGGCCGAAAGCGGACGGTGGCGAACGACGTTCCCCAGGATGCGGGATGACCGGGCCGTCCCCCGAGCCCAACGAGCTCTACCTGAGCGAGCAGCGCTTCCAGGCCATCTATGATTCCGTGAACGACGGGATCCTCATCCAGGACCTGGAAAGCGGCGCCACCCTGGACGTGAACCGCCGCTTCGGCGAGTTCCTGGGGCTCAGCCAGCAGCGGCTGCTGGGCATGGAGCTGGCCGACACCGGCCTGGGCATCTGGCCCTACACCCGGGAGGTGGCCATCGACTGGGCCATGAAGGCCATCGAAGGCGAGCCCCAGACCTTCGACTGGCTCTGCCCGCATCCCTCCGGGCAGCTGGTGTGGCTCGAGCTGAACATGCGCCGCACGAACATCGGCGGCGTGGACCGCCTCCTGGTGACCGCCGGCAACATCACCGCCCGCAAGCGCCTGGAGATGGAGGCCACCGCCCGGCTCAAGCGGGCCGAGGCCCAGAACGCGGTGTCCCTCGCCCTGGCCGGCGTGGGCCCGGACTACGGGACCGCCCTCAAGCTCATCGCCCAGCACATGTCCTCCTCCGTGGGAGACCTGTGCATCCTCGACCTGGTGGGGGAGGACGGCCTCCTGCACACGGAAGTGGTCAGCCAGCCCTACATCGGCGGGGACGCCTACCTCCCCCTTCTGCGCAACCTGGCCCCCACGGCCACGGGGGTGCTGGGCCCCGGCGCGCTGCTGGGGGCGGGCCAGGTGGCTGGAACGGGCCAGAGCCTGCGCCTGGAGCGCGCCACGCCCGAGGGCATCCGCGAGCACCTGCCCCCCGCCTACCACCCGTACCTCGACCACTTCCGCGTCCACAGCCTCCTGGTGGCGCCCATGCGCACCGAGGGCAGCACCATCGGCACCATCACCCTGGCCAAGGGGGGCTCCTCGCGGGCCTACTCCATGGAGGACGAGGCCACCCTCCAGAGCCTGGCGGACCGGGCCGCCCTCACCATCACCAACGCCCGCCTCTACGCCAGGAACCTGGAGCAGGCCGAGGCGCTGCGCAGGGCCAACCAGGAACTGGAGCGGCGCGTGGAGGAGCGCACCGCGGAGCTGGAGGACGCCAACGCGCGGCTCCAGGAGATGGCCATGCAGGACGGCCTCACGGGGCTCGCCAACCGCAGGCGCTTCGACGCGGTCCTGGAGAGCGAGGTCCGCCGCGCCCGGCGCACCGGGGGCTGGGTCGCGCTCCTCCTGGGGGACGTGGACTTCTTCAAGAAATACAACGACCACTATGGGCACATGGCCGGGGACGAATGCCTCAAGGCCGTGGCGAAGGTCATGCGCGAGGTGTTCCGGCGCGCCGACGACCTCCCGGCCCGGTATGGAGGGGAGGAGTTCGCCGTGATCATCTCGGGCTCGACCCCCGAACAGGCCGCGTTCTCCGCCCAGATGTTCCGCAAGGCGGTGGAGTCCCTGCGCATCCCCCACGCCGACTCCTCCGTGGCCGAGGTGGTGACGATCAGCGTGGGCTACGCCGTGGCCCAGGTGAGCGCCGAGTCGAGCCCCGCCTGGTTCATCTCCAGGGCGGACGAGGGGCTCTACATCAGCAAGGCCAACGGCCGGAACCGGGTCAGCCTGGCGGACTAGACCGGGTTCGTGAATTCTAGGCGGCAGTCGCCATGCAACCCTGGCGGCAAGCCTGGGCCGGTCCATCGAATTGTGGGATCCTCAGCATCCGCCCGGTCGATGCATCACTGGTCGAATGTTTCATTCGGGAACTGGCGGAGCCGCTTCCGGGGCGGGAATGTCAAGATCCATGGAAGAGCAAAGACCTTCTTCACCTCAGTGACCTTTTCCTGGATCTCCTTCGCAGGCAGGCAGGTGTGCATGATTGCCGCCTTTCCTGCCGTGACCCCCTCTACTTTTTTTTAAGGGACCGCTCCATGAAAAATCTTCAGGCCTATGGCATCGTGATGGCGCTGGCCGCCAGTCTGGGAGGGCCGTTGGCGGCCCAGGGCGTTCCAGCCCCCGCAGCCGAGGAATCCGGGTTCTCCGCCGACCTCAAGCTGCACTACGCCTATACCCCGCAGAACAGGGACCAGCTCCACTACGACTACCAGATCATCGGAGTGGATTTCGGCCTGCAGACCGGGCTGGGGCGGGTCGGCGCGGAGGTGGGCTGGCTCTACAAGACCGGCGACGGGTTCGTCGCGCCCCTGCCGGCAAATCCCACCAACGGCAAGGCGCCCATCTCCCGGGGATTCTCGGGCGATGCCCGCCGCAACGATCTCAATGGCCTTCTGCTCCGCCTCTCCCTTTCCCGGCCCTTTCTGGGGGGATGGACGTGGCAGGCCGGCCTCCAGATCGGCGGCACCCAGTGGAACCAGCAGTACTTCGGCGACACCACGGGCAACTACGTGGCCTCGAACCCCGCCCGGTGGGACTGGCGCGATCTCTACAACGGCAACCTGAAGGGGAGCTACAAGGGCCTCAGCCCCTACGCCGGCGTCAAGACCGAGATCGGGCACAACGGCGCCCTGGAGTTCAACCTCGTCGTCCTCAACTACCAGACCAAGAACTACGTCCACTATGCCGGCACCGCCGGCGGGGGCTACAAGACGTTCAAGAACTCTTCCAACGTCAACGTATACAACGTATCGGAGCAGAACGACTTCCCGCTGGACACCTTCGTGACCCGGAAGCGCTACGTGCCCCACTTCGAAATCGCCTACGTCTATCACTTCTAGAACCGCTGGAGCCGGAATGGACATGTATACCGATGCGATCAAGAAACTGACACGCCTGGGTCTCGCGCTCGCGGCGGGCGGGGCCCTGTATTCCCAGAACGTCACCGGCGGATTCTCGGGCCGGATCACGGATCCCAAGGGCAAGCCCATCGAGAATGCCCGGGTGCGGGTCAATTCGCCCGCCCTCAGCCTTCCCCGGGAGATGCGCACCAGCGCCAGGGGCGAATGGCGCCTGGGGCTGCTGCCCCCGGGCGACTACAAGCTCACGGTCAGCGCCGAGGGGTACTACGCGAGCGGTACCGCCCTCTACCTCGGCGTCGGCAAGACGGAGGCCGTGCAGTTCGTCCTGAAGCCTCTGCAGGTTTCCGGGGTGACGGTCGAAGTCATCGACGCCGCCACGGTGCTGGAGGCCAAGACCGAGGTGAAGACTTCCACGAACTTCCAGGGCGAGCAGCTGTTGGCCCTGCCTACGATGAAGACCTACACCGATATCATGGCCTATGCGCCCGGGGTGAACAGCACCGGCTGGGTCCGCGGGGCGGACCCCAAGGCGGGCATGACCTATAAGGTGGACGGCGTGGACGTCCGCGACGACGTGGCGTCGAGGAATACCATCTTCTCCGTCTCCATGGTCAACCCGATCCTGGATTCCATCCAGGACGTCCAGCTGATCCAGAACAACGTCAACGCGCGCAACGGCAACAGCCTGGGCAGCCAGTACACGGCCGTCACCAAGCGCGGGGGCAACGAGTTCTCTGGCTCCCTCCGGGCCACCTACGCCCGGGGGTACTGGCTCTCCCAGAATTCCGGCGCCTCCGCCAGCGCCTCCAGCAGCGGCGACAAGATGACCCAGGCCCAGTGGAGCTGGACCCTCTCAGGCCCCATCATCAAGGACCGGGTCTCCTTCTTCCTGGCCGGAATCCGCACCCCCGACATCGACCAGCTCGCCCCCACCGCCGCCATGAACACGGTGAACTACCCAGGGCAGATGGTCCCCATGAAGACCAGGCTGACCGGCACCGACGCGGTCCTGAAGAACGGTCCCGGCGGGGGCTATGCGGTCAGCCCCGACACGGTGGGCCAGTTCCTGCCTTCGGTCAACCAGGACCAGCAGTGGGATGGCCGGATCACGGCCTCCCTCACCGCCGACCAGACCCTGGACCTGAAGTTCAGTTATCGCAAACGGGCCCTCACCAACTCCTTCACCTCCGTAACCAATTACGACCAGGGCACCGAGGACGAGCGCCTCATCGGCAACTACACCACCACGAATGACAGCCAGTCCTTGACCTACCTCGGCACGCTCACGCCCAACCTCCTCCTCGAGGCGTCTTTCAGCCAGGCCAAGGTCGTGGTCGGCGCCGACAACAAGTCCGTCAACGGGGCCCAGATCCCGGTCCTGTCGGCCCTCGAGGCCAATACGCCGCTGTCTTCGACCTATCAGTACTACCCGAACGCCGCCTACCTGGATCCGCTCGGCTACGCCAGCAGCAGCTTCATCACGGGCAGCGGGAACAACTACCTGATCCAGCAGTGCTCCCCCGTCTCCCCCGTCAAGGAGAAGCACCGCACCCGCACCATCAATGCCAATCTCAAGTACTACCTGGATCTCGGGGGCCAGCATGAGATCGACCTGGGCGGTGAGGACTACCTGATGGGCTACAACGCCGGGGCGCAGTTCGGACCGCAGAACAAAGTGGTCTTCGCCGGCGGCTCATACACGAACGGCACGGACATCAAGTATCCGACGGTGAACTTCGAGGGCATTGGCGTCAACAACCAGCTTTCCGTCCTCGGACCCGCCCCGGTGCTGATGGAGGCCTGGGCAGGCGCCACGGAGCAGAAGACCAAAAGCCTGGCCTTCTGGCTCAACGACCAGTGGGTCGTCAACGAACGGCTGAACGTGAACCTGGGCATGCGCTGGAGCCGCTACCAGGTGGTCAATGAAGGGGGCAAGAGCCTGGCGACCACCGTCGCCCTGGATCCCCGGGTCATGATCCGCTGGGATCCCAAGGGGAACGGCAAGCACCTGTTCTCCCTTTCCTTCACCCGGAACACCCAGGGCTACAGCAGCGTCGTCAGCTACGCCCTGGCCGTCAACCCCGCCAATGCCTACACCCTCCGGGGCTGGGCGGGCATCAACGGGCAGCCCTCGCTCAGCGGCCTGGGCTCGGGCACGGATGGCGGAAACTACGGCGTGCGCTATGTCTCCTACGCCGACCTCGTGAACCCGGCCAACTACGCCACCACGCCCTTCAACTTCGTGAACAGGTCGGTGCAGACGAGGCTAGAGGACCTGCGCGCCCCCTACGCCGACACGTGGGAGTTCAACTACACGCGCAACCTCTCGGACGCCACCAGTGTCCGCATCGGTGTGGTGGACAAGCGCTACCGCCAGGAACTCATGAGCTGGACGGACTACACCTGGGACTACCTTGCCCTGGCCACCGACCCCAGCGGCAGCGGCGGCGGCAGGCCCCAGTGGCTGCAGGTCACCAAGTACGGCAGCACCCACAAGCCGCGCATCTACCGGGATCTGGAACTCAGCATCAAGCACAAGCTGACCAGCCGCCTGAGCTGGGACCTGGGCTGGACCTACTTCTACGAATACAAGTACGACGAGGCCGCGCGGCTCAACTACGCCTCCGTCAAGAATAACCCCACCTACAACCCGCTGCCCGCCGATGTCTACCTCGGCGACGGCCTGACCCAGAAGAACCATCGCATCACCAGCCTCCTGGCCTACATGCAGCCCCTGGGCAAGGGCAGCATCACCTACACCCTGGCCGCCAACTACCTGGCCCTCAATCCCAGCTCCCTGAGCGGCTACTACACCCTCTACGGCCTCTCGGCCTCCACCCTCCTGAACCCGGTGGACTCCGCCCATAACCCCCAGAACTACCCGGTCACGAGCGCGTCCGGCTACAGCACCCTTCCCGTCTACTGGGCCAAGCCGGGCCAGTGGAAGACGGGGCTGGACTCCTACAGCTTCGACTTCTCCATTTCCTGGAACGTCCCCCTTGGCCTGGGCAGGGCGATGCTCATCGGCACCGCCGGCGTGACCGATCTGTTCCACCACGTCATCACCGCCACCTATGGCTACTCCGCCCCGACCATGACCGGCGCCAATGCCCCCAACGGCCGTCTCATCGGCAATTTCACCTACAACGGCGTGGCCGGGGCGGGCTGGGGCAACAATCCCCTCAATGGGGGAACCACCCGGCCCGTCACCAATGTCACTGTCGGCGTCCGTTTCTAGCCCATGGAGCCCATGATGTCCAAATCCAAGATCCTGACCTCCATGCTGGCCGCCTCGGTGGGCCTCCTCGCCCAGGCCCCGGAAAAGGCCCTGACGTTCGACGTGGAGGGGCACGCCACCTTCGCCCTCTCCTCCCTCACCAAGGTGACGCACCAGCGGCTCGGCGGCGGCCTGGGCGTGGGCGTGATGCTCCCGACCCCCTGGGGCAAGGACGGCGTCCGCGGGGCCCGGATCGCGCTCAACGCCAACACGTTCCCGGGGTCGATGGGGAAGACGGCCAAGACGTCCCTGCGCAACTACCAGCTCACCGGCGACATCTACTTCGACACCTGGGTGCCCAAGCTCTCCTGGCTCCTGGGCGCAAGCCTGAACCGCTGGTCGGCGACCAACTCCGGCTCGGAGACCTGGATCGTCCACCCCACCTCCTCCTCGTACGCCAAACCCCTTGATTGCTTCATGGTCCGTCCGGAAGAAGCCAAGGGCTACCGAGGGGGCCTGCGGGTCGGCTTCTCCCTGGAGGTGAACCGGCACCTGTCCGCGGAAGCCGTATTCCAGCAGACGGAGCTGACCCAGCGCCCCCTGGCGAAGTTCCCCTCCACCACGCCGGTCGTCGGCGGCAGGTATGGGGAGACCTATCCGGTCACCCCCTCGTGGATCCAGGTGGGTGCGCGCTACACCTTCTAGACCTTGGGCCGGGCTTCCGATCCTTCCGCCCTTATCATGGGACCGGAAGACCCGGGTCATTCCCCCCTTTCCAACCTCCAGGAGGTGCCATGCTCCTTCCCGCCGTCCTCCTCGCTCTCGCCCAGCAGCCCGCGCCGGCGCCCGCCGATTTCACCCAGGCCCTCGTGAAGGCCGGGGCTCGGGATATCCTGCCGGTGCCCCCAGGGATCACCCAGATCACGGAAAAGACCCTGCCCGAGGATACGGCCATCAAGATGGGAACCCAGGCGACCGACGACACCTACCACCCCGGCATGCGTGTCCTGTCGTTCCTCCTGGCCCCGGGCGAGCGGCTCGCGGCCCGGCAGAAGCTTCACCTGGACCTCATCCAACTGAGTCTGGCCCAGAGCGTCCAGACCGGACCCATGGTCGACGAGGTCCTCAAGGTGAACAAGATCCCAGCCGGCTTCCGGGCCCGCGGCCTGCAGATCCGCAACCTCTCCAGCGAGCCCTACACCCTGATCCTGCGGATCACCGGCCCCTGCAACACCTCGTACGATCTGGAAATCAAGCGGGACAAGTAGCTCAGGGCCCCCATCGTTCCATTGCACCTTTCACGTGACCGAGGAGGCACGGCGGGTTCTGCCTGCCATTGGCCCCCCGTGAGGCGACCCCGGGTTCCCGAAGGCCGCCAGGTCCGTTTGACAAGCCTCCCGATCGATTCCTCCGGAAAAGGACCCATGACATGACGATTTTCAGCAGATTCCTGGGACCCGGTCTTTGGCTGGCCTTCATGGTCGCCGCGCCGGCTCCCGCCGTGGAACCGCCGGCGGCCGCCCAGGCCCCAGTGCCCGCCGGGAAGCTCGGCGTGGGCGATCCCGCCCCCGCCCTCGGCGGGGTCCGATGGATCAAGGGTACGCCGGTGGAGGGGTTCAAGGCCGGCCAGGTCTACGTGGTGGAATTCTGGGCCACCTGGTGCGGGCCCTGCAGGCTCATGATGCCCCGGCTCTCCCGCCTGGCCCGGGAATACGCTGGACGGGTCACCGTCATCGGCGTCGATGTCCTGGAGCAAGGCAAGGACCCCAAGGCGACGAACGCGAGCGTGGACGCGTTCGTGGCGGAGATGGGCGACCAGATGGACTACAACGTCTGCCGGGACACGGAGGACGAGCTCGTCACCCGGACCTGGTACCGCGCCGCGAACCGTAATGGCATCCCCGCCACCTTCGTGGTGGACGGCAAGGGGCGCATCGCCTGGATCGGCCACCCCTCGCACCTGGACGTGGTCCTTCCGGGCATCCTCAAGGGCACCTTCCAGGCCCGGTCCTTTGACGACAGGCTGGAGGCCCTGAAGAAGGTGCAGGTGGAGTACACCAAGGCCTACCAGAAAGGGGACCACAAGGCGGCGCTGGCGCTGGCGGATGGCCTGCCCGATGGCGATCCCGCCGTGGCGGGATCCAAGGCGCACATGCAGCTCATGGCCCTGGTGCACCTGGACCAGGAACGGGCCGAAAAGGCCTACGCCGCCCTGGAGCGGATGGGCCTGGCGAACGAAATCCTGGCCAACGCGCTGGTGTCCCAGGAGGGGATCCCGAATCACTGGTACGTCCGTGCCGCCGGCCTGGTCAAGGAGGCTGCGAAACGGCCATCCGATCTCTACCACCTGGCGGAGGTCCAGGCCAAGGCCGGCCAGAAGGCCGAGGCGGTGGAGAACCTGAAGCAGTTCCTGGCCTTCGTCAAGGCGAGGCAGGCCAAGGACCCCGCCCGGGCGGAGGCCTACGGCCTCTACATCCGGAAGACCGAAGCCCTGATCGAAACGTGCCGGCGGGAGAAGTGACCTCCCGGCACGCCTCAATACCCATCGCCGCGAAGAACCCGGTACTCACGGCGGCCCGTCCATCCGGTACAGGAGTCCAGAAATGACACGTCGCAGTATCTTCATGGGAGCGGGCCTGATGCTGGCTTCCATGGTCTTCGCCCCGGCGCGCGCCGGGGCGCCTCCTTCCCCCGCCGGGAAGGAGGAGGCCGCCAAGACCCTCCGCGTCGGCGATCCCGCCCCCCCCCTGGGCGGCGTCCGCTGGATCAAGGGCACCCGGGTGGATGGTTTCAAGCCCGGCCAGGTCTACGTCGTGGAGTGCTGGGCCACCTGGTGCGGGCCCTGCAGGCTCATGATGCCCCACCTCTCCCAGCTGGCTCGAGCCTACAAGGGCAAGGCCACCTTCCTCGGCGTGGACGTCCTGGAGGACGGCAAGGATTTCAAGGCGACCAGCGCCCGGGTGGACGCGTTCGTGGCGGAAATGGGCGACCAGATGGACTACAGCGTCTCCCAGGACACCGAGGACACCCTCGTCGCCCGCACGTGGTTCCGGGCGGCCAAGCTCCCGGGAATCCCCGCCACCTTCGTGGTGGACGGCCAGGGGCACATCGCCTGGCTGGGGCACCCCATGCACCTGGACGTGGTC
Organism: Geothrix sp. 21YS21S-2; assembly: GCF_030846775.1. NCBI lineage: Bacteria > Pseudomonadati > Acidobacteriota > Holophagae > Holophagales > Holophagaceae > Geothrix > Geothrix sp. 21YS21S-2. The sequence continues at coordinate 4,261,017 of NZ_CP132910.1, forward strand.
CTGCCCGCCGTGCTCAAGGGCGACTTCGACGCCAGGCAGTTCGAGGACAAGCTCGCGGTGCTGGAAAAGACGCAGGGAACCTTTGGCACGGCCATCAAGCAGGAGGACTACAAGGCGGCACTGAAGGCGGCGGAGGGGCTTCCGGAAGGGGAACCCGCCTTTGCGTCCTCCCGGTCGGTCATGCGCCTCATCGCCCTGGTGCATCTGGACCAGGAAGGGGCCGAGAGGGTCTACGCCGAAATGGAGCGCGCTGGGCATGCGAACGAGCTTCTCGCAGGCATCCTCATGGCCCAGGAGGGAATTCCGAACATCTGGCGCGTCCGTGCCGCCGGACTGGTCAAGCAGGCCGCGAAGCGGAAGCAGGATCTCTACAACCTGGCCGAGGTCCAGTTCAAGGCCGGCCTGAAAGCCGAAGCGGTGGAATCCATCAAGGCGTTCCTGGCCTACCTCAAGGATAAATCGGCCAAGGAACCCGGGAAGGCCGCGGCCCTCGCCAATTACATCCGGAAGGCCGAAGAGGCGCTCAGGACCTACGAGGGGGGCCCCCTGGCCGCTCCGGGAGCTGGTAAATGAAAGCGAAGATGATTCTCCTTGGAGCCGGCCTGATGCTGGCGTCCATGGCCGCCCCTTCGGTCCAGGCGGCCCCAAAACCCGCAAGCCAGCTCAGGACCGGCGATCCCGCACCCGCCCTCGGCGGCGTCCGGTGGATCAAGGGCGCCCCCGGGGAAGGTTTCAAGCCCGGCCAGGCCTACGTGGTGGAGTTCTGGGCCACCTGGTGCCACCCCTGCCGCCTCGTGATGCCCCATCTTTCGAAGCTGGCCCGGGAATACAAGGGCAAGGTCACGTTCCTCGGCATCTCCATCATGGAACCGGACAAGGACCTGAAGGTCTTGGCTGAGCGCCTGGATGGATTCGTGGCCGGAATGGGCGACCAGATGGACTACAACGTCGGCCAGGACACGGCGGACAAGCTCATCGAGCGCACCTGGGCCCGGGCCGCTGGCCGTTCGAGCATTCCCTGCACCTTCGTGGTGGACGGCAAGGGCCGCATCGCCTGGATCGGCCACCCGGCCTACCTGGAAGGGGTCCTTCCCGCCGTGCTCCGGGGCGCCTTCGACGCCAGGGCCTTCGACGGGAAGCTGGAGGCCCTGAAGAAGGTCCAGGGCGAGTTCACCGGCCGATTCAAGGCCGCGGATTACGCGGGGGCCCTGGCCATGGCCGAGGCCTTGCCCGCGGACGACCCGGTCGCCGGCTCCGCGAAGCGGTACATGCAGCTCCTGCCTCTCCTGCACCTGGACCCGGCGCGGGCCGAGAAGGTCTACAGGGAGATGGAGCGCCATGGCGAAACGGACGCCTACCTGGCGGATACCCTCGTGGCCCAGAAGGGCATTCCGGACGTCTGGTACGCCCGCGCCGTGGAGCTGGTCAAGGCGGCCTCCCGGCAGGATTCCGAATCGCTCCACCTGGCCGAGGTCCAGTTCAAGACGGGCCGGAAAGCGGATGCACTGGAGACCCTGAAGGCGTACTCGGCCCACCTCAAGGAATTGCAGGCCAGGAATCCGGGCAAGGCCAAGGCCTATGAACCCTATTTGCAGGTCGTCGAGGCGAAACGGATGGAGTACCAGCAGGCCAAGTGAGGCCTCGCCTTCGAAGGCCGGACCGGCGCCCCGCGGATGTTCCGCGGGGCGTGATGCAGGGACCCGGGCCCATCCGATACCGGCTGCCTCCTAGGCGCCTCCCAGGAGCAGAGCCTGACTCCTGTCCTGGAGGGGCTTGAGTTCGCGCGCCGTCAGGGGGTTGACGGCCAGGGCGGCCCTGAAGGCCGCCAGGGCGTGGCGGGCGGATCGGGCCCGGAGGTCCGGCCGGGCCGCGAGCTGCGCCCGTCTCAAGTGCAGCTCTCCCTGGATGGCCAGGAGGCGGGCCCGGTCCACGGTGAGATCATTCGGCCGTCGCGCCATGGCCGGGGCAATGGGTTCCCGGGCGGGATCCGCAGGGGCCAGGGCCAGGAAGCCTTGGCGCAGCCCCTCGGCAATCCCAGATTCGGCCTTGGAGTTGTCCGTCTCGCCCATGGCTTCCAGGAGCCGGAGCTCGGCCAGCGCCTCGCTTCGCTTGTGGTTGGGCCTGGCGGGACTCTCCCGGATCGCATCCAGGATCGCCCGGGCCCGGTCGATGCACCTGGCCGGATCGACGTGAATCTCGGCCGCATGGCGAGCCGCCGAAAGGTTGATTTCCGCGAACAGGGGCAGGAGGAGCCCCTTCCCGTCGCCGAGCCGGCCCTCCGTGGACGTTTCCAGCCCATCCGCCAGGGCCTTCCACGCCTCCGGCGCATCCGTGCACCGGGCCTCGACCCACTGCAGGAGAACCGAAGGGCTGGGCTTCTGGTTCCTGGGAGTCGCCAGGACCTTGTACTGGGCCAGCAGCTGGGACGTATCCTTCCCCAGGAGGCGGTGGTATTCGAGCTTCAACGCCAGGTGCTGCTGGACGCGCATGGAACCGGGCGTCCGCGAAGCCAGGACGTCCAGGGCCGGGCCCATGGAGGGGATCCACTCCGGATTCCACCCGTTTGCAAGAAGGACGCGGCTGAAGGAGGGCGGGGGAAGGTCCTGGGCGAAGGTGTCCCGGAGGCCCTTCGAGGCGTCCTGCGCCAGGATTCCCAGCACTTCCTGGATCAGGCCGCGGCAGGAATGGCCATAGCGGGGAAGCGCTTCCAGGGCCTGGGCGATCCCTTCGAGGACAGGACCCGGATCGAAGGCTTTCGGATCCCGGATGGAAGCGTCCAGTTCCTCCCGTAGCCGCGTCCAGGTGGTCCGGCCCGCGGTCCCCTCCAGCAGGTCCAGTTCCAGCCCCTTGGTGCACAGGTAGCCGATGCGGTTCGACCGGAGGCCGCGATGGCGGGGCGCGCAGGCCCTGCCGCGGTCCAGCCATGAGAACACATGCCTTTGCCGTCGCCTGCGCTCGGGCAGGTCGCCGGAGAGGTACCGGTCCCGGGCAATCCACACCACGGCCAGGTTCCTGCAGATTTCCGGATGGCTGGGGGCGGCGGCGTAAGCCTTGGCCAGCACCTCCTCGGCCTCGTCCAGCAGCGGCCCGATCGTCTCCTGCGCGGAACGCCCGTCCTCCCCGGCGTCTTCGTCGGCCTTCTCGTGGACCTTCTGGGCCCTGTCGAAGAGGGCCTGGGCCTCCTCCAGCACGGCATCCAGGTCGTCCGGCATGTGCTGGCGGTAGGCCCGGGCCACGGCGATGTGCTCGTCCGGCTCTTTGCTCCGGCGCGAGGCCAGGTCGGCGAGATCCAGCAGATGGCTGATCCGCACCTGCTCCGTGTTGCGGCGTCCCGCCACCAGCTGCCGGGCCTGGTCCAGCAGGCTGGCCTTGCTCTCGCCCTGGGTGCTGTGGATGCGCCGGACCAGGGCATAGGCCAGCCAGGCCCGGGCGCTCTGGGTGCGGAAGCCCAGCGCCCAGGCGTTCTGGAAGTGTTGGCACGCCACGTTGTCGCCACTGCCAAGCAGGAGGGTGACCTGGCCGATGGCCAGGTGGCCAGGACCCTGGGCCGCCGGGTCCCCGGCCATCTCCCCTTCGATCCGTTGGATCAAGCTCCGCACGGCGGCCAGTTCGGGCTCCACGTCGTGCGGGGGTTTGCGGTAGGTCCGGTCCAGCTGCGTCCGGGCCTCCTCCACCAGGGCCTGGAAGTGGTGATCCCAGTTGCCCTGCTGCAGGATCTGCCAGTTGAGCCGCAGGAAGTGGCCGGAGACCCCGAGGGTGACCGCCAGGCCCATGGCCAGGGCAACCGCCAGCCTTCGGTTGCGCCGCACCCACTTGGCCGATCGGTAAAGCCGCGCGGTGCCCATGGCGTGCACCGCCTGGCCCTGCAGGAAGCGGTCCAGATCCTGGGCCAACTGCTGGGCGTCGGCGTAGCGCGCGTCCGGGCGCTTCTCCAGACACCTGTGGACGATCCGCGCCAGGTCCACCGGCACCTTGGGATTCGACTCCCGCAACGGGACCGGCGGAGTCCCGGCGGTGGCGGCGGGCAGGTCGGCCGGCGGAATGGCGCCGAAGGGCGGGTGGCCGCCCAGGATGACGTACAGCACCATGCCCAGCGAATAGACATCCGACCTGCGGTCCACCTGCTCCAGGTCCCCGCGGAGCTGCTCCGGACTCGAGTAGGGCGGCGTTCCCAGGGGACAGCGGATCTCCTGGCGCCGCTTCGAGGTCAGCACCATTCCGAAATCCCCGATCATGGGGTGCAGGTCGCCCGCCTCGTTCCGGCGCACCAGGATATTGCCGGGCTTGAGGTCCAGGTGGACCAGGGCGCACTGGTGGGCGGCGTGGACGCCCAGGGCCACGTCGCGCACCAGGGCCACCTTCTGCGCCAGGTCCAGCCCGCCCTGCACCTTGTGGAGGGTGGCGCCCTCGACCAGCTCCATGATCAGGTAGCCGTGCCCCACTTCGTAGATCCGGCAGACGTTGGGGTGCTCGATCTTGGCCTGGGCGCGGCCCTCCTCCAGGACGGCCCCCGCGGGGTTCTTCAGGAGCTTGAGGGCGACTGAGCGCAAGAGGAGGGTGTCCATGGCCTTGTAGACCTTGGCCGTGGCCCCCTCCCCCAGGAACTGGAGGTCCTGGTAGCGCTCTCCGCGGCCGGCGAGGCTGGCCGCGGGAAGGATTTCCCGGAACAGGGGGTCCAGCCAGGACTCCATGGCGGGTTCCAGGTGGGAACTGCCCGGACCGACCATGGAACCGGGGAGGGAAAAGCCGAGTTCCTGAATGGAGTGGGCCGGGGCAGGTCCGGGCTCCCCCTCCGGCTGGGAGGGAGCCGCTGGATTCTGGGGAACGCTGGAGGGTGGGGGCACCTTGATCCCTGGCGCAGATTCTCAGGAACGACGCGGAAGTTCGGAACGGTAGGCGGCCCGGAGAAGGGGCCACAGGTGACGCCATGGTGCCGAAGCAGGGGAACAGTATAACTGGTCTACCGGGGCATGGCCGAAGTGGATGTTGAGCTGAAGGGCCGATAGGGCACTATGGACCCTGGGGGAAATCGTCTTCCGCGGTGCTCACGTTGGTCGCGATGGACGGATGACTCAGCCGGAGGTAGCCCAAGGATGCGTGCTCGGAAGGTCTTCCTGGCCCTGGTTGGCCCGCCGGATTCCTCGGTCGGGCGACGGATCCTCCTGACCCTGCGCCAGGCCATCGTGGACGGCACCCTGGCGCCCGGATCACCCCTGCCGGGCACCCGGGCGATGGCCTCCGCCTACCAGGCGAATCGCCAGACCGTCGTCACCGTCATCGAAAAACTCGAAGCCGAGGGGCTGCTCGAATCCCGCCAGGGCATCGGCACCTTCGTGGCCGAGACCGGCAAGGCCCGGCCCGAGGCCGCGCCCGCCGCGGCAGGCGCCGCGCTCGGTTTCGACGTTCCCAGCGCTCTGGGGCTTGAATCCAGCATCCGCCAGGATGCGCTGCTGCTCGCCGACGGGGCCCCCGACGCCACGCTGGCGCCCACGGAGGAGCTGGCAAAGGCCTACCGCAGGGCCCTGGGCCGCCACGGGGCCCAGCTCCTTGGGGACCACGACCCCCTGGGCACGCCGCTCCTGCGCGACATGACCGCCGAATGGCTGGGCATGGGCCGGAGCACGCGCGTGAGCGCGGACCGCGTGGTGCTGGTGCGCGGGAGCAGCAGGGCGCTGAACCTGATCGTCACGTCCCTGCTCAAGCCGGGCGACGTCATCGCCGTGGAGAATCCGGGCAACCGGAATGCGTGGGAGATCCTCGCCCAGGGCGGGAGGCACCCCCTCGTGCCCTTGCGCGTGGACTCGCAGGGCGTGGATCCGGAGGACCTTGAGCGCCAGCTGGCCGCCCGGCGCATCCGCGCACTGTACCTCACGCCGGGCCGGCAGTTTCCCACCGGGGCGTCCCTCCCGCCGCATCGGGTGGAGCGGGTCCTGGAACTGGCCGCAAGGTACCGCACGATCGTGATCGAGGACGACTACGACAGCGCTTTCGTCTACGGCGGCATCGCCCCAAGGCCCATGCTCGCCGAGGACACCCACGGCCTCGTGATCCACATCGGCTCCTTTTCGCGGCTCCTGGCCCCCGGGCTGCGCCTGGGCTACGTGGTCCTGCCTGCGCCCCTCGTGGCCCTGATCCGGCGGCTCAAGCGGTTCCGCGAGGGGCAGGGCGATCCGGCCCTGGAGTGGGCCATGGGCGACCTCATCCGGGACGGCGATCTGACCCGGCATCTTCGCCGCGCCACCGAGATCTACCGGGTCCGGCGGGACACCCTGGTGGAAGCGCTGAGGGAACGGCTGGGGCACGCCGTGTCCGTGGAGCCTCCGGCCGGAGGCATGGGGCTGTGGATCAAGGCCAGGGAGGGGGTGGATGCTGAGGCCTGGATCCGGAGCGTGCGCAACCGGGAGCTCGTCCTGAATCCACCCTCCCACTACTTCCTGGGCGACCCCGAGCCGGGCTTCCGCATGGGCTTCGCCCAGGTTCCGGAAGCGGACCTCAGGGAGGGTGTTGAACGGCTGGTCCAGGCGCTGGCCGCGATGCCGGAACCGCGCCAGGGCTGACGTTTCCCAACTGGACGGTTTCCGGGAAGCCCCACTGGACCAGCCGCGCACGTCAACCCCGGCGCACCATGGCGTATCCCTTGATCCGTGCATCAAGGCCGGGCGGAGCGTTGCCTGACCGGCCGAACCCAGGAGAATCAAATGTCGAGCCTGCCCCTCAAACCCTTCGCAGCGGCCATGGTGGCCTTCGGACTCGCGGCCCAGTCCCCGCGGCCCGCGGGCCATTCCCAGGAACCCAGGCCGCCCGTCCCGCTGGGCCAGGCGCAGGCCGGTCCCCGTGCGGCGGAAGGGGAGGTGAAGGCCTACGACAAGGTCATCACCTCCGAGTTCAGGACCCAGGATGGCCTTTTCCGCGTGCATTCCAGCAAGGGCAAGTACCTCCTGGAGATCCCCAGGACCGAGCTGGGCAAGGAGATGCTCCTGATCGCCAGCATCAAGGGCAGTCCTTCCTCCGTGGGCTTCCCAGGCCAAAGCGCGGGCGACTTGACGGTCCGGTGGGAGCTACGCGAGAACAAGGTGCTCCTGCGGCTCTGCAGCCACGCCGCCCTGGCCGATCCCTCCACCGGGCTGGCCCGCAGCGTGCAGGCCATGGAAACCGCGACCATCATGAGCGCCTTTGCCGTGGAGGCCTTCGCCAAGGACGGGGCGCCGGTCATCGACGTGACCCGGTACTTCGGCGGCGACATCAGCGAACTCGGCGTCAAGGGGGCCGTGCAGGGAAGCGCCCTGGACGCCGGCCGCTCCTTCATCGAGAAGGTGAAGGCCTTCCCCGACAACCTCAACGTCGAAAGCCTGCTCACCTACAACGCCAGCCCCTCGCCCTTGCCCGCCGGCGGCCCCGCGGGCCCACCCCGCGCCCGCACCGCCCAGGTGACCTACTCCATGGTCCGGCTCCCCGAGGTGCCCATGATGCCGCGCCTGGCCGATGATCGCATCGGCTTCTTCGGCTATGAAGTCCTGGATTTCGGCAGAGAGGACCAGGAGGCCCTGAAGCGCCGCTTCATCTCGCGCTGGCGCCTGGAGAAGAAGGATCCGCAGGCCCCCAGGAGCGAACCGGTCAAGCCCATCATCTTCTACATCGATCCTGCCACGCCCGCCAAATGGGTTCCCTTCCTCAAGCGCGCCGTGGAGGCCTGGCAGCCTGCCTTCGAGGCCGCCGGTTTCATCCATGCCATCCAGGCGCGGGAGGCCCCGAAGGATGATCCCGACTGGTCCATGGATGACGCCCGCCATTCGTGCATCCGGTGGATCCCTTCGGCGATCGGCAACGCCCGGGGGCCCCACGTCACGGATCCGCGCAGCGGGGAGATCCTCGAATCCAAGATCGAGGTCTACCACAACGTCATTCAGAGGGTGACGGACTGGTACTTCACGCAGGCCGCCCCGCTGGACGCCCGCGCCCGGCGCCTGCCCTTGCCGGATGACCTGATGGGTGAACTCATTGCCTACGTGGTCTCCCACGAAGTGGGCCACACCCTGGGCCTGCCTCACAACTTCAAGGCCAGCTCCCAGTACAGCCTGGCCCAGATCCGGGACAAGGACTGGGTCCGGCGCAACGGCCACGTCTCCACCCTCATGGACTACTGCCGGTTCAACTACGTGGCCCAGCCGGAGGATGGCATCGATGTCCAGGACCTGATCCCCCGGATCGGCCCCTATGACCTGCTGGCCGTGCAGTGGGGCTATACGCCGGTGGCGGGGGCCCGGACGCCGGACGAGGAGAAACCGTTCCTGGATTCCCTGCTCGAGGTCCAGAAGACCACCCCCTGGCTCCGCTTCAGCGATCCGCGTTCGGAGGGCACGGATCCCGGCGACCAGAGCGAGGCCGTTGGCGATCAGGATGCCGTTCAGGCGACCACTCTTGGACTGAAGAACCTCAAGCGTGTCCTGGATCTGGTGCCCTCCGCCAACGCCCCCGGCAGCCTCGACAAGCTGGAGCATTCCTATCAGGCCGTTCTGGGGCAGTGGGGCCAGGAACTGGCCCACGTGGTTCCCCTGGTGGGGGGATGGGACCCGGCTCCCGTTCCCGGGCCTGGGAACAGGTCCCGGTTCACGCCTGTCGCCCAGGAACGGCAACGAAAGGCCGTGCAGTTCCTCATCGCCAACCTGTTCAGGACCCCGGCCTGGATCCTCCCGGACGCGATCCTGCGGACGCTTCAGCCCGGCAGTGGCCAGACGGAACTCCTCGGCTTCCAGCGCAATGTCCTGGTCAATCTGCTGAGCGCCCCCCGCACGGCCCGGCTGCAGGAACACGAGGCGATCCTGGGGAACAGGGCCTACACGGTGGAGAAGCTGCTGGCGGACCTCCGGGGCGGAATCCTCACCGAACTCGCCACCGGGGCAAGGGTCGACGGGTACCGCCGCAACCTCCAGCGGGTCTACGTGGACATTCTCGGCAGCCGCCTCACGACCTCATCCGCACCCACCACGGCCATGGGAGGCCTGGGCCCGGTGCGCCTGCGCTTCAACGCCAATGACGACACCCGGGGTGCCATCCGGTCCGAACTCAAGGCCATCCAGGGCCTTTGCGGAAAGGGGACGGACCGCACGACAAGGATCCACCTGGCCGACCTGAAGGACCAGATCACGCGCTACCTGGACCCCAGGCCGGCTGCCGGCCCCGCGGGCGGGAGCACCCGCTAGCCATTCCGCCTGGGCCGGCCCCAGGGCGGTCCAGCCTCCTCCAGCATGCCGCTCCTGGCGGCGCCCCTGATCGGCGCCCGTCCGACTCGGTCGTTCGTCCAACTCGATTTTTCCGTGGACTAATGAGCCGGATATTGTAGATATGCCCCATATGAACGATGATGGATGACCTTCGAGGCCGGGGGTCGGGAGTTCAAGTGCCTAATAAACGACATTGGGATCTTCTTAATACCTCGTTCCTCCTGGGAACCCTCGGCCTCGCCGCGGTCCTGGTGCCCCTGGAGTTCCGGCACTCCCTGACCCACTGGGGCGAATGGGTGGCCTTCGGGATCATGTTCTTCGCCATCGGCCTGGGCGTGACGGCCGGCTACCACCGCCTCTACAGCCACCGCACCTACCAGGCCTCCTGGCCCGTGCGGTTCGTCCTCCTGTGCCTGGCCGCGGCCAGCTTCCAGAACTCCGCCCTGCAGTGGTGCAGCAGCCACCGCATCCACCACCGCCACGTGGACCAGGAGCGGGACCCCTACAACAGCACCAAGGGCTTCTGGTACGCCCACTGGCTGTGGGTCATGCTGGCCGAGGGCACGCCCATCGAGGGCGTGGCGGACCTGGAGAAGGACCCCCTCGTGCGCTGGCAGCACAAGTACCACTTCCTCATCGGCGGAATCGTCGCCCTGATCCCCGCGGGGGTGGGCCTCCTGCGGGGCAACCTCGCCGGCTACCTCATCATCGGCGTGCTCCTGCGCATCGTGGTGACCCACCACACCACGTTCTTCATCAACAGCGCCGCCCACTTCTTCGGCACGCGGCCCTACACCGACACGAACACCGCCCGGGACAACGCCTTCCTGGCGCCCTTCACCTACGGCGAGGGGTACCACAACTACCACCACATGTTCCAGTGGGACTACCGCAACGGCGTGAAGTGGTACCAGTTCGACCCCACCAAGTGGCTCATCTGGAGCCTGGCCCTGGTGGGCCTGGCCCGGGGCCTGCGCCGGGTGCCGGACGCCGCCATCCGCCGGGCCCGCCTGGCCATGGAGGAGAAGACCCTCCTGGCGAGCCTTGCCGCGCGCTCCCCCGCCGCCGACCGCCTCGTGGCCGCCCGGGCCCGCCTGGATCACGCCCTGGCCCGGATGCAGGAGCAGGTGGAAGGCTGGGAGGTCCGCAAGGCCGAGCGCAAGGCGCAGAAGCGCGAAGCCTGGGTGCTGAGGAAGGCCGAATGGAAGGCCGCCATGATCCAGTGCCGGGCGGAGGTGCGGGTGGCGTACTGGGAATGGAAGACCGCGCGCCTGGAAGTGCGGCGGCTCGCCTACGCCTAGAAAGGCCCGGTGATTGTGGGACGCCGCGTCCCGGAAGTGGGACGGCTCCGGGGCGCCCTGGCGGAACCCTGGAAGGCGATATATTGATTTAATGGGACTTGGCATTCAGGCACGGGTCTGGCTTCCTGGGGGGGCCAGACCTTCCGGAGCCGTTCATGGATATCGCCATCACCACCCCGCCCAGCCGCAAGAAGTACTACGCCTGGGGCGGCGCGGGCCTTGGCATCCTGGCGCTCACCATCGGGTTGGGGCGGCTGAAGCCGGCGGTGCCCTCCGTGGAGCGCCAGGGCATCCTCGTGGACACCGTCAAGCGCGGGCCCATGGTCTTCCAGGTGCGGGGCACCGGGACCCTCCAGCCGGTGGACGTGCGCTGGATCACCACCGGGTTCGACAGCCGGGTGGAGAAGATCCTCGTGTTCCCGGGGACCCCGGTGAAGGCCGACACCGTCATCCTCGAGCTCTCCAACCCCGAACTGCAGCAGGCCGCCCTGGACGCCCAGTGGCAGTTCAAGGCCGCCGAGGGGGAGCTGATCAGCGCCAAGGCCCGGGTCCAGGAGGCTCTCCTCGACAAGCGCTCCTCCCTGGCCACCGTGAAGGCCAGCTACGCCTCCGCCCGCATGGACCTGGACGCCAACGAGCGGCTCGAGAAGGAGGGGCTCGTGGCGCGCCAGGTGCTCCTGCAGGCCCGGGGCAGGGCCGAGGAGCTCACCACCCGCTACCAGATCGAGCAGGACCGCCTGAAGATCGGCGAGGCCTCCCTGGGAGCCCAGCTCGCCGCCAACAGCGCCAAGGTGGAGCAGGCCAGGGCCCTGTGGCTCCTGAAGGCCAGCCAGGTGGAGGCGCTCAAGGTTCGCGCGGGCCTCAAGGGCGTCCTGCAGCTTCTGCCCGTGCAGGTGGGCCAGCGCCTCGCCCCGGGCAGCACCCTGGCCAAGGTGGCCGAACCCTCGCGCCTCAAGGCCGAGCTGCGCATCAGCGAGACGCAGGCCAAGGACCTCGTCATCGGCCAGGCCGTCTCCGTGGACACGCGCAACGGGCTGGTGCAGGGGCGGGTGGCGCGCATCGACCCCGCCGTGGTCAACGGCACCGTCCTGGTGGACGCCAGCCTCGAGGGCGCGCTGCCCAAGGGCGCCCGGCCCGACCTTAGCGTCGAGGGGATCGTCGAGCTGGACCGCGCCGCCGACGGCGTCTTCGTCGGCAGGCCCGTGCAGGCCCAGGCCCACGGCACCCTCGGCCTCTACCGCCTCAGCCCCGACGGCTCCGAGGCCCAGCGCGTGCAAGTGAGGCTCGGGCGCGGCTCGGTCTCGACCATCGAAGTGCTCGACGGCCTCAAGCCCGGGGACCAGGTGATCCTCTCGGACACCAGCGCCTGGGACGCCTCCGACCGCATCCGGATCAAATAACCCCCTCCAGGAGTCCCCATGTCCCCCCGTTCCATCATCCAGCTCGACGCCATCCGGAAGGTCTTCACCACCGACGAGGTGGAGACCCACGCCCTCTCCGACATCCACCTGGAGGTCCAGGAAGGGGAGTTCATCTCCATCGCCGGCCCCAGCGGCTGCGGGAAGTCCACCCTCCTTTCCATCCTCGGCCTGCTGGACACGCCCACCCACGGCCGGTACACGCTCAACGGCAAGCCCGTGGCGGGCCTGAACCTCTCTGAGCGGGCCCGCATCCGCAACCACGAGATCGGCTTCATCTTCCAGAGCTTCAATCTCATCGGCGACCTCACGGTCTACGAGAACGTCGAGCTGCCCCTGGTGTACCGCGGCCTGCCCCTGGGCGAGCGCCGCACCCGCGTCATGGAGGCCCTGGAGGAGGTGGGCATGTCCCACCGCTCCAAGCACCTCCCCAGCCAGCTCTCCGGCGGCCAGCAGCAGCGCGTGGCCGTGGCCCGCGCGGTGGGGGGCCGGCCCTCCATCCTCCTGGCCGACGAGCCCACCGGGAACCTCGACTCCACCAACGGCGACGCCGTCATGGACCTCCTGAAGGAGCTCCACCGCCGCGGCTCCACCATCTGCATGGTCACCCACGACCAGCGCTTCGCCCAGCACGCCGACCGCACCATCCACCTGTTCGACGGGCGGGTGGTGGAGGAATCCCTGGCCAGGGCCTGACGGAGAATCCCATGCACCCCATCCTCGACGACCTCCGCCGCGCCCTGCGCTCCCTCCTCAAGAGCCCCGGCTTCACCGCCCTGGCGGTGCTGATCCTGGCGCTCGGCATCGGGGCCAACGCCGCCATCTTCAGCCTCGTGGACCGGGTGCTCCTGCAGCCGCTGCCCTACCCGGACTCGGACCGGCTCGTCGCCGTGTGGGGCGCCGTGCCCGTGCGGGACCGCTCCGACAACCCGCTCTCGGCCCCCGACTTCCTGGACTGGCAGCGGGACGCGGGCCAGGTGGAGGGCATGGCCGCCCTCACCAACGATTCCCTGAACCTCACCGGCGAGCAGGAACCCCAGGATGTCCCCACCGCCCGGGTCTCCTGGAACTTCTTCCGGGTCGTGGGGGTGCACCCGGTCCTGGGCCGGGACTTCCTGCCCGAGGAGGACCACACCGAGGGGCCCCGGGCCGTCGTCCTCATGCATGACTTCTGGGCCCGGCGCTTCGGCGCCGACCCCGGCATCGTGGGCCGCTCCATCCGCCTGAGCGGAATGGACACGACGGTGGTGGGAGTCATGCCCAAGGGCTTCCGCTTCAACCACCGCATCGGCGGCACCAGCATCCTGGTGCCCATGGCCTTCACGAAGGACCAGCTGGACCAGCGGGGCAGCCACTTCCTGGGGGCCGTGGCCCGGCTGAAGCCCGGGGCGACGGTCGCCTCCTGCGAGGCCGACTTCAAGCGCATCGCCGCCGCCCTCGCCACGGCCTACCCGGACTCCAACCGCCACTTCACCGCGAAGGTCGTGCGGCTCCAGGACCAGGTGGTGGTCAACGCCCGGGGGACCCTCCTGGTGCTGTGGGGCGCCGTGGCCTTCGTGCTCCTCATCGCCTGCGCCAATCTCATGAACCTCATGCTGGTCCGGAGCTCGCGCCGGCAGCGGGAGATGGCCATCCGCGCAGCCCTGGGGGCCGGCCCTCGCGCCCTGGTGTGGAGCGCCCTGGCCGAGAGCCTCGTGCTCGGCCTCATGGGAGGCGCCGCCGGCCTGTTCCTGGGCCACTGGACCCTGAACGGCCTGGTGGCCGTCCTGGGCAGCAATCGCGCGGGAATCGAACCCGTGCCCCTGGACGCGCGGGTGGTCCTGTTCACCCTCCTGCTTTCCCTGGGCGCCGCGGTCCTCTTCGGGCTGGTGCCCGCGCTCAACGCCGAACGGCTGCACCTCGCGGATTCCCTCAAGGAGGGCAAGGGCTCCGGCACGGCGTCCCACCCGCGCCTGCGGGGCCTCCTGGTGGCCTCCGAGACGGCGCTGGCCACCGCGCTGCTCATCGGGGCGGGGCTGATGCTCCGGAGCCTCGTGCACCTCCAGAACGTGGACCCGGGCTTCCGCTCCGACCATGTGCTCGTGGCGCGGATCACCCTCCCCCGCTACAAGTACAAGGACGCCGCCTCGCGCAACGCCTTCATGGTCGAACTCCAGCGCCGGCTGGAGGCCACCCAGGGCATCACCGCCGTGGGCTTCAACGACACGCCGCCCCTGGTGGGCTCGACCAGTTCGAGTTCCTACGACGTGGGGGACCAGGAGTCGGTGGATGGCCAGGAGGCCCTCAACCACCACATAACTCCGGGCTATTTCAAGGCCATGGGCATCCCGGTCCTCCGGGGCAGGGACCTCGCCCCCCAGGAAGCCGGGGCCATGCTCGTGAACGAGGCCTTCGCCCGCAAGCACTTCCCCCGCTCGAACCCCCTGGAGGGCAGGGTCTCCATGGACCGCAAGGAGGAGCCCTTCCTGCCCATCGTGGGCGTCGTGGGCGACGTGCGCCACGCCAGCCTGGCCAAGGGCGCGGTTCCGGAGATGTACTTCCCCATGGCCGGCCTCTCCACGGAGGGGTTCCCCATCCCCAGCTTCCTGGTGGTCCTGCGCACGGTTCCGGATCCGGTGGGCATGATCCCGGTGCTCAAGCGCGTGGTGCGTGAAGTGGACCCCGACCTGCCCCTGGGCCTTCCGCGGACCATGCAGACGGTCCTGACCCGGGACCGCCAGGACGCGCAGGCCCGGAGCATCCTCCTGGGCTCCTTCGCGGGGCTGGCGCTGCTCCTGGCGGCGGTCGGCATCTACGCGGTGGTGACCTTCCTCACCGCCCAGCGCACCCGGGAGATCGGGGTCCGCATGGCCATGGGCGCCCAGGTGCGGGACGTGCTGAAGCTGGTGGTGGGGCAGGGCCTTCGCATGGCCTTTGCCGGCGTGGCCGCGGGGGTCGCCATCTCCCTGGCCATGGGCCGGGCCCTGGACGCGCAGATCGCCGGCGTGAGGTCCTGGGACCCCGCGACCTTCGCCACGGTGGCGGGCCTGCTCGCCCTGGTGGGCGCCGTCGCCTGCCTCCTGCCCGCCCTGAAGGCCACGAAGGTGGACCCCATGGTGGCCCTGCGGAACGAGTGACGATGACCGGACTCGCCGACGACCTGAAATGGGCCCTCCGGTCCCTGGCGCGGACCCCCGGGTTCACGGTCCTGGCCGCGGTCCTGCTGGCGCTGGGCATCGGGGTGAACCTCGCCATCTTCACCCTGGTGGACGGCACCCTCCTCAAGCCCCTCCCCTACGGCAGGCCTTCGGGGCTGGTGGCCCTCTGGGAGCAGGTCCCCTCCCGGGCCATCCTGCGCGACTACTTCTCCGCCGCCGACTTCCTGGACTGGCAGCGGGAATCCACCCGGATCCGGGGCATGTGCGCGCTGAGCACCGGGGCGATGAACCTCTCCGGGGACCATGAGCCCGAGCGCGTGCGCCTGGGCCGGGTCTCCTGGAACTTCCTGGACGTGCTCGAAGTGAAGCCCGCCCTGGGCCGGGGCTTCCTGCCGGAGGAGGACGCCCCGGGCGCGGCCAGGGTGGCGCTCCTCACCCACGAGTTCTGGCGGCGCCACGGCGGCGATCCGGGCCTCGTGGGCCGGAGCCTGCGCCTGGACGGCAACGACGTCCTGGTCGTGGGCGTGCTGCCCCCGGGCTTCGACCTGGCCCACCGCGTGGGACGCTCGGAGATCTTCATGCCCCTGGCCCTGACCGGGGCCGAGCGCGCCAACCGCGGCCGCCACTGGCTCACCGCCGTGGCCCGGCTGCGGGACGGCGTCACGGCGCGGGAGGCCGAGGAGGAACTCAGGCCCGTCGCCGCCCGCATCCTGGCCGCATCGCCGGGCCTGGCCCACGGCCAGACGGTGCGCGTGGCGCCGCTGCGGGACGAGGTGGTCAAGGACGCCCGGGGCACCCTGTGGGCCCTCCTGGGGGCCGTGGGCTTCGTGCTGCTCATCGCCTGCTCCAACGTGGCCAACCTGCTCCTGGCCCGGGGCTCCCGCCGCAGCCTCGAGCTGGCGGTGCGCTCCGCCATGGGGGCGGGCCGCGCGCGGATGTTCCGCCTCCTCCTGGCGGAGAGCTTCCTCCTGGGCCTCCTGGGGGCCGCGCTGGGGTGGTTCGCGGCGCGGATGGTCCTGTCGAGCCTCGCGGCCCTCCTGGGGCTGCCCCCGGCCGCAGGCGGCCTCCCGGAGGCCCTCTTCGCCCTTGTGCTGTCCCTGGCCTCGGCCCTGCTTTCGGGGCTCCTGCCGGCCTCGCGCTTTTCCGCCGTGGATCCCGGTCCGGCCCTGAGGGGCGGCGTGCGCGCCTCGGGCACGCCCGGCCAGCACCGTCTCGCGGGCCTGCTGGTGGCATCCGAGACCGCCCTGGCCACGGCGCTGCTCATCGGCGCCGGCCTCCTCCTGCGCACCCTGGTCCACCTGCAGACCGTGGCCCCCGGCTTCGAACCCTCGGCCATCATCATCCAGGTGTCCCTCCCGGCCTCCAGGTACCCCGGCAACGCCGCCCAGGGGGACTTCGCCCGGCGCATCCAGGCCCGGCTGGAGGCCGTCCCCGGGGTGCTGGGCGCCTCGGTCATGGACAACCTCCCCCTTTCGGGCTCCATGCGCCAGGCCGGCTACGACCTGGAGCCGGGGGTGCCCTCCCAGGCCGACCAGCTGGCGTTCTGCTACCGGGCCGCCCCGGGCCTCTTCAAGGCCCTGGGCGTTCCGCTGGTGCGGGGCCGCGACTTCGAGCCCACCGACAAGGACGCCACCATCGTCACCGAGTCCTTCGCCCGGAGGCACTGGGGCGCCCAGGATCCGCTGGGGCGGAGGGTCTTCATCGACGCCGAGGACCGCCACGGCATGACCGTCCTGGGCGTCGCGGGCGACGTGCGGCACGAGTCGCTGGCCGTTCCCGCGCGGCCGGGCTTCTACATGCCCCTGCTGGACCCGGGCCCCGCCTACATCACGGCGCCCGGCCTGGTGCTGGTCGTCCGTGCCGCGGCGCCCCCCGCCGCGCTCCTGCCCTCCTTCCGGCAGGCCCTGCGGGAGGTGGATCCCGACCTGCCCCTGGGCCCGGTCCGCACCATGGCCGACCTCATGGACCTGAACCGCAAGGATGCCCGCGCCCGGGGCATCCTCTTCGGCGGGTTCGCCGTGCTGGCCCTGGTGCTGGCCGGCGCGGGGATCTTCGGGGTGGTGAGCTACCTCACCGGCATGCGCCGGCGGGAGATGGGCATCCGCGCGGCGCTCGGCGCGGACCGCTTCGACCTCCTGGGCCTGGTGGTGGGCCAGGGCCTGCGCATGGTGGCAGCGGGAGGCGCCGCGGGCCTCGTCCTGGCCTTCGCCCTGGCCCGGGGCCTCCAGTCCCAGCTCCACGGGGTGGGTCCCCTGGACCCGGTGGCCTACGGGCTGGCCGCGGGACTCGTGGGCCTGGGGGGCGTCCTGGCCTGCCTGGCCCCGGCCCTGCGCGCCGCGCGCGTGGACCCCGCCGTGGCCCTGCGCGCGGAGTAGGATAGTACGGACCCCGGAACCCCACCATGCCCTCGAACGCCCCCCGCATCCTGATCACCGACGACCAGCCCGATGTTCGCGAGAGCCTGAGGCTCCTCCTGAAGTCCGAGGGCTTCAGGACCGACACCGCGGCCTCCCCGGAGGCCGCGCTCGCGGCCCTGGACGCGGGCCGGCCCGACCTGGTGCTCATGGACATGAACTACAGCCAGGACACGACTTCCGGCGTGGAGGGCCTGGCCCTGCTGGAGGGCATCCAGGCCCGGGAGCCCGGGCTTCCGGTGATCGTCATGACGGCCTGGGGCAGCATCGACCTGGCCGTGGAGGCCATGCGGCGCGGCGCCAAGGACTTCGTGCAGAAGCCCTGGGAGAACGCCCGGCTCCTGGCGACCCTGCGCACCCACCTGGAACTGGCCGCGGCCCTGCGGAAGAGCCGGCGCCTGGAGGCCGAGAACCGCATCCTGCGCGAGGGCGCGCCGGCCATCGTGGCCGCCTCGGAGGCCATGGTCCACG
The DNA here is from genome assembly GCF_030846775.1 of Geothrix sp. 21YS21S-2. Lineage (NCBI taxonomy): Bacteria > Pseudomonadati > Acidobacteriota > Holophagae > Holophagales > Holophagaceae > Geothrix > Geothrix sp. 21YS21S-2. The sequence goes on from NZ_CP132910.1 coordinate 4,278,979, forward strand.
TGATGGAGATGGTGCGCCGCATCGGGCCCTCGGACGCCTCGGTGCTCATCACGGGCGAGAACGGAACGGGCAAGAGCCTCCTGGCCCAGGCCCTCCACGCCGCCAGCTCCCGGTCGGACAAGCCCCTGCTCACCCTCAACGCGGGCGGGCTCTCCGAAGGCGTGCTGGAGTCCGAGCTGTTCGGCCACGTCAAGGGCGCCTTCACCGACGCCAGGACGGAGCGCGCCGGGCGCTTCGAGCTGGCCGACGGCGGCACCCTCTTCCTGGACGAGATCGCCAACGCCCCGCTGGCCCTGCAGGCCAAGCTCCTGCGGGTGCTGGAGACCGGGGAGTTCGAGCGGGTGGGGTCGAGCCGCACCCTGCGCGCCGACGTGAGGATCCTCAGCGCCACCAACGCCGACCTGGACGCCGAGGTGGCCGCGGGGCGCTTCCGCCAGGACCTGCGCTTCCGGCTGGACACCATCGAGCTGCGCGTGCCCCCCCTGCGCGAGCGCCCCGAGGACATCCTGCCCCTGGCCACGCGCTTCCTGGAGGAGAAGGCCGGGCGCTACCGCAAGGCCGTCGCGGGCTTCGACGCCGGCGCCCAAAAGGCCCTGCTGGCCCACCCCTGGCGCGGCAACGTGCGCGAGCTGGCCCACGCCGTGGAGCGCAGCCTGCTCATGGCCCCCGGCCCGTGGATCACGGCCCCCGACCTGCTGCTGGGCGCGAAGGGCGCCGCGGCGCCCGCCCTGGACGACCTGAGCCTGGAGGACATGGAGGCTCTGCTCATCCGCAAGGCCCTGGCCCGCCACGGCGGGGCCACCGCGGCCGCGGAGGCCCTGGGCCTTTCCCGCAGCGCGATGTACCGCCGCATGGCCAAGCTCGGCATCTCCGCATGACCCACGACCGGCGGATGCAGCTCCAGGCCCTCCTGGGCGCGCTGCCCGCCGTGGCGCTCTCGGGGCTCCTCCTGGCGCGCAGCCCGTGGCCCTGGCCGGCCCGGGCCCTGCTCCTGCTGGCGGCGGCCGGGGCGGCGTGGATCGCCGCCCGCTCCATCCGCGCACGGGTGCAGCGTCCCCTGCAGACCCTCTCCAACCTCCTGGCCGCCATCCGCGAGGGCGACTACTCCTTCCGCGCACGGGAGCCGGCCCTGGCCGACGCCCTGGGCTCGGTGTACCACGAGCTCAACACCCTCAGCGAGCTCCTGCAGCAGCAGCGCATGAAGGCCATGGAGGCCACGGCGCTCCTGCGGGCGGTGATGGCCGAGATCGACGTGGCCGTTTTCGCCTTCGACGGGGACGGCCTGCTGCGGCTGGTGAACCGGGCCGGGGCGCTGCTGCTGGGCAGCCCCCAGGAGCGGCTCCTGGGCCGGCCCGCCTCCGAGCTGGGGCTGGCCGGGGCCCTGGAGGGCGAGGCCTCGGTGCTGGCCGACATGGCCTTCCCGGGGCGCGCCGGGCGCTTCGAGCTGCGCCGGGGCACCTTCAGGCAGGGGGGGCGCGCCCACCGGCTCCTGGTGCTCTCCGACCTCACCCGGCCCCTGCGGGAGGAGGAGCGCAAGGTGTGGCACCGGGTCATCCGCGTCCTGGGCCACGAGATCAACAACTCCCTGGCCCCCATCCAGTCCCTGGGCGAAAGCCTCATCCGCATCCTGGAGCGCCAGGGCGAGGACTGGATGGACGACGCGCGCCAGGGCCTGGGCATCATCGCCTCGAGGGCCCAGGGCCTGGGGCGGTTCATGGAGGGCTACACCCAGCTGGCGCGCCTGCCGGAGCCCCGCAGGGCCCCCGCCGACCTGGAGTCCCTGGCCCGGCGCGTGGCCGGGCTGGAGCAGCGCCGGCAGGTGCGGGTCCTCCCGGGCCCCCCCGTGACCCTGCAGGCCGACGGCGACCAGATCGCCCAGGCCCTCATCAACCTCGTGCGCAACGCCGTGGACGCCGGGGAAGGGCCCGTGGACCTGCGCTGGTCCCTGCACCCCGGCGCCGTGGAGATCCTCGTGGAGGACCGCGGCCAGGGCCTGCCCACCGGAGGGAACCTCTTCGTGCCCTTCTTCACCACCAAGTCCGGCGGCAGCGGCATCGGCCTGGTGCTGAGCCGCCAGATCGCCGAGGCCCACGGCGGGAGCCTGGTGCTGGCCAACCGCGAGGACGGACCCGGGGCCCGGGCCGTCCTGCGGCTGCCGCTGGACCCGGATGCCGACGCTTCTCCCGCCCCGGGAACCTGATAGGGTTGAAGGATCCCAGCCTTCCTGTCTTCGCCCGGATCCATCGGCCGGCCCCGGCCGGGTCATGCCGCGCGATCCCAGGGCCTTCCCAGGATCGGAGCGATCGATGAACGACAGAATGAAAGCCTTCCTCCTCGCGGCGATGTGCGCCCCCCTCCTGCACGGCCAGGGCGCCGCCTCGCGCGTGGGCATCGCCGCCGGGTACGCCATCCCGACGGAGCTCCACGCGGCCAATGCCCTCGTCGCGGGGCTCAACGTGTATTTCCGGTCCCAGGGGCGCCTGCGGCTGGAAGGCGTCACCTTCGGTCCGAACCGGACCTGGGACACCTGGACGACCATGGAGAGCAAGGGCAGCGCCGTCACGCTCGGCTGCGACTGGATGCCCGGCAACGGGAAGGTGCGTGCGATCCTGGGGATCGGCGCCATGGCGTGGTCCCAGACCCTGGGCCAGCAGGCCATCGGGCCCAATGGAGGCGCCTCGTTCCGGACCTACGGGGGGAAGCGGTCCGGAGCCTCCATCGTGCCGGCCGCGGGGGTCCAGGTCAGGCTCACCCGGCAGCTCGCCCTGGAGGCCCGCTACGCCGCCGCGATCAATACGGGCCGGCACGACTACAACCTGAGCTACCAGGTGGGGAACGAGGAGCGCCCGATGAGCTACTTCGCGGTCAGCCTCGAGTACCGTTTCCCCAGGTTCCACTGACCCCCCGGAGCGCCGGAAGGCTATTTCCGCCGGCTGGTACCTTCGACGTAGGTGGTGAACGCGTCCGGCTTCCCCGGAGGCGCGATGGCGAAGGCCACGGAGACCACCCCGTCCCCCCTGCTCCGGTAGGTCAGCCTGAAACCCGGCCCCGGTCCCGCCTCGCTCTGGAACGCCACCCCTTCGCCCTTGGCCAGCACCGCGGCGTCGTAGCGGATCACGTGGCCCTCGTTGTCCAGGTAGAAGGCCTTGAGCTTCCCGCCCTCGGCGTAGACGGTCATCAGGTCCTCATGGCGTGCGGCCGGGCGTCCGTTCCGGGCGGGATAGTCCGCGAAGCTCCGGCGCACCAGCGCCTTGCCGTCCAATTCGAACCGGAAGGAGAACGCGCCGGACGCCTTGCCGGGTTCGCCTGAACCCTCTCCCTCCCAGTCGCCGGCGAGAAACCGCACGGGCGCGAAGGGGTCCGGCGCCTGGGCAACCAGGGCCGCGCAGGCGAGCGAGAAAAGGGCAGTGCGGAGCATGGGACGTCCTTTCACCTGGCGGGCACACGCTTGAACACGGTCGTGGCGTAGACGGCGTAATCCTTGCCCGGCGGGGCGATCTCGAAGGTCTCCCGGAATTCGTCCGGCGAGACCAGGTCGTAGGCTTCCCGGGCCCGCCAGCGGCTGTCCAGGTTCTCGAAGGCTTCCGACACGAAGACCAGGCGCTTCGGGGAGCTCAGGTCCTCGTCGAAGGCGTACTGGTTGACGAAGCTCTCCTGGTGGAACTGGCGCACCACGAGGCGCTTCCTCTTCTTGTCGTAGCTGAACATGCTCCAGTGCTCATGCACCTCGCCCGGCTTGCCTGCGGCGGTGGGCAGGTAGGTGGAGACGTTGCGCTCGTGGAGGAACTTCGCCCCCATGACGAAACGGTAGGTCCTCTGGGCGGTGCCCGTGCCGGGTTCGCCCGAGGAGACCCCGGTCCACTCCCCCGACAGGAACCGCACCGGCGCCCAGGGATCCGGGGTGAGCGTCTGGGCCTGGGCGCACAGGGCGAAGGCGAAGGGAAGCAGGAATGCGCGCATGGGTTCCTCGGCGGGGAACCCGATTGTAGCTCATGCGGCCCGGCCGCGCCTGGGAGGTTCGCACTCGCCCAGCGCCCGCGTCCCGCCCGCGGGCAGTTCCTCCTCCAGCCGCACAATGAAGCCCCACAGCGCGGCCACGTGGCCCAGCACCTTGGCCCAGTCCGGCGCCAGGTCCCGGCGGTTGCGGCTGAAGTAGCGCAGGGTGAGGCTGCGGTCCCCCCGCAGGTCCACGTTCCACACCTGGATGTCGGGCTCGCGGCTGCCGAGGTTGTACTGTTCGGCCAGGGCCTGCCGCAGGTGGCGGAAGCCGGGGTCGTCGTGGATGGGTCCGATGGCGAGTCTGGCATCGGCGTCGTCGTCCCTCACGGTGAAGAAGCGGAAGTCCCGCATGACCTTCGGGGAGAGGTACTGGGCGATGAAACTCTCGTCCTTGAAGTTCTGCATGGCGAAATGGAAGGTCTCGAGCCAGTTCCGGCCGGCCACCCCGGGGAACCAGGCCCGGTCCTCCTCCGTGGGGCTCTCGCACATGCGGCGGATGTCCTTCCACAGGGCGAAGCCCAGGGCGTAGGGGTTGATGCCCGAGTACCAGTCGCTGTTGTAGGGGGGCTGGTGGAGGACGTTGGCATGGGACTGGAGGCACTCCAGCATGAAGCCCTCGCCCACCTGGCCCCGGTCGTAGAGGCTGTTGAGGAGGGTGTAGTGCCAGTAGGAGGCCCACCCCTCGTTCATCACCTGGGTCTGGCGCTGGGGATGGAAGTACTGGGCGATCTTGCGCACGATGCGCACGACCTCGCGCTCCCAGGGCTCCAAGAGGGGGGCGTTCTTCTCGATGAAGTAGAGGATGTTCTCCTCCGGTTCGGCGGGAAAGCGCGCCCGGGCGGGTTCCTCCTTCTCCTTCGGGGCCACCAGGGTGCGCCAGAGCTCGTTGAGCTGGGCCTGCTGGTAGTCCTGGCGCTCCTTCTGCCGCTGCTGCTCCTTGACGAGTGAGAGCTTCGGGGCGCGCTTGAAGCGGTCAACGCCCACGTTCATCAGCGCGTGGCACGCGTCCAGGAGCTGCTCCACCGCGTCCTGGCCGTGCTTCTCCTCGCACTCGGCGATGAAGCGCCGGGCGAATACCAGGTAGTCGATGATGGAATGGGCGCAGGTCCACTGCCGGAACAGGTGATTGCCCTTGAAGAAGGAGTTGTGGCCGTAGGCCGCGTGGGCGATGACCAGGGCCTGCATGGGCAGGCTGTTCTCCTCCATGAGGTAGGCGATGCAGGGGTCGGAGTTGATGACGATCTCGTAGGCCAGGCCCATCTGGCCGCGCTTGTAGCGGCTCTCCGTGGCGAGGAAGTGCTTGCCGAAGGACCAGTGGTGGTAGTAGACGGGCATTCCGATTGAGGCGTAGGCGTCCATCATCTGCTCGGTGGTGATGATCTCCAGCTGGTGGGGGTAGCACTCCAGGCCGAAGCCGGCCGCGGCCCGGCCGATGGCGGCGTCGTAGGCCTCGATGGCCTCGAAGGTCCAGTCCGATCCGGTGGGGAGCAGGCTCATGACACCCTCTTCTTGAAGAGTTCGTGGAAGACCGGGTAGATCTCGCCGGCCGAGGCCACCCGGCGCATGGCGAAGGTTCCGGGGTGGGCCTTCTGCACCTGGGCGTATTCCTCCCAGAGGTTCTGGGGCCGCCCCTCGGAGATCTCGAGGTAGGCGAAGTGCTGCACCTTTGGGATGATCCGGCTGCCCATGAGATCCAGGCAGATGAGGGAGTCCTCCTGCCAGTTGTCGCCGTCCGAGGCCTGGGCCCCGTAGATGTTCCACAGGCCGCTGGCGTAGCGCTCCTCGATGACCTTGTGCATCATGCGCAGGGCCGTGGACACCACGGTGCCGCCGGATTCCCGGGAGTGGAAGAACACGTCCTCGTCCACCTCCTCGGCCACGGTGTGGTGGCGGATGAAGACCACCTCGATGCGCTCGTAGTTGCGCTTGAGGAAGAGGTACAGCAGCGTGAAGAACCGCTTGGCCATGTTCTTCTTGGGCTCGTCCATGGAGCCGGAGACGTCCATCAGGCAGAACATCACCGCCTGGGTCGAGGGCTGGGTGACGAGGGTGCGGTTGTTGTAGCGCAGGTCGAAGGTGTCGATGAAGGGGACGCCGGCCATGCGCTGGCGGAGCCCGGCCAGCTCCAGGCGCATGTCCTCGTCGTCGCTTGTCTCCAGCAGCTCCTCCAGCTCGCGGATGCGGGAGCGGGCCGGGCCCGCCGCGGCGATGCGCCTGCCGGCGGCGCCGCGCATGGTGCGGATGAAGTTGATGTTGGCGGGAACCCCGGTCTGGGTGTAGCCGGCCCGGACCCACTTCCGGGTCTCCACCGCCGCCAGGTGGCGCTTGACGAGGTTGGGAAGGGCCAGCTCCTCGAAGAAGAGCTCCAGGAACTCCTCCCGGGTGAGGGTGAAGGTGAAGGCGTCCTGGCCCTCCCCGTCGGGGCTGGACTGGGAACCCCTGCCGCCGGCCCCGGAGGAAGGGCGGTCCACCCGGTCCCCGGTGGTGAAGGCGTCGTTGCCCGGGTGGACGCGCTCCTTGAGGCCGCCCCCGCCCAGGCCGAACTGCGGCTCCGTGAGGTCCCTGGCGGGGATGCCGATCCTCCGGCCCCCGTCCAGGTCGCGGATGCCGCCCTTGTCGATGACGTCCGATACGGCCTTGCGGATCTCCTGGCGGAACCGCCGGAGGAAGCGGCTGCGGTTCACCGAGCTCTTGTTCCGGCTGTCGGAGCGCCGGTCGACGATGCGGTTCATGAGGCCTTCCGGACTCGCAGGTACCAGTCGCACAGCAGGCGAACCTGCTTTTCCGTATAGCCCTTGCTGGTCATGCGATCCACGAAGTCCTGGTGCTTCTTCTGCTCGTCGGCGCTGCCCTTGGCGTTGAAGGAGATCACCGGCAGCAGCTCCTCGGAGCTGGAGAACATCTTCTTCTCGATGACGGCCCGCAGCTTCTCGTACGAGGTCCAGGAGGGGTTCCTGCCCTCGTTGCGGGCACGCGCGCGCAGCACGAAGTTCACCACCTCGTTGCGGAAGTCCTTGGGGTTGGCGATGCCCGCGGGCTTCTCGATCTTCTCCAGCTCCTCGTTGAGGGCGGAGCGGTCCAGCATCTCGCCGGTGTTGGGGTCCCGGAACTCCTGGTCCTGGATCCAGAAGTCGGCGTAGGTGATGTAGCGGTCGAAGATGTTCTGGCCGTATTCCGAGTAGCTCTCCAGGTAGGCGGTCTGGATCTCCTTGCCGATGAAGTCCGCGTAGCGGGGGGACAGGAACTCCTTGATGTAGCGCAGGTACTGCTCCTCCACCACCGCCGGGAACTGCTCCTGCTCGATCTGCTGCTCCAGCACGTACATGAGGTGGACCGGGTTGGCCGCCACCTCCCGGTGGTCGAAGTTGAAGACCTTGGAGAGGATCTTGAAGGCGAAGCGCGTCGAGAGGCCCGTCATGCCCTCGTCCACGCCGGCCATGTCCCGGTATTCCTGGTGGCTCTTGGCCTTGGGGTCGGTGTCCTTGAGGTTCTCCCCGTCGTAGACCCGCATCTTGGAATAGACGTTGGAGTGCTCGGGGTCCTTGATGCGGCTGAGCACCGAGAACTGGCCCAGCATGCGCAGGGTGTCCGGGGCGCAGGGCGCCGCGGACAGCGAGGAATTGTCCAGGAGCTTGCGGTAGATGTGGACCTCGTCGGTGACCCGCAGGCAGTAGGGCACCTTCACGATGTAGATGCGGTCCAGGAAGGCCTCGTTGTTGCGGTTGTTCCTGAAGGTCTGCCACTCGGCCTCGTTGGAGTGGGCCAGTATCAGCCCGTCGAAGGGGATGGCCCCGAAGCCCTCGGTGCCCTTGTAGTTGCCCTCCTGGGTGGCGGTGAGCAGCGGATGCAGGACCTTGATGGGCGCCTTGAACATCTCCACGAACTCCAGCATCCCCCGGTTGGCCAGGCACAGGCCGCCGGAGTAGGAATAGGCGTCCGGGTCGTTCTGGCTGCAGGTCTCCAGCTTGCGGATGTCGATCTTGCCCACCAGGGCGGAGATGTCCTGGTTGTTCTCGTCCCCGGGCTCGGTCTTGGCCACGGCCACCTGGCCGAGCTGGGAGGGGAAGCGCTTGACCACGCGGAAGCGGGTGATGTCGCCGCCATGCTCGTGGAGTCGCTTGACGGCCCAGGGACTCATGATGGACGTGAGGCAGCGCCGCGGGATGCCGAAGTCCTCCTCCAGGATCCGGCCGTCCTCCGCGGGGTTGAACAGGCCCAGGGGCGACTCGTTCACGGGCGAGCCCTTCACCGCGTAGAAGGGCACCTTCTCGATGAGGGCCTTGAGCTCCTCGGCCAGGGAGGACTTGCCGCCCCCCACGGGACCCAGGAGGTAGAGGATCTGCTTGCGCTCCTCCAGGCCCTGGGCCGCGTGTCGGAAGTAGGCCACGATGGATTCGATGACCTCCTCCATTCCATAGAAGTCCCGGAAGGCCGGGTAGACCCGGATGACCTTGTTGGCGAAGATCCGGGAATGGCGTTCCTGGAGCCGCGTGTCGACGATCTCCGGCTCGCCGATGGCCTTGAGCATGCGCTCGGCCACGTTGGCGTAGGCGGAGGGGTCGCGCCGGCAGAGCTCCAGGTACTCCTGCAAGGACATCTCCTCTTCCCTGGCGGATTCGTAGCGGTCCTGGAAGCGGTCGAAAATGGACATGGGGCCTCCTTCGGGGCGCACCTCCGGTACCCTGGCGAAAGGGGGCCATCCCTGCGGGTCCGGATGAATTAATAATATTCCAGTTTTCAGGATAACCCGCGGCCCCCAGCCGTCAAGCGGGTGTGGGGAAATTTATGAATAGATAATTACAATCTGCGGATATCCACCTTGTTGTCATAGAAGGTGCTGCCGCCTCCGCGGTCCGTGAGCCGCTGGGACGTGAGGGCGTTCACGGAGCGGGTCCCCGGCGCGAACTCCAGCCACCAGACCCCCTCGGCCACCAGCACCCCGGAAGGCACCGCGGCCGAGAGCTCCAGGGCGAAGGCCACCTCGCCCAGGGTGTTGAAGGCGGCCACGGCCTCGCCGTCCCGCAGGCCGCGGGCGGCGGCGTCCCCGGGATTCATCAGGATGCGCATCCCCTTGCGCCGGGCCCGGAGCTCGTCCCGTTCGCAGAAGGAGGAGTTCAGGCCGAACAGCGAAGGCGCCGTCATGAGGGAGAAGGGCGGCGCGTCGCCCTCCCCGTGGGGAGGCAGGAAGCGGGGCAGGGGGTGGGGTTCGCGGGGGTTGAGCAGTTCCACCTTGCCCGAGGGCGTGCGGAAGCGCGGCCCCGGGGGCGGCGTCACCTCCACCGCCCTCCCCGCGGCCAGCGCGGCTTCGTCGACGCCCTCCCGCCAGGGGCTGGGCAGCGCCAGCAGGTGGTCGATGAGGTCGTCGGCGCCCTGCCGGAAGAAGGGCTCGGGAAAGCCCATGGCCCCGGCCAGGAGCCCGAAGACCTCCCAGTTGCTGCGGCTCTCCCCCACGGGCGGCAGCGCGGGCCGGGCCCGCTGGATGCAGTAGCTGCCGTAGGCCTTGTACAGGTCGCTGTGCTCCAGGGAGGAGGTGGCGGGCAGGACGATGTCGGCGTAGCGCGCGGTGTCCGTGAGGAACCGCTCGTGCACCACGGTGAAGAGGTCCTCCCGGGCCAGCCCCGCCAGCACCGCGTTCTGGTCCGGCGCCACCACGGCCGGGTTGGAGTGGTAGACGTAGAGGGACATCACCCGGGGCCCGTCCAGCTCGAGCAGGGCGTGGCCCAGGCGGTTCATGTTCACGGTGCGGACGGGACCCTGCAGCAGGTCCTCCCGGGTCACCTCGGCCATGGCGAAGGCCCCGCCGGTGGAGGTGGAGCCGAAGCAGCCGCCCCCGGGGCGGCCGTAGGCGCCGACCAGGGCCGGAAGGCACGCGATGGTGCGCACGGTCATGGCCCCGTTGCCGTACCGGGAGAGGCCGCCGCCGATGACGATGCAGGGGTCCTGGGCCGCGCCGTAGGCGCGGGCCAGGGCCTCCACCTCGGCCGCGGGCACCCCTGTCAGGGCCTCCACCCGCTCCGGGGGGTAGTCCGGCAGGATGTCCCGGGCCAGTTCCGGGAAGCCCTGGGTGTGCTCTCCGAGAAAGGCCCGGTCCAGGAGCCCCTCCCGCACAAGCACGTGCATGAGTCCCAGGGCCAGGGCCCCGTCGCTGCCCGGGCGGACCAGACAGGTCATGTCCGCCTCCGCCGCCGTGGGCGTGCGGTAGGTCTCCACCAGCCACACCTTGCCTCCGCGCCGCCGCGCCTCGCGCACGTCCTTGAGCCCGTGGACGCTGGTGGCCACCGCGTTGATGCCCCAGAGGACCACCAGATCGCAGCCCCGCAGCGCAAAGGGATGGGGGCAGGGGGTCTGGCCCAGCACGGCCTCCAGGCCCGCGGCCTTGGCCGGCGTGCAGATGGTCCGGTCCAGGCGGCTCGCCCCCAGCCGGTGGAAGAAGGGGTGCCCGGCGTTGCGCTGGACCAGGCCCATGGTGCCCGCGTAGGAGTAGGGCAGGATGGCCTGGGCGCCGTGGGCGGCGATGATCCCCTTCCACGAGGCCGCGATGCGGTCGATGGCCTCGGGCCAGGAGACGGGCGCGAACTGGCCGCTTCCCTTGGGACCGGTGCGTAGCAAGGGAACGGTCAGGCGTCTTGGGCTGTGGACCGTGTCCTGGTAGCGGGTCATTTTCGGGCAGAGGCTGCCCCGGCTGTGGGGGTGCTCCGGGTCGCCCTTCACGGAAACCGCCAAGCCTCCCTCAACCTCCACAAGGAGCCCGCAGGCGTCAGGGCAATCGTAGGGACAAACCGACCTTCGCACGAGCATGGGGATCCCCGCAGGATGTGCCCCCGGGCCCCGGGGGGATGGATAGTATGGGGTTAAGGGGGAAGGGAGCGCATCCCCTCCCGTGTCTTCCGAACGAACGGTCCGCGGGGCCATGGACGGAGTCATCTGCATGCCCTTCGGGACGAAATCCCTGGCCCTGGTGGCCGCCCTGGCGGCTTCGGCCCTGTTGACCCTCGGCGGCGGGCTGGCCGCGGCCTTCCACCTGTGGCGGTGGACGCCCTTCCTGGTGCTCGGGCTCCTCCTCAACGGGGCGGTGGCGGCGTTCCTGTGGAAGGCCATGGGCCTCCTGGCCGCCCGGTGTGCCGAGCTGGCCAAGGAGCGTGACGCCAGCCGGGACCAGGCCGCCCTCCTGCGCTTCGCGCTGGACGGCGGGGAGGACGGCATCCGCATCGTGGACGGAGCCGGCTCCGAGCGGGAGCGCAATCCCTCCTACGCCCGGATCTGGGGCCTCGACGGGGCGGATGGCAACGAGGAGGACATCATCCTGGCCCAGCTCCGGGACCCCGACGGCTACCTGGCCCGCGAGGCGGAACGGGTCAGCCTGGACGTCCTGGACCTCTGGGACGGGCGCGTGCTGGAGCGCCGCTCGCGGCCCTACCGCACCCCCGGCGGCGAGGAGCTCCGGGTCTGGCAGTACCGGGACATCACGTCCCGCGCCAACGCCGACCGGTTCGTCCACCGGCTCTCCCAGGCCGTGGAGCAGAGCCCGGTCTCCATCATCATCACCGACACCGCCGGGAGCATCGAGTTCGTGAACACGGAGTTCACCGCGCTCACCGGCTTCGCCCTGGACGAGGTCCTGGGGAAGACGCCGCGGATCCTCAAGTCCGGCCTGACTGGCGCCCAGACCTACCAGGAGCTGTGGAGCGCCATCACCCGGGGCGAGGTGTGGGCGGGCGAGTTCCAGAACCGCAAGAAGGACGGCGAGCTCTTCTGGGAGCGGGCCACCATCTCCCCCATGCGGGACGCCGACGGGGTGATCACCCACTTCCTGGGCATGAAGCAGGACATCTCCCGGCAGAAGACCCTCGAGCAGCAGCTGCGCCATTCCCAGAAGCTGGAGGCCGTGGGGCTCCTGGCGGGGGGCGTGGCCCACGACTTCAACAACGTGCTGCAGGTGATCAACGGGTACGGCACCCTCATGCAGCTCGGGCAGGCCCCCGACGATCCCAACCGGGCCGCCCTCTCCGAGATCCTCAAGGCCGCTGAGCGGGCCGCGCAGCTCACCCACAGCCTGCTGGCCTTCAGCCGCAAGCAGGTGATGAACCCGAAGACCCTGGACCTCAACACCATCGTGGCCAACGTGGAGAAGCTCCTGCGCCGGATCATCGGCGCCGACGTGCGCCTGGAGGTCGCCAGGCACCCGGAGGCCCTCCCGGTCCACGTGGACCTGGGCCAGCTCGAGCAGGTGCTCCTGAACCTGGCCACCAACGCCCGGGACGCCATGCCCGCCGGCGGCACCCTGACCCTGGCCACCCGGCCCTTCCACCTGGACGAGGCCTTCCGCGCCGGCCGCGGCTTCGGCCGCGTGGGCGACTACGCGGAGCTGGAAGTGAGGGACTCCGGGGAGGGCATGGACGAGGACACCCTGAAGCGGATCTTCGACCCCTTCTTCACGACCCGGGAGCTGGGCCGCGGCACCGGCCTGGGGCTGGCCACGGTGTTCGGCATCGTCAAGCAGCACAAGGGGTACATCCTCGTGGAAAGCGGCGCGGGGAAGGGCTCGGCCTTCCGGGTCCTGGTGCCCCTGGCCCCCGCGGCCCCGGCGGAACGGGAGGATCCGGAGGCCGGCGAAACCGGCGTCCGCGGCACGGAGACGATCCTCGTCGTCGAGGACGAGCCCCCGGTGCGCGCCATGGCCGAGCTCGTGCTGAGGAAGTACGGCTACGAGGTCCTGCTGGCCTGCGATGGCCAGGAGGCGGTGGACGTCTTCCGCGCGAACCCCGACGCCGTCGACTTCATCCTCATGGACATCATCATGCCCCGCAAGAGCGGCCGCCAGGCCTTCGAGGAGATCCGCCGGGAGCGCCCCGGCGTGAAGGTCCTCTTCATAAGCGGCTACACCGCCGACTTCATCCAGGGCCGCGGCGAGCTCGAGCCGGGCATGGAGCTGATCATGAAGCCGGTGCAGCCCCTGGCTCTGCTGCGGAGGATCCGGGAGATCCTGGACCGGCCCCCATCGCCTCCAGCGTGCGCAGATCCGCGGGACCTCCCCGCTTCTCCAGCAGCGCCCGCACCGACTCCCGCTTCGCGGGGCTGAGCCGCTGGCCCACCTCGCACTTGGCCGAGCTGCGCTCCACGGCCAGCTCCAGGACGGCCACGGCGCCCACGCTGCCCGCGTACATCGGGTCCTCCGCGGTGATGGGGCGGTAGCCGCCCTCGGGCTGGAGTTTCCGCATGAGGGCGTCCAGCACCGCGGCCTTGCGGGCGGGAGCCTCCACCTCCTTGAGGGTTCCGTGGAGGAGGACGGACGTGAAGTACTGGCTGGCGGGGCAGGCCCGCTCGGGATCGAAGGCGTAGGAGGGGATCTGGGAATACGCGTCCACCACCAGGAAGGTGGCCCTGCCCTGGTGGCGCAGGGCCTCCATCTTCTCGCCGGCGCGGGCGCCGTGGAAATAGACGTTGTCCCCCAGGCGCACGAAGTTCAGGGGCACCAGGAGAGGCGCGCCCTCGGCCGAAACCAGGCCCAGCACGCCCCACTCCGCCGCGTCCAGCACCTGGGCGACGGCTTCCGGATCCTTGAGTTCCTTCTCCTGACGGCGCAAGCGGGCACCTCCCTTCCTGCGAGAATAATTGAATTTCCACGGACCCAGATCACGGCACCTTTTCTCTGAATGGTTCATATATCGGTTTGGAGCGCGACGCCGCACCGGCGCCGCCCCTCCAACACCGGAGATCCCCATGATCAGCACCGCCACCCAGACCGCGTTGAACGCCCAGATCAACGCCGAGCAGTACACCTCGCAACTCTACCTCGCCATGAGCGCCCATCTCTCCGAGAAGAGCTTCAAGGGCTTCGCCCACTGGCTCCGGGTCCAGTCGGCCGAAGAGGCCACGCACGCGCTGAAGCTGGTGGATTTCATCCTGGACCGGTACGGCCGACTGGAACTGCGCACCATCAACCCGCCGCCCACCGGCTTCAACGGTCCCACCTCCATCTTCGAGATGGTGCTCGCCCACGAGAAGGACAACACCGCCAGCATCAGCAAGTGCTACGAGCTGGCCAAGGCCGAGGGCGACCACGCCACCGAGATCGCCCTGCAGTGGTTCGTCACCGAGCAGGTCAAGGAGGAGCTGGCCGTCAGCGAGCTGGTGGACCAGCTCCGCGCCATCGGGGAGCAGGGCGGGGCCATCTGGTACCTGGACCACAACCTCGCCAAGCGGTAGGAATCCTGGGGCCCGGGCGCGTGCCCGGGCCCCGGATCTGGTACAAAGGAACCACGTCCCCGCGAGGTTCCGATGTTCCGCCACGAATCCTTTGACAGGAGCCTTTTCAACGCCGCCCCGGCCCGGCCCCTGGCCCTGGATCCCGGCTTCCGGCCCCTGGCCCTGGGGGTTCGCGCCTACCGGAGGGCCCTGGCGGCCCACGGCTCCCGGGAACGGGTGGTGCTGGGCCTGGAGCAGAACGCGGGATGGGCGGCGCGGCTGGAACTGGACGTCTTCCCCGGGGGCGCGGACGAGGACAGCCTGCGCTACGTGTCCTGGATGCTCAATGGCCTCCTGTGGGCCTGCGGGGGCTCCCGGGCGGCCGTGTCCGGGCCCCGGGCGCTGTGCGAGGCCATCGCGGAGGAATACGGGCCCCGGGGCCCCTGGGCCTTCGAGCGCGAGATCATGGGGCTGGCCTACAGCCAGCCCTTTTCCGTGGAGGTGATGGACGAGGTGCCCGTCCCCGCCCCCAGGCCCCTGGCGCTGGGCGGAAACCTGGAGGGCTGCCGCATCGGCTTCGACCTGGGCGCCAGTGACTACAAGGTGGCCGCGGTGCGGGACGGCGAGGTGGTCTTCAGCGCCGAGCTCCCCTGGAACCCCAAGGCCGAGGCCGACCCCGCCTACCACTACGCCCGCATCAACGAGGGCTTCCGCCTCGCCGCGAGCCACCTGCCGCGCCTGGACGCCATCGGGGGCTCCAGCGCGGGGATCCTGGTTGACAACCAGGTGAAGGTGGCCTCCCTCTTCCGCGCCGTGCCCCCGGGCCCCTTCGAGGCCCAGGTGCGGCCCCTCTTCCTGCGCCTGCGCGAGGAATGGGGCGTGCCCCTGGAGGTCATCAACGACGGCGACGTCACGGCCCTGGCCGGGGGGCTGTCCCTGGAGCGCAACGGCATCCTGGGCATCGCCCTGGGCTCCAGCGAGGCCGTGGGCTTCCTGGACAGGGCCGGCAGGATCACCGGCTGGCTCAACGAGCTGGCCTTCGGCTGCGTCGACGCCAATCCCAGGGCCGGCACCGACGACTGGTCCGGCGAACCCGGAGTGGGCGCGGCCTACTTCTCCCAGCAGGCCCTGGACCGCCTCGCGGGCCCCGCGGGCTTCGCGTTTCCGCCGGGGATGGCCCTGCCCGAGCGGCTCCGGGACGTGCAGGAGCGCCTGGCCCGGGGCGATTCCGCGGCCCGGGAGTTCTTCCTGACCATCGGCGCCTACCTGGGCTACACGCTGCCCTGGTACGCGGAGTTCTACGACCTGGAGCACGCCATGATCCTGGGCCGCGTCACCTCCGGCGAGGGCGGGGAGCTGATCCTGGCCCGGGCGCGGGAGGTGCTGGAGGCCGAGTTCCCGGACTTCGCCGCCCGGGTCCAGGTTTTCCTTCCCGACGAGAAGAGCCGGCGCGTGGGCCAGGCCGTGGCCGCCGCAAGCCTTCCCGCCCTTTCCTGAGGTACCCATGGAAGTCATCATCGCCCCCGACCGCCAGAAGGCCGCGCTCCTCGTGGCCCGCATCGTCGCCAAGGAACTCCGGGCCGACCCCCGCCTCGTCCTGGGCCTGGCCACGGGCCGCACCATGGAGCGGGCCTACGCCTGCCTCGTGGACCTCCACCGCAAGGAAGGCCTGGACTTCTCCGCCTGCTCCACCTTCAACCTCGACGAGTACATCGGCATCCCCGCGGACCATCCCTGCTCCTACCGCCGCTACATGGACGAGCACCTCTTCAACCAGGTGAACATCGCCCCGGACCGCACCCACCTCCCCGACGGCATGGCCCCCGACCTGGGCGCCGAGTGCCGGAACTACGAGGCGCGGATCAAGGCCGCCGGCGGCATCGCCCTCCAGCTCCTGGGCATCGGCAGCGACGGCCACATCGGCTTCAACGAGCCCCTCTCCGCCCTCCTCAGCCGCACCCGCGAGAAGGCCCTCACCCCCTCCACCCTGGAGCAGAACGCCCCCATGTTCGGCGGCGACCCCGCCGCCGTCCCCCGCCGCGCCATCACCATGGGCGTGGGCACCATCCTGGACTCCCGCCGCTGCCTGATGCTGGTGACGGGCGAATCCAAGGCCGCCATCCTCGCCCAGGCCGTGGAGGGCCCCATCACCTCCATGGTCACCGCATCCGCCCTGCAGCTCCACCCCCGCTGCCAGGTGGTGGTGGACGAGGAGGCCGCCGCCGAGCTCAAGGGCATCGAATACTACCGCTGGATCTTCGAGAACGAGCCCGAGTGGGCGGAGTTCCGGGACGTGTAGCCCCAGGGTCGCCCGGGGGCGGGAATCAGGCTACAATGGCCATCGGCTGTGAAAAGGTCCCGTAGCTCAGGGGATAGAGCGACCGCCTCCTAAGCGGTAGGTCGGCAGTTCAATTCTGCCCGGGACCACCAGCCACGCAACCGAGAAGCGCCCTAAAGCTCAATGATGGCGGGCGTTTCCGTTGCTATTCCCATTCTCTAAGATCGGACCACCCCGCAGGGTTGTTGGTGAGATTCCTCGCCGAAATCGTAGTGCGAGGTGCAATAGAGGTGCAATAGAGGTGCAACAGTATTATCGGATAAAACCACCGCCAGCATTAGCTTTCATTCGTCTTCGGTGTCAAAAAACTTTGCCTCGTGTAGAGCAGAGTATTCTCCTTTGATTCCTCATATGGAGATCTGGGAATGGAGGCGCCCGGTCGAGGTCAAATTCAGAGAATCCGCCGCTTTCTCTCAATTTCTCAGTTTATGTGGACGGCGTTTCACTCGTGGCGGACCCTGTTGATAGTGGTCCAATGCCCGGGTAGTCGGCGCGCAATTTGGTTCTGCTGGGATTCTGGCTTGCACCTCTATTGCACCTGCCGGTCCCTAGCCGTCCTGCCAAGGCGACATGGGAGAGGTTTACGTGACTCCAGGGTTGGTCGCCTGAATATCGCGGGGTGGTCCGTTTACGGAGTGGTTTTTTGCAGGAGCGACTCCCCTGGTTTGGCAGCACCCCCGGGCAAGATGCGTAGAATGGGGAGGAGCCGGAGAAACTCATGCACTTGACCCTCGATGACTTTTCTCGCAACCCGCTCAAGTTTCTTCCTGCCGCCCTGAAGGGGGAAGAGGTCATCCTGGTTGTGGACGGTGAGGCGGTGGCACGACTGGAGCCCATTGAGAAGGCTCCTTCGGTCGAAGACCATCGTGAACGGCTTGCCACAATCCCAGATGACCGCCTTGGCAAGGGTAAGCCGCCCCTGCCCACTCTCATCAAGATGTCCGGCGAGGGTCCCTCCGCATCCGACATGATCCTGGAGGACCGACGCTAGCAGCCCCTCCCCGAAAGGGCGCCCCGGAGCTTTCAGGTAGAACACGTCCGTGCTTCATTAGGCGGAGCCGCAAGGCTGCGCCGCGCCCTGGTTCTGGGCAGCACCACCAAAGCCGATGGCTCGACCTCGGTTCAACTATGCATGCCGGTCCTGGCTGTTCAGGGAGAAGCCTGCACAGCATTCCGCTTCCCAGGTTGGGAACGAGAGCACCAACCGGAATGCCTTGCTGGACAGAGCCATTCGCGCCTGTGCGTTTGAATGAACGAAAGCAAGGAATCTTGCACAGAATCATGCAATTTCGCGTGCACAAAATCTTGCAATTCTTCGTGCACGAAATCTGGCACGGAAATTTCCGAAGAATTATGCCGCAACGGGGATGGTCTTAAATCCAGGAACGGACTGGACCCATGAAGTTGGAACTCCATCAAGGAAAGGTGCAAGGAGTGGTGGGGTGGTCTTGCCGATTTGTCGCTAAATCCCTACAATTATCTATTCGCACCGCAACGAGGGATTCCTCCGTGCGCGGCACATTGCCTTCAACCGATTGAACTGCCATTAGCAAACGGGTTGAAGCACGCACCTAGGCGGGCGCTAGTTGGCGCCACCTAGGGCACAAATTTGCGAAACAAGCCCCAGCGCTGCGGTGCGGGGTCCTGACCGACCAGCAGCATGCTGGATTTTCGGCAGCCACGTCTGAGACGGCGCGGGGCGGTCCAGGTGACGCTGATGATGCCCACCTACCCGGAGTTGGTCCCTCTTCGCAGAGAGGCAACGGCACAGGCGGGAACCCCTCGGACGAGGAACTAGCTGAGTATCGACCAGGAGCAACGGTGAGCAACCGACCTTCCTAGTGTGGAGGGGCGAGAGTAGCCGAGGCGGTGGGGCGTGAAAGGAAAGTTGACCACCCGTGGACAGAGTCTGAATCGCTGGCTTGACTGGTGTGCCGGAGGTTTACATATTCCTATGTCAACTGAATTTCCCAATTTCCGTGACCTTCGAGTAGCTCGGAATTTCGGCAAAGTTGGTGACCACTGGATGCGGTAACCCACCAGGGCGCGCATCCTCCAGAAATCCACGGCAGCATCGAACTGGTGGAGGGGTGTGGGAAGGGTGGTAGTCCTCAACCTTGGAGACCCCACTATGCAAACACTTGCCGAACTTGAGACCCATGACATGCGTAAATCCGCAATCCATGAGTCCGGACACGCCCTCGTTGCGAGGCATTACGGCATCCCCGCTGAGCCACTCATCTTCCGAAACGCCGAGGTATCCGATCCGCTAGAGTTCAAGACCTGGCTCGGGACGACCAGGCTGAATGACACAAATATCTCGCCCTTGCGGAAACGCCGAGTGGGTCTTGCCGGTGTGGCGGCAGAATTTCTTGCAGGAACGCATACGGGCGAGTTGGACCTTATGAGCTTCATCCAGGATTCCTATGGGGACAGCGTTGAAACCTCGGACGGATGGTCACGGACGGATTGGGAATCGGCTGAAGGGTGGACTGAAACCGACCTTCACGCCGTATTTATGATTCTTACCCGCAGGTGGGAGTGGCTCCTTTTAGAAGTGAACTCGCTCATCGCCTACCCTGACAGCGATGGTTGAATGCTGGTGAAACTGGCATTCGTCAGGAAGGACAGGCGCCCGCCAACGCACGAAGAGCGGTGTCTGCGCCCCACGCCTTGATCCATACCCCGGCGACCTTCCAGGTAGAACACGTCCTTGCTTCATTAGGCACCGGGACCGGAGCCGCTCTTGAAGACAAACCTCGCGGACGTGCAGATTGATCAACTTGCCATGATGAGAGACCAAATCTTGTGGCTGCTCAAGACGGTGGCGGTGCCGCCGGATGAGGGTTGACCCCCAGGAACGACCGTAGCCGGTCCGCATCATCCTCCAGGGATTCCCAACCTGGCATCCTCGAAGCGCAACTGAGCTGGTGGATCAGGTGGAAAACGAAGTCTTCGGGGATCATGACCATGGCACGCTCCACGCGGGTGCTTAGGATAGCGCAGGGCGAGCCAGAGGGACCTGACTGAGAACACTATGCTCCTGTGCTCCGCAAACTGCTCGGCGCCCACGCAGGAGGCGTTGTTGCTGCTCGACGTTCCCCCTCCAGGCTCGACCGCCGCTGTGGGGCGCCTTTGCGGGTGCTACAGGACCCACTAGGGCTTCCCAGGCTTGTGAGCACTTCCAAGCCCTGGGCGTGAGGTCTCAGGGGCTTCCTAGGTAGAACACCTTCATGCTTCATTAGGCACCGGCGGTGGCGGTGCCGCAAACCTGTGTGAAGACCATCATCATGTGTCCGGCGAGAGGGATGCTCGCCGCCGCAACCTTTATTGTGGGACTCGCACCTGGACGCCTCTGAAGCTTTTCTCAGAGGGTCGGCTTCATAGGCATCTGCTTGCGACCCCGGAAGCGCATCGCCGCGAATTTCGTCCTTCCATATAAGAAATTCGCCCATTTCTGCCACCCACGACCACTTCTGGCTGAAATTCCTCTGAATTTGCGATTACAGAGGAACGCGCCACTCTAGGCGATGTGGTGGGATTTGGGCGGTGGTAGCTCCAAACAACGGCAATGGGGAAACGGACGAGCGCAGGGCTCCCCGACCTATGCCTTACATGGAGAAATGTATGAACACCACCCTTCAAACCCTACTGGACGCCATGGCGGTTGCGCCGAAGCCGCGCTACCCACTGGAAGAGGTTGCGTATCTCCTGGATGCCCGCCTCCAGGCAGTCAAGAACCTGATCAAGAACGGCAAGTTGAAAGGGGTGAAGACGGGTCCCAGGAAATGGGGCTACGTTCTTCACAGCGATCTCGAAGCCTTCGTTACGAACTTGAACGGTGGTGCCCTGTGAGCCGCCGCGAGAATCCATTCCATGTGCCTGTTCGTCCAATCCCCTACGACCCATACGAGCAGTTCGAGCATGATGATTTCCCCGCTGGTGAGGCGCCCTGGCTTGACTACAACCTCTTCACGACCGCTGTGGTCACCAGGGTGATCGATGGGAACCTTCTATGGATTTCGGATCGTCCTAGGAATGCCAACGAAATCCGAGAGGTGCTCTTCCCGACCTATGAGGAGGGAACTATGAACACCGACGAAATCCTTTCGGTCCTCTGCAATGTCCTCTTCGATGCAGGGTTTGAGCCATACGGTCAGGACGTGGAAGCCTTTTGGACTTCCCCGGTGCCATCCCTCTCTCGGCAGTAACGAATTGGAACACTCTCAACCTAACGCCGGTCTGGATGCTGAATTGGCGTCGCCCCCGGGGGTAGGTAATTCTTTCGGTGAATATATGGGTTCAAACAAGCCCAATGTCTTTGAATTCCTTGAAGGGCTCGCAAGGTTCAAGGTCGTCTTCGTCAAATTGGCTCCAGGTCAAAAACACACCATCGGTGGTTGGGAACCATACATCAACGCCCATGAACAGCATGGTGCGTCCCGACTGGATCATGCTCTCCAGTGGCTCGACAAGGGCTTCGGTCTGGGTTTCCTGCCCCGCAACAGGCTGTGGGCGGTCGATCTTGACCGGTCCATAACAGCGCCAGGGCTGCCAATGTTAGAGCGCCTGGAGGACTTCCAAGTGGAAACGATGCGCTTTGGACCGCGTGTCACGACGCCCTCGGGCGGGCAGCATGTTTACTTTCGTCTTCCCGAGGAAATCGACATGGGCTTGCTCAAGAACCATGTATGCCACCCAAAGGACGAATATGACATTCCGCAGGAGTGGGACTTCAAGCTGGGTCCAAGGACGCTCATGGTCGCGCCAGGCACCTCGCGGACATTGTCGGATGGCTCGACGACCTCATACCGCCCGGCGACGCTTTGGATTGAACCACCAGTCTGCGACCCCAGGTGGATCGTGCCTGGTTTGCCGATTTTGAATTCGCCACCAGAGCCGTTCACTTTCTCTCAGCGGAGCCTGGAGGATCGCATCGTCAGAGCAGTCGCCTTTCTTCGTAAACGCGCACAGCGATCAGTGCGTCACTCAGGAGGAGGTGGACACTATGCACTATGGCAGGTCGCCGTTCACCTGGTTGCATACCTGCGGCTAGATCCTGGGCTTGCAGTTAATCTCCTGACTCACCCCGAAGGGCAGAGTTGGAATGACCGCTCGGTGGACATGGAAGGCAGGCGTGCGCCGTGGTCTGTAAGGGAACTCTATGCGGCATGCTCGGACGCCGTCGATGATGCCCCGCCATTTGGGATTAAGGAATACAAGGAACTCCAAGCGAGGGGGATCGTGCAGGCTCGTTTGGACGATTTCACCGATCTTCTCAACTACTTGCCGTTTTCGGACGAGAGGATGTTTTCCCTGGACCTCTACCGTATCTTCCTTGAATTGGCGGACCTGGAGGAGGATGAGTGCAGCAGTGACCGCTTTGGCAAGGCTGTGGGGACCGCCATACGCCAAGGCGTAACCTCCGTGACTTCGTGCCAGATGCTCAAGTCCAGAACGAGGGCATACAGGGGCGTCAGCGAGTCCATGATTCTTCGGGCGCTCCATGACCGGGAAGAGCTTCGCCTCTACTTCGATCGCGTCGCATAGGTAGAACAGCTTCTTGCTTCATTAGGCGCACCGCCGGGGCGCCGTCCACTCCCATACCAGCAGACGACTTTGGTCTCCTCTGAAGAACGGGGTGGTGAATTGCCGCCTCCCGGCAACCCCAAGGGATGTGGGCGGCATTGAACCGACATTGCCTCACCAACCCTACGCCGATTCCTTCGGCGGAAGCCTCCACGATCAACTTCAAAAGGACACAGACGTGAAACACCTCTCTCCCGATCAACTCCTCCAGAAACGAGAACTCGCACAAAGCCTCCAGGTAGCGTTTGAAGCCCTCAAAGCAGAAGTCGCCATTGGGAACGCCCAGCTCGAACAGATCCGTGAAGCCGTAGATGGCGCCTTGGAGCGAGTAAACGACCTCATCGCCGAAGGGAACGCTCTCCGGGAGGAGGTCCTTCTTGGGCAGGAGGAATTCTCAGTCGAGCAACCTGAAGGGTGGCATTCCGGTAACCCGGGAATCGCCTACGGGGAATGGATGCAAATGTGGGAGGAGCCTATCGAGGCTCTGGAGGTGGCTCTCCCCGAGAGTATGGACGACCCAGAATTGAACCCTGCCGAACTCCTTGTTGACCTTCCAGAGCGCCCGGAAATGCCTGGAGGTGCGAGATGAAGCCTCCTCGTCCCGCATACCAAATGGATTGCTGCCATGTCCTGGGGTGGAGGACCTTTCCTGTCCCCGCTGATGCCTGCGAAGGGGACTTGGTCGAATTCATGAAGGACTGCTTACCCGACGTTATTGCCAAGAACCATGAGTGGCTCCATGCGCGGCAGCGTTCAACACGAGAAATTCGCAAAGACCTTTTCGGAATACACAAGCGTGATGCCTTCCGAGGACGGGCATCCATGAGAGCCGTCAATGAAGCAATGTATTCCATGGGGTTTGATTCTCATGGGGGAAGCCTCGATAAGACTTGGTTCTGCCGAAACGATTACTGATTCACGGCGAAGATGGCGGTGCTCTGGGTGCGAAAGCACAGCGCCTGTTCGCTAGACCGAATGGTCAGAAACCTCAATACTCACCTCGTCAAACTCGCCTAACCGATTGCAAGTTTAGATTTTATCTTGGGATCCTTCAGCAAAGTTATGAGCTGATCAGGGTCCTGATGCTTCAATGCGTATATCATCATGGAAAAATCGTTGAATCCCCACATCGCGATACTTAGGGGAGCAGGAAGAGCTTGTTCTTTGTCTCTGCCGCCAGGGATACAGTTTGCCCAGGCTTCGGTGGCACTCAGTTCAATGACCTTGGCATATTGGTAATTCGCTCTCCAGTTGCCTGGCGTCTTTAGATCGCGTGCATTCTGCTCATAGGTAGGGTCATAGTAGCGACCTTGCCATCCAATCCAAGCATGGGATTGAATACCCGTATCAGTGCGGACGAATCCCTCAACATAGGTGACCCCATACCGCTCTAGAAACAAGGCGAGAAGTGAAGCATTATCATAACACTTGTTGGGGAGGGCTATAAACTCATTCAAGGTGAACTCAAAATGGCTTTTAAGCATCGGGTTTTGGCGAATTGTAAATATTTTAACCGGCTCGGCAAGATCCGCAACTCGCTTGAAGTAAGGGTCCCCAGTCTCGGCAATTCGTTTCAAGTCTGCGACTAAGCTATCCAACGGTAAGCCCTTCCATGGAAGTGCATGGTAATAACGAATTATTTATCCATCCCGGCACCAAAGCCAATCAGAATTCTACCATTTTATAGTTTGAATTTGGAGCTTGATTTCGATCCAAAGCCCTTGGGGTCGTCTGATGCTTGTCTAGCCGTATGATAGGGCATATATCCGAACAACCCTCGTTCCAGCCACCATTGGTCCCCACGAACCGAAAAGCTCAAAAACCAAAGGCGATCTCATGCAAATTCAAGACTCCAATTCGTGATCGACGACGTGAAGTCGGCACTCTATATATTCCAGAATGGTTATAAAGAATAGTCTTTGGGCTCGGGGCGCAGAACTGTTGAAAGGGTGTCGGAGACTGCCTTGTTATGTGCCGGAGACCTGCACCGAACGCCCGGGTTCATGGAACTGCTCGATCACCATGCACAATTTGAAAACGTGTTAACGGCGAATAGACCGCCCGAAATCTGAAGGGTCATCAACCTCATGGTCATGCTGAATGCCCGCTGGCTCCGTGAGAATTACAGAGAAACTCCTGCCATTGTGCGAGGACTCTTTCCTGCCGCCTGCCAAGAGGCACGCGCATCCTGGCTCCTCTCGATGGTTGAAGACGCCCTCTGGGACGTGGGCTACACGCCTATCGGCGAAGACGGTGAAACCGCCAACGGAGCGCATCACGACCTTGCTTGGTTCTGTGATGGGGATGTTCGCGACATGCTGTCCTATGCCCACCTTTGGTCCAAGAAGGGTGAAGGCGATTCCTCATGGGGACAATGTTTGACGCCTTGCGCGAGATTTCTGGACGGAGCACGCTTTCTCATCGGAGGTGACCAATGCCGTCTATTAGGGCAAAACCGAAGAGGACGGGACCTCAGTGATTCCGGCGACCATTATGAAGTCGCTGAATTGGGCGGATGGGGACTCTGTGATGGTGGAGCTTCAAGGGGATGGTCTTCGGATTTGGACCATTGGAAGCGCCATCGCCGAGGTGCGGGAGTGGGGCAAACAAGCGATCAGTAGTGGGAGCCTTGCAAATGCAATACCCAGCCAAGTAAACCAAATGCTGTTCGCAATCCGTTTCTGTCCCGAACTGTGAAGCATCACCTAATCATTGATATTCCGCGAAGATTCTCGACAACATTCTTCCTTACATTTGAAACAACCTCTCGCTGTTCGTCCGGCAAAAGCGACTCCATTCTTGTTAAGTGCTTTGCCAAACCATCCACGTCTGGATAGATATTGGCGGGATGGATGCCAATAATTTCTAACTGTTTCCGAATTTTGGGGAATGATGCAGCGGGAATAATGAGTTTTGTCAATTTGGATGAATATTCGGGATCTTCTTCGAGCGGAACAAAACACCCTTGCTCTTCATTTAGATAATGCACGGTAAAACACCCGGCTTGATTGACGATACGGCTGGTGACACATCGCGGGAAATATATCTTTGTTGACTTGATAACAAAAGGACTCGTCTCAGGCACGGGGCTGACGCTCTGGCGGTCTGAATATTCTAAAATCCAAACAACCCCATGCTGTTCGCTTTCGGGTTCCTCCGGGAGGGGTTGATATGGGTTCTCAACGGCGAAAAAAAGTGCAATCAGAGGATTTAGAGACCAGTCGAGTAGTCTTGTTGCCATCCAGTGATGTTGGGCTAGGGCGAGCCATTCCCAGTCAATTTCTCCTTGCACTTGCGATCCGTTTAGCAAGAGGGGGGCGCGCCTTTTGAACTCGTTGAACATCCTTGATTCTTTGTCAAGAATGCTTCCAAATTGGAACTCTTTCCTTGCCAATTTGGGAGCGAGGCTCCAATTTCTGCCTTGCCCTCGGAAAAGGGTTTTGTCGGGTTTTGAAACCGAAAATACCGATTTAATATAGTGATTAATTGTAGGAATGCTCTTGATTCTCATGGGTGCTCTTTTAGATCTTCAAGCGTCTTCGGCTGGATATGAAATTGATTGATGCAGTCCTGAAATGCTCTTGGGAGCAACTTGGAGCGCAAGTGCCGCCTGCTGAATAAGGGGGAGTGCCCAGAGTCAGCGGCATCGGCGATCACGAAAAGGTCTGATTGAGGGCTGGAGTCGTCTGGGTCTACAAGTTCAGGAAAGGCAGATAAGATTTCAACTAGTTTTGCCTGAACTGATTCGGATGGAATTCCGAAACCATCAGGGAAACTATCCTTGATGGCTTTGGCGGCTTCGTCGTCTATTTTCTCTAGCTCGTCTAGGACTGGGCGGACTGCAGTCCATGCCCCATGGTTAAGAGTCCCAAGGCGTGCTATGGCTTTAGTGGAATTGCCATCAGCCTCATGCCAAACCTGAACGAGCGCTGAAGCGGAGAGGGTTAAGTGTTTTGGTGTTCTTGTCATGATTCAGCCCCGTGCTTAACTGTTTTGAGCCAGTAAATAGGTCCCGATTTTTGCAATGTGCTTGGATCTAATCCCAAGGCAATTGGATGCGTCAACAAAGTCAATGGAGCCTCGCCCGAGGGCTTTGATTACAAGAGTGCTCAACGCTTTCCCATTACGGTTTACGGCAAGAATGTGATATGGAATAATTACGGGTCCGCGTTCTTTATTTGCTTCTTCTGAAAGAACTTTGATTCTCGCAAGATGCTGCTTTTGGCATGATTCGGTGATGTAACCCAGGGATTGTAATCTGATTAAGAGCATTTCAGCGCTAACCGAAAAATGTGCGGTCATTTCTTTCAATTGGGCTGTCGTAACAGTCTTTCCCTGGCTAGGAGTTGCAATATCATCCCAACAGTTACCCAAATCATCTTCTGGGCATAAAAATTCGGCAGCAACACGATTGCAGATGGTCTCAAGGAATTCTCTTGTCCGGTATCGTTTTGCTGTCGCGCCCTTCCCGATAGAAATAATGTGAGCAAGGTGACACAATTCGTGTATCAGGGTGAAAATCTTGCCATTTTGAGCATCTGAACAGTTCAGCACTATTACAGGAAACGGCAGGGCAGGAAGAACGAAACCTCGAAAAATATCAACTGGAACCTTCTCTGAGTTCGGTTCATTTTGAATTACAAAAATCCCCAGAGCCTCAATTGCTTCCTTCCAATGTCGAAGTGCCTTGTCTGGCTTTTTCCAGGAAAATTGTTCCGACAAAGAGATTCCGACCAGGGCTCTGAGTTCTTTGGCTATTCGGCGATGGTTGTCGTCAAAGACAATGGCGCATTTATCAATTTTGTTAATAACCGTGTCTAAATTTTCAAAGCATGACCGCAATACCTTCTTCTTTTGACTTTCGACTCTTCTCCTAAGGGCACTAATTTGATCAGCGACTTCCTGCTCAAATGCACTCAGTGATCTGAACTCAATTTCAACGTCTTCATGGTCTGGTGGCAGCGGAAGGAAAAAAAGGGGCAATGCTCGCTTAAGGGTTTTTGCAAGTAGCTGAAGTTGCGGGAACGAGGGGATGATGCTCCCTGATTCGTATCCCTCCAGTCTTTCTATCGGGATTTTTGTCCGCCGAGAGACTTCTTCCATGGTCAAGTGGGCAGAACACCGGGACCATTTGATCAAGGCTGGGTTACATTTTGCAAGAATCGCTCGTGCCGCCATGCTTCGCTCACTCCTGGACATGCTTGAGGACGTATGCGCATGATTTTACATTAAGCAAAGAGCTGGAGTTTGAAAATATCGTAGTCATTCCGCCAGACGGGAATGGGCTAGCAAAACCAGGAGACCCCCCGGCTCTGCCGGGGTGGCAGTAGAAGTTTGACATTTCAGGGAGTCCATCCTGGAATCTCCGATTGTGAGCCGCCAAGCACACGAAAGGAGGTCCAAGATGGACTCGTCGGAAAGTCTAAGCCACTCCCGGTGGGAGTGTAAGTACCACGTGGTGTTTATCCCAAAATGTCGAAGAAAGACGCTCTACGAGAAGTTACGACCACATCTGGGTGAGGTGTTCCGGCAACTGGCCGCGCAGAAGGAATGCCGGATCGAGGAGGGGCACCTCATGGCCGATCACGTCCATATTCTGATTTAGATTCCGCCAAAGTATGCCGTGGCGCAGGTGATCGGGTTCATCAAGGGTAAGAGCGCGATTCACCTCGCCCGCGTGTATGGGGAGAGGAAGCGCAACTTTGTAGGCCAGAACTTCTGGGCGCGCGGCTACTTCGTATCGACAGTGGGCCGAGATGAGACGGTCGTGCGCGAATACATCCGAAAACAGGAAAAGGAGGACGAGCGATTTGAGCAACTGTCCCTGTTTCGCTGACCAGGCACCTCCAAGGTGCCCATCCTATGATTCGGGGCCGCGTTAGCGACCCCGACCAGCCGCTTTGAGCGGCTCACGTTTTAAACCCCCCGGCTCTGCCGGGGGATGTCTTAGTCCTGTTCGGGTCGCTTTTCCCTAAGGTAGCCCCAGATCATTTTCAGGTCTTCTGGGCGAATCATTGGAAATTCAAACTCACGCTTGATCCCAAGTTGGTCAAAATGGGCAGGCAATTCAGGGTTGGACTCTGGACCGAAGAAACAACTATAAATTCCTACATACTGCCGCTCGTTACTGTCGCCATACATGGCATCCGATAGCTCCAGGGTCGGGTCATAAGAAATTCCATTTATCTTTACCCAAGCATGCAAGAAAATGCGTTTGGTGTTCTCCGAATATACAATGCCTTCAACATACTCAATGTCTTCCTTTGTAGTTCGGTCCTTTAGTATTTTTCCTCCAGGATCGCTCGTGGCAGACCCCTGAGATAGGCGAAAACAATTGTCATAACAATGCCCGATCCGGATTGGATGTCGCTTGGCTTGTAGCTCTACAATACGCTTTTGAAGGAAGGCGTTTTCTCGACATTTTGCAGGAATGCATGGTTGTGCAAATTCGGTAATGCTTGAAAAATATGGGTAACCATCCTGACCCATGCTGCCAATAAATTGTATGAGTTCCAATTTATTCTCCATAATAATTGCCATTTGTTGCGGTGCTGGAACAGTTCTAACGGGTGCAATCGCAAAGTGATGCATGAGCATTTCGACAGCCAAAGACCAAACGGTCATTGAGCTAAATCCTGTCATCCCGTGCTGTTGCATGCAACAGGTTGAAATGACCGGTGGCTGTTCCAACACTGGTTCCCACAAACCGAAGAGCCTCAAAGCCAAAGGCGATTTCTTGCAAATCTAAGGCTCCAATTCGTGGTCGGTGGCGTGAAATTGGCACTCGTTGTATTCCTTATTGGTCATACATGATTTCCCTTGGGTTCGGGGTGTAGAACTTGTGAAAGGGCGCCGGGGGCTACTTGGTGCCGGGGTGCAGGTTAGGATGCCTCAGGACAGGTCCCAGCGGGGGCGAGGGATAAATAGGCATCGAGCAGAGGGGGGGGCGCCTCCCGGGGCTTCATGGGGCTGCATTTATGGACCTCAATCGGTGGATTCAAGCCGGGCGGCGCCCTAAAGGACATTTGCTGACGAGCCACGCTTAAACTTGAGGTGGAAATTGCTCAATCTGCGAATCTTGAGAAAATCGCGAGAAGCCGCCCACGATGCGGAGCAAATCACCGATAATTATTCCATCACACCAGAGGGATTTGCATGGATCAGGACATCAAGAGGACTCTCTGGGCTGCCGCTGACAAACTGCGGTCCAATATGGATGCCGCCGAATACAAGCACTTGGTCCTTGGGTTGGTGTTCCTGAAATATATCTCCGACGCCTTCGATGAGCGCCGGAACGACCTCAAGAAAGCCGTTTCCGATCCCAAAAGCGACTTCTACCTTCCCGCCGCATCGGACAGTGACTTCCTCTGTGAAGACCGGGACTCATACGCAATGGTTCACGTATTCTGGGTCCCGCCTGTTGCGCGGTGGGAGAACATCCGGAACCAGGCAAAGCAACCAGACATTGGCAAACGGATCGATGATGCCCTCATTGCAATTGAATTGGACAACCCACCCCTCAAAGGCATCCTGGATAAGCGTTTCGCCAGAACTCAGCTTGATCCCGGCAAGTTGGGCGAACTCATCGATCTGATTTCCTCCATCGGCTTCGGCGTGAAGGACAAGGCGGAAGACACGCTGGGCGAGGTCTACGAATACTTTCTCGGGCAGTTCGCTAACGCTGAGGGTAAGAATGGCGGACAGTTCTATACACCGGCGTCGGTTGTGCGGCTGCTCGTTGAGGTTCTCTCGCCGAATAAGGGGAGCATCTATGATCCCTGCTGTGGTTCTGGCGGCATGTTCGTGCAGAGCGAGAAATTCGTCGAGACCCATGGCGGCAACCGGGATGACATCTCAATCTTCGGACAGGAGGTCAACCCCACCACATGGCGCCTGGTCGCCATGAATCTAGCCATCAGAGGCATAGTCGCAAACCTCGGTAAAGAGCCCGGGGATACTCTCGGTCGGGATGCCCATCCGGACCTTCGTGCCGACTACGTGCTTGCGAATCCACCCTTCAATGTCTCCGACTGGGGCGGGGAGAAACTTGAATTCGATCCCCGATGGGTCTATGGCATCCCACCAGCAGGCAATGCCAACTTCGCATGGCTTCAGCACATTCTGTGGCACCTGAATCCCTCTGGCAGCGCTGGCGTGGTGCTTGCCAATGGGTCCATGTCCTCGAACCAGAGCAATGAGAGCAACATCCGTCGCGCCATGGTCGAGGGTGATGTGGTTGAGGTGATGGTGGCTCTGCCGCCCCAGTTGTTCTTCAACACGCAGATCCCCGCCTGCCTGTGGTTCCTTGCAAAGGATAAGACTAGGAATGGGCGAAGGCGCAAGGGGGAGTTTCTTTTCATAGATGCCAGCAAGATGGGACGGCAGGAGACCCGCGTAAACCGGGTCCTCGACGATGTAGAAATTGCAAAGATCACAAACACCGTCCATTCCTGGCGGCAGGATGGTGAGATTAAAGATCCCTACATCGATGTCCCCGGCTTTTGCTGCGCTGTGGATCTGGAAAAGATAGTGGAGCAAGCCTACGTGCTTACGCCGGGGCGGTATGTAGGTGGCGAGGGGAGGACCTGTGAAATTAATGGGGATTTTGCTAGGAGGTTGTCTCAGGTTCGAGATCAACTTGATGCGGGAGAGAAACCCAACAGCATTTCAGTGCGTGAGCTAATTGGGTGGTTTGGAGCTAAGCGTCGTAGAGCCGCTGTCGTTTGGGAAATACGACAATTGATGAACCAGTTCAAAATAACTACAGTTCCAGATTTTGAGTCAGCATATGTTGATGATTTTATAGAATTTTTTCTTCAGGATGGAATAATAACTGATGCAGTGAAGGTTGCCTCATCTTCGGTCGGAAATATTCTTGCAGGGGAAGAAAAAGAAGACGCACCAAGTGATGCCCATGTCACTGGACTATCGTTGGCTAATACCTATGTTGATCCAAGTCATCGTTTGAGTAAGCTGGACGCATCAAAAAAACCTCCCAAAACTGTCAATCCCCAGGATGATATAATTGATGCAGTCACGATCATGATGGCTTATGATTTTTCACAAGTGCCAGTGATGCAAACGCAAAGAAATCTTAAGGGTATTGTGACTTGGGACTCAATTGTAAAAAAAATAGCAATGGGGTCAAAAATGCAAGGTCCCTGTTCCGACTTTTTAGTCCCAGCCGAAGAAATTAGTATTAACGCTTCCATTTATGATGCAATTCCTCGAATTTCTCAGCACCAATATGTTCTTGTTCGGGATGCAACCAATTGCATTAGTGGCATAGTGACCTCAAGTGATATGATGGAGCAGTTTAAGGGGCTGGCTGAGCCTTTTTTGCTGATAGGTGAAATAGAAAACTATCTCAGGCACATAATTGACTCGAAGTTTAACCTTGCTGATATTGTTTCTGCCAAAGATGCATCGGATGTTGGTAGAATAGTGACTTCAGTGGCTGATCTGACTTTTGGCGAATACGCAAGACTACTGCAGGATCCAAACAATTGGATTCGGACAGGGATCCGTATTAGTAGGACGATTATTTGCGAATTGCTTGAAAAAGTTAGAGAAATTCGCAATAGCGTTATGCATTTCGACCCAGAACGTTTGGACGATGAAGATCTTTCAACTTTAAGGTCTGCCCGTGCACTTCTGTATAATATCTATTTATCATGTGTTGGGTAAGGGCATTTGGTTTTGGGGACAGAGCTTTAGAAATTCCTTTCGGCTTCCCTTCTGCTGAGATCTTGGATAAAGTGCAGAACATGAAGCACCGGAATCTCACCGTAGAACTTCTTGAGCGATTGTTGAAAGACGACATCAAGGCGCGGTTCTCCACAAATGTGGTGCAGAGCGCTAGGTTCTCGGACATCTTGAAAGCCAGTCTCACGCGCTATCGCAACCGTGCCATTGAGACCGCACAAGTCGTCGAAGAATTGATCCAAATGGCAAAGGCGTTCAACGATGCTTTCCAGCGCGGCATCGATCTAGGGCTGGCACCGGAGGAGATGGCGTTATATGACGCTCTGGAGGATAACGAAGCCTTGGTTCGGGAACTAGGAGGCTCTGAGCTGAAGGCGATTGGACGGGAACTCCCTGACGACCGGAGGAATAACCCGAAGACTGATTCGTCCGTTCGAGAATCAGTTCGTGCCACAATGAAGGTGCGTATTAAGCGGATTTTGAAGCGGCATCGGTATCTACCGGAAATGGAGCTTCGAGCGGTGGGGCATGTGCTGAAGCAGGCGGAAGTGCAGTCTGGGGCTTGGGTGGCATAGGAGTCAATCACCATGCAGGAAAGTGTCGAGCAACTCCGACGATCCTTAATTGAAAAACACGCCGCCTTCCGGCAGGTTTTTGTCGAGTTATTTCATGACCTAGTCTCGTCCTCAGAACAGAATAAGGAACAACGGATTCTCCAGACTAGAGAATCCGTTGCCCTGATATGGTCATTATTGGCTGACCGGGATCGCCCTCAATGGCTGAAATCGCTGATGGATCTTCTCTCTCGACCGCGTAGTGCTTTTCCGTATGGGAATCTTATCGATGCAATCATGCCATTGCGGGAAACCGCAATGAATCACCAGTGGGTCTTCTCTGAAGGAGTTGAGGACTCCATTGATTTTGATGAAGTATTTGAGCGCCATCGGAAAGAAAGTAAACTTGGAGAACTTTTTGATGAGGTCGTTAACATTATGACCCGAATCATTGAAGCCCAAGGGATGGATAGCAGAGTTATTGAGGCTGTTTTAAGGCGCTTGATCCTTTTGATACAAAAGAACCGAAATGGATCTTTCTCGGCGCTTCCAACATGGTTGAAATTTATCATTGGAGTTCTTAAGAATTTTGTTATTGAAGAGCTCCGTTCGATTCCCGTTTTAGGACCTCTCGTGACTGCTCTTGAAAAAACGTTCGAAGAAATCCAGGATGAAGTTTCTATTGTAATGACCAAGTCCTATCACGAGTTAGAAACAAGCGTTATATCTATCGTTCCGGATATTCTCTACACAAGATCGGGGTCAACTCTGTCCGTCCTGCAATCGACTCAACCAACCTTGAATCAGATGGGATGACGTGACCCGAGGGGGTCCGAAGAAGCATGCGCTGGCGGAAATGAGATTTGCTCCGTCTAAGGCTGGTGGAATTTGGTAAATTGCCTTGCGGAAATTGAAAGCTTGGTCTACGATCTGTCTGCCTTGCTAGTTGGAGACAAGGGAAACAGTTGCAAAGTCAACCCTCAAGGTGCCCTGCACCAGGAGGCTGACCGCGACCATCAGGACGCTGAGCGCTTGGACTTCACGGTTCATGTTGTTCTCCTCCACGATGAAAGAATACTGCATCAGGCTTAAACACGCGGCGCCGCAGCAATGCGGTAACGGCTTCCTTCGGGGAGTCGGCAAACTGGGGGGAGGCAAGTGGAGTGCCGCTACCATCTTCCCCCAGTTCAGCCCTTGCCAGAGCGGCAGGGGGTGGCTAGTGCTTTTTGCATTAAGCCAAGGGGTTATCTCCATTTTGACGAGCCGTTTTTTGGACCAGGTGCACTGCGCCTGGCTTCCAATGATGGCAGGGTGACAACCTGGTCATTCATGCCGTTTATCCATACAACCATTGAGGCACGTAAGGTAAAGAAGAAGAACGGGGCACTTACTCCTAAAGTTAAAACCCGTGATATTTATTACGCCGCCCACCGGGATGCGGCTATCTACTCCTACTATGCATACATTCTTAATGAAGCATACAACCGGTTAATTCCATCTCTTGGGCTGGATGATGTGGTCACTGCTTTTAGAAGTAATCTGCATAAGTGCAACATCCATTTCGCGGCTGAAGCCTTTGAATTCATCAAAAACAACCCGGATTGTATGGTTTATACCTATGATGTCTCTTCGTTTTTTGACAACCTTGACCACCGGATTTTGAAATCGCAATGGGCAAGAATCCTTGGGGTAACTCGTTTACCGTCGAACCATTATGCCGTATTCAAGTCCATAACCAAATTTTCATTCGTTGATCTTCAAGATTTATATAATACTTTTGGGATTAGCAAACATGCGCCAAAAGCAAATGGGAGAAGGCGAATCTGCACAATCCCGGAGTTTAAGTCTAAAATCAGAGGGCAAGGACTAGTCAAGCCTAATCCGGGAGGATTTAAGGGAATTCCCCAAGGTAGCCCTATAAGTGCTGTTCTCTCGAATATCTATATGCTGCAATTTGATACGAAGATTGCTGCTGAAGTTATTAGCCTGAACGGATTGTATCGGAGATATTGTGATGACATTATATGCATAATTCCAAAAGGGAAAAATGAAGTAGTAGCAGCCTCAATTCAGCGAGAAATAGGCATCCTTCATCTTGAAATTCATCCGGATAAATCATCTACATTTTCCTTTTCTCAAGGACTAATTGATAAGGATTCCCCTCCGTTTGTCCAGTATCTTGGATTTACATTCGACGGTAAGCGTATCGCATTAAGAGCTGGCAGTATGAGTCGTTACTATTCCAAACTTCGTGCTGCCGTTTCACTTGCCCATCAAACGAGACTGAAACACGATAGGCTTAATGGGACAGAAACACTCATCCGGAGAAAGCGAATTAATTTGAAATATTCATATCTGGGTCGCCACAATTTTATTGCCTACGCACTAAAAGCGTCTAGGCTTACCCAAAGCGTCGCCATTAAGAGACAGATCAAAGGTCACTGGAAAAAACTTCAGAAGGAAATTGCGAAGATTGAGTTGGTGCCTTAGCTTGTTCTCCCTGTGCATGACCTCTGCACGGAAGAGGATCAGGTTGATTCTCGGGTTGCACGGCTTTCTAGTCCTTTCCCGACCAACATCCTGAACGCAGGGTTTGAGGATTGCTGAAGCCATTCCTCAGTCACGGAAAGGGGAACAGTCCCTTCTCCCCCTTTTTTGCGGACAATCTCCGCGACTCCCTAGCACTTCTCTTGGGCTAAAATAACTCGGATCTTCCTGTTGTGAGCATTATAAGGTGATTAAACGCCTTCTCTAGCTTCCGCATCTTAACGGGGCTCGCCCCTGCGCCGAAGATGTTCACATAGGGGAGCTTTGTGGTGGTTCGGTCTGGGGTGTAGCACTTCAGCGGAAGCGCCCCCTCTCTGGCTTTGGCGCGAAGGTGGGTTCCGTAGGAGTCCTCAACAATGAAGACGTCGATGTCCGAGATTGGGAAAGCCATGTTCTGACCTTGCCGTCTAGCGGGGAGGTTTGGCGCGTAACGAAGTGGATTCGTCCCGGCGCACTTTCCCGGAAACCCACGACAACAACCTGCTCTTGAGGGTTCATCGCTTGTGGCGTTTCCCTCAGGATGTAGGCTTTCGTGTCCTCAAGCGATTGCACTGAAATTGACGCACACGCAAACAGACCGATCGCTGGGGTGAGTAGGCACTTATATTTCATGGTTGCTTCCTTTTACCTATAAACTCCCTCTGGCAGGGAAACCTCGCTGCAAAGGGGAATGAAATGGGCTCAGGTAACAAAGGAGCGGGGCAGGGCTTGGCATAGGGGTCTGCTGCCTCGCCTTTTAGGCTCATCTGAACTCAGGTCCAATAAGTTTTCTTTCTTCGGCGAGCAGCATCACGCAACCGCCGACAACCTTGCTGGTGGTGATTCTTGCGACCTTTCCCCTGAAGGACTCCACCAGGGCATCAACTCGATCTGCAGCATCCGGGGTAACCCTGCCGGTAATCGTCGGCTTGCATGCCGAATCACTACGTCGTTCTGCGAGGCGTGCCGCTGCGGCGAATACTGCCTCGGGGTCTATTAGGAACTTCTCCAAGGCATCGGCGATGAAGGTGCTAATGCCTCCGCGCTGCCGCCGGATTTGAATGAAGAGGTCCTCATCGACGCTGGTGGCGACCTGAACACGAAGAGGGGTCTGAGATTCTAGGGCGGCGCGGATGCTCGCCAAAATCGCCGGGTCGTTATGATCCCACTCCTCGTGCCCAGGAAGCCCCTGGAAGCAAGGGTCTTCCTTCTCCCCAGTGAAGGCAGGCGGCTGCGTGGTGGTGGCGGCGGATGTATCCGGCACGGGCGCCACCGGGGGGAACATGCTGTCTGCGAGCACTGTCATCCCTGCTGGTCCCCATATCGGAGCGATCGTAGTCGCCATGGTCCGGCTCGTTCCCAGCGACTTGAGCCACTGAAGGTATGCCCGAGGGTTGCCCTGGAGCGGTGTGTCCGGGTTCACCACGAAGTGCCGCAAGCCCACAAGCATGCTTCGTGCCTGCCCAAGGGTTTCCATGAGCCGGGCTTCGGCGCTGGGAGTTGGCGGATAGATGCATGTGCTCAATGCTTTTCATCCTTCCTGGGTTGAGTTTGCTCTGATCGTAGCCTCAATTCCACCAATCCACAAAGGACCCTGGACCGGGTGACCCCTGCGACCTCTCTGTTGACGAGGGCACCAACAATCGCCTCCAAACGCTCAAAGGCGGTCCAGGAAATACGGGCGGTGGCATTCTCGATGGAATCTTCCGGTGCATGCAATCGGCGACATTCGCAGAAGTGCACGGCAGCGGTCCAAAGGGCAGGCAGGTTGCCATCGAAGGAGAGGATGGCGCCTTCGAGGAAACCGCTGAGTCCCCGCTGTTCCAGGGCGACCTTTGCCTTGATTGACCGCGCCATTCCAAGGGTCACTGACTTTCTGGGGCGTGACTTGAATAGATTCTTCACTTCAGACAGATCGCCGAAAAGGCAGGGTTCGCCCTTCTGATCAGAAATGGTCAGTTCTGTATCCTTCTTCGCTGGGCGGCGCCTGGGGGTCGAGGAGGGCATCTGAGCTGTTCCCGAAATGCGTTGGGTGGTCCATGTCGGATCATCTTTCAGCATCACGAGACACTCAATCGACATTGCATGACGCAAAACCGATGCACAATAAATGGCATAGACCGATACACAGGCAGAGGCACTATCTGAAACTGATGCATGCGAGCGCTCATTTGACGGGGAGGAAGCGCGCTCATGCCAACCCCAGCTTCTTGCCAAGCTCGTCCTGAGCCTTTCGCTTAGCACCAAGGCTAGTTTCCACATAGATCATCGTGGTCGTTACATTTTTGTGCCCAAGCATTCCTTGAACCTCGGATATGGGCGTTCCCGCCTCCGTGTGGAGGGTGGCGAAGGTGGCGCGCAGGCGGTGCTGGGTTACATTTCCGAGTTCAAGCTTCTGGCAGACTCGGTGAAGCGCTTTTTTGCAGAACTGTTGGCGATGCGGTTTGCCGTCCTCGGCTGGGAATACCCACGGACTTATGATTTTCGGCATCGCATGGATGGAGGACCAGAGCCACGAAGGGACCGGGAGGACCCGCGCTTCCTTGCCCTTTGCCTTGCCGACAATGTAGGTTTGATTGATCTGATCGAACCATTCCCATCGCATGCCTAATACTTCGCTCTCCCTCAAACCGAGCCCGATCATGACTCGCAGCATTACGGGGACATGCGGGTTCCGGGCTTCATGGTCGATTGCAAAGAGAAATTCCGAAACCTTCGCGGCATTGATCACTGGTCGGGGCTTCTTCTGGGTTTTCAGGAACGCCACTTTGAAGGGTAGTGATTTTAGGTAACCCTGTCTGATCGCAAAATTAATCAAGAGTTTGAGTATTTTCAGCATGTCGTTCACCGTGACTGGGGATCGACCTGCTTCCAACATCTTGGAGCGAACCTGATAGACGTCCGCGTTGGTGATGCGGTCCACACGGCGATTTTCAAGGTTCGGAAGGAGCCAGATGCGCGAGACCATCTCGACGTCATACCAATGCTTGGCACTGTGCACGGGCTTATGGACCTGAAGCCAATTGTCCCGAACCGATTTCAAGGTGGGAATTTGCCTGGTCCCGCATTCCTCGTTGAGGACCTGGCGACGAAGCTCTTCGAGCACCTTCCGTGCCGTAGCGAGATCTGTCGCCCGGGTGCTTCCTTTGAACTGCCTGCCATTGATCCGGACGCAGTAGTGGTAGTGTCCACTTGGATGCTTGGCGAGTCCGTTTTTGAATTTGGTTGTCATTTCCGCTCCGGAAAGGAGCGGGGGGATCAGGGCTAAGGAATGGGAGGGGAAAGTGCAATAGAGGTGCAACGGGGAGGGGCAATCCCAGCAAACCCGCGCAGGTCCCGTAGCTCAGGGGATAGAGCGACCGCCTCCTAAGCGGTAGGTCGGCAGTTCAATTCTGCCCGGGACCACCAGCCGCGTGAGTGCCAGCCCGTGCAGCCAGCGGGTTTCGTCCCCGACACCGGATCCCGTTGACCCGTGACGCACCTGCGAAGGTGCCGGAGGGTCATTCTTGAACCTTATTTCCTGCCATAGGTCTTGTCGTGATCCTGGTCAAGGTCAAGAAAGACCATGGTCTCCCCGTCCAGCAGGACCTTTGCCCTGGGGCCCTGGTCCAGCCGGATGGAATGGTAGGGCGGGTTTGCCTTGATGGGTTCGAGGTGGATGCCCTTGGTTTCACGTAATTGTTGTTCCGTCCTGATTTCGACCTTTTCTATCAGGCGGCGGAACGCATTGATCAAGCTGCTTTCCTGTCTGAGCAGTTTCAGCACAAAGGCATCCGGGAAGGACGGCTTCACTTGCGCCCTCGGTTTGAGCTCCCCGCTGCGATCTTGGCATCAAGGGCCTTGACTGAAAGGGTGCGCCCAGCCTTGTAGTCCTTCATGGCAGCTTCCGTCTGGGCGGTGCTTTCAGGGGTCAGGGCCCACAATTCGTGAACAGGAATCACCCTGACTGGAGAGATGATGACTCTCCCATCAGGCAGAAGTTCCACCTCGGCAGGGTCATTGGGGCCGATGAGTGCTTCCTTGGGCATCACGAACCGCCTTCGGCTGTCGGCCATCTGCAGCATGGCACCCTCCCATTGGATCGTTGGACCCATGTAACAAAGGTACATCGGTTCAAGGGTCCGTCAAGTTCTGGTGGGAACGGTCGCTTCATGCTCGATGGGCTGGCGGTTAAATGAAGCCCAGGACCGGAAGCCTTCCAGGGACAGGGCGACCCCTCCCTCAAAATCCCATCTTGACTGATCGGTCCAAAACCCTAAACTCTCCCCATGGCACGCTGCAAGGCATTCGACGAGGACGCGACCCTGCAAAGGGCCATGGACCTCTTCCAGGCCAAGGGGTTCGAAGCCACCTCCATCCAGGATCTGGTGGACCACCTGGGCATCAGCCGCCAGAGCCTCTACGACACCTTCGGCGACAAGCAGGCCCTCTACATGGCCAGTCTGGAACGCTACCGCCGGGCCGTGAGCCGGCCCTTCGCCGAGCTCCTGGAAGGGCCCTTGCCCCTCCGCAAGGCCCTGGCCGCCCTCTTCGGCATGACGGTGGACCGGCTGCTCTCGCCGGAAGGGCAGGTCTGCCTCATGGCCCATGCCGCGCTGGAGCGGGCCGCCGAGGATCCCGAAACCCGCGCCTGCGTGCGCGACAACCTCAGGCATGTGTTCGGTCTCTTCGAAGCGCGTCTGCGCAGGGCCCAGGCCGAAGGCGAACTGGGTCCGGCGCACGACCCGGCCGCCCTGGCCCACTACCTCCAGAGCAGCATCCACGGTCTCCAGGTCACCGCCCGTTCCGGCGCCAGCCGGGATGACCTGGAGGGCATCGTCCGCGTGACCCTCTCGGTCCTCGGATGATTTTTTTTGACAATTCATGGAACGTTCGTTCCAGAAAGGAAATCCCATCATGGGCAAGCTCGACGGCAAGATCGCACTCATCACCGGGGGCACCACGGGCATCGGCCTGGCCTCCGCCCGGCTGTTCCACCAGGAAGGCGCCCGGGTCTACGTGACTGGACGCAATCCCGAAACCCTGGCCCAGGCCCGGAAGCTGCTGCCCCCGGAGGTCGTCGTCCTCGAGGCGGACAGCGCCAGCCTCGGGGACCTGGACCGCATTGCCGGGCGGCTCCAGGCCGAAGCCGGACGGCTGGACGTCCTTTTCGTCAACGCGGGCATCGGCGAGTTCCGGTCGCTGGAGGAGGCCAGCGAGGCCCACTGGGACCGGATCCTGGACGTGAACCTCAAGGGCCCCTTCTTCCTCGTGCAGAAGGCGCTTCCCCTGATGGGCAAGGGGGCGTCCGTGGTGTTCACCACCAGCGTGGTGGACCGCAAGGGTTTTCCCGGTGCCGGCGCCTATTCCGCGTCCAAGGCGGGACTGGCCGGCCTGGCGCGGTCCCTGGCCGTGGAACTGGCGCCCCGGGGCATCCGGGTCAACAGCCTGGCGCCAGGTCCCATCGAAACGCCCATCCACGCCAAGCTGGGCCTGAACGAGGAGGCGCTGCGCGGATTCCAGGACAGTGTTTCCCAAATGGTCCCCATGAAGCGCATGGGAACCGACGGGGAGGTGGCCGGGGCCGCCCTGTTCCTGGCATCCGGGGACAGTTCCTTCATGACTGGCGAGGAACTCGTCGTGGACGGGGGGGCAGCGGTGGCCTGAGGGATCCCTGGTTCCAAGGCCAACGGCAGATTCCGGCGGGCGGCTCCAGGGCCACCTGGCGCCGCCGCCGGATGCCGCCTTGGCCTGGTGAGCCGGGTCGTGAAGCTGGGTCGGCCTCGGCGGGTCTTCACATCGCATTGCTCGATCACCTCGCCCGCCTTCACCGTTCCTGCCCTGATGGTTGCCGACAGTACGGCTTCCTCCGCGGAGGTCACCAACTGGCGCTGGCGGGCATGGACCAGGGCGGGCAGGAGCACCCGCGCCTGGAGACCTGCTTGAGCTGAAGAAAAACGGGCCATGGGGTCGTACTTCGCAGTTCCAGGCGGCGCAGGTATTCCAGATCCGTGAGCACATCCGGAAGCGGCGAAGAAAAGGCCGGGTTCAGCAGGCGAAGTTCGTGGTGAACGAATCGAGCCATGGGTGAGGCGATCCCCAAGGGTAAAAATTCCGATCTGGAATATACGCTCGATAACTGTTGGAAAACAATGGCTTGCTTATTGAATGTTTCAGCCGGGATCTGGAAATTTCGCAGCTCCGATCTGGAAAAGACAGTACCGCTTCGTTCAGCGGCATCCTCGGCGGGCTGGATGCGGTCCTGCTGCGCCTTGGTCCCCAGGGCCGCGGAATTCCCAGAATTCGCAGGAAAGTCACAAATATTGGTTTGTCATTTTGAAAAGGCTTCCTAGAATCCACTCAATCGGTCCTGCGAGCTAGCGTGGCGGAGAGACGGATTGACCAAGTGGCCTTCAGCGGCCCGGGGCGCCTCGGCACCCCTGGGCTTGCCGGAGAAAGGCGGGAGCCGATCCATGCCCAAGACCATCATGATCGTCGATGACGCCTCGACCTTGAGGGCTCTCCTGCGCCTGGTCCTGACCCGGGCCGGGTTCGACGTGGTGGAGGCCCGGGACGGCAGGGAGGCCCTGGATTGCCTCCACGATCGCCAAGTCGATCTCCTGCTGTGCGACATCAACATGCCGAACATGGACGGCTTCTCCTTGCTCAAGGCGCTCCGCGGGAACGCCCGCCACGCGCGCACGCCGGTCGTCATGCTCACCTCCGAATCCGGTGCGGACATGAAGCGCCTGGGAAGGGCCCTGGGCGCGCAGGCATGGGTCGTCAAGCCTTTCCATCCGGACCAGGTGCTGAGCCTCGTGGCCAGGCTGCTGCCTCCGTGAGGCGACCCGGTTCAGGCCGGTTCCCGGCTGCCGGTGGTTCGGTCGCCAGGGAGGGGGCTGGAGCCCGGGGACCCCTACTCCAGCCTCGGCAGCGCCGCCACAAGAGCCCTCGTGAAGGAATGCTCGGGGTGTTCGAACAGGACCTGGGACGGGCCCTCCTCGACGATCAGGCCGTCCCGCAGCACCAGGGTGCGCTCGGCCATGTGGCGGACCACGTCGATGTTGTGGGAGACGATCACCATGGCCATGCGGCGCTCCCGCCGGATCTCCAGAAGCAGGTTGAGGATCTGGGCCTGCACCGAGGTGTCCAGGGCCGACACCGGCTCGTCGGCGAAGAGGAGGTCGGGTTCCAGGGAAAGGGCCCGGGCGATGACCACCCGCTGCTTCTGGCCGCCGCTCAGCTCCGCGGGAAGGCGCGGGGCCACGGCGGCGGGGAGGCCCACCTGGTCCAGGAGGGCGGGGATCCTGGCGCGGCGCTCGGCGCGGGGCATGCCGTGGACGCGGAAGGGCTCCTCCAGGACCTCCTGGATGGTCCACCAGGGGTTGAGCACGGCGGAGGGGTCCTGGTGGACGGCCTGGATCTTCCGGCGCAGGGCGCGCCAGGCCGGGGATCGCTGCGGGGGCATGGGCTCGCCGCGGTAGAGGACCTCGCCCGCGTCGGGGCGCTCCAAGCCCATGAGGATGCGGCCGAAGGTGGTCTTGCCCGAGCCGCTCTCACCCACCAGGCCCAGGGTGCGGCCCTCCTCCAGGGCCAGGGCGACGCCGGCCAGGACCGGGCGGCCCTGGTAGGCCTTGCGGACGGCCCGGGCTTCCAGGAGGATCATGGGTCCTCCCCGCAGGGGTGGAAGCAGGCGTGGCCTTCGGGGTACCAGGTGTAGGAGCGGTTCAGGCAGTCCTCCCGCGCGGCGCGGCAGCGGTCGGCGAAGACGCAGGGGGGGATCGACTGCGGCGTGACCAGGGGGACCTGCCCGGGGATGGCGGCCAGGGGCGTGCCGGCTTCGGCCGGGAACCGGGCGCAGGCGAGGAGTGCCTCGGTGTAGCGGTGCAGGGGGCGGCGCAGGACGCGCTCGGTGGGGCCGCTCTCCATGGGGCGGCCGGCGTAAAGCACCAGAAGGTCGTCGCAGCGCTGGGCGGCCAGGGGCAGGTCGTGGGTGATGAGGAGCACCGCCAGGCCCAATTCCCGCTGCAGGTCGCCCACCAGGTCCAGCACCTGGGCCTGGACGGTGGTGTCCAGGGCCGTGGTGGGCTCGTCGGCCACGAGGATCCGGGGGCCCGCGGCCAGGGCCATGGCGATGCAGA
Source organism: Geothrix sp. 21YS21S-2 (assembly GCF_030846775.1). Lineage (NCBI taxonomy): Bacteria > Pseudomonadati > Acidobacteriota > Holophagae > Holophagales > Holophagaceae > Geothrix > Geothrix sp. 21YS21S-2. The sequence continues at coordinate 4,321,995 of NZ_CP132910.1, forward strand.
TGCGCTGGAGCATGCCGCCGGAGAAGGTCGCGGGGACATCCCGGGCGCGGGCGGGGGCGATGCCGACCCGGTCCAGCCAGCGCGCCGCCTCGCGGCCGGCCCCGGCCCGGGAGAGGCCCTGGTGGAGCTCGAGGACCTCGGCGATCTGGCGGCCCACCTCCATGCGCGGGTTCAGGGCCAGGCGCGGCTCCTGGAAGACCATGGCGATGACCTTGCCGCGCAGGCGCTTCCAGTCCCCGGGTTCCTCCCCCAGGATCCGCAGGCTCCCGGTCACCTCGAAGCGCTCCTCGGGCAGCAGGCCCAGCAGTGCCTGGGCCGTGAGGCTCTTGCCCGAGCCGCTCTCGCCCACCAGGCCCAGGGTGCGCCCCGCGGCCAGGTCGAAGGAGAGGCGCTCCACCAGCAGGTTCCCGCCCCGCAGCGCGATGCCCAGGTTCCGGGCCTCCAGGTGCGCGCTCACGCGTCCTCCCCGGCCAGCAGGGCCTTGCCCACCAGGGAGAACCCGATGGAGATGAGCAGGAGCAGGGCCCACACGGGCAGGACGATGCGCCACTCGCCCAGGATGAGGTTCCGGTAGTTGCCGCCCACGTAGGTGCCCAGGCTGGGCGTGGTGGGGGGCAGGCCGAAGCCCAGGAAGCTGATGGTGGATTCCATGAAGATCACCGCCGGCACCCGCAGCAGGAAGACCGCCAGCATGAAGCCCTTCATCTGGGGCAGCAGGTGGCGCGCCAGGATCCAGGCCTCGCCGGCGCCCAGGGCGCGGCTGGCGGACACGAACTCAGCCTCGCCCAGGGCCTTGAGCCGGGCCCGGAACATCAGGGCGGGCACGGCCCAGCCGATCACCGACAGGGAGGCGCCCACGGCCAGGGTGGGGTCCAGGTCCAGGAAGCCCAGGTCCCGGGCGGTCTTCAGGAGGAAGGCCATGGTGATGAGCACCAGGATGTCGGGCAGGGCGAAGAAGAATTCCGAGACCTTGGTGATGGAGAAGTCCACGGCGCCCTTGGCCTGGGCGGCGGCCAGCGCCAGCAGGATGCCAAGGGCGGTGGTGAGGCCCGCGACGCCCGCGGCCAGGGCCATGGACCGTCCCAGGCCGCCCAGGGCGCGCTCGCAGACGGTCTGCGTGGGGAACTCCAGGTCCATGCCGAAGGGGCAGGCGTGGATCCAGCGCGGCAGGACCGACAGCGCCAGCAGGAGCAGGAGGAGGGAGAGGCCCGCGAGGCCCTTGGCACGCGGTGTCATGGCGCGGGCTCCAGCCAGGAGCGCACGCATTGGGCGGCCATGGACACCAGCACCAGGAGGGCCGCGAACACCGTGGTGCCCACCACCACCAGGGCCGCCTGGCGCTGCTCGGCGGCGTAGACGTAGAGGTAGCCGAAGCCGTGGATGTTGAAGACCCGCTCGGCGATGAAGCTGCCGGTGAGGAGCAGGGTCACCTTGGGCACGGCGCCGTCCAGGAGGACCAGGGTGGCGTTGGGCATGGCGTGGCGCCAGATGACGCGGTCGTCGGAGAGGCCCTTGGCGCGTGCGGTGAGGACGTAGGGCCGCCCCATCTCCCGGGCCAGGGCGCCATAGAGCACCTGCCCGAAGAAGGCCGCCGCCGGCAGCGCCGTGGCGAGGGCGGCGGCGGCCTCGAAGGGCAGGCGCGAGCCGGCCAGGTGCGTGCCCAGGGGGATGGCCAGCGCCAGCGCGAAGAAGAAGGGCGGGGTGGCGTAGATGAGGTCGGGCAGGACCTCCAGGGTGCGCCGGTCGAGGCGGTTGCGGGTGCGCACCCGGAACCACGCGTACAGGTAGGCCCAGCCCAGGGAGAGGACCAGCCCCATGAGCCCGATGCGCAGGCTGCTGCCCAGCGCCGCGGCCAGGTCGCCGATGTCGAAGCCCTGCTGGTCGTTGCCCAGGGGCTCCCCCTTCGCGAGCTTGACCCAGGGCCGCAGGAACCCCAGGGCCTGCCCCTTGCCCAGGTCGCGCTCCATCTGCGCCTGGAGGGAGACCACCTGGGGGCGCTTGGCGTCCTCGTTGACGGGCACGGGAAGGCGCACCACCAGGGCCTGCACCAGGAACGCGACGATGGGGATGATCGCCAGGTCCCGCAGGAACCGGAGCCTCACGGCTTCACCGGCAGGCTGCAGGTGAGCCGGGTGAAGTCGATGAAGTTGAAGGGGTCGATGGTCAGCTCCCGCAGCCAGGGCCGGGTGCGGAAGTAGCGGTCCGGGTAGAAGAGGGGCACCACGACCACCTCCTCGGCCAGGAGGATCCGCTGGGCCTCCCAGGCGCGGTCCGCCATGGCCGCGGGTGCCACTTCCGCGGTGGCCTGGGCCTCGCGCTCGAAGCGCCGGTAGGCCGGGCCCGCGCCTCCGGCCTCGAAGCCGGTGTAGCTGCCGTTGTCCTGGGCGGGGTCGCCGCTGTAGGTGAAGGGCAGGAGGAACTCCTGGGGGTGGGGGAAGTCGGCGCCGGTGCGCCGGAAGTGCAGCTCGTGCCGGGCGCGGCGGTCCTGGGTGAGCATCTCCTCGGTCATGGTCCGGGTTCCCAGGAGCCGCACCCGCAGGCCCACCTCCGCGAGCTGGACGCGCACGCCCTCGGCCAGGGCCGCCTCGGGCAGGAAGGTGCCGTTCTCGTGGTAGACCAGGGTGAGCTCGCGGCCCGTCCAGCCGGCGCGCTCCACGAGGCGCCGGGCCTCGGCGCGGTCGAAGGGGGGCAGGGCCCTGAGACGGGGGTCCCCGTCCCCCAGGCGCCCGGGAAAGCCCTCCGGCAGGAGCTGGGAGGCCGCGCGGAAGCGGGGCAGCACGTGCTCGCCCAGGGCCCGCCGGTCCAGGGCCATGGCGATGGCCCGGCGCACGTCCAGCGGCAGGAGCCGGGTGCTCAGGCCCATCCAGAAGGTGCTCCAGAGCGCGGCCTGGCGGCGGTCCGCGGGGTGGCGGAAGGTGGAGGGGCCGTCGTCCAGGAAGTTGAAGTCCACGCGGCCCTGGTCGTAGAGCATGGTGGCCAGGTCCGAGGGGAACAGGACCACCCGGGGCACCCGCCCGGGCAGGGCGGGGTAGTGGGGGTTGGCCACCAGGTCGATGCTCTCGTCCAGGCGGTTCCATTCCCGGATGCGGTAGGGCCCCAGGGCCAGCGGGTCGCCGCCTCCGGTGCGCCGGTAGTAGGCGCGGATCTGGTCCTCGGACAGGCCCCGCAGCCGGTGGGAGGGGGCGGGGTAGAAGGCGTAGACGCCGGCCAGGTACCCGGGGAAATAGCTCCTGGGCGCCGCGAGGCGCACCTGGAAGGTGCGGGCGTCCAGGGCCCGGAAGCCCACGCGGGCCAGGGCCGCGGCGCGCCCCGGCCCCGGCGGGAGGGCCAGGTAGTCCCGCACGCCCACGATGTCGCTGAAGTACTTGCTCTCCTTGCCGTCCAGGGCCCGGCGCCAGCCCAGGACGAAGTCCGCGGCGCAAAGGGGGGCGCCGTCGGACCAGAAGACGTCGTCCCGCAGGCGGAAGGTGTACTCCACAGGGTGCGACGGGTCGTCCACGGCGCAGGCGCCGGCCACGTCCAGCACCAGGTCCTGGGTGGCGGTCCAGGTGTAGAGCCCGCGCATGGTGGCCCGGGCGACGGTGTAGTTGGGCGGGCTGAAGTCGCTGCTGAGGTTCCAGTCGAGGGTGTTGGGGGTGAGGTTGATGGCGATGCGCAGGACGGCGTCCTCCACCCGGGTGGGCGGCGCGTAGCGGGGCCGCGCGATGTGCCGGGCCGCGGCCACGCCCAGGGCGAGGAGGCCGCAGAGGCCCAGCGTGAACCAGGGTGTGCGCGGAGGACGGATCATTCTGGGTACAGACTAACCTATGCTACGGTTCTGGGATGTTCCCGGCCCTGCTCCTCCCCGCCCTTCTCGCCGCGCTGCCCTTCAAGGCGTCGCCCGTGCCCGGGGGCGTGGCGGTGGTTCCGGTGCCGGGGCCCCGCGCCGCCTACCACGGGGAGCGCGTGCTGGTGCGCAAGGGCGCCCGGGGGTGGGAGGCGGTGGTGGGCATCCCGCTCTCCGCAAAGCCCGGCCCCGACAGCCTGGACGCCGGAGGCGCCGCCGTGCCCTTCACCATCCGGGCCAAGCACTACCCCGAGCAGCACGTCACCCTCAAGAACAGGCGCCAGGTGAACCCCTCGCCCGAGGACGAGGCCCGCATCGCCCAGGAGGGCGCCCTGACGAAGCCGGCGTGGGTGGTCTGGCCCGAGGGCTTCGAGCCCACCCTGAAGTTCCTCCACCCCACCTCCGGCGCCCTCACGGCCTCCTTCGGCATGCGCCGGGTCTTCAACGGCGAGCCGAGGTCGCCCCACTCGGGCCTGGACATCAAGGCCGGCGCGGGCCAGGTGGTGCGGGCCCCGGCGGCGGGCGTGGTGGTGCTCACGGGGGACTTCTTCTTCAGCGGCAACGCCGTGTTCCTCGCCCACGGGGAGGGCGTGGTGAGCCTGTTCGCGCACCTGTCGAAGGTGCTGGTGAAGGACGGGCAGGTGCTCAAGGCCGGGGAGCCGCTGGGGCGGGTGGGCATGACGGGGCGGGCCACGGGGCCGCACCTGCACTGGTCGCTGAGCCTGAACAACGCGCGGGTGGATCCGAGGATCTTCCTGCAGGGGACCCGGGGGGCGGAGGGTTCAAAGTAAGCCTAATAAAATTGATGACTTATGGGTATCGCTCGCAAGATCTATACACGTCATTACCGAGGCCCCGTGAAATGCCCTTCATTCGCCCCCTCTCCAGTCTGAATACGACATCAACATCGCGTTGAACCAGGTCCTCACGAGGCCGAGGATCCTCTAGTCCGCCTTGCCCTCGGTCCCCTTGGCGTATTCCTTCAGGAGCTCCTGCTTCTGCTTCGCGTATTCGGCTTCCGTGATCAGGTCCTGCTCCCGGAAGCGCTTCAGGCCGCGCAGGCGCTCCTCGATGCTGGCGGGGACCGCGGCGGGCGCCTTGGCCACGGGCTCGGCGGCCCTGGGGGCCGGAGCGGGGGCGGCCGCGGGGGTCGCGGCCACGGGAACCGGCTTTTCCGCCGGGGCGGCCAGGGGAAGCACGAGCCAGTCCGCCCTGCGCGCCTCGGCCCCGGGGGCCTTCAGGACGGCGGCGCCCGCCTTGTCCCGGTAACCGTAGTCGAAGGGGGGCAGCTTGTTGTCCAGGTTGTAGGCGTAGACGAAGTCCAGGCGCGTGTCGTGGACGATGAGGTTGAGTCGGCCGCCGGTGGCGAAGACCCGCGCCGTCACCCCGAGGGACTCGGCGAAGAAGCCGCTCTCGCGCTTGAAGGTGCTCAGGACCACCAGGTCCTCCCCGGGGCCGGCGGCGGCGAAGGCTTCCGCCATGGCCTTGGACATGGCGTCGGCCTCGGCGGGGGTGAACAGGGGGGCGTCCTTGGGGCCGTTGGCGAAGCGCACGGAGGCCAGGGCCTGGGCGAGCACCGCGGGTTCGACCGCCAGGGGATGGGTGTTGGCCTGGGCCCCCTTCTCGGCCGGGGTCCGCCTCACGTAGCTGAGGTTTCCGAAGTCCCAGGTGCGGCGGGGCGCGGCGTGGGCGGCGGGAATCATCATCAGGGCCAGGGCGGCGGGGAGAAGTCTCATGGCGAGCTACCTCGGGATTTTTCGATCCTACCGCACTTTGCCGATGGGGAACCCCATGCCGCTGGGGGAAACCGTGGGGAACTGGGCGCGCTTGAAGATCTTCTCGGCGAGCCGGGGCACCTCGTCGTCCACGTAGTTGGCCAGCTCGGTGGTCTTGACGAAGCCGTCCCCGTCGCTGTCGGCCCTTCCCTTCATGCCCTCGGTGAGGACGTGGGTGAACAGGCCGTGGCCCTGGTAGCCTTCCAGGGCCTCCTGGACCGAGGTGGAGGCGGCCAGGACCGTCGAACCCACGGCGCGGCTCAGCACCTTGATCGCGGTGTCCTCGCTCATGCCCCGGGTCATCATGGCCACCTGGATGGCGTCGCCCAGCTTGCCGGCGCCGCAGGTGTCGATGACGACCAGCTTCTTCGTGGCGGGGATGTTGGCGATGAGCTCCTTGACCAGGTTCTGGCTGAGGGCGTCGGTCTTCAGCTTCGCGGTGGACGTGGAGCCCACCTCCGAGGTGATGAGGAAGTACTCGCCGTCGTCCACGGTGCCGTGGCTGGCCACGTAGAAGACGAAAAGGTCGTCCGGGTTCAGGTTCTGCATGGCCCGGAGCTCGCGGATGATGCTCTCGCGGGTGGTATCGCCGGGCGTGGTGAGCCGCTTGACATGGACCTCCCCGAACAGGGGGCCCGCGGTGGCGGCGAGGGTCTCGGCGAACAGGTCCGCGTCGGCCACCGCGAAATCGAGCTTGAGCTTGGGGTTCCTGTATTCGTTGATGCCGATCACCAGGGCGTGCAGGGAGGGCCTGGCGGCGGGCAGGAAGGACGCGGTGACGGTCTGCACGGCGTCGGCGCTCTGCATGGAGTTGTCGTCGTTGAAGGCGATGGCGCGGATGGTGTTGAGCCCGGCGGTGAGCCTCACGGGATACTTCCGCACCGTGTCCCCGGTCCCCACCACGGCCAGCCCCCGGCCGCGGTCGAGCACGACGGCGGACCCGTTCAGGTAGAGCCGCACGTCCCCGATGCCGCCGCCGGAGTCGGCGATGCGCAGGGTCACCGTGGCCTCCCCCGCCGCCACCGCGGAAGGGGTGTCGACGATGGACACCACGGGCGGGGGGCGCACGTCGGCCACCTTGCGGTACCCCGCGAGCGAGCCTCCCGAGAGGGCGAGCTTGACCAGGTCGGGGCGGAAGAAGGACTCCCGCAGCTGGGCGATGGTATAGGGCTGCCCCTTCACCGCCACGCCGAGGTTCTGGTCGCCCTTCTCGGAAGCGTTGTAGTAGCCGCTGGGCGTCATGAAGAGCCACTCCCCGTCCTCGAAGGCGATCATGGAGGCCAGCTCCGCCCCGGTGGCCGCGTCGAAGTACCGGGCCGCGCCCAGGGTGGAGGCCACGAGGGTCCGGCCGTCAGGCGCGAAGGCCATGGAGGGGACGTTGTTGAGCATGTTGCCGGTGAGCTCGTCGGCGGCCTTCATCTGGCACACCATGCGGTCGGCCTCGATGTCCCAGAGCTTGTAGCTGGCCTTCAGGTCTCCGCTGAGCAGGAACCTGCCGTCGGGCGAAACGGCCAGCGCGCTGATCTGGGCGAGGATCTTGTTCATGGAGATGAGGCCGCCGGGCATCTGGTGGTGGCCGAAGGCCTTAAGCTGCTGGCCGGTCCTGGCGTCCAGGAGGAAGAAGGTGGTGTCCACGGCCGACATCGGACCTCCGGTGGACTGGTCCATGGCCACGATGCGGGTGCCGTCCGGGGAGAAGGCGGCCAGGGCCCAGGAGAGGGACTTGCGGCCGCCCAGGGCCGTCTGCCAGAGGACCCTGCCCGAGCCCCGGTCCACGAGGGACACCTGCCGGTCCAGGATCAGGACGGTCTTCGCGTCCGGCGAAAGCGCGCCGAACTTCCCCGGGAACCGCTGCGTGATGGTCCCGGACCGGAGGTCGTGCAGGTTGCGCGTCCAGGACTCGGAGAACATGGAGGAGGTGATGCCCAGGGCGAACCGCCCGTCGGGGGTCACCGGCACGCCCACGGACATGCCGAGGAGGCCGTCCAGGAATTTCGGGACGCTGCGGGTCTCGGAGCCGGTGGCCAGGTCCCAGAACTTCAGGGTGCCGTCGTTGCTGGTGGAGGTGACGGTGCGGCCGTCGGCCAGGAAGCCCACGCCCTTGATGAACCCCGTGTGGCCTTTGAACCGGCGGATCTCCTTCATCGCCGTCATGTCCCACACGTGCACCACCTGGTCCGAGCCGCCGGATGCCACCAGGCGGCCGTCCGGCGAATAGCTCACCGCCCCGACCAGCGGCACCTTCTTCTTGACCTCCATGGCCGTGTCCCGGGCCTCCACCTGGAGCTTGGGCTGGATGTGGCAACCCAGCGCCGCGCCCAGGAGCAGGGCCAGGGCCAGGGGGTTGAGAAAGGAACGGGAAAGGAGCATGGGGACCCCCTCGCTGGGCGCAGGTACGCTTTCGCTTGAATTGTTTGATTTGATGGGCCAACTATCCCCCCGGCGGAGGACTCCTGTCAAGCGGGGGCGAGAAAGGCTGGATCCTTCGCCGTCAAATGCCATCTAATGGGGTCAGGCGGTACCCAACGCCTCGACCCCAACCGTCCCCTTCCTTCGGGGGTGCCCTTCTGAACCTGCCTTTCCTTCCCTACGCTCTCGCCCCCATCGCGGCGGCCGCCGCGGGCGAAGGCCATGGTTTGTCTGCGTGGTGGTTCACCTGGTTCCTGCTCCTGGCGGGCCTAGCCGCCCTGGGGCTCTCGGTCTTCTGGCTGCAGTGGCGGATCCGACGCCTGTTCGACCGGAACAACGACCTGGAGCGCCAGATCGATGAGAACGCCAAGGCCCTGGAGGCGACCAACCGGGCCCTCCAGGAGGCCAGCCTCGTGGATCCCCTCACGGGTCTCCACAACCGGCGGTTCCTGGACCATTCCCTTGCCACGGACGCCCAGCAGGCCCGGCGCGCCTACCAGGAAATGCGGGCCGCAGGCCGGGACCCCGCCGAGGGCAAGGAGGACATCCTCCTGTACCTGATGGATCTGGATTACTTCAAACAGGTCAACGACACCTGGGGCCAGGCGGCGGGGGACGCGGTGCTCTGCCAGCTGGGCCAGGCCCTCAAGGGGATCACCCGCAAGACCGATTTCCGGGTGCGGTGGGGCGGGGGGACCTTCCTGGTGGTGGCCCGCCGGGCGCGACGCTCCGGCGCCCCCACCGTGGCCCGGAACCTCCTGGCGGCCGTGCGGGACCTGACCTTCCAGCTGCCCGGCGGGGACCAGATCCGCAAGCGCATCTCCATCGGGTTCACGGCGCTTCCCCTGCTGCCCCTGGGGCCGGAGCTGGGCACCTGGGAGCAGGGGGTGGCGATCGCGGAACAGTGCCTTGCGGCGGCCAAGCGAAGCGGCCGGGACCGCTACGTGGGGGCCATCTTCAAGGCCGACGCCACCCCGGAGCCGGTGCGGGACATGGAGACCTGGGATCTGGCCTGGGCCCGGGCCCATGGGCTCGTGGACGTGGTCTGTTCGGAGCCCGGATTCGTCTGGCCCTAGGCCTCGGGTACCAGCGTCCGGATCCACCCGGCCAGCTCCGCCACCCGGAAAGGTTTTTTCAGCAGGCCCTTCGCCCCCAGGCGCAGGAGGTCCTGGACTTCCTCGTTGTCGCCGTAGCCGGTGCAGATGAGCACGGGCACGCCGGGGTCCACGGCCTGCATCCGGCGGAAGCAGCCGGTGCCGCCCAGCCTGGGCATCTTGAGGTCCAGGATCACGGCGCTGAGGTCGGCGTGGGTCCGCGCGAAGAGGTCGGCGCCCTCCTCCCCGTCCCAGGCCGACAGGGTCGTGTAGCCCAGGCGCTGCAGGGCCTCGACCATGAGGGTCATGATCACCGGCTCGTCGTCCACGATAAGGATGGTGCCCTTGCCGCGGGGAAGGGGGGCCTGCGGGGCGGAGCCCTCCGGGGCGGGCAGGGCGCCCTCGGGGAAGCGCACCGTGAAGGTGGAGCCCCGGCCCGGGGCGGATTCCACCTGGACGCCGCCCTGGTGGGACTGGAGGATCCCGTACACGGTGGAGAGCCCCAGGCCGCTGCCCAGGACGTTCCCGTCGGCCTTGGTGGTGAAGAAGGGCTCGAAGAGCCGGGCCCGGGTGGGTTCGTCCATGCCCACGCCGGCGTCCTTGACGCTCAGGGCGGCATAGCGGCCCGGGGCGAGGCCCAGCGCGGCCGCGGCGCTCCCCTCCAGCCGCTCGTCCCAGGTGCGCACGACGATGGCGCCGGGGCCCCGCATGGCTTCGGCGGCGTTCACCAGGAGGTTCAGGAGCACCTGGTTCACCAGGGACGGATCCGCGTCCACCCGGGGCGGGGCGCCCGGGCGCAGGTCCACGGTCACCCCCTGCGGCAGGGAGGCCGCCGCGAACCCGCAGGCCTCCTGCGCCAGGGCGTCCAGGTCCACCGACTCCAGGATGTTCTTGCCCCGGCGGCCGAAGGCCAGGAGCTTGGCGGTCATGCCGCTGGAATGCTCCGCGGCCTTGAGGATCGCCTGGAGGTGCTTCCTGCGCTCCGGGTCCTCCTCCCGGGCCAGGAGCAGGTCCGCGAAGCCGATGATCCCGCCGAGCATGTTGTTGAAGTCGTGGGCCACGCCGCCCGCGAGGCTGCCCAGGCTTTCCATCTTCTGGGACTGCCAGAGCTGGGCCTCCACCTTCCGGCGCTCCTCCTCGGAACGGCGCAGCTCGGCCTCGGCCTGGACGCGCTCGGTGATCTCCCGGGAATTGGTGACGATGCCCCGCACGGTGGGGTCGTCCAGGTAGTTGACCCCCACGGCCTCCATGTCCACCCAGTGCCCGTCCTTGCAGGCGTAGCGGTAACGCACCACGCCCCGGGCCCCGGGGGCGGCCAGGATCGCCTGGAACGTCTTCTGCACGGCCTCGCGGTCATCGGGGTGGATGAATTCCAGGGTGTTGCGGCCCACCATCTCCTCGGGGCTGAAGCCATGGATGCGCTGGGCCGCCGGGGAGTTGTAGGTGAGGTTCCCCTGGGCGTCCAGGATGGAGAGGATGTCCCAGGAGTTGGCCAGGAGGGCCCGGCGCAGCTCCTCGGACTTGGCCAGCGCGTCCGCGGCGGCCTGGAGGCGGCCCCGCTCCCGGCGGTAGCCGGACATGACCACCCAGATCATGAGGGCCGCCAGGCAGTTGGAGATGACGAAGCTGGAGAAGACGTTCTGGATCCGCTGCGCCTGGGACCGGTAGGGCGCCGCGAGGCCCGGCCAGAGCAGGTCCGCCGCGAAGATCAGCACGCCGTTCAGGAGCAGGAGTCCAAGCAGGATTCCCAGCTTGCGGCCCCGGAAGAAGATCACGGCGAACGTGGTGGGCAGCACGAAGAAGAGGGGGATGGCCCCGCTGCTGGCCCCCTTGAAGAACCAGACGAAGTCCAGGGTGGCCAGCATGACGGCCAGGGAGAGCACGCCGGGATAGCGCCCGCCGCGGCAGGCCAGGTAGAGGGCGAAGGAGGCCGCGCCGAACCCGCCCATGACCAGGTGCACCCGGAGCGGGAAGTGGTGCACCAGGTTCATGGGAATGACCACCAGGAACGACACCAGGGCCGCCACGAGGCAGAGGATCGTCAGGAGGCGGTGCTCCAGGTCGCGCGGGTCCTCGGGGAGGACCCTGGCGTTGAATCGGCTGGACCCGCTGAAGGGGAACATGGACCGGCTCCTGGCTGGGATGATCCCTGCAGTATGCCCCCGATTTCTCCGGGCGGAAGCCGGATCAGCGGTCCAGGCGCTTGAGCGCGATGGTCAGGAATTCGGGCGGCGCGGGCAGGATCCCCACGTCGGCCACGGCGCCCTGGCCCTCCTGGCTCAGCATGAAGCGCAGGAACTCGTCCACGGCCGGATCCAGGGGCTTGCCCGGGGCCCGGTTCACGTAGGCGTAGTACATGCGCGGCATGGGATAGCGGCTCGTGGTGACGTTCTCCTGGTTCGGGAACCGCGCGTCGGTGGCCTTGTAGGGGACGATGGACAGGACCTTCACGCCCGCGTACCAGGAGGAGAGGGAGCCGAAGGCGATGCCGGCCTCGTCGGTGACCACGGCCTCGGCCAGGGAGGCGGAATCGTCCTTCTGGATCAGGCCTGCGCGGAAGGCGCCCTTGAGGAGCACGGCGGCCTGGAAGGCGTCGCGGATCGCCGTGCCTTCGCCGCGGGCGTAGGCGCGGATCTCGCGCTTTCCGAGGTCGCCCCGCACGCGGAGATCGCCCCATTCCTTGAGGGCCTCCTTGGCGCCGCCCAGGCGGTCCTTGGAGAAGATGGCGTCCAGCTGCTCCATGGTGATGCTGGAGAGGGAGTTGTTCTTGTGCACGAAGACGATGAGGGCGTCCATGCATACCGGGATGCGCATGGGCATGTACCCGAACTTGGTCTGGAAGGTCTTGTTCTCCTCGGTGGTGAGTTCCCGGGCGGTGATGATGAGCGGCCTGGCGCCTTCGGCCAGGTCCTTGACCGCGTCCTTCGTGACCTTGGGCAGGTAGGTGATGCCGCCCTGCTGGTGGTACTGCCTGAAAAGGCGGTTCCATTCGTCCCCCAGGTCCGACAGGGCGTCGGTGCCGGGGATCTCCAGGCGGGTGGCCACCTGCCGCGTGGGGGCATAGGTGGGCAGGGAGGTCGAAACCTTGGCCCGGACCTGGGTGGTCTGGGCCCTGAGGGCGGGGGCTCCCGCTGCCAGGCATAGGGCGAGGGCGGCGTGGAAACAGGACATGCCCATGAAGTTCTCCCGAACGTGAATGGACGAGGAATGGCCTTCCCGGCCGGGCCGCCCGGAAGTACCAGGCGACCTGTGGGTCGTTGTTTAGTAGACTAACGCCTTGCCGCTCACTGTTGGAAGAGATCGTGCGATGCCCGGAGGACTCTCGATGACCCTGCGCCGTTTCCTGGCTCCCGTGCTGGCCTGTTTTTTCCTTGGCCTCCCCGCGCGGGCCGCGGACGAGAAGACCACCCCCAGGCATGCCAAGGCGGGTGTGACCTGCTTCGACTGCCACAAGGAGGAAAAGCCCTCCAAGGCGGCGGTGGCCGATGATTCCTGCATGGCCTGCCACGGGGACCTGCCCGCCATGGCCGCGTACACCAAGGCCCTGCCCGTGAACCCCCATGCCACCCCCAAGGGGGACCACCCCGGGCCCTTCCTGTGCACCCAGTGCCACTGCCAGCACAAGCCGCCGGTGGTGAAGTGCCTGGAATGCCATCCCAAGTTCAAGCTGACCCCGAAGTAGGGGAAGGTTCCACAAAGGGGGTCTGCATGCGAATCACCATCCTCGGACTCGGCCGGATGGGCGCCCCCATGGCCCGGAACCTCATCGAGCTCGGCCACGAGGTCACCCTCTGGAATCGCACTCCCGAACGGGCCGACGTCATGGCCGCCCCCGGGGTGCACATCAGCCCCACGGTGTCCGATGCCGTGGCCAAGGCCCAGGTGGCCTTGACGATGGTCTCCGACGACGCCGCGGAGGAGGCCCTGACCTACGGTCCCGGCGGGCTTCTCGAAGAGCTGGGCCACGGCGCCATCCACCTCTGCATGAGCACCATCGGCGTGGACACGTCCCGGCGCCTGGCCGAGGCCCACGCGAAGGCGGGCCAGGGCTACGTGGCCGCGCCCGTCCTGGGCAAGCCCAGCGACGCCGCCTCCCGCCGCCTGTGGGTGCTGGCCGCGGGACCGGAGACCCAGGTCAACCGCTGCCTTGTGGCCCTGGAGGCCCTCGGCCGGGGCATCACCCGGGTGGGGACCCGGGCCGAGGTGGCCCACGCCCTCAAGCTGGGAGCCAATCTCCTCACCGTGGCCATGGTCGAGACGCTGGGCGAGGTGCTGGCCTTCGGGGAGAAGGCGGGCTTCGCGCCCGCCGACTACCTGCGCCTGCTCAACCTCGGCCTGCTCAAGTCGCCCCCCATGGATGCCTTCGGGGGCCTGATGGTGCGCCAGGACTACGAACCTTCGGACCAGACCCTGGACCTGGCCGCCAAGGACCTGGAACTGGTCATACGCTCCTCCCGGGACCTGGGGGTGGCCATGCCCATGGCCGCCCCGCTCCTCCTGCAGGTGGAGAACGCCGCGGGACGCGGCCTGGGAGGCAGGGACCTCACGGCCCTGGCCCTCGTCCACCGCCAGGACGCCAAGCTGGACGAGCCCGCCCCGGTGCCCCCGGCCGAGCCCGCCAGGCCCCTGACCAAGTCCGAGCGCCGGAAGAACGCGGCCGCCCGCAAGGCCGGGGAGCCCGAACGGCGCGTGGGGACCGAATCCCGCAGGCCCGCCAAGGAAGCGCCGCCTGAAGTCCACGCGGCCGCGGTGCCCAGGCCCCACGTGCCGGCTGAGCCCAGGCCCCACCTGGCCGCGCCGCCCAGGCCCCACGCGCCGGCCGAGCACAAGGCCCACCTGACCGTGCCGCCCAAGCCACCGCCGCCCAGGCCGCATGTGGAGGAAAGGCCCCACCTGGAGCCGGAACCCGCCGCCCTGGCCGCGCCTGAACCCGTTCCGGCGCCGGAACCGAAACCGATCCCCGCGCCGGAACCGGAACCGATCCCCGCGCCTGAACCGAAACCGATCCCCGCGCCGGAACCCGTCCCGGCCCCTTCCCCAGGGACCGTTCCGGAACCCGTCCCCGGACCGGTCCCGGAACCGGGCGCCGTGAAGGCCCTGGTGGACGAGCCCAGCTTCGCTGCGATCGGTCCCGAAGGGGCCCTGCTGGTGGACCTGGATTCCACCACCCACTTCGAGGCGATCGACGGCGCCGTGCACGCCTGGGTGGAAGGCAGGCGCCACGCCACGCCCTGGCGATCCTTCGAGGAGGTGGAGCTGGCCTTCAACCAGGTGCTCTTCGTGAGGATCCAGCGCACGATCCTCCTGAACCCCCAGGCCGTGCTCGATATCCGGTCCCTCTTCGGAGGCCGGGCCAAGGTCCGGGTGGCGGGCGGGATCGAACTGCCGGCGACCCGCGAGGCCGCGAAACGACTCCGGTTCCTGCTGGGGGAGTGATCCTCTCCTTGACCGGGAAGGGTTTTTCATGGATCGTAGGCAGATGATGTCCCCGCTCAAAGGCTCACGCCCCTCTCCCGGCCGCAACGCCGGCAGCGGCGCCCTGAACGCGGGCTCCTCCATTATGACCACCACCACGACCGGTACCCATCCCGGCGCGGGGACGGCTTAGTCGGATCATCACTTCCACTTTCCGCCCCGCGCCACCAGGACGCGGGGCTTTCTGCATTTGCCGAGGTCCCCATGCACAGCCGGCCCCCATCCGTTCCCCTCAGAGTCATGAAATTCGGCGGCACCAGCGTCAAGGACGCCGCCCGCATGCGCGACGTGGCCGCCCTGGTGACCGCGGCCCTGGAGACGGACCGGGTCTGCCTGGTGGCCTCGGCCCTGGCCGGCGTGACGGACCTCCTGGTGTCGGCCCCCGGCGCCGCGACCGGCGTGCCCGAGGCCTTCCTGGCCCGCCACCGGCAGGTGGTGGCCGACCTCCGACCGGACCTGGGCCACGGCGCGGACGCCCTCGGGGCGGAACTGGAACTCCTGGCCGCCGAGTGCGCGCGCATCCTCCAGGGCGTGGGCCTGGTGGGCGAGTGCTCCCCTTCCGTGCTGGCGGCCCTCTCCAGCCTGGGCGAGCGCGCCTCCTGCGCCATCCTCACCGCCCTCCTGAAGGGCAAGGGCCTCGAGCCCCGGTATCTGGACCCCCGCCAGTACCTCGTCCTCGAGGGCGAGCCCATGGAGGGCCGGCCCCTTCCCGACGAGATCCGCGCCCGCTTCCGGCCCGAGCGGGACGGAGACGCAGCGCTCTGGGTGCTGCCGGGGTTCTTCGGGGGCGACGTCCAGGGCAAGATCCTCTCCCTTGGCCGGGGCGGCTCCGACTACACCGCGGCCCTGGCCGCGGCGGCGCTGGACGCGGACCTGGTCGAGATCTGGACCGACGTGGAGGGCGTGTTCAGCGCGGACCCCCGCATCGTGCCGGAGGCCTTCTCCCTGCCCGAGGTGAGCTTCGAGGAGGCCATGGAACTGGCCTTTTTCGGCTCGAAGGTCCTGCACCCCAAGACCATCGCCCCGGTGCGCTCGCGAGCCATCCCCATCCGGGTGGCCAGCACCTTCAAGCCGGAGCACCCCGGCACCCTGGTCCGGGACGGGGTGGCGGCGCCGCCCCTGGGCGTGCGGGGCATCTCCTTCCTGCCGGCCCTGGTGATGCTGAACATCTCGGGCCCGGGCATGGCCGGCGTGCCCGGCATGGCGGCCCGGGCCTTCAGCGCCCTGGCCAGGCGCGACCTGTCCGTGGTGTTCATCAGCCAGTGCTCCTCCGAGCTGGCCATCTGCCTCTGCCTGCGCCGGGAGGACGGCGAGCGGGGCGTGGCGGTCCTGGACGAGGCCTTCCGGATGGAACGGGCCGCGGGGCTCGTGGACGCGGTGGAGGCCCAGGAGGGCGTGTCCATCCTCAGCATCGTGGGCGACGGCATGCACCTGCGGCCGGGCATCGCGGGCACCTTCTTCGACGCGCTGGCGGACGTGGACTGCAACGTCGTCGCCATCGCCCAGGGCTCCTCCGAGCGGATCATCTCCGCGGTGGTGCGCGAGGAGGACGGGCGCCGGGCCATGCCCCACGTGCACCGGCGCTTCTTCCGCACCGCGGGGACCCTGGACCTGGTGCTGTTCGGCGCGGGCAACGTCGGAGGGTGCCTGCTGGAACAGATCCTGGGCCAGGAGCCCAGGTTCCGCGAGCAGGGCCTCGACATCAGGATCCGCACCCTGGCCACCAGCCGGTCCATGGTCAACGGCATCAAGGATCTCGCCAGGTGGAGGGAGGAGTTCAAGGCCGGCGCCATCCCCACCGACCTGGACCAGGTGCTGGCCTCGGTGCGCCTGGACCGGCCGGCGATGCCCGTCTTCGTGGACTGCACCAGCTCCGCCGAGCTCGCCGCGCGCTACCCCGAGATCCTGGAGGCGGGCTTCCACCTGGTGGCCGCCAACAAGAAGGCCAACAGCTCCTCCACCGCCTTCCACAAGGGCCTGCGGGAGCGCTGCCGGCGCCTGCACCGGCAGTTCCTCTACGAAACCAACGTGGGCGCCGGGCTCCCCGTGGTCGACACCCTGCAGAACCTGGTGAAGACCGGGGACGTGGTGCAGCGGTTCGAGGGCATTCTCTCGGGCTCCCTGTCCTACATCCTGGGCGCGGTGGGCGAGGGGGTGCCCCTGTCCCGGGCGGTGGCCCAGGCCAAGGCCCAGGGCTTCACGGAGCCCGACCCCAGGGACGACCTGAGCGGCATGGACGTGGCCCGCAAGCTCATCATCCTGGCCCGGGAGATCGGCATGGAACTGGAACTGGAGGACGTGGCCGTCGAGGGCCTGCTGCCCCCGGACTTCGACGCCTCGGGCGACGTGGATTCCTTCATGGCGCGCCTGCCCCTCCTGGACGAGGCCTTCGCCCGGCGCGCGGCCCAGGGCGGCTTCCTGCGCTACATCGGGGGCTTCACCCGGGAGGGCTGCAGCGTCGGCCTGCGGGTGGTGGACGCCTACCACCCGCTGGCCCAGGTCAAGGGCGGGGAGAACGCCTTCGCCTTCTTCACGGAGCGCTACAGCCCCTATCCCATGGTCGTGCGCGGCTACGGGGCCGGCGCCCAGGTCACGGCCGCTGGGGTGCTCTCGGACGTGCTGAGGCTGGTCCATTGAGCCCGGCGGTCAGGTTCTTCGCGCCGGCCAGCATCGGCAACGTCGCCGCGGGCTTCGACCTGCTGGGGGCCGCCCTGGCCCCCCTGGACGGGACGCTGCTGGGGGACTTCGTCACGGTGGAGCCGGCCGGGACCGACCGGTTCGTCCTGGAGGGGGCCTTCGCGGGCATGCTCAGCGGGGATTCCCGGCCCAACCTGGTGACCCGCGCCCTGGGCCTGTTCCGGGAGCGCACCGGGATCTCCACCCCCTGGGCCGTGACCCTGGACAAGCGCCTGCCCGTCAACAGCGGGCTGGGCTCCAGCGCCAGCTCCGTGGTGGCGGCCCTGGCCGCCTTCCAGGAGGCCGCGGGCTCGCCCCTGGAAGGGCCCGAGCTCCTGGCCCTGGCGGGCCGGGCCGAGGGCGCCTACAGCGGCGCCGGCCACCTGGACAACGTGGCGCCCTCCCTCCTGGGCGGGCTGCGCATGGTGGTGCCCGGCCGGGACGGGCGCCCCACGGCCCGCGAGCTGCCCTGGCCCCGGGACCTGGTCTTCGTGGTGGTGCACCCGGAATGGCAGCTGCCCACCGCCGCCAGCCGCGCCGCGCTCCCCGGGGAGGTGTCCCTGGCCGGTGCGGTGGGCTTCGCCGGCAACCTCGCGGGCTTCGTGCACGCCCTGCACACCGGGGACCGGGGCCTCCTGGCCCGCTGCCTCCGGGACCCCCTGGCCGAGCCCTACCGGGCGCCCCTGGTGCCGGGGTTCCCCGCGGCCAAGGCCGCGGCGCTGGCCGCCGGGGCCCTGGGCTTCAGCCTGTCGGGCTCGGGCCCCTCCGTCTTCGGCGTGGCCCCCGAAGGGTGCGCCCCGGTCGTGGCCGCGGCCATCCGCAACGCGTTCGACGAAGCGACGCTGCCCAGCACGTCCTGGCTTTGCGGGCTGGACCTGCGCGGCGCGAGGGAGGTCTAGCATGCGGCTCGTCAACACCCGCGACCCGAAAGGCCGCACCACCTTCGCCGGGGCCATCCAGTCCGGCATGGCTCCGGGCGGCGGCCTCTGGGTTCCCGAGCCCGTGCCCTGCTTCCGGGACATGGAGGCGCTCCTGGGCATGGATTTCCGGGCCCGCTCCGCGGAGCTCCTCCACCGCTTCCTGGGGGACGAGTTCAGCCGGGCCGAAGTGGAGGAGGCGGTCTTCTCCGCCCTGGACTTCCCCGTGCCGGTGGTGCGGGTGCGGGAGCGGATGTTCGCCCTGGAGTTGTTCCACGGGCCGACGCTGGCCTTCAAGGACTTCGGCGCGCGGTTCCTGGCGCGCATGCTGGCCCTCGTGGCCCGAAGGGACGGGCGCCGGCACACCGTGCTCACCGCCACCTCCGGGGACACGGGCGCCGCGGTTGCCAGCGCCTTCCTGGGCCTGCCGGGCTTCCAGGCGGTGGTCCTCTACCCCGCCGGGCGCGTCTCGCCCCTCCAGGAGCGGCAGTTCGCCACCCTGGGGGACAACGTCCGCACCTTCGCGGTGGAGGGCTCCTTCGACGACTGCCAGGCCCTGGTCAAGGCCAGCTTCGAGGACGCCGGGCTGGTTGCGCGCCTCGGCCTCACCTCCGCCAACAGCATCAACATCGCGCGGCTCCTGGCCCAGCTGACGTACTACTTCGAGGCCGTGGCCCGGGTGGGGGAGGCCCCCGTCATCGCCGTGCCTTCGGGCAACTTCGGGAACCTCTACGCGGGCCTCCTGGCGAGGCGCACGGGCCTGCCCGTGAAGGCCTTCGTGGTGGCCACCAACGCCAACACCACCGTCCCCGACTTCCTGGAGACCGGCGTGTACCGCCCCCGGCCCTCGGTGGCCACCCTCTCCAACGCCATGGACGTGGGCGCGCCCAGCAACTGGGAGCGCATCCACGCGCTGTTCCAGGGCGACGTGGAGGCCATGCGGGGCGCCCTGCGCCGGGGCAGCCTCACGGACGGGGAGACCCTGGCCTCCATGCGCGGGCTCCACGCCGGCGGCTACCTCCCGGAACCCCACGCGGCCGTGGCCCACGGCGTCCTGGCCCGCAACCTGGGACCGGGCGAGACGGGCGTGTTCCTGGCCACGGCCCACCCGGCCAAGTTCCGGGAGACCCTGGAGACCGGCCTGGGGCTGCGGGTGCCCCTGCCGCCGGCCCTGGCCGAGGTGCAGGACCGGCCCGTGCTGTCCCGGAGCCTGCCGGCGGAAATCGCGGCGCTGCGGGAGGAGCTCGGTTGAGTACATGAAAATTTCAAGCTTCATGATTCAATTGGTTATGCTTTAGGTCAGAAAGCCCCTTACGAGATGAATCCCGAATCAAGCCCTTCCAGAGGTTCCACAGCCATCCTCCGGGTGGTGCTCTACTATGCCGGCTTCTCGGCCCTGTGGATCCTCCTCTCGGACCGGCTGGTGATGCTGGTGGCCCGGGGGGCCGACCAGATCGCCATGCTGAGCACCCTGAAGGGATGGTTCTACGTGGGGGTGACCTCCCTGCTGCTCTACCGGGCGATGAAGCGGCACCTGATTCCCGCGCTGACCGGCGAACGGCGGGCCCGGGCCCGGCTCATCGTGCCGCCGGTCGCGATCCTGGGCGTGGTGATCCTGGCCCTGGTGTGGGGCGGCATCCACCAGGCGTACCGCCAGCTGGAGGCGACCGAGGCCGCCCGGCTCCAGGCCATCGCCGACAACAAGGCCCTGCAGGTGTCGGAATGGGTCCAGGAACGGCGCGGGGACGTCACCTTCGCCTCCTCCTCCCGGTTCTGGTCCAGGGCCTACTACGCGTGGCGGAAAAGCGGCGATCCCGATGAACGGGAGCGCCTCTTCGGGAACCTGGAGGCCTACCGGGACCTCAAGGGCTTCCAGGGCCTCATGGTCATCGACGACCAGCTCACCGTGCATTCCTTCCCGGCGGTGCGGGCCCCTTCACCGGACCTGATGGAGGCCGTGAAGGCCACATTGGCCGACCGGGCCAGCCGGGTGGTCGGCCCGTACCGGGACGCCGCCGGCGCCCTGCACCTGGACTTCCTGGCGCCCATGGCGCCCGCCGGGGACCGGCCGGGGCCGCTGCTGGTCCTCACGGTGGACCCCGTCGTCCAGCTCTTCCCGAGGCTCCATGCGTGGCCGGTGCCGACCACCACGGGCGAGGCGGTGCTGTTCCGGCGCAAGGGCGACCAGGTGGAGTATCTCAGCGGCTCCCCGCAGAACCCCGACCGCCAGATCCAGATGACCCGGCCGATGGCCGCCAGCGAGCTGGTCACCGCCCAGGTCCTCCGGGGCGCCGCGCCCCAGGGGGCCTTCGTCAAGGGCAAGGACTACAACGGGGAGCCGGTGGCGGGCGTGATCCACGCGGTGAAGGGAACGGACTGGTTCCTCGTCGCCAAGATCGACCAGTCCGAGCTCTATGCCGCGGCCCGCAATCAGGTGGCGGTCATCGGCCTCGCGGGGCTCCTGGCGATGTTCCTGGCGGTGCTGGTGGACCGCATGTTCCGCCAGCACCGGATCCTGGCGCAGGCCGAGCGGGACCGGAGCCTCCAGGCGGAGCGCCTCCGGGCCCTGCGGCTCCTGGACGGCATCGCCACCGCGTCCAGCGACGCCATCTACGCCAAGGACCGGGGGGGGCGCTACCTGCTCTTCAACCCCGAGGCCGAGCGGGCCTTCGGGATGAAGGCCGCCGACGTCCTGGGGAAGGAACCCTACCGGCCCGGGGCTTCGGACGAGGATTCCGCGATCCTGCAGCGGGGCAGCGCCCGCACCCTGGAGGAGGTGCTGGACACGCCCCAGGGGCCCCGGACCTTCCTGGTCACCAAGGGGCCGCTGCGGGACACGCAGGGCGGCATCATGGGCCACTACGGCATCGCCAAGGACATCACCGAGCGCAAGCTGGCCGAGCAGAGCCTGGCCGCCCAGAACCGCCTCCTGGAGCGGGTCGCCTCGGGCGAGCCCATCCAGGAGCTGCTGGACGCCATCACCGGCACCCTGGAGCAGCTGGCCCCGGGCGCCATGGCCTCGATCCTCCTCACGGGCGGCGCCGACGGCCGGCTCCGGTTCGGGTCCCACGCCGGCCTGCCGGAGGCCTTCTGCAAGGTCCTGGAGGGCGTTCCCGTGGCCGAGGGGCTCGGGCCGTGTCCCACGGCGGCCTTCCGCAGGGAACCCGTCATCGTGGAGGACATCCGGACCGATGACCGCTTCCAGGGACACTTCCGCTCCTGGATGGAGGAGGCGGGCCTGCGCTCCGTGTGGTCCACGCCCATCCTGGACTCCTCCGGCAACGTGCTGGGTTCCCTGGGGCTCTACCACCGCGAGCCCGGCGCGCCCGGGCCCTTCGATCAGAGCATCATGGCCATGGCCACCCACGTGGCCGCCATCGCGCTGGAGGGCCACCTCGAGGAGCGGGCCCTCCAGGAGAGCTGGCTCCGCTTCCGCCAGCTCTTCGAGGCCGCGCCCGTGCCCATGTGCATCCTGGGGGAGGGCGGCCTCATGGTGGCCCTCAACGGGCAGTTCAACCGGACCTTCGGGTACAGCCTGGACGAGATCGGATCCCTGTCCCGGTGGCTGGAGCGCGCCTACCCCGACCCGGTGCGCCGGGAGGAGGCCCGGGCCTGGTGGGAGATCCGGTCCGCCCCGGGCGGCGGGGCGCCGCCCGTGGAGACCACCCTGGCCTGCCTGGACGGGCAGGAGCGGACGGTGCTCCTTTCGGCCACCGCCATCGGCGGGGAGTTCCTCCTCACGCTGTCCGACATCACGGAGCGGGTGAAGGCGGAGCGGGACCGCCAGGCGCTTCAGGCCGAGATGCAGCATTCCCAAAAGATGGAATCCATCGGGCGCCTCGCCGGGGGTGTGGCCCACGACTTCAACAACATGCTCGGCGTGATCGTGGCGAACGCGGAGGTGGGCCTCCTGCACACGCCGCCCGGCAAGAGCCAGGACCGCTTCGAGGAGATCAAGAAGGCAGCCATGAGGTCGGCGGACCTCACCCGCCAGCTCCTGGCCTTCGCCCGCAAGCAGGCCGTGTCGCCGTCGGTCATCGACCTCAACGAGGCCATCCCCGGCATGCTCCAGATGCTCTCGCGCCTGATCGGGGAGAACATCACCCTGGACTACACCCAGCGCGACGGCCTCTGGGCGATCCGCATGGACCCCACCCAGGTGGACCAGATCCTTGCGAACCTGGCCGTGAACGCCCGGGACGCCATCGCGGGGGTGGGCTGCATGGCCATCCGCACGGAAAACCGCGTGCTGCGGGAGGGCGATCCAATGCCCGGCCACAACGCCCGCCCCGGCGAGTACGTGGTCCTGGAGGTGAGCGACACCGGCTGCGGCATGGACGCGGAGGTCCTGGGCCACATCTTCGAGCCCTTCTTCACCACCAAGGCCATCGGGAAGGGCACGGGCCTCGGACTGGCGACGGTGTACGGGATCGTGAAGCAGAACGACGGCTTCATCGAGGTGCGCAGCGCCCCCGGCCAGGGGACCACCTTCCGGGTGCACCTGCCGCGCCACGCGGGCGCCGCGGAGAAGGCCGCCGCCCCGGGGGCGGACCGCCTGTCCGCTGGCGGCCGCGAGTGCGTCCTGGTGGTGGAGGACGAGCCCATGCATCTGGATGTCACCGTCATGCTCCTGGGCAGCCTGGGGTACCGGACCCTGGCCGCGGCCTCGCCCAGCGAGGCCCTGGCCTTCCTTCGAAATCCCAGCCTCGACATCGGCCTCCTGCTCACCGACGTGATCATGCCGGAGATGAACGGCCGGGAGCTGGCGGAGCGCGCGCGGAGGCTGCGTCCGGAACTGAAGTGCCTGCTCATGTCCGGCTACACCGCCGACGTCATGGAGCACCACGGCGTGGTGGAAGGCGACCTGAAGGTCATGGGCAAGCCCTTCACCCTGGAGGTCCTGGCCGAGCGCGTGCGGACGGCCCTGGACGCCTAGGATTTCAGAGGGTACGGATCAGTTCCCTGAGTCCGTTCCACACGATCTGAACCCCGATGGCCAGCAGCACGAAGGCCGAGATCTGGCTCACCGTGGCCGCCCCGGTGGGTCCCATCTTCCGGATCACCGCGCCGGAGAAGCGGTAGAAGATGTAGACGGCCAGCGCGGCCAGGGCGATGCCGCCGGCCACGGCGGCGTAGCGGAGCAGCACCGGCGGGTCCAGGAGGTTGCCGGCGGGCACGAGGCTGAGGGTGACGGCCATGGTGCCCGGCCCGGCGGTGACCGGCAGGGTCAGGGGGAAGAAGGCCTTGTCCTTCATGCTGACCTGGATCTCGGCCTTCTCCGACTCCGTCATCCGGGGATCCCGGTTGAGCATGTGCCAGGCGGAGTGGAAGAGCAGCAGGCCCCCGGCCACGCTGATGACGGGGATGGAGATGCCCAGGAGCTTGAGCATCCAGCCCCCGATGAAGAGCAGGGAGGTGAGGAGGGCGAAGGTGTAGATGCCGATGAGGCGGGCCAGCCGGTTCCGCTCCGGTTCCTGCACGTGACCCGTGAGCTGCAGGAACACCGGCGCCATGGCCGGCGGGTTCAGGATGGGGAACAGGGCGAGGAAGGTGAAGAACGTGAGGTACAGCGTTCCAGGCATGGGTCGTCCGGTGCGCGGAACCCCCACCGGCGCGGCCGGGGGGGTCCGGAAGTTCAGGCGGGCGCTACTTGCCGCGGTTGGAGGAGCGGGTGTGGCCCTGGACGGTGCCCTTCTCGGCGGAACGGGCGTTGGGCTTGGTGCCCTTGGGGCCCATGCCGGTGGCCTTCTTCAGGGCCGGCACATGGGATTCGGTGTGGGTCTCGGCCTTTTTGGCGGGGAGCTTGCTCAGGAGGTCGGCGGTGATGGAAGGATCGGGTTTGGACACGGCGGAACCTCGCTTTTGAAGGATCGGGTTGGGGGGCTGGAGCCCGGATTCCAGTGTAACACCCCTGTCCCGCCCCTATTTCACGCCCAGGTGCAGGGCCACGATGCCGCCCGTGAGGTCGGTCCACCCCACCTCCCGGAACCCGGCCTCCGCGAGCTCCCGGGCCAGGCTGGGCTGGTCGGGGAAGGAGCGGATGCTCTCGGGCAGGTAGGTGTAGGCTCCGGGGTCTCCGCTGATCCAGCCTCCCACCTTCGGGAGGATCCTGCGGCTGTAGAGGTCGTAGAAGGCCCGAAGCCACGCGAAGCGGGGCCGGCTGAACTCCAGGATGGTGAGCCGGCCCCCGGGCCGCAGGACCCGCCGGAACTCCCCGTAGGCCAGGGCGCGGTCCTCGACGTTGCGGATGCCGTAGCAGATGGTGATGCCGTCGAAGGTCTCCGCCCGGAAGGGCAGGTGCTGGGCGTCGGCGCCCACGGAGGCCCAGATGAGGCGTTCCCGCCCCTTCCTGCGGAACTTGCCCGGGCCCAGGCGCAGCATCTCCTGGGTGAAATCCGTGGAGATCACCTCCGCTCCGCGCCGGGCCAGGGCCAGGGAGGAGTCCCCCGTGCCCGCGGCCACGTCCAGGTAGCGCCGGCCCGGGGCGGCCCCGGAGGCCCTGGCCATGCGGCGCCACCAGTAGAAATCCGTGCCGAGGGAGAGAACATGATTGAGCAGGTCATATTTGCCGGCTATGCCGGAGAACATGGCCTGGACTTTACTTCCCTCTGGCATGCGTGTCACCTCCATCACATGATCCACGGTCCGGGACCCTTGTGTCAGCCCATCCGGTTAAACTGTGAACTTCACAAGTCCGGGTTATGCCCATCCCCCCCTTGGAGGATTCATGGAAGTCAGTGCCAGCGAGAAGCTCTTCGGAGGCAGTTTCCTCCTTTCGGCCATCGGTTCCCAGCCCCAGTTCACCCCCGAGGAGCTGAGCGACGAGACCAAGGCCATCGGGGAAGCCGCCCGGGACTTCATGGAAGGGGAGGTCCTGCCCCAGGACGCGGCCCTGGACCAGGTGGACCTGGAGCTGAGCCGGGACCTGCTCCGCAAGGCCGGCGAGCTGGGCCTGCTGAGCCTGGAGATCCCCGAAGCCTACGACGGCATGGACCTGGACAAGAAGACCGGCCTGGTGCTCCTGGAGGAGGTCGGCAAGCAGGCTTCCTTCTCCGTGAGCTACGGCGCCCACACCGGCATCGGCACCCTGCCCATCGTCTACTTCGGGTCCCCTGAGCAGAAGGCCAAGTACCTCCCGCTCCTGGCCTCCGGCGAGAAGCTGGCCGCCTACGCCCTCACCGAGGCCGGCTCGGGCTCGGACGCCATGAACGCCAAGACCACCGCCGTCCTGGACGGCGACCACTGGGTGCTCAACGGCGGCAAGATGTGGATCACCAACGCCGGTTTCGCCGACGTCTTCGTGGTCTTCGCCAAGGTCGACGGCCGCAAGTTCAGCGCGTTCATCGTCGAGAAGGAGGACCCCGGGTTCTCCACCGGCCTCGAGGAGCACAAGCTGGGCATCAAGGGCTCCTCCACCCGCGCCCTCATCATGGAGAACTGCCGCATCCCCAAGGACCGCCTCCTGGGCGAGGTGGGACGCGGGCACCGCATCGCCTTCGGCATCCTGAACATCGGCCGCTTCAAGCTGGGCGCCGGCTGCACCGGCACCGCCAAGGTGGTCCTCGAATACACGATCAAGTACACCGGCGAGCGCCAGCAGTTCGGCAAGCCCCTGCACGCCTTCGGCCTCATCCAGTCCAAGCTGGCCGACATCGGCACCCGCATCTTCGTGGGCGAGGCCATGAATTTCCGCACCATCGGCTACGTCGACGAGCGCATGCACGCCATCAGCTGGGACCAGGAGGGCGCCGCCAAGGCCAAGCTCGACATCATGGACGAGTACGCCATGGAGGCCTCCATCGCCAAGGTGTGGGGCTCGGAAGCCCTCTTCCTGTCCGCGGACGACGCGGTGCAGGCCTTCGGCGGCTACGGCTTCTCCAGCGAGTACCCCCCCGAGAAGATCTACCGCGACAACCGCATCAACCGCATCTTCGAGGGCACCAACGAGATCAACCGGCTCATCATCGCCGGCGCCCTGTTCAAGCGCGCCAGCAACGGCTCCCTGCCCCTGGACCGCTCCACCGCCAACGTCCCCGAGGCCCCCGAGGGTCCCATGGGCCGTTCCATGCACGCCGTGGAGCTGGCCAAGCGCCTCTGCATCTACGCCTCGGCCGCGGCCCTGGACGTGTGCGGCCAGAAGCTCATCGAGAACCAGGAGGCCGCCGCCCGCGTCGCCGACATGCTCACCGAGATCTACGCCATGGAGAGCGCCGTGGTGCGCGCCGCGAAGATGACCGAGGGCGGCCACCGCTGGGCCGGGCTGGCCCGGCAGTTCGCCGACGTCTACGTGAACGAGGCCTGGCACAAGGTGCAGGTCAACGCCCGCATGCTGCTGGCCGAGGTGCTCGAAGGCGGGGACCTGGACAAGGGCCTGGGCGACCTGGAGGCCTTCGCCGGCTTCGTTCCCGCCTCCAGCTCGAAGCTGCGCGCCGCCATCGCCGCCCAGCTCATCGAGAAGGGGTCCTACCCCATCGTCCAGTACTGACAGGGCGCCGTTTCCGCGAAGAACGCCAGGGCATCGTACCGGTCCACCACGGGATCCATCACCATGGATTCCGCAGGGTGGGCCGGATCGTATTCCAGGTTGACGAACCAGGTTCCCTGCGGTTCGCTCAGCCAGCGCCGGACCGGTCCCGCCGAAGGGACCTTCCGGAGGTCCAGGAAGAACCTGGGCTCCCCGGTCGAGGCCAGGGCGGCATCCAGCGTCCCCCGAGCCATCGGTTCCACGGTGCGGGGCACCGGTTCGAGAATTCCTCCCAACGTCCTGAAGGCCAGGAACCCCCCCCGGCCGAAGGCGGTTCCCAGCGCCACGTAGCCCGGGCCGAGGCCCTGGCTGAGCCGCCAGCCCAGGGTCGGGAATCCGCAGGGGCCCTGGGCAGCCTTGGTGATGTGCCCGTTGTGGGCCCACAGGAGGACACGGGCGCCGACCCCCTCCTGGCGGAGGACCCAGTACACGTTTTCAGCCATGGCATTTTCCCTCGCCTCAAGCCCTCTCGGGACATCCCCGGCCACGGGGATGAACTGCCCCAGGACCACCAGGGCCTGGCGCTGGCGGGCGAAACCGGTCTCCCCCGCGGCCCGGATGAAGGCCTTCTTCCGGGCGTCCATCCGCGCCAGCAGCCCGTCCAGCGCCGCCCTCCAGGCGATCCGGTTCGGCGGTGCGGTCACCTTGGCGATGGGCTGTGCCAGCAAGAGTCCCTTCACGCGGCGTTCCAGCACCCTTGCGGATTCTGGATCCGTCCTCCGGAAGAAAGCCAGGGCATGGTGGAAGGGAGGGCCCGGATCCATCATGTCGATGCCATGGACCCTGATCCTCGAGCCGCGGTCCCGCTCCAGGTTGTGGGTCCTCAGGGCGACAAGCAGGTTCCGGAATTCCAGCACCCGGAAGGGGGGCGGGAGCGCGGGAAGGGGGTCCGGACCGTCGCCCTGGACATAGGCGTCCACCCCGAACGCCTCGACCAGGCCCATCTCCAATGCGAGGGCGCGCACCGATCCCGCTTGGGCCAGCGACATCAAGGTGAGGTGGACCAGCTGGGCGAATTCGCGGGTTCCGTGGGTGGCTTCGCCCATGCCGAAGACCTGGCCGGATCGGGCCAGGGCCAGCAGGGCAGGATCGAGGGCCTCGTCCCGTTCCGGATCCGCCAGGGAGACCGCCTCCCTTCTGATCCAGGTTCCCACGTCCGCCGGGGCCGGGCTGGGCTCCGGAAGCAGCTCCGGATTCCATTCAAGGGGGGATTTCCCGACCTCGAGCCACGCCGCTGGCGCCCGGCCTCTTTTCCCGACGGCCGAAAGGCCGTACCGCCCCTCGTCAAGGGCCACCTGGAAGGCCCCGGACCGGGTCCGTACCCACCGCACCTGATCGAACCGCAACACCGCCGTCCCATCCGATGGAACCAGAGCGATCACGCCCTCCACCCCAGGCCTTCCCTTCCCTCCGCCCAGGCGTCCCCGCAGGACGGTTCCTCCCGACCTCAGGCGCAGTGGAAAGGGCAGGACAAAGGTTTCCCCCGGGGTCAGCGTGACCCGGCCGACGTTGGCCCCCGCCAGGGTTGGGTGACTAGCGGAAATGCCGTAGGCCCCGGCGGGGCGATGAATCCGGAAGGCGCCCATGCTGTCCGTGCGGACCCAGGCGATGGACGCAGCTTCGACCGGGCTGCGCATGTCGGCGGGGAAAACCGCCACCTCCACGCCCTTCAAGAATGCGCCATCCGGCCCCTGCACCCGGCCCTCCAGCGTTCCCTTTACGGTGCCGCAGTGGAGGACCAGGGCCAAGGTGCAAAGGAGGATCAGCCGGAATCCTGCCGGGGCAGGTTCCCTGAGGTCCTGTGACCGGTCAGGGGCGTCGCAGCTGTGGCTGACCATAACCCGTGGCAAGGCGATGCTTCAGTAATTCAACGTTCCAATTCGGGTCAGGGGGGGCAAGGATCGCTGGGTTGGCTCTGGTCAGCGTCTCGAACCGCTCCCTGGCCTCAGCCTGTCGAGCCGCCAGGTATAGGTCATGGGGATCAGGTCCCGGATTGAGCGGGGTCCCCTTGATGACCAATCTGACGGTTCTGAACATCCCTCCATGGATGGTCGATAGGGCATGCTCATCCACCCTCTGAATTGAATCAGGTAGGTTTTTCATGTAGGTCTCCTCCTGCTAGGAGCCGGTGCTACCGGACGGTCTGAAATTCCAGGCCCGGACCCTCCAGGCCCACCTTTGATGTGTCCCATTTCCGATCAAGGTGCCAGGGCCGTACCGAAGGGGGCCGTGCGAACGTTGCTGCCGCGGGTCCTCCCTCCTGGCCGTTGCGTTCCACCCGGCCGGAGGCGCATAGTGGTTCCGGCCGTGGAGGTTCCCATGCTGTCCCACACCCTGCTGCTGGCCGTCCTCGTCGCCCCCGCCCAGAGCGTCCATCCCCCCTGGGCCCCGGGCGTGGCCTACAACGTCCGGGATCTGGTGAGCTACCTGGGGGTGGAGTACGTGTGCTGGCAGGCGCACACTTCCCGCGCGGGGCTGGAGCCCCCGGCGGCGCCCTCCCTGTGGCGGGTGTTCTCCGGGCGGGAGACGGCCGTCCCTGCGGTGCCCCTGGGGCTGGCGGCCGTGGCGGTGGGACCCGCCCGGATCGTCGTCACCTGGAGCCTGGTCCCGGGCGCCACCGGCTACGACCTCCTGGTGGATGGAACCGTGGTGGGCGGGGCGGCGAGCCCCTACCAGCACAAGGGGCTGACCCCCGGCTCGGCCCACGCCTACCGGGTGCGGGCGGTGAACGAGGGCGTCAGCAGTGCCTGGAGCGAGGCCGTCACCTGCTCGACGGAGCGGGCTACCTCCGGAAAGTGAAGAACACCGCCCCCACCAGGCACAGCGCGGCCCAGACGTGGTTGAGGGTGAGCCGCTCGCGCATGTAGAACACCGCGAACACCGCGAAGACGCAGAGGGTGACCACCTCCTGGATCACCTTCAGCTGGGGCAGGGAGTAGCGCCCGTAGCCGATGCGGTTGGCCGGGACCATGAGCGAGTACTCGAAGAAGGCGATGCCCCAGCTGGTGAGGATGGCCACCAGGAGCGGGGCGTCCCGCTGGGACTTCAGGTGCCCGTACCAGGCGAAGGTCATGAAGACGTTGGAGACCACCAGCAGCGTGATGGGGAGCCAGGTGCGGACGGTCATGGAGCTCCTCTGCGGAAGGCCTGGGGACCCCGGGCCAGGAACGGGGCCAGGGCCTCCTCGAGACGGGCGCAGGCCTCCTGCCATTCCGGCCCGGCGGAATCCGGAAGGTCCTCCAGGTACGCGGCGGCGGCGCCGGCCGCGTCCAGGCCGAGGTTGCCGGCGAGCCCCCGGAGGTCGTGGGCGAGGCGTCGGGCGCCGGCGAGGTCCCCCCGGGCCGCGGCCTCCCGGAGGTGGGCGGGCAGGATGGGCTCGTCCAGGAAGCCCTTCATGAAGTTCGCCAGGAGATCCCGTCTCCCGCCCGCGCGGGCCAGGGCCCGGGGCAGGTCCAGGACGCCGGACAGGGCCTCCAGGGGGTCGGGGCGCGCCCGCAGCGCCAGGGCCTCGAGCAGGTTCCGGGCCTCGAGGGGCTTGGGGAGGCACGCGGCCATGCCCGCCTCCAGGCACCGTTGCCGGGCGCCGGCCTCCGCGGTCATGGCCAGGATGGGCAGGCCCAGGCCCAGGGCCCCCAGGCGCCGCGCGGCCTCGAAGCCGTCCATGCCCGGCAGGTGGAGATCCATGAGCACGGCGTCGTACGGAGCCTCCCGGGCCCGGTCCAGGGCCG
The DNA here is from genome assembly GCF_030846775.1 of Geothrix sp. 21YS21S-2. Lineage (NCBI taxonomy): Bacteria > Pseudomonadati > Acidobacteriota > Holophagae > Holophagales > Holophagaceae > Geothrix > Geothrix sp. 21YS21S-2. The sequence goes on from NZ_CP132910.1 coordinate 4,352,419, forward strand.
CCTCCCCGGTGCCGGCGGTGTCCACCTCCGCGCCGGCCTCCCGCAGGAGGGCCTCGGCCAGCTCGCGGTTCAGGGCGTTGTCCTCCACCAGCAGCACCCGCCGGCCGCGCAGGTCCGCGGACTCCGCGGGCGCGAGCTCCAGGGAGAAGGAGAAGGTGCTGCCGGCGCCGGGTTCCGAGGCCACGGCGAGGGTCCCGCCCATGAGCTCCACGAGGCGGCTGGCGATGGAAAGGCCGAGGCCGGTGCCCCCGTAGCGCCGGGCGATGCTCTCGTCGGCCTGGGCGTAGGGGGAGAAGAGCCGTTCCGCCTGGTCCGGGGCGATGCCGATCCCCGTGTCGGCCACGGAAAAGAGCAGCGGCCCCTGGCCGGCCTCCACCCGCACCGCGACGCTTCCCGCGGTCGTGAACTTGACGGCGTTGCCCACCAGGTTGGCCAGGACCTGGGTGAGGCGGTGCGCGTCGCCCACGACCGGGGGGAGCTCCACGGACGCCACCTCCAGGGCGAGGCCCTTTTCCAGGGCGGCCTGGGAGAAGAGGTCGCGGATGTCCGCCAGCACGTCCTGGACGCGGAAGGGCAGGGCCTCCAGGGAGACCTTCCCGGCCTCCATCTTCGAGAAGTCGAGGATCTCGTCCACCACGGCCATGAGGGAGCGGCCCGAGAGGTCGATCTTCCGCAGGCAGTCCTCGGCGCGGGGCGGCAGGGCCTCGGCCCGGGCCAGGCGGGTGAAGCCCAGCACCGCGTTCATGGGCGTGCGGATCTCGTGGCTCATGCGGGCCAGGAATTCGCTCCGGGCCTGGGCCTGGGCCTCCCGCGCCCGCAGTTCCCGTTCCCGCTCCTCCCGGTCGCGCAGTTCGGCCGCCAGGGTCTGCTGCAGGAGCTTGGCCGCGGCCAGGTTGCACAGGGAGGCCACGAACCGCAGGTCCAGCTCCGTGAAGGGGCCGCGGCCCCGGTTGGAGTCGAAGTAGAAGAGGCCCAGGGTCCGGCCGTCGAATTCCAGGGGCACGGCCATGGCCGAGGCCGTGCGGGACTCGGCCAGGAGCCCGTCCGGGACCGCGGGCTCGCGGAAGAGCCTGGCGGCGCGCCGGGAGATCGTGGCCTCCAGGGTGGAGGTGGGCAGCCCCAGCGGGCTGTCCGGGTCCTGGGCGCGCACCGCCACCGGCACCAGGGCGCCGTGCGCGTCCTTGAGGAGCACCGCCCCCCGGGAGGCGCCGAGGAAGGTGAAGAGGCGATCCAGCAGGTCCCCCAGGAGCCTCCCGGGCTCCAGATCCTTGAGCATCATGAGGCTCAGCTCGTGGAGGAGCTCCAGGGCCTCCCGCCAGTTGAGCAGGCCTTCCTGGGCGCCGGCCCAGAGCCGGACGTCCTCCAGGGCCAGGGAGGTCTCCTCGAGGGCCGCCGGGGCCGCGGGCTCGAGGCGGAGCTCGAGGGGTCCCAGGGTGATCCGGTCCCCGGGCGCGACGCGCACGGGGGCGTTGACGCGCGCGCCGTTGCGGAAGCTGCCGTGGCGGGACCCGAGGTCCTCCAGCCACACCCCGTCCTCCTTCCACGCGAACCGCGCGTGGCGCCGGCTGATGGCGGCGTCCTGGAGCAGGATGTCCACGCCCGGGGCCCGCCCCAGCACCAGCTCCGCGCGTTCCCTGCCCAGCAGGAAGGGCGGGTGGCCGGGAGCGTGGAGGGTGAAGCGGTTCATGCGAATATGATACGTGCACCCGGCAGGAGGGAGACGATCGCGTGGCTACCGACGGCAGGACCGCCCTTCTCATGGAGCGCCTCGCGGACCGCTACGCGTTCCGGACGCTGCTGGGGGAAGGCGGCGCCGGCACGGTCTACGAGGTGGAGAACCTTTCCCTGGGGCGGCTCGAGGCCCTGAAGATCCTCACGAACCCCTTCACCGGCTTCGACGTCCAGGAGCGCTTCGCGGTGGAGGCCCGCATCGCGGCCTCCCTGGAGCATCCCCACATCGTCGGGATCCACGCCTTCGGGCAGGACGGCGGTGTCCCGTGGTACTCCATGCAGCTGATCGACGGGCCCTCCCTCGCCGGCATCCTGGACGGGGGCCGCACGCTGGACGGGCCCATGGCGGCCCAGCTCGCGGTGCCCGTGCTGGAGGCCCTGGCCTTCAGCCACGCCCACGGCGTGATCCACCGGGACATCAAGCCGGCCAACATCCTCTTCGACGCCGCCGGCACGCCCTTCCTCGCGGACTTCGGCATCGCCAAGGCGGTGGAGAACCCCATGGACACCCGCACGGGCCACATGCTGGGCACCCCGGCCTTCGTCGCCCCCGAACAGGCCCTGGGCGAGGCGGTCGACGCCAGGGCGGACCTGTACTCCCTGGGCGTCACCCTGTACCGGGCCCTGGCGGGCCAGCTCCCCTTCCGCTCCGACCAGGTGCTGCAGACCCTCCTGCTGCGTCTGCAGGAGGAGGCGCCGCCCCTGGAGGCGCTCTGCCCGGGCCTCCATCCCGCCCTGGCCGCGGTGATCATGCGCAGCCTGGCCCGGGACCGGGACCGGCGGTGGGAGGGCGCCGCGGAGATGCGGGAGGCGTTCCTGGCCGCCTGCGCCGAGGCGGGCATGGCCTGGGACCGGCCCCTGGCGGTGGCGGGGGAGTTTTCCCTGCGGCGCCGCACCCTCGAGGAGGTGGCGCCCACCGCCGACATGCCCGGGCCCAAGGGCCGCCCCTGGTGGATCCTGGGCCTGGCGGCCCTGGGTGCCGGCGCGCTCCTGTTCGTGCTCCGCGGTCCCAGGCTGGCCGCGCGGGTGGAGCCGCCCCCGCCGGCCCCGGCCGCCGCGCCCGCCGCGGCCGCGCCCGCCCCGAAGCCCAGGCCCAGGCCCGCCCAGGCCGAGGTCCTGCCGAGGCGGCCGGTGACCTATCCGCGGCTCCTGGACGACGGCCTCGCGCCGGCGCCCGTGGGGGAATGCGCGGGGCTCAGCGTCGGCGCCTCCCTGGTGGTGGGCGAGGACGGCCGGGTCAAGAGCTGCAGGATCCTGTCGGCCGTGAAGCCCGGGTGCGCCGAGGCGGCGCGGGCGGTGGCCATGAAGTACCGGTTCAGCCCGGCCCTGGACGACCAGGGCAGGCCCGTCGAGGCGGCCGTCGCCGTCGCCGTCGATTTCCAGGAGGCACGATGAGAATCCTCTATGCAGCTGCCCTGATCCTTCTGGCCACGGCCTGCGGCAAGCCCCGCACGGTGCCCGCATCCGCCATCCAGGTGCAGGTGGAGTCCTACCCCGGCGGAACCGCCCTGTTCCTCGCGGGCAGGCCCATGGGCACCACCCCCCGCACCCTGACCGTGGACTCCCTGGACGCCCTGCTGGAGCTCACCGCCACCTCCGGCACGGAGCCGGTGGTGGAGAAGCGCATCCGGTTCCTGGCCCTGGACCGGGCCGAGGTGATGTTCGTCTTCGGCACGGGCAACTCGGCCATGGCCAAGGCCCTGGGCCTGGCGCGCATCCTCGTCTTCGACTACGGGGCGGGGGTCACGTTCGACCTGAACAAGTCCGACCTCCGGCCGGAGTTCCTTCCCCTTCTCGAGCGGCAGGCCTCGCTCCTGAAGGCGCACTTCGCCGGGGTGGACGTGCTCATCTGCGGCCACACCGACACCCTGGGCACCCCGGACTTCAACCTGGCCCTCTCCCTGGCCCGGGCCCGCTCCGTGGCCCAGGACCTGGAGGCCCGGGGCGTGGCCCGGGAGCACATGAAATCCCAGGGCTTCGGCAGCGCCTACCCCGTGGCCTCCAACGAGACCGACCCGGGCCGCGCCCGCAACCGCCGCACCGAACTGGTCCTTCCTCAGTAGTCCACCAGGAAGGCGTAGCCCCGGCCGTGGCGCGCCTTCACGGGGAGGGGCTCCCCGGGGCAGAGGCGCGCCACCTTGGTCCGAAGGCGGCTGACCATGGTCTCCAGGCGCCTCGCGGCGTAGATGTCGGGGTGCTGGTCCAGGGCCAGGAAGAGGTCCTCCCGTTCCACCACCTCGCCGGGGCGGTCCAGGAGCGGCGCCAGGAAGCGCAGCTCCAGGTCCGTGAGGTCCACCGCCGCGCCGCCGGGGGTATGGAGGCGCGACGCGTGGGGCTCCAGGCGCCAGGCCCGGGCCCCGCCCAGGCGCCGCTGGAGGCTGAAGATGGCCGCGGCCAGCTCCCGCAGGTCCACGGGCTTGGCGAAATAGAGGTCCGCGCCTCCGTCCAGGCCCCGGATGCGGTCCTCCAGGCCATGCCGGGCGGTGAGCATGATGATGCCGAGGCGGGGCCGGTCGCGGCGCAGGCGCTGGGCGATGGAGAAGCCGTCCTCCCCGGGCAGGCCCACGTCCAGGATGACGATCTGCGGATCCTGCTCCTCCAGGGCCGCGTCCAGGGCGCCGCCGTGCTCCACCCCCGAGGCCAGGATCCCGAAGGGCTCCAGGCCCCCGGCGAGGAAGTCCCGCATGGGCCGGGCGTCCTCGCAGACCAGGACCCGGACGCCGGCGGCGGGTGCGGGGGGCTCGGGAGGGGGTGCGGGCATGGGAGATTCCAGACTACCAGAAGGGCAAATGTATGAAAGTGTGAGGAAAATTCCGTCATCCGCCGGGGAGAATGTGGGAAGCAACACACTGCCTGGAGGCGAAACATGAAATTCCTTTCTCTTGCAACCGCCCTTGCCCTGGTCGCCGGCCCCTTGTCCGCCCAGGAGGGCCAGAAGTGGCTGGGCATGCAGGCCGGCTACGACTGGCAGGCCAACAGCGAACGCGGCGCCAAGGACAACCCGGCCTTCGGCCTCTCCTTCGGCCAGTGGTTCTCCTCCCGCTGGGGCGGGGAGCTCTCCGTGCTGGGGACGACCCTGAAGACCAAGACCGGGGGCCTGAGCGCCGACGAGTACCACGCCCACCTCTCCGGCCTGTTCAACCTCAACCCGGGCGCGGCCTGGGTCCCCTACCTGCGGGCCGGCGCCGGCTCGACCACGGTGGACAAGCCCTTCTCCTTCAGCGACGGCTACACCACCCGGCTCAGCTACCACGCCGGCGTGGGCGTCCAGGGCCACCTGGGCGAGAACCTCCTGCTGGGGCTGGAAGCCCGGGGCGTCCGCATCGAGACGCAGAAGTCCTACACCGAAGTGCTCGGCCTGGTGACCCTGGGCTTCCGCTGGGGCCAGGCCGCCAAGCCCGCGCCCGCCGCCGCCCCCGCTCCCGCCCCGGCTCCCGCACCCGAGCCCCCGCCGGCGCCCAAGGTGGAGCCGCCCCCCCCGCCGCCGCCTGCGCCCGTCGTCGCCCCGGCCCCCGAGCCCGTGGCGCCTCCCCCGCCGCCGCCCCCGCCGGCCAAGATCGTCCTGGACGAGGCCGTCCTGCACTTCGCCAACGGCAGGAACGACCTGCCCCCCGAGGGCGTCCAGGCGGTGCGCATGGTCGCCGAGAGCCTCAAGTCCTTCAAGGGCACGTACACCCTCGTGGTCAGCGGCCACACCAGCTCCGTGGGCAAGCCGGCCTTCAACAAGGCCCTGAGCCTGCGCCGGGCCGACGCGGTGGCCAAGGTCCTCACGGAGGGGGGCGTTCCCGCGGCCTCCATCCGCACCGAGGGCGCGGGCCCCGACCGGCCCATCGCCGACAACAAGACCAAGGCCGGCCAGGCCCGGAACCGCCGGGTGGAGATCGACGTGAAGGCCGACGGCCCGAACGTGGAGACCCGCAAGACCGAGACTTCCGTTTCGGGCGAATAGGCCCTACCATTCCCCGAACCCAAGGAGGAACCATGCGCTTGATGATCCTTTTCGCCGCCGCCGCACTCACCCTTTCCGCCCAGTCCCTGGACGACCTGAAGGCCGCCGCCAAGGCCAAGGCCGACCAGAAGGTGGAGGAGACCAAGGCCAAGGCCGACAAGAAGGCCGATGAGGGCAAGGCCAAGGCCGAAGCCAAGGTCGACGCCGGCAAGGCCAAGGCCGAGGCCAAGGTCGACGCGACCAAGGCCAAGGTGGACAAGAAGGCCGAAGGCGCCCCGGTGGGCGGCGACTATGCCAAGGCCGCCGCCGCCAAGGGCGAGGCCAAGGCCAAGGGCGCCACCGCCAAGGGCGAAGCCAAGGCCAAGGACACCGCCGCCAAGAGCCACGCCGGCACGAAGAAGGGCGCGGTCAAGGGCGAGGCCAAGGCCAAGGAGGCCGCCGAGAAGGTCACGAAATAAGGTTTGATTCCCCAGTCCTTGGGGCCGGGGTTTTCATCCCCTTCATTCAGTCCATCCCAGTTCCAGCAGGGCCAGCCGGGGTTGGACCGGCGCATCCGGAAAGGTGCGCGCCGGTCCTTCCGAGGCTGGCCCTGCTGGAACCGGGATGAACTGGATGAGCGGGATGGAAGGGATGATGGCCTTTGGCGTCGGGTCCGGCGCTCCTATTTCTTCTCCTGGGGCGCGGGCTTGGGCTCGGCCCGGGGGGCGGGGGCCGGGGCGGGGCGGGACTCCTGCCGGGGGGCCGGAGCGGGGTGCGACTCCTGCCTGGGGGCTTCACGCCGCTCCATCCGGGGAGCCTCCGGCCTGGGGGCTTCGCGCCGCTCCAGGCGGGGAGCCTCCTGCCTGGGGGCTTCGCGCCGCTCCGGGCTGGGAGCCTCCGGCCTGGGGGTTTCGCGCCGCTCCATGCGGGGAGCCTCCGGCCTGGGGGCTTCGCGCCGCTCCGGGCTGGGGGCCTCCGGCCTGGGCTGTTCCCTGATGGGCTCGCGCTTGTTGATCTCCGCGCGGGGAACTTCCGGGCGGGGCTGCTCCCTGACGGGTTCCCGCCTGTTGATCTCCGGGCGGGGGGTCTCGACGCGGGGCTGTTCCCTGACGGGCTCGCGCCGGTTGATCTCCGTGCGGGGAGTCTCCTGGCGGATGGGCTCCCGCCTGTTGATCTCGGTCCTGGGCTGATCCTCGCGCTCCACCCGGACCCGGTCGCCGGTTCCGGGGCGCACCACGGGCCTGGGGGCCTCGGGCCGGGGCCGTTCCATGCGGTTGAAGCCGCCCCGGTCCGCGGGCGCGGGGGGCCTGAGGATGGTGCGGCCGGTCTCGCGGGTGTAGACGGTGACGCGTTCCCGGGCCACGTTGGGCTGGCCCGCCACGCGCTGGAACCGGGCGGGGTCCCGGAGCTCCTGGCGATTCACGATGATCCGGCCCTGGAACCAGGGGCGGGCGCCCTGGGCGGGGGGCCGGTTGAACACGCCCACGACGGCGGGGTCGCGGTGGAACCAGGGACGCAGGTTGCGGTCGCCGACGTGGTGGACGTCCACCACGTTCCAGCAGCGCTGGCGGTCCCGCCACTGGACGGGGCGGTTGTGGAAGCCCAGGGGGGCCCACCCGAACCAGGTGCCGGTGCTGTGCCAGGCCACCCAGGCCGGGCTGTAGTAGACGCCGGGGATCCAGTACCAGCCCAGGCCCAGGCGCCAGCCCCAGCGGCCGTGGTGGCAGGTCACGTAGCCCCAGGGCTCGCTGCTCACCCAGGTCATGCCGCCGCCGAAGGCGCCCCAGTAGCCGTTGCTGTAGGGGCTCCAGTCCGCGTCCACGGCGGTGGGGGTCCAGCACCAGGATTCCGTGTCCTCCACGTAGACCCACTTCCCGTTGGCGTCCAGGTCGTCGGCGTAGTAGCGGATCTCGGGGGGCACGCGCGCGGCGCTCTCGCTGGGGCGGGGCCTCACGAGCGCCTCGGCCCACTGGTCGAACTCGCCCAGGGCGTAGGCGTTGAAGTCCGACACCCGGTCCAGCACGTCGTCGTTGCCGTAGACCGTCAGGCGCTGGCCGGCATAGATGCGGGCCTGGCCCTCGGCGTTGACCCAGGTGGCCTGGCCCCCGTGGACCAGGAAGGCCACCTTGTCGCCCCGGGGGTCCTTGGAGACCTGGAAGGTCGCCTCGGGGCGGGAGGCGCCCCGGCTCCCCAGGGACCCGCTGCCCGAGGGGGTGTCCACGCGGATGACGGCCTCGCTCTGGGCGCCGCGGCACACGCGCAGCTCGCCCCGCTCCAGCACCAGCAGGACCCGGCGCTCCTGGTCCTGCTCGGAGAACAGGGCCGCCACCCGGAACCGGGTCCCGGGACCGAAGGCCACCGCGCTGCCGTCGCCCAGTTGCAGGACGCCACGCCCGCGGCTTTCCACCACATCCCCCTCGGCCACGGGCACGCCCCGGGTGAGGGGCTCGTCCTCCTCGCCCTTGCGGACGGTGACCGCGCCTTCCACGAACTTGACCTGGGCATAGCGCTCGGGGCTCTCGCCCACTTCGTAGTCCTGCTGGTCCAGCTCGTCGACCAGGTCGCCGGGATCCTGGGGGGCCGTCCTGGGGAGGAGCGCCACGCCGGACAGGAGCAGCGCCGGGACGAGTGCGGCGGCGAAACGGTTGCGGTTCATGATGCGCCTCCAGGAGGATGCCGGATTGGATGCGAATTCCCTGCCAAGGTTGACCCAGGGGTCCGGAAAAGGTTTAAGGGGGCGGCGAGGCTGGGGAAAATCAGCTCTTCGGGAAGGGCTGGAGGGCGGTGCCGGAGGGGCGGTTGGCGGGGTTCTCCCGGCCCAGCTGGAGGAGCTGGGGGAGGAGGGCCATCCAGGGCACCGACCAGCATTCCGAGGATCCGGGCTCGAGGTCCTCCCGCGCCTCCAGGCGGTCGGGATGGAAGACCAGCTGGAAGTTCCGGCCGCCGGGCAGGGGCAGGTAGCTGATGTTCGCCGTGGCGGGGTGGATGAGGGTGATCACCCGCTGGTCGTCGGACAGGATCCAGAGCAGCCCCTCCAGGGCCGGGCGGAAGTCCAGGTCCTTCACGGGCAGGGCCCCGATGCCCTGGGTGAGCAGGGAGCGGCCGGAAAATCGGATCAGGCCGAAGGACTCGACGCGCACCCCTCCGTCGCGCCAGACCTGGAGGGGACGCCCCGGCAGGCCGGTCCGCAGGAGGATCATGCCCCGGCCGTCGATGACCCGGATGGTGCCGTCGGGCGTGATGCGGGCCTGGATGGGCGCGCCGGCGGGGATGGGCTCCAGGCGGGGCGGGACGGGCAGGGGCCCGCGGTCCCCGGCCTTCCAGGGCAGCGCCGCCGCGGCGTCCCAGGGGAGCTTGCCGGGGGCCTGGGCGCCCAGGAGGGTGGCGCTCAGGAAGAAGGGGACCAGCCGCACAGGGCCTCCAGGTTGCCGGTGGTGATCTCGGCCAGGCGTTCCGGCGCCAGGCCCCGCAGGGCCGCCACCTGGGCGGCGACATAGGTGACGTAGGCCGGTTCGTTGGCCTTGCCCCGGAAGGGCGCCGGCGCCAGGTAGGGGGCGTCGGTCTCCACCAGGATGCGGTCCAGGGGCGCCCAGCCCGCCACCTCGCGGATGGCCTGGGCGTTCTTGAAGGTGACGATGCCCGAGAAACTGAGGTGGAAGCCCAGGTCCAGGGCGTCCCGGGCGAAGGCCAGGTCCTCGCTGAAGCAGTGGATGATGCCGCGCGCGGCGCCCTCCTCGCGCAGGATGCGGATCGTGGCCTCCGGCGCCTCGCGGGTGTGGATCATGAGGGGCTTGCCCAGGCGCTTCGCGATCCGGATCTGGGCCCGGAAGACCGCCTCCTGGGTGTCGCGGGGGCTCAGGTCGTAGTGCCAGTCCAGGCCCGTCTCCCCCACGAAGAGGGCCTCGGGGCCGGCCAGCAGGCCTTCCAGGGCGTCCCCGGTGAGGGCGTCCCAGGTGCGGGCGTCGTGGGGGTGGACGCCCAGGGAGGCCCGCACCTGGGGGGCCCTGCGCGTCAGGGCCAGCACCAGCCGGGAGTCGTCCAGGTTGCAGCCCACGGCGACCAGGCCGTCCACGCCGGCGGCCCGCGCCCGGTCCAGCACGGCCTCCAGTTGATCCTCTCCCAGGTAGCTGCCGGTGAGGTGGCAGTGGGAATCCACGAGCATAATGACCTCTCCGGACTCCATGTTGCCATGCCCGGGGGGCGAAAGACCGGATACGCTCTATTCATGCGCCCCCTCACCACCATCCTCATCGTGGACGACGAGCCCGGGATCCGCCGTTCGCTGGGAGAGTCCCTGGCCGAGGAGGGCTACGGGGTCCTCAAGGCCGAGCGCGGGGAACAGGCCCTGGATCTGCTTGCCCAGGCCGACGGGGAAGGCATCCATCTGATGCTGCTCGACGTGTGGCTCCCGGGCATGGACGGCCTGGAGACCCTCAAGCAGGCCAAGGCCGCCCGGTCCGACCTGCCCGTGATCATGATCTCCGGCCACGGCAACATCGACACCGCCATGCAGGCCACGAAGCTGGGCGCCTTCGACTTCCTGGAGAAGCCCATCGACCTGGACCGGCTCCTGCTGGTGGTGGCCAACGCCCTCAAGCAGCGCAGCCTGGAGGCCGAGAACCTGCGGCTCCACCAGGAGGTGGACCAGGACCGGTTCTTCATGGCAGAGAGCCCGGCCATGCGCAGGCTCCTGTCCGACGTGGAGCTGGTGGCCCCCACCGAGGGGCGCGTGCTGCTCATGGGCGAGAACGGCAGCGGCAAGGAGGAGGTGGCCCGGCTCCTGCACGACCGCAGCCCCAGGGCCAACGCCCCCTTCGTGGAGGTCAACTGCGCGGCCATCCCCGAGGAGCTGATCGAGTCCGAGCTCTTCGGCCACGTGAAGGGCGCCTTCACGGGCGCCGTGCGGGACCAGAAGGGCAAGTTCAAGGAGGCCCACCTGGGCACGCTCTTCCTGGACGAGGTGGGCGACATGTCCCTCAAGACCCAGGCCAAGGTGCTCCGCGCCCTGCAGGAGGGCCGCATCGAGCCCGTGGGCGGCGGCGGGGCCGTGAGCGTGGACGTGCGCATCATCGCCGCCACCAACAAGGACCTGCCCGAGGAGATCAAGGCCGGGCGCTTCCGCGAGGACCTGTACTTCCGCCTCGCCGTGGTGCCGCTGCGGGTCCCGCCCTTGCGGGAGCGCGCCGAGGAGCTCATCCAGCTGGCCGAGGCCTTCATCCAGCACATCGCCCGCAAGTACGGGCGCCCCCCCAGGCGCCTCTCCGCGGACGCCAGGGACACCCTGCTGCGCCACGACTGGCCCGGCAACGTGCGCGAGCTGAAGAACCTCATGGAGCGCGCCGTGATCCTCTGCCGGGGCGCCGAGATCACCACCCGCGACCTGGGCGCCCTGGCGGTGCGCCACCTCACCGAGCCCGACCCCTTCTCCTTCCCCGAGTTCCAGAGCCTCAAGGACGCCCGCGACTGGTTCGAGGGCGCCTACATCCAGCGGGAACTCAAGCTCCAGAACGGCAACATGACGCGCGTGGCCGAACGGCTCGGCCTGGACCGCTCCAACCTGTACAAGCGCCTGAAGGCCCTGGGCATCGAGGCGAGAGACTCCTGATGGAACGGGTCTGGATGAAGATCGGCGAGGCCGCCAGGCGCATCGGAGTGAGTCCCAAGGACCTCCGGTACTGGGAGATGATCATTCCCGAGATCCAGCCCCGGCGCAGCCGCGGCAACCTGCGCTACTACCACGTGGACGAGCTGGACCGCCTCCAGCGCATCCACGGGTGGCTGCAGGAAGGCCTCACCGTCAGCGACTGCCGGGAGCTGCTGCTCACGGGGCACCTGGCCCGCGGGCTGGACCTGGGGCTGGAGGGCGAGGCGCCGGCGCCTGCCGCAGCGGCGAAACCCGCCCGGAAGCCCCATGTCCAAACCGCCCCGCGGGCGCCCGAGCTCGCCAAAGTGCGTGCGGCGCTCAAACGCCTCCTGACCCAGCTGTCGGGCGGGGATTTCATCTCGGATAAATAAAGTTATTTAATTGTTTACAGCCATTGCGTCCTGAAAACGACGTTCATGATTTTCAATGAGATGTTTCATGGTAATCATTATTTTTCGGCATTAAGGTGCTTCTCACGTTCATGGAGGCGGTGGGATGCTGAGATCCTTCAATATGGCGCTAGGTCTGGCCCTGGCTTTGACGTGTCAGGCCGGTGTCGCGCGTATGGTCATTCCGACTCCTGGCGGGATTGCCCATCCGATTGATTCCGACCCGTGCGCGGGATTGACGGGTGATGCCTACGAGCGTTGTTGCCAGCGGATCATGGAAGGAAGCAGCTCTTCCGGAGGGGCTGGTTCGTCGAACTGCAAATGCCCTGGAGGGGTCTCGGTCTGCACCTATTCGGATCCCACGGGGCGTAGGACTGCTATTGGCTGTGGCCCCGCGGACAGGAGCGGGAATTGCTTCTTTTATGAATGCGATAAGGCCACAGGCTATACGATGCAAGCGCTTGGAAAAGGCAACTGCAAAATGGGCTGTAATCCACCCGGTTGATTATAGAAGGAATTGGGTTAATTATGAAGAGATTAAGCATTGTTGCATTTCTCTTTTTGGGGACACAACTGCATTTTGCTCATTCGCAGGAACCCCGCATCGACCAAACGACCCGTTGGACCCAGGATTTTCAGATCCAGGCCAACGTCGACAGGATCATCCGGATTGATCGGGTCTCTGGCAGGGAAACGGTTCTGAAAACACCTCCAGGTACGATTTGGACAACCTATGGTGAAGGCAGGTGGTGGGCTCTCGAGTCCACCCTTAAGTATTCAGAGTCCAATAATTTGCCTGGCGATGGAGGATTGCGGTCGAAGGAAATGCCTTCCCAAAAAATATGGGTATCAAACGACCTTTCCCGATGGGAGGCGTACGGAAGCCTGCTCGGAGCCAACGATTCCGGGGCAAGCATACTGGTCCCATTAAGCGATAATTCCATTTTCCTGGCCAAGCGATTCGGAATGCATTTTTTGCAGGAGGGATATTCTCCGTTTTACATCGTAAAATCATCTGATGACGGTAGTCTGCATGCTTCCGCGAATGTCGATCTGGATATCGGGCCCATGTATTCGAAAAAAGCATGGACCACGAAGGATGGAACCGATTTCGACAACTTGATATGCAACCCAAGATACCAAATTTGCAAGAACATGCTGTTCGAGCTGCCTTCCACGCTTTTTCAGTTCGATGATGGATTCCTTTTCCTGTCGAAGCAAATGGGCGTTGCCTGGTGCTTTGACCGCACGGGACGCTTGAAGAGCCGACTGCAGCTGTTCGGCCTCATGGTCGACGACGACTTTGCGAGGATTTTCACCTTCGAGCGCGCGATTGTGAATTGCCAATTGACCCCCGACCAGACCATTCTCGTCGCGGCCCGAACCAAGGAGGCCGTTTGGTTCAATCAGCACTTTTTCCCCTCCATGCCCACCAGCGTGGAAGGGGACCCTGTGCCGCCAGAGGTGCGAGCGTTGAACGAGGGCCGAGGCAACGACCTGAACCCAAATCTGGAATGGTTCGAATTGGATCCAGGCAAGAGAAGGATCCGCGGTATCGCCCCGCCGTTCGGCGCTCCGACCACGATCCGTGAACTTCCTGAAACGTCCGCGCCCTGGTTCACGTTCGCCTGGGACGGCTCGGCCCGGTTCCGGGGATGGGCTGAGTTATAATTCTTGTATATCATGGGCTTCCCTGGCGCTAGGTAAAACCATGGACCCCTGGAAATCGGCCCTGCGGTCCGTCCTCATCGACATCAACGGCAACCGCGATTTCGCCGTTCAGCTCAACGGGTCCTCAGAGAGGCCCGGCACTCCCGTGGACCGGGTGTCCGTGATCTACGGCCGCACGCTCAGCCCGTCCCTGGACTACGCAACGGCCGGCGCCGGCATCCACCCGGGACAAAAAGCGAGGGCGGACTGGGGTAGTCCGCCCTCTTTTACTGTTTTTGGTCGGCGCGAGAAGATTCGAACTTCCGACCCCTACCACCCCAAGGTAGTGCGCTACCAGGCTGCGCCACGCGCCGTGAACTAACGAGTCTAGTACGTTTGTCCGCCGAGGTCAAGCATCGTTCTCCCCGGATACACTGGTGGCATGAAAGAGCGCCTGATTCTCATAACAAACGACGACGGATGCTGGGCGCCGGGCCTCGCGGCCCTGGGGCGGGTGGCCTCGCGCTTCGGGCGCGTCGTGGCGGTGGCCCCGGACCGGAACCGCTCCGCCGTCTCCAGCGCCATGAGCCTGAACGACATCCTGCGCCTGCACGACCTGGGCGGGGACCGGTACGCCTGCACCGGGACGCCCGTGGACTGCGTTCTGGTGGGCATCCGGGCCGTGCTCAAGCGCGAGCCGGACTGGGTGCTCTCGGGCATCAACCACGGCTTCAACCTGGGCGAGGACGTCTTCTACTCGGGAACGGTGGGCGCCGCCTTCGAGGGCTGCCAGCAGGGGGCCCGGTCCGTGGCCTTCTCCATCGACCCCCAGGGCGACCTGGCCCAGGCCGAGACCTGGGCGGGGCGCTTCCTGGAGCGCTGGGAGGCCATGGAGCTTCCCGCCAACCGCATCTGGAACGTGAACCTGCCCAAGGGGGAGCCCCTGGGGTTCCGCCTCTGCGGCCAGGACACGCGCAAGTACCACGACCTCGTGGAGGAGCGCCTCGACCCCCGCAGGACGCCCTATTTCTGGATCGGCGGGGAGCTGGGCCCCACCTACTCCCAGGGCCCCGGCAGCGACGCCGAGGCGGCCCTGGCGGGCTACGTCAGCGTGACGCCCCTGCGCCTGGACCTGGCCTGCCCCGAGGTCATGGGGCGGAGGACCGACTTCGACCTCACCTTCAACGGCGGGCTCCCGTGAAGGCCGGCTTCCACGCCCATGGACGCGTCCAGGGGGTGGGCTACCGGTGGTTCGTGATCCAGGCCGCGCAGGAGCTGGGCCTCGCCGGCTGGGTGCGCAACGAACCCGACGGCACGGTCTCCGGGGAGGCGGGGGGGGACCTGTCCCGCCTGGAGGCCCTGAAGGATCGCCTGGAGGCGGGTCCCCCCTCGGCACGCGTTTCCCGGCTGGACTGGTGGGTGGTGGAGGGTGGACAATCACTTCCCCACCCATTCGAGGTCCGGCGCTAAGCGAGGTACCATGAATTTCAAATTGTCAGTTCTGGATGTTCCCGATTTCCCCATGGCCGGGGTCCTGTACAAGGACATCACCCCCCTGTTCAACGACGCCGCAGCTTTCGCCCGCGCCATCGACGCCATGGCCGAGCCGGTCCTGTCCCTGCTGCCCACCCATGTGCTGGGCCTGGAATCCCGCGGATTCATCTTCGGTTCCGCCCTGGCCCACAAGCTCGGCCTGGGCTTCGTGCCCGCCCGCCGGCCCGGGAAGCTGCCCCGGCCCACCTATTCCGAGGCCTACGCGTCCTCCTGCGGTCACGACGGCCTGGAGATCCACCAGGACGCCTTCCACCCCGGGGACCGCGTGCTGATCGTGGACGACGTCCTGGCGACGGGAGCCACGGCCCTGGCGGCCCGGCACATCGTGGAGCGCACCGGGGCGCACCCCGTGGCGCTCACGCTCTTCATCGAGATGGTGGCGATGGCGGGACGGGAGAGGCTGAAGGGAATGCCGGTGTTCAGCGTGCTGAGGTACTGACCCGCCTGGACGCGTGGCGATCTCGCGGAGAAAAGCCCGTGTCGATTTGAATCTCAGGACTTCGCGGATGAGGTACGTGCCGGGTGGTCCTGGATCCACTGTTTCAGGGCCTCGTCCATGCGGGTCTGCCAGCCAGGGCCGCTGGCGCGGAAATAGTCCAGAACTTCGGGGCTGTAGCGCATGGACAGGAGCGTCTTCGTGGGCGCCTTCTGGGGACCCCTCCCTTTCAAACCGCCTTCCCGGCGGGCCTTGAGGATCTCCGGATGCGTTTCGGAAACGGGCCTCAGCCTGGCGAGCATTTCTTCCGAAAGCGGCGGGCTGTCCACGGAATCCCAGTCTTCCTGAGAGATGTGGTCAGGTCGTGCCCTTGGTTTCCTCATGCGCCCTCCTTTCCCCGGGATTGGATTTCCGGAGGCTGATGACCCTGCAGGATTCATCTCGCCGCGTGTAGATCAGCGTGTGAAGCCGGTCGCCGATGAATCCGATGGCGATCCAGCGCGGCTCACCGTAGTCGTTGCGGCAATCCTCCGCCTGCAGGGCTGTTTCCCAGCGGAACCCGAAGACCTCTTCGAAATCCACCCGGTGCTTTTCAATGGTCGCCTGGTTCGTGGCATCGTCCCATTCGTACCACAAAATATAATGTAGCTACAAATTGGAACGAGTCAAGACTCCTAGGCGCTCACCAGCGTCTTCAGTCCGTCCCTGAACAGCACGTCCACCTTGCGCCCGGTTCGCTTCTGCACGCGGCCCAGGCCGAAGCTGGGGTGGTCCATCCACATGCCCTCCTCCCAGCGGTGGGAGACGGCGTAGGGGATGGAGGTCGTGCCGGCGTGCTCCTCGAGCATCAGCTCGTGGAAGCGCGAGGGGGAGGTGGCGCTGCGGGGGGAGGCGGTGCGGGTGGCGACCGTGGCCCGGGGGGGGCGCGCCGCGGGAGCGGGGCGTTCGGCGCGGAACTTGTGCACGGACTTGCAGGTCGAGCAGATGAGCTTCTCCGGCACGCCATCCGTTATGGACATGATCATGTGCCGGGTTTCCCCTTTGCATCTCCCACAAGGGGCATCAACTTCCTGGCCGGCGTAGTACGATTTCATCATCCCCCCAGTTTGCCGGAATTGTCCGGCCAAGGGAAACCTCAAGCGAGCTCGGATGCCCGTCTTCACGTCAGCATGCCCCAGAAACTGTTACAGCACGTGCAGTCTTAGGGTCACTGTGGAAAAAGGGAAGGTCACGGCCATCGATGCCCACCCGGGCAACCGGGCCACCCCGGAGGGGCCCTGCCTCAAGGGGCTGAGCTACCTGGAGCGGGTCGAACCCGCCTCTCGCTTGCTCGCTCCCATGCTTCGCGGAACGGACGGCGGCTTCGCTCCCGTCTCCTGGGACGCGGCCCTGGACCTCATGGCGGAGCGGTTCCTGGACATCCGGGAGCGCTTCGGCCCCCAGGCGGTGATGTACTACGCCGGCAGCGGCACCAAGGGACTGCTCAACGGCAACTCCATGGCCTTCTGGCGGCGCTTCGGGGGGTGCACCACCACCTACGGCGACCTGTGCTGGCCCGCGGGCCTCGAGGCCACCCGCCTCACGCTGGGGGACAACCGCCACAACGCCCCCTGGGACCTGGCCAACGCGGCCCTCATCGTCATGTGGGGCAAGAACGCCGCGGAGACCAACGTCCACCAGATGCGGTTCGTGGACCAGGCCCTGGCCGCGGGCGGCAGGCTCGTGGTCATCGATCCCCGGCGCACCCCGACGGCGGAGCGCGCCGCGCTCCTGGTGCAGCCCCGCCCCGGCACCGACGCGGCCCTGGCCCTGGCCCTGGCCCACGTGCTCATCCGGGACGGCCTGGCGGACCGCGCCTTCATCGACGCCCACGTGCTGGGCTTCGAGGCCTACGCGCGCGCCGTCGAAGCCTGGACCCCGCAGCGCTGCGAAGGCGTCACCGGCGTGCCCGCGGGGGAGGTGGAGGCCCTGGCCCGGGAGCTGGGCACCACGAGGCCGCTGACCATCTGCGCGGGCTTCGGCATGCAGCGCTACACCAACTCGGGCCAGACCATGCGGGCCATCCTCGCCCTGCTGGCCATCACCGGCAACCTGGGCAGGCCCGGCGCCGGCTGGGTCTACGCGAACCTGCAGTCGGACGTGTTCAGCGCCGTGAAGGACCCCCTGGACTTCTTCCCGCCCGAAAGGCCCGACGGCGTGGCCCGGGTGTCGCTCTCCACGGCCCGCCTGGGCCGGGACATGGCCGCGCAGGCCGGCCCGCCCCTCAAGGCCGCGTGGGTGGAGCGGGGCAATCCCGTGAGCCAGAACCCCGACACCGCGCGGGTGCGCGAGGCCTTCCGCGCCCTGGAGTTCCGGGTGGTGGTGGACGAGCGCCTCACGGACACCGCCCGGGAGGCGGACCTGGTGCTGCCCGCCAAGAGCCTCTTCGAGCAGACCGACGTCATCGGCGCCTACTGGCATCCCTACCTCCAGATCCGCCCGAAGCTGCTGGAGCCCCCCGGGGAGGTGAAGCCCGAGTCCGAGATCCTCTGGCACCTGGCCCTCCGCATGGGGCTGGCCACCGACGGCCTCGTCGCCCCCGGGGGCGAGGAGGCCTGGCTGGAGGCGAAACTGGGCCGCTTTCCCGGCCTGACCCTCGAGGCCCTCAGGGAGGGCCCCGTCCTGGCCCCGGGCTGCGAGGAGGTGGCCTTCGCGGACCTGGCCTTCCCCACGCCCTCCGGGCGCATCGAGCTGCTGTCGGAGGAGGCCGCGCGCCGCTGGAGCGTGGACCCCCTGCCGGGCCACTCCGCGCCTCTGGAATCCAGCCCCGGCGCCTACCCCCTCACGCTCCTCACCCCCAATCACAAGAACAGCATCCACAGCCAGTTCGTGACCCTCTCCTGCCTGCGGGATCCGGGTCCGCGCCTCCACCTGGGACCCGGGGACGCCGCGGCCCGGGGCATCCGCCAGGGCGACCGCGTGCGGGTCTTCAACGCCAGGGGCGAGCTGTTCCTGCCCGCGAACCTCGACCTGAGCCTCCTGCCGGGCTGCGTCGTGGCCTTCAACGGCTACGGAGCCGAGCACGGGGGATCGGTGAACCTCCTGTCCCTGGGGCGGGAGACCGACATGGCCCACGGCGCGGCCTTCCACGACAACCTCGTGGACGTGGAGAAGGCGCCATGAGCGCCCGGCGCTTCCTCTTCCACGCCGAACGCTGCACGGGGTGCGAGGCCTGCGTCCTGGGCTGCTGGATGGAGAACCGCGCCGCCCAGACGCTGCCCTGGCGCACCGTGCACACCTCCAATCCCCACCGGCGCCCGGACCTGCCCGTCTTCCACCTGTCCCTGGCCTGCCACCACTGCGACGACCCCGCCTGCCTGGAGAACTGCCCCGCGGACGCCTACGCCAAGGACCCCGCCACGGGCGCCGTGACCCTGCGCCAGGAGGCCTGCATGGGCTGCCGCTACTGCACCTGGGCCTGCCCGCATGACGCGCCGAAGTTCAGCCCGGCCGCCGGCACCGTGGAGAAGTGCACCTTCTGCCCGGACCGCGAGGAACCCGCCTGCGTGGCGAGGTGCCCCGTGGAGGCCCTGGAGATGGAGCCCCGGGCGCAGGCCGGGCCCGCGCCCTTCGGCCTCCCGGGCTGGGACCTGGGGCCCGGCGTCCGCATCACGGGGGAACCCGCCGCGCCGCGCTTCGCGGCCCCGCCCCCCGCGGCCGGGGTCCTGGAGGGCCTCCTGCGCGTGCCGGAACCGAAGATCACCCTGCGCGGGGAATGGACCCTCGTGGCCTTCACGACGATCCTGGCCGTGCTCACGGCCCGCATGGCCGCGGGCGTGCCCTTCCCCCATCCCTGGCCCTACCTGGCCGCGGGCGGCGCATCCATGGCCCTCAGCGCGCTCCACCTGGGCCGGCCGGAGCGCGCCTGGCGGGCAGCCCTCAACCTGCGGAGCTCCTGGCTGAGCCGGGAAATCACGCTGGCCTCGCTGTTCCTGGCCCTGTGCGCCGCCGTCTTCCTGGGCCTCGCCCCGGCGTGGGCCGCGGCCGCGGCGGGCTTCGCGGCGCTTTGCGCGGTGGACCGGGTCTACCGCGTGGCCTTGAAGGTGCCGCCCTTCAACCTCCACAGCGGCCACGCGCTGCTCAACGGCGTCTACCTGGCGGCGGTGCTCGCGGGGAACGCGCCCCTGGCCGTGGCCGCCGGCGCCCTCAAGGCCCTTCTCTACGGATGGCGCAAGGCCCACTTCGCCCGGCGGGGACGGGGCCTGAGGCCCCTCGTGAGCCTGGCGCGGGTGGCGGCGGGCTTCGTGCTGCCTGGGCTCGTCCCGGCGCCCTGGGCGGCCCTGGCCGTCGTCCTGGGCGACCTGGTGGACCGTTGCGAGTACTACGACGAACTGGAGATCCCCTCGCCCGGAGCCGCCCTCAGCAGGTCCTGGAGCTTCGGGAACGCCCGCAGGAGCAGGTTGCGGATCTCCGGGGGCAGCGAGGCGAAGAGCTCCTGAAGGGTCAGGCTGGACGGATCGTCCTCCCCGCCCTTTTTCCCGTGCCTGCCGGTGTCGCCGGTCATGATCCTGCGCAGGACCTCCTTGAGGGCCTCCACCTCCCGGCGGTGGGGGCCCGGCGTGCCGGTGCTGGGCGCGGTCTCCGCGGGATAGTCCACGACACCGCAGGAAAGGCACGCGAGGATGTGGAAGAGTTCCTGGAGGGCCTTCTCCTCGTCGGCGGGGTCGGGCGCGGTCGTGGCCGCGGCCAGGACTTCCGCGAATCCGGGGCTTGGCTGGGGGGCCGCCGGGGCGGGAAAGGCGGGGTTGGCGAAGGCTTGGAGGGGCTGGGTAAACATGGCCCGGTTTTGCATTTTCCGGGCCAGGAAATTCTGCCCACCTGGGTTCGGTGAAACCTATAAAGTTCAATATGTGCATTAAATAGAATGATCCTCGATCAGTCCCCCAGGCACAGACCCACCCGGTGCCCCTGTCCGCGGCCCCGGACCCTGAAGCCCCCCGCCGACGCCTCCACGGCCTCGGCGGGGCTGGGCAGGGCGTCCCAGCCCAGGACGTCCGCCACGAGGCGGTGGGCCTGGTCGTAATTCAGGCTCCGCGCCGTCCCGTCCCGCCAGACCCGCAGCACCCAGACGCCGTCGTCCTCGCCCACTTCCAGGCGCTCCACGGGGCCTCCGAAGGCCGCCCGCGCCTTCGCGGCCGTCCAGGTTCGGGTCCAGGGCGCGGCGGGCACGGGGTGCCGGGGGCAGGGGGGCGCCTCCGTGGCGCCCGAGCCCCACACGGCCCGGGGCGAGAGGGGGAGGCCGCCGCAGTGGGCCGTCCACTGGTCGGGGCCGGGGTTGCGCGCCGCCTCCCGGATGGCGGCCCAGGCGGCCTCCGTCAGGCCCGGCAGGTCCCCGGGGAGCGGGTTCCCGTGCCGGGGGTCCGTCCAGTCCAGGCGCGGGCCGCGCCCCACGAAGAACGCGCAGTGGGTGGAGTCGCACACGTCCGCGCCGGCGTGGCGGGGGCCGCGCGCGAGGAAACGCAGCACCGCCGCGCCCAGCTCGATGCGAAGGGCCGGGCTCCCGTGCGGAAGCTCGGCGTCCACGACGCCCGCGACGTAGTCCCGGGGCGCCATCGTGGCCACTGGCACCCCGGAGGCCAGGGCCACTTCGCCCTGGATGCGCCGGCGGATGCCGGGGGCGGAGAGTTCGAGAAGCCCCGGGCCCGCGGGGATCCCCGGGGCCAGCTCCGCCTCGGCGCCGGGGCCCAGGAAGCCCGTGCCCAGGGGGACGGGATCCGGGCCCAGGTTGCGGACGCGACAGCGCCTGCGGCCCAGCAGCTCGAAGAGCCGGACGCGCACCGACGCCGCCAGGCCCGCGGGAAGGGCTTCGGCCCGGCGCGTCCCGCGCCGCGGGGCCCAGGGCCGCCACCGGTCCAGGGGCGAAGCCAGGGCCGCGGCGGCCTCCCTGCCGGTGCCGGGGCGCAGGCGGCCCAGGACCGCCCAGCCCGTGTCGTCCACGGCCACCGCCAGGCCGCAGGTGGCCAGCGGATTGCCGTCGGGCGAGGGCACCGTGCCCGTCTTGGCCCAGAAGCCCCGGTGGCCGAGGCCCGCGGCGGTGCCGGTGAGGGCGGCCTCCCGCAGGCCCTCCAGGACCTCCCGGCGGATGGCCTCGCCCTCCGGCCAGGGGGTGAGCGCCAGGCGCCGGTAGGCCTGCAGCAGCGCCGAGGGCCGGATGGCGAGGCTGCCCGCGAGGCCGACGGCGTCCTCGGGGGACAGGGGCGCGGGGGCGAACCCCTCGGCCGCCAGGGAGGCCTTCAGGTCCGCCAGGGGCGTCTGGGCCGCCAGGGCCAGGAAGTAGGCGTTGCAGGAGACGGCCACGGCCCGGACCAGGCCGAGTTCCCCGTGGCCGGCCTTGAGCCAGCACCCCCTGCACGTGAACCTGGGGGAGGGTCCCTCGTGGGTCCGGGCCCAGGCCCGCGCCACGAAGGGCTTCTGCAGGGAACCCACGGGAAGGGGCGCGTCCCCGGAAGGGGGCGCGGCCTCCACCTGCCCGCCCTCCAGGCGCCAGGTGGCCAGTTCCGGAGGCGCGGCGCCCAGGGTGAGCGCCAGCCCCAGGAACAGCCCCCTCAAGGGGCCCCGCCGCCGAAGACGACCCGCTCCTCCCAGCCTTCGGAGGTGCGGCGGCGTTCCACCGCCAGGGACCGGGTGCCCGGGATCCACCCCAGCAGGCCCAGCACCTGGTCCGAGAGGGGGCGCACCTGTTCGGGCCGTGCGGGGCCCTCGGCCTTGGCCCAGCGGGTCTTCTCGGCCCGCACCACGTCCAGGTCCACCCGGGCCCACCGCAGCACGGCGGGGTCGATGCGGGGGGCGGGGACGTCCTGCAGGTCCCGGGCGCTGGGGGCGGCCCACAGCACGGCGCCTGCGCGGCGCAGCGCCAGGGCCGGCAGCCCCGGCCCCACGCGGATCTCGAAGGTACCGCCCACCCGGGCCACCGTGGCGCGGCCGGCGCGGCGTTCAAGGGTGGCGCGGCACAGCTCCACGAACTCGGCGTCCCGGGCCTCCGGCCACGGGAAGGCCAGGCGCCGCGCGCCGTCGGGGGTGACCCAGAAGCCCCAGCCGGCCACGGGGGTCTTGGCCAGGAGCGCCTTCCAGGGGAGCAGGTCGCCCTCCTCCCCCTTGGCGCCGCCCGGGACCGGGGCCGGCTTCGTGAGATCCACGGCGTAGGCGTCCTCCGCGCCCACGGCCTCGGGCAGCGGGCCCAGGACCGGCACGGGCCGGTCCGGGGGCTGGGGCACGGGCTCCAGGAGGCCCCGGCGGAAGGCGGTCCAGAAGCCCGCGCCGTCGGGCTCCCAGCCCTGGGCGCCCCCCGTAGCCTGGAAGGTGTAGACGCCGGGCCGCGCATCCCCGCCGCCGCGGCGCACCTCGACCAGGCGTCCGTTCTCGCTGCGCAGAGCGACCTTCACGCGGCCCCGCTCCGGGCCGTCGGGCCAGAGGAACTCCCGGCGGAAGTAGCGGTCCTTGCGCAGGGCGTCCAGGTCCAGCTCCATGGAGACCAGCCCCGGCAGGGGCGGCTGGAGGCCGCGGCCGGCCTGGGCCTCGGTGAGGGCGAGCTTCAGGGCGCGCTCGCTGGTGGCGAGCACCAGGCGCGTGCCCAGGCGGGCCCAGGCCAGGCCCATGCGCCGGTCCTTGTCCCCGGAGCCGTCCGCGGCGCCCCGGGTCACCAGGGCGTAGGCGGCGCCGGCGTGGGTCTTCGGGGTGCCCTTGGGCAGGGCCAGGGGCAGTTGGGCCAGCGGGGTGTCCACCACCAGCACCGCCTCCAGGTGGCCCACCTCCAGCAGGGCCAGGCCCAGGGACTTCGGCTTGAGCTGGAGGATCTGCTTCCAGGTCCAGGGCAGGTCCGGGGAGAGCCGGGTCCACTGGTCCTCGAGCTTGGAGCCCACGCGGCTCCGGCGCCAGGCGGCGGTCACCGGGTCGCCGTCGCGGGGGTCCCCCGACAGGAAGCGGCGGAAGTCGCCCTTGAGCGCGGCGTCGAAGGCCTGGGCATCGGGGATGACCATGCGCAGCGGCGCGTCCGGGAGGGGCAGGGGGGCCTCGGCCGCGAGCAGGCTAGCGGCCATGAGCATCACCAGCGGGCGCGGGATCATGGGCGGCCCTCCTTGTTCAGCACGTTCGTGAGCATCGCCCAGGTGAGGTCCCGGGGGCGGATGGGGGCGGGCCTGCCCCCTTCCATGCGGAAGGCCTCGGCCTTGCCGGCCGCGGGGGCCAGTTCGGCCTGGAGGGCCTTGAGGCCGGCGGCGTTGCGGTCCGCGAGGACGGCCAGGGTCTTCCGGGTCTGGACCTCGCGGCCCGTCCGCGCGGAAATCCGCGCCAGGTCGCCCAGGGCCGCGTTGATGTCGGCGGCCTTGAAGCGGCGGGCCGCCAGGATCCGGGCCAGGGCCTCGGGATCCGGCTGGCCCAGGGCGTTCCGCGCGGCGGCGGCGGACCGGGGCAGGAGGCCCCTGGCCGCGCGCAGGCGCAGCACGGCGCGGTCCCCTTCCAGGTCCCGGGCCCAGGGGCGGTCCGTTTCCAGCACCCGCTCCGCCCGGGCCAGGGCGCCCTCGTCGCCGGGGGCCAGGTTGCGGAGCGCCGCCCGGGCCGCGAGGACGTCGTGGCCGTGGGCCTTGAGGCGGTCGCCCAGGGACACCGGGCCCGCCCACACGGCGGCGGCGCCCGTCCAGTACTCCGGCGCCTTCACCCCCTGCGGGGCGAGCCTGCGCCACACGTCGAAGGCCATGGCCTCCTCCCGGGCGGTCCAGGGATGGCGCCCCCGGGAGGCCAGCAGGGCGCCGGCGGCCTCGGCCTTGAGCTTGAGCTTCTCCAGGATCCCGGCCCGCTGGCGGGCCTGGGCGTAGGTCTGCGTCTCCGGCCAGCGCGGAAGCCAGCGCCGGGCCTCCAGGGGCATGGCCGTGGCGGCCGTCTCCAGGATGTCGCCCAGGGACCAGGGCACGACCTCGCCCCGGAACCAGGCCTCCTCGAACTCCGCGGCCAGGGCGGGCGCCTCGGCGGCCGGAGTCAGCCGGAAGGCCAGCTTCCAGGAGGAGCCCGGGACCTCCCCGTCGCGCCGCTGCGCGGCCAGGAGCTTCAGGTAGCGCTCCTCCACCGGTTTCTGGCGGCCCGCGGCCTTGAAGGGCGCGAGCCAGGCCTCGAGCCGGCCCAGGGGGTCGGGAGCCGGGGCGGGCGCCTCTTCGGACCCGTCCTCGGCCTCCGTGGAGGCGCTCTCCGGGTTCGGGGCGTAGTCGAAGGCCAGGGACTGGCCCTTCCCCACTTCGGCCAGCATGGCGTCCACCAGGGCGAGGGCGGGTTCAAGTTCGTTCCGGGCCAGCCGGATGCGCACCGCCAGGAGGCGGCCGGGATCGTCCGCGCCGGGCCGCGTCAGCTCCGTCAGGAGCGGCGGCGCGGGGTTGGCGGGGTCCAGGGCCTTCTCGAGGGCGGCGATGGCGCCCATGCGTTCGGGGACCGGGATGCGGTCCAGGTGGGGGCGGGCCGCGGGCCACACGGGGCCCACCTTGGCCAGCACCGGAATCGGCAGGCGCGCCGAACCGGTGGCCCACAGCTCGCGGAGCCAGTACTGGGCCTGGGCGCGGGTGAGCCGGGCCTCGCGGCCCTCCCAGCGCCGCAGCAGGGCGGTGCGGAAATCCACCGGGTTGGCGGTGTGGAAGGCGCGGGCGGCCTCGGTGCGCTGGTCCTGGAGGTAGGCCAGGAGGACCGGCCCCACGGGGCGGGAGGCGTCGAGGCAGTCCAGGGGCGAGGGCAGGCCATGGCGGGCGGAGAGCACCGACAGGTCCTTGAAGTCGGCTTCGGTGAGGCCGGCCTGGATGGCCTTCACGTAGGCCCGGAAGGCGTCCGCGGCCTCCTGTTTCCGGTCGGCGGCGGCCAGGAGGGAGAGCCTGCCCTCCAGCCACGCGCGGTCCTTGGCGGGGCCGGGGCGGGCCTCGGCGACGCGCAGGGCCAGGGGGAGGTCCCCCAGGGCCCGGGCCAGGCGCATGGCCAGAAGCACCCGCTGCGTCTCGGAGCCGCGCTGGGGCGATTCCAGGGGCAGGTAGGGGGCGGTGGCGTCGCCCTTGCGGTAGCGGGCCAGGGCCTCCAGCACGTACCAGGCCTCCCCGGGGCGTTCGCCCCAGAAGGCGCCGGGAACCCGGCCCTGGTCCACGCCCTGGCCGGCCACGCGGTCATCGCCCTTCTCGGTGATGTCGCCCCGCCCGTCCCGGCGCGGGATGAACTCCGGCCAGATCCAGCGGGGATCCTTGCCGAGCACGTCGCCCACGGTGCGGGGACCCCTCAGCCTGTCCACCAGCGGATCGTCCGCGGCGCCGGCGGCGCCCTGGACCAGGCGCGCCATGGCGGCGTCGACGCGCTCCACCGCGGCCCTGCGGGCCACGAGGACGGGATCGGCGGGCCAGGCCGGCTCCCAGAACCGGAACCACGCCGTGCGCGGCGCCTCGGGGAGGATCGCCACCAGGGCGTCGGCGGACCAGCCCCGGGCCCCCAGGACCCAGAAGCGGTCCCAGAGGCGCCGGTCGCCCATCACGTCCGACAGTTCCTTCACCTTCCCGGGCTGGGCCGCGGCCGCCCGGGCCCAGGCCTCCAGCACGCCGCGGTCGTCGAGCCAGGAGGTCCAGGGCTGCCGGGGCGTGCCGGAACCGACGTTCGCCGCGCCCCGCACCTGGCCCAGGAGTTCCTGCCAGCGGGGCTCCACGAAGGCGAGGAGCTCCTCGGCCCGGTCCCTGCGGGCCAGGTCCCTCACCCACAGGGCCTGGAGGTCGGGTTCCCGGAAGACCTTCATGGCGGGGCGGCCGAAGGCCGCGGGCACCTCGCCCACGAGGTTCTCGCCCACCTGGTGCACGAAGGGGTAGGGCGGATCCACGTACCAGGGGCCTCCCCTGGAGGCCACGAACCTCTGGGCGAGGGCCTCGCGCAGGCCCGTCTCCAGGCCGGAGTTGGCGATGAAGGGCCACCACGCGTCCAGGGCCCGGGAATCCGGCTGCGGGCTGTCCTTGGGCTGGAGGGTCCGCAGGAGCCAGGCCTGGACCTCCTCCTTCTGCTCGGGCCGGGCCTGGCCCGCGAACACGGAGCCCGCCTGGGCGAGGAGGTGGGGATGCTCCTTGACGATCCCCAGGACCCGGATGACCTGGCCGGTGAGGAGCCCGATCTTCACGCGGGTGTCCAGGGGCAGGTCGCCTGCGGCGGCCAGGGGGCCCACGTCGCCCTTGGGCGAGTACAGCTTCACCGCCATGGCGGGCAGGCCCAGCTCGAAGAGCCGCTGGGCCGCGCGGGTCTTGCGCAGGCGCAGCTCCTGGGGATCGGCGGAGCCCTCCCTGGCCAGGGCCTTGAGGGTCTCCTGCTCCACGGCGAGGGCCTTCGCGCCGTCCCCAGCCCTGGCGTAGAGCTCGCTGCGCCAGCGGGCCACGTCCTCGCTGGCCTGCCGGGGCCGGTGCCACCCTTCCAGGTAGTCGGCGGCCTCGCGCGCGCGGTCGGCGCGCACGAGGATCTCGGCGGCGTCCCGCCAGAGGATCTCCTGCTCGGGACGCACGGTCACGGCGGCCTTGGCCGCGGCCACCGCGCCGTCCACGTCGTGGAAGAACCGCTTGATGTCGCGCACGGCCACGGCCCAGCGCATGTCCCTGGGACTGCGTTCGTGCTGCTTCTCGAAGAACGCCAGGAACTCGGCGCCCTTCCCGCCCCGCCGGGTGGAGCGGGACGCGGCCACGAGCCACTCCCGCTCGGTGCGGCGGTTCAGGGCCTCGATCCAGAGGGCCACGCCCCGGGCGGAGGCGTTCTCCAGGTCCGCGGCCCGGGCCAGTTCGCGGTAGAGGTCCGCCTGGACCTCCGGCTTGAGCAGGGCGGCCTGGGCCTTGGCCACGGGGAAGGGATCCCACGCGGGATCCTCCCGGAAGGAGAGCCGGGCCAGGAGGTGGACCGCGCCCAGGCGGCGCCGGTCCTCCAGGTCGGAGGAGGCGAGGATGAGTTCCACGGCCCTGCGGGCGCGCTTGAGGTCGGAGGCGGCCAGGGAAGCCTGGGTGAGGCGCTCCAGGAGGTTCTCCCGGTGGCCCGAGGCGGCGCGGGGGACGGTCTGCTCCAGGAGGTCCAGGGCCTCCGTGCCCAGCTTCGCCCGGTCCAGGAAGGCCAGGCGGTCGTCCAGGAGGCCCAGACTCCACGGGTAGCGGGCGGTGATGCGCCGCCAGTCCCCGGCGGCGGCCGCAACGCCCTTCGAGCGCTCCAGGTAGCCGGCGCGCTGGCTTTCGGCGCGCAGCTTGACGCTGCCCTCGGGCAGCTTGCCGATGCGCGGCTCCAGGGCCGCCCACACGGCGTCAGCCTCCTGCACCTGGCCGTTGTCGGCCAGGAACCGGGCCCGCTCCATCTCCAGGCGGATGCGCTCCTCCTCGGCGGGGGCGAGCTCCGCCCGCCGCGCCATGAGCGCGGCCTCGAAGGTCTTCGCCCGGGCCTTGGGCCAGCGTTCCCCGATGCGCCAGACGCCGGACTGGCCGGCGAAGTCCAGGAAGCCCGCGGAAGTGGCCCGGGGGGCCATCTCGCCGAGCTTGTCCAGCATCAGCGCCTCGATGCGGGCGATGGCGTCGTTCTCCCCGGGGCGCCGGGCCTCCTTCCGGGCCTGGCGCTGGGCGCGGCCCACGGGGTCGTTGGGCTGGTCCATGGCGTCGATCCAGGTGTCGGCGTCCCAGGTGAGGCCGGGGTCGGGGGGCGTGATGGTCCCCAGGGGGAAGAAGGCCGCCAGGGTGCGCTCGTCAGCCGCGCTGCCGGGGGCCAGGGAGCGGATGCGCTTCTCCACGAGCGAGTAGACCCTGGGCCGGGCCAGGAGCTGCGCGAGGCGCCGCAGGGAGCGCTGGTCGTTCTCGAACGACGAGTAGAAGCCGTCCTCCTCCTCGGGCCGGGTGGCGTCGAGGTACTCCCGCACCGCGCCTTCCAGGTCCTTGAGGTTCTCGCGGAGCACGCCGGTCTCGAAGGCGTAGAAGCGGGGCCGGCCCAGGGCCTTGCGCCCGGCCTCCACCACCTCCAGGGCCTCCTTGTCGTGGTTGTAGTCCCAGAGCAGGGTGGCCAGTTCGGCGATGCGGGCCGGGTCCCGGGGGGACCGGGCCAGCATGTTGCGCCAGATCGCCATGGCCTCGGCGCCGCGGCCGCGGTCCTCCTCCATCTCGCCCAGTTCCGTCCACAGGGGATTGGGATCCTCCAGGGCGGGCGCGGCGCGCTCCACCAGCGCCCGGGCCGGGGCGCCGTGGGAGGCCTCGAGGCCGTTTAGGGACCGGTGGAGGGAAAGGAGGCGCTGGGCGTGGGCCCCGTCGCCGGGGTAGCTGCGGCACAGGCTCTCGCCGGGCGCCACGGCCCGCTCGAAGCGGGAGAGGCGGGCCCAGCCCTCGAAGAGCAGCAGGTCCTCCACGGGCGTCCGGTCCTTGCGGCCCTCCAGGGCCGCGAGCCTGGCTTCCAGCGTTCCCTGCTTCATGGCCGAGGCGAACCAGGCCTCGCGCTGGGCGGGGTCCGCGAAGAGGATGGCCCAGCGGCGCTCCTCCAGGAGCGCCTCGGGGACGATGACCTTGGTGGAGGCCTTCCGGGCCTCGGCGGCGGGATCGAAGTCCCGCTGCCACTGCCCCGGCGTCACGAGCCGCCCGGCCTCCCTGAACACCTGGGGGCTGTGGGGGAAGCGCTCCAGGGCCTTGAGGCGGACCCAGTCGGCCCAGAGGACCATGCGCAGGCCCGCGTTCACGGGGGGCTGTTCGGGCACCTGCACCGTCACCGGGGTCCCGGCCCTGCGGAACAGGTCCGAGCCCCGGAACCGGGCCGTGACGTCGGCGGCCAGGGCGCGCAGTTCGGCGTGGTAGTTGCGCCGCGCGTACCACCGCGCCGCCTTGTCCCAGATGCCCGGGTCCTGGAAGCGCTTGAGGGCCTCCTGGTAGCGGGGCCCCAGGCCGTCGTCCAGGTTCCACCCCTCCAGGCGCGAGGCGAGGCTGAGCCACAGCTCCTCGGCGTCCGGGAGGCGGTCCAGTTCGGTGAGGATCAGGTCCACCGAGGCGCGGTGGGAGCCGTCCCGCTGGTCCAGGCGGGCCACGCAGTCGTCCAGGAGGCGCCCGTAGCCGCGGACGCGGGGCCTGCCGGTCTGGAGCCGGGCCCAGGCGCGGGTGTCGTCGGCCTCCTCGGGCTGGTAGTCGTCGTCCCCTCCGCCGTGGAGGCGGGGCCTGGAGCGGTCCGGGGCGGCGGAACGCAGCCGGGCCTTCATGAGGCGCAGCTCCTCGGCCAGGGCCACGTCGGTCTGGCGCGCGGCGAGGAGCGCCTGGCGCCGGGCCTCGTCGGCCTGGGGCTCGGGGCCGCCCTCCACGAGCGGCAGGAGGGCCAGGGCCTTGGCCCCTTCGCCCCGCTCCACGTGGCGGGCCATGATGGCGACCCGCAGCGACGGCAGCGCCGGGTCCCCGGGGGCGCGCTGGGCCAGGGCGTCGGTAAGGGCGCGGGCGGTGGCGAAGGTGCGCTCGGGCAGGGCCTGGAACTCGAGGTTGTCCAGGGTCTCCTTCCAGGGCACCCCGGTGAGGAGGAAGGACACGCCCCCCGTCCAGAGGCCCGGGGTGCGGTCCACCCCGGCCACCCAGCGGTAGGCCTCGTCGTTGTAGCCACCCCAGGCCAGGGGCCGGCCCCCGGCGCGCAGCGCCAGCCGCGCCAGGAGGGCCAGGTCCCCGGTCTGCTGCGCCGGGGTGCCCAGGTGGGCCGCGGCCAGGGCGGCCCGGAAGGCCTCCGGCACGGCTTCCACGCCCGCGTACAGGCGGGACAGGAGCAGCTCCCCGTCGCGGTCCAGGGCCTTCTCGTAGCGCCGTTCCACCTGGCGCAGGAGCTCGGTGGCGAGGCCGGCCTGGCGCTTGCCGTTGAGGTACACGAAGAGCCGGGTCAGGGCGCCCGCGTCGAAGCGGGTCTCCAGGGTTGCGCGCCAGGCGCCGGGGGAGGTGGCCGAGGCCTTGTCCACGCGCCGGGCGTAGGCGCGGTCGAAGGTGGAACTCCAGGGCTGGGTCGCCGCGCCGTCCAGGATCAGGAAGGCGCCGCGGGCGTCGCCGTGGTCGGCCTTGAGGTCCGAGCGCACCAGGAGGCGCCGCTCGGGGGGCAGGGCGTGGGAGGCCGCCAGGCCCTGGTCGGCCTCGTCCAGGCGCCCGGCCTTCTCCAGGGCCCGCAGCCAGGCCTCCAGGGCCGCCGCGTCCTCCGGGAAGAGGTCGGCCTTGGCCTTGCGCAGGGCGATGCCGTCGGCCAGGTCGGGATGGGCCTGGGCCCAGGCGATGCGCTCGTCGCAGAGCGACGCCTTCGCGTCGGGGGCCAGGCCCGCCAGGGCGCGCTCGGCGGCCTTGAAGGCCGCGGCGGGCTCGGAGTGGGCCATCTCCCACCGGGCGGTCTCCGCCCAGGCCTCGGGCCCGGCGGTCTGGGCCCAGCGCTCCATGGCCTCCAGGGCGCCCTTGCGGTCGCCCAGGGACAGGCGGGCCTCGGCCAGGTGGCGCAGGGCCGCGGGGTCGCTCCGGCCCTCCAGGAGCCTGGCCAGCTCCGCGGTGGGGGTCGGGTAGTGGACCTTGTGGCCGTCCACCGAGGCGAACCGGGTGGCCAGGGCGTAGATCCAGTCGCCCTCCGTCATGTTCTCCCAGGGGATCACGGAGGCGGCGAACCCGGCCGCAGCGAGGGGAAGAATCCAGGCGAACGCGCGCTTGCTTCTCACGGCTTCACCTCCAGGATGGCGCGGGCAAAGCCCCGGTTCTTGGCTGCGTCCACGGCCTCGAACACCACTTCGACCTGGCCCGTGACGCCGTAGGGAACGGTCGTCAGGCCCACGCAGCGGCGTTCGGCGGGATCCCACCGCAGCGGGACGGGCGGGGCGTCCCCCACCCGGGCGCTGAGGAACACCACGTCCTCGTCGGCGGCCGCCGCGATGCGCAGGGCCTCGCCGGACCGGGCCGAGGCCGGCAGGGCCGGGCGGATCTCCGGGGCCCTGCCGTCCAGGACGAAGTGCTTGGTCTCCGACACCCGCGCCCCGCCCGCGTCGCGCATGAGGATGCGCACCTCGTGGCGGCCGTCCCGGAGCCCCTCGGGCACGAGGAAGCGGCCCTCCCACACGTTGCTGGCGGGCCTGCGCACCAGGTCCAGGCGCAGGCCGAAGGGGAAGAGGGCCGTGGCCGAGACCGTGCCGGGGTCGCATTCCACCCGCAGCACGGGGTCCCCGGGCTGGATGCGCCGGGGCCGCAGGAGGGACCGGGGCGCGGCCAGGAAGGCCGTGTAGGGGGTGATGAACTTGTAGCGCTTGCTCAGGGCGATGATCTCGTCCACCCACTCGCGGCGCTCCCCTTCGGCCTCGATGCGCCGCAGGAGGTCGTCCACCCGCGCCCGGGCCCAGCGCCGGGGCAGGTCCCGGGCGTCCAGGGCCCTGGCGGGCAGGGCCCCGTCCAGGGCGGCCCTGCCGCCGGGGAAGAGGGGCGAGGCCCACTCGAAGCGCACCTTCTCGGCGGGGGCGGCGTAGCGCCCGATCCACCCGGAGAGGCTGCCGGGTTCCAGGGGCTGGACCAGGACGGGGTAGATGTCGCGCAGCCTCGGGTCTCCGCCGGAGGCCGCGAAGGGCACCTCGCCCGCGGCGCGCCGGGCCTTCTCTGCAGGCGCCGCGCCCAGGACGTGGCGGAAGAAGAGGTCCCCCTCGATCTCGGTGGCGGTGGGGGAGAGCATCTGGACGGAGGCCGCGGCCAGGGCCTCGCCCGCCTCGCCCACGGTCACGGCGGTGAAGAGCGGAACGGGCCCGGCGGCGGCCTTGAGGGCCTTGGAGCGCAGCAGGCCCTGGCCGCTGGTGAGCAGCAGGATCCGGCCGCGGTCGCCCAGGGCCTTGCGGGCCGCGGCGAGGGCCTGGGCCAGGTCGGCCCCGGGGCCCAGGGGGCGGTTGCGCAGCTGGGTGAGCTGGGCCTCGATGGTCTGGGCGTTCACGGGCTGGAGCGCGCCGGCGCCCGGGGTGCGGTCGTAGGGGATGACGACGAAGCGGTCCTCCCGGCCCAGGGACTGGAGCACGCGCACCAGGTGGCCGTAGGCCAGCTCCAGGCCGCCCCAGCGGTGGCCCAGCGAGGTGTCGAAGAGGATGGCCAGGGACTGCCCCCCGGGCACGGGGGCGGGCTTTTCCGGGCGGGCCGAGCCCTGGGGCAGGGCCTCCAGGAGGAAGAACCCGTCCTTCTCCGGCGGGATCTCCGACGGCCGCTCCCAGGGGGCCAGGGCCAGGCCCTCGGGCAGGGCGCCCTCGGGGTTTCGGAAGGCGGTGAGCCGCAGGGGCCCCGCGTCCCGGGGCCGGAACCGCAGGGCGAGGTCCTTGTCCAGGCGCACGTGCCTGCCCGTGAACCCGGCGCCCTCCGCCGTGGCCGTGAGCGGCAGCCCGGAGGCCATGGCCTCGAAGGCGCCGTCCTCGAGCCTGACGCGGACGGTGAAGTTCTCGGCGACGGTGGGCTCCGCGTCGGGGGGGCGCAGTACGAGGCGGAATTCACCCCTGCCGCCGATGAGGGGGACCTCCTGCTGGAACTGGATCTCCAGGCGCTTGGTGGCCATGGGGGGGATGGGGGCCACCGTCACCGAGAAGAGGGATCCCCCGGAGGGCCGCGCGGCCGGGGCGCCCTCCCCGGGCTCCTGGTCCTCCTCCTCCCCCTGCTGCAGGAGGCCCGGATCGATGCGCTGGCGGGTGAGCTCCTGGTAGATGGATCGCGCCCGCTTCTTCTCGAGGATGACGCCCGGGATGCGCTGCAGGCCGTCCCACACGGCGAAGTCGCCCACCGCCGCCGAGGCCGGCAGGGCGAAGCGGTAGGTGCCCTCCTGCACGGAGGCGGTGTGGTTCTCGAAGACCTGGCGCACGTTGACCCGCGCGTAGCCCCTGGCGATGGCGAGGTCCACGGTCATCTCGCGAAGGGAGAGGACCTTGGGGTCGGGCCGGCCCGAGCTCGAGGGGATGAGCAGGCCGGCCTGGGCCTGCAGGGGCAGGACGGCGAGGGCGGGGAGGAGGGCCAGGAGTCTTCTGAACATGTCAGGATCCTTCGTCCGGGAGGGGCAGGGGGATGCGGGCGAGCCCTTCGTCGGTGCCGACGTAGAGGACTCCGGGGCCTTCGAGGAGCGCGGTGACGCGGGGGGAGGGCAGCCGGGCCCGGATGGGTTCGAAGCGGGCGCCGTCCGCCGACAGGCGCCAGAGGCCCCGGCCGTCGGTGCCCAGGTACAGGCGGCCCCCGGCCTCCACGAGGCAGCCGGTGTTCACCTTCAGTGCGGAGGTCTCGGGGAAGGCCTGGAAGGCGCCCACGGCCCGGGGCTGGTCCGCGGGCGCGGTGCGCCGGGCCACCCCGCCCCCGTAGGTGCCGAGGAAGAGGTCGCCCCGGTGCAGGGCCAGGGCGGTGATCCAGGGGTGGGGCAGCCGGCCCTCGCCGGCGGTCACCCGCCAGAGGACGCGGTTGCCGGCCACCGCGCCCAGGCCCGAGGGCGTGCCCACGAAGAGGGCCTCGCCCGAGGCCAGGGCCAGGGCCTGGTTGCCTGGGAGCCCGTGGAAGGCCGACAGCATCCGGGAGCCGGGCATGAGCACGCCCTGCCCGCAGCCCACCGCCACGCCGTCGCGGGTGGCCGCCAGGGAGAAGGCGGCGCCGCCTTCGCCGGCGCCCTTGAGGGTCCTTCCGTCGAAGCGGGCCGAGCCGCGCAGGCTCGCCACCTGGAGGGCGCCGCCCACCGGCAGGAGGGCGTTGACGCCCCAGGTGCCCGAACCGGGCACGGCGGACCACGCCAGGGCCGCTCCGCGGGGTTCGGCCACCGCCAGCCCCCCGTTGAAGATCCCCGCCACCAGCCGCTGACCGAGCCACGCCAGGGCGCCCACGTGGACGGATCCCGGCGGCAGGGCCGCGGGCCGGGGGCGGGCAAGCACCCATCCCTCCTTGCCGCGGCGGTAGAGCCCCGCGTCCGTGTCCGCGAACGCGAGGCCGCTCGCGGCCATGACCTTGCGGGGTGGGGCGGGCAGGAAGTCCTCCCGGGCCCGGCCCCCGGGGCCGAAGCGCAGCAGGCGCCCCCCGCCCGCGGCCAGCACCTCGGCACCCTCCACCGCGGCCGAGGTCGCGTCCTCGCCGCCGGGCACCGCCGCGAGGTTCCCGCCCAGGGGCCCCCGCGCCAGGCCCAGGGGGGTCACCACGGCCACGTCGGGCCCCGGGCAGCCCACCCACTCGATCCAGGGATCCGGCGTGGGCAGAAGGGTGGCGCGGGCCGCCTCGATGCGGCGCAGGCCCTCCTCGCCCCCGGCCAGGAGCAGGCCGCCCGGGCCCAGGGCCACGGCGCGCACGGAATGGCCGTCCAGCTTCTGCAGGGTCCGGGCCCCCCAGGCGGCCCGGAAGAGCCCCTCCCGGGCCCCGATGAGCAGCTCGCCGCCGGGCGTCTCCGCCAGGGCCCGCACGTGCAGGGTCCCGAACCCCGCGGCCAGCTCCTGCCAGGCGCCGCCCTCCCGGAGGTAGAGCCCCCCCGCCTCCAGGGCCGCCACGGTCCGTCCCCGCCACAGGGCCACGCAGGCCGCCCGCAGCGTGGGGAGGGCCCCGGAGGCGTCCCCGTCCTCGTCACGGATGCCGGAGGCCCCGGCGGTGGCGAGCGACGTCTCCGAGGCCGCCACGCCCTCCACCTCGCCTCCGCCCCAGCGCTCCGCGGCGAGGCCCTCCGCCTTCACCGGCAGGAGCTGGAGGGGCGCCTCGCCCCGCCCCGGCTGGGACAGGGCCCGGGCCAGGTCGCGGGAGATCTTCAGGTAGGCCAGGGTCCCCAGGGCCGCGGCTGCGGCCAGGGCAGCCAGGACCGCGCGGCGTCGGTTGGGGGAGAGGGACATGGGGCCGGCCGGGTTGGAAGGAATCGAGGAATGGGAATCCGGAGAACGTGGATCAACCATACCCGAAAATGCCGGATTCCTGTGCCCTGGTGCCCGGGTTTGCCTATTTCAAGTTTTCCAGGGCCTTCGCGGTGGCCTCCAGGAGGGCTCCGGGGCCCACCGGGCTGCCGGTGGCGCGGACCATCCACAGGTCGGGCGTGAGCCGGCCCTGGCGGGCCATGCGCTCGAACTCGGCGCCCAGGTCGCCGGTCTTGTCCACCTGGCGCTGGATCTGGAAGGCGATCATGTGGCCGATGGGGTAGTCGGGCAGGTACAGGAAGCTGCTGACCATGTGGCTGTAGACGCCCAGGAGCACGCAGTCCTTCTGGCCGAAGACGGGGGCGTAGTACGTGTTCCACACGTCGCGGCTGATGGCCAGCGTGGCTTCGCGAAGCTGGGCGGGGGTGGCCTGGGGGTGGTCGTACATCCAGTGCCACACGGCGGTGTCCACCATGCCCACGCCCGCGATCTCGAAGGTGCCCCAGAAATCGTTGAGCACAGCCAGGGCCTTGGCCCCGGCGGTGGGGGCAGGCTGGCCCAGCAGCTCCAGGTCGCGGGCCTGGAACACGAAGGCCAGGGCCTCGGTGAAGCTGGTGGCGGGGACGCCGGCCATGAGCGGGTGCTCGACGCCGTTCAGGGAGAAGGTCTGCTCGACGTTGTGGCCGTTCTCGTGGATGGCGATGTTGAAGCCCTTGTAGTCCATGCCGTCCTTGCCCACGCGGGTGCGCAGGTGGGGGTGGTCGGCGCGGCGCGCGGCGCCCATGGCGTGCCCGGAGCCCCGGGCGGGATCCACCTCGATGTTGCCGGCGAGGTAGTCGGCCTTTTCGGGCGTGAAGCCCAGGCCCCGGAGGAGGGCGGGCATCTCCTTCTTGTAGGCCTCGGCGGTGGGGAAGCGCTTGCGGGTGATGGCGTCCAGCTTGGCCTCGTCCATGCTCGGACGGAAACCGTTGTACCAGACGTCGAAGGGCTCCAGCTTGCGGCCCAGGCGCTGCTCGATGAGGCGGGCCACCCTGGCTACCATGGGCGAGGTGCACACCTCCTTGAGCATCGCGATGGCGCGGGCCTCGGGGAGCTGGCGGCCCTCCTCGTAGCTGCGGGCGATGTGGGTGGGCGCGGCCGGGCAGTAGGGGTCGGCCTTGCGCGCGGCCTGGAAGGTCTGGAGGAGGACCGCGTAGCGGGTGTCGGGCTCGGGGTCGCTGGTGACCTTCAGGGCCGGGGCGGGGCGGTCGGAGTCCTTCACGGCCGCGGGCTTGACGGTGTTGGCGAAGGGGTCCCAGTCGACGTTGGGGTTGTCCACCACCACGGCGGGGATGGTCTGGGTGACGATGCGCTCCATGACCTTCTGGATCTGCCGCTGGCGCTGGAGGCCCTCGGCACCCTGGGCGTACTGGCTCTTGATCTCGTCGCGCAGGTTCCAGTGGGAGAGGAGGCGCTTGCCGGCGGGGAAGGCCCGCTGGCCCTTGGCGTCCACCACGTGGTGCATCCAGATGTTGTAGCCCGCGATGTAGCGCTCGGCGGCCCCGGAGGCCTCGGCCACGGCCAGGTTCACCTCCGAAGGGATCCGCGCGGAGAACCGGTCCACGAGCCTGGCCTCGGCCCACTGGCGGTTGCTCCAGGAGGCGCCTTCCCTGAGCCGCTCGTCCAGGGTGGTCATGGGGAAGTTGAGGAGCGCGACGAAGGCCAGCTTGTTGGCGAAGGCGTCGGCCTGGAAGTGGGCCCCGGGGTCGTAGCCCGCCAGGATGTCGTCCACCGGCAGCATGGGCCCCAGGTCCAGCTCGGCGTGCCACTTGAAGTCGCGCCCGATCTCCAGCATGTGGCCTTCCAGGCTCTCGACGACCATCTCCAGGCGCCCGAAGAGCGCGTCCAGGGCCTTGGCGTCCCCGGCGAACTGCGCGCGGGCGAAGTCGGCGAAGGCCGCCGGGTCCCCGTCCTCGGCCCGCCAGAGGCGCGCGGCCTGGGCGAGGCCGCGCTTGACGCGCCCGGCCTGCGAGGGCCCGTAGCGGGCCGTGAGCTCGGCCTCCAGGGAGGCCTGGGCCACGGCGGGAGCCGCGGCGCGGAGGGAGGGCAGGCCGCAGGACGCGGCGAGGATGGCGGCGATGCCGATGATCTTCATGGGGGACCCCAAGTGGAATGCACCTGGAATTCTACTGGGGATCCCTCGCGCCGGATGTGCCCAAGGGCACTTACTTCATGGCCATCAGCACGATCCGCGCCCTGCCCAGGGAGGAGACCTTCCCGCCGGGCAGCGTGACGTTGATGGTGCCCCTGGCCTCGGGGTTCACCAGGACCTGGTTCCCCGTCTCGGGGCCCACGGCGAAGGTGGCCCCCTGGCGGATGGCCGCGGGGGTCGTGCCCAGGCAGGGGATGCCCGCCTTGACCATCTGCCTCACGAGCACCGTGGAGTCCAGGACGCCCTCGGGGTAGCAGGGGTCGTCCCGAAGGAGGACCAGGTAGTCCGGCATGATCTTCCGGGTCTCCTGGTAGAGCACCCGCCCGTAGTCGGCCCGCCCGTCGCGGACGTCCAGCACCACGATGGTGCAGCCTTCGCCGGCGGCCTCCGCCAGGGACTGGATCTCGGCCGCGCTGCGCCGGTAGTTCGCCACGACCGAGATGCGCGTCTTTTCAGGCCAGGTGCCCCGGGCCGTTTCCATCAGCGGCCCGAAGCCGCCCGCGGAGGCGGTGGTGGCCAAGCCGAAGGCCACGAGGATCCCTGCTCGTCTGAACATCGGAAGCTCCCATTGCTGATGCCGGGCATGAGAATGGGCGCAGCCCCGCGGCCCGGCGCGGACTGCGCCCGGTTACCCTCCCTTGAACGGCTCACCGCGTCCTTGGGGACGCGGTGAGAACGAGTCACAATATCCGTCCTCGGGGGGCAGGCGGCAAGGGGGGCTTTGCGGAATTCAACCCGGGTTGCCGTAACCCTTGAACTCCATGTCCGTTCCCAGGATGTGGTGGCCGAACCAGTCCTGGACGAGGTAGAGCACCTCCTCGGCCGTCACCGAGCCGGGCTCGTGCTTGTAGCGGCGCTGCAGCTCCTTCATGCGCTCCCGGAAGTTCTGGTGGACCTCCTTGTGGGCCTCCAGGTCCGGGTAGCCCACCTTGGCCATCCAGCGCTCCTCGGAGTCGAAGTGCATCAGCGTGTAGTCCACCAGGAACTCGATGCGGTCGTCCATGGGGGGCGGCTGCTCCTCGGCCATGGCCTTGCGGAACTCCGTCACCATCTGGAAGAAGATATGGTGGTACGCGTCGACGAGGGGATTGCCGACGGTGTATTTTTCAGTCCATTCCACGAATTCCATGCGGCTTCCCTCGAGACGTCCACCAGCTTACCTGATTTCTAGCCGAGGGGCTCCTCATAGGCGCAGGCCGGGCAGAGCATGACGGTGATGGGGTCCTTGCCCCGGGGCTTCCGGGTCTTCTCGGTCATGTAGGGGTTCTTGCACGACGGGCAGGCCCGCGGCACGGGCTTGTCCCAGGCCGTGAAGTCGCACTTGGGATACCGGGTGCACCCGTAGAAGATCTTGCCGAAGCGGGTCTTCCGGGGGCTCAGGTCCCCGCCGCACTTGGGGCAGGGGACGCCCAGGATCTCCTTCTTGACGGTCTTGCAGGTGGGGTAGTCCACGCAGCAGACGAACTCGCCGTAGCGGCCGTGGCGCTTGACGAAGTTCTTGCCGCAGGTGGGGCACTTCTCGTCCAGGGGCTGGTCGGGGGGGACCGGGATCCCCTTGGGGTCGGCCTTGCGGATGCCCTTGCAGGCGGGGTAGTTCGTGCAGGCCCAGAAGGGGCCGAACTGGCCCTTGCGCAGGTTCATGGGGGTCGAGCCGCACAGCGGGCATTCCGGCGCGTCCTCGGGCTCCTCCATCTTCTCCAGCTCCTCGGTGTGGTCGCACTCGGGGTAGCGGGAGCAGCCCAGGAAGAGGCCGTTCTTGCCGATGCGCTTGAGCATCGGCGCCTTGCACTTCTTGCATTCCACCCCGGCGGGGATGCCCGCCTTGAGGTTCAGCATGTCCTTGCCGGCCCGCGCCAGCAGCTTCTCGAAGGGGCCGTAGAAATCCTTCATTGCCTTCAGGAAGGTCAGGTCCCCTTCCTCGACCCGGTCCAGCTGGCCTTCCAGCCCGGAGGTGTAGGTGGGCTCCATGAGCTCCCGGAAGCCCTGCACCAGGAGGTCGGTCACCACGCAGCCCAGTTCCGTGGGCTTGAAGCGGCCCTCGTGCTTCTTGACGTAGTCGCGGTCCTGGATGGTGGCGATGATGCTGGCGTAGGTGGAGGGCCGGCCGATGCCGTCCTCTTCCAGCTCCTTGACCAGGGTGGCTTCCGAGAACCGCGCCGGGGGCTTGGTGAACTGCTGGTCGGTGTCCAGGTGCTCGAGCTTGAGCGGCATGCCCACCTTCAGGACCGGCAGGCCCACGGCCTCCTCCTCGCCTTCCTCGGCGACGGTCGCTTCGTTGATCTCCTCGGCCTTCTGCTCCTCCTGGGCGGCCCGGTAGACCACCAGCCAACCAGGGAAGCGCTCGATCTCGCCCTTGGCCTCGAAGGCCGCGGCCTCCCCGCTGGGGAGCTTCGTCTCGGCTTCCACCACCGTCTCGTCGAAGACCGCCGATTCCATCTGGCTGGCCACGGTGCGGCGCCAGATGAGGGCGTAGAGCCTGAACTGGTCGGGCTCCAGGCGGTTCTTCATGCTTTCGGGGGTGCGGGTGATGTCGGTGGGGCGGATGGCCTCGTGGGCGTCCTGGGCGGCGGCCTTCCCCTTGTAGATCCGGGCCTTGGCCGGCACGTAGTCCTTGCCGTAGCGGTCCGCGACGAGCTCCCGGATGGCCGTGACGGCCTCGGGGGCCAGGCGCGGGGAGTCGGTCCTCATGTAGGTGATCAGGCCCACCGGGCCCTCGCCGAAGTCCACGCCCTCGTAGAGGCGCTGGGCGTTCTGCATGGTGCGGGTGACGCTCATGCGGAGCTTCTGGGCGGCTTCCTGCTGCAGCTTGGCCGTGTTGAAGGGGGCCGCGGGGTTGCGCTTCTTCTCCTTGGTCTCCAGGGACGTCACCTTCCAGGCGGCGGCGACGATCATGTCCCGCAGGGCGTGGGCCTGCTTCTCGTTGGAGATGCGGGTCCTGGTCTCCTTGTTGCCCATCTGGACGGGTGAACCCGACAGGCGGGTCAGCTTCATCCAGAAGGCGGGCGGAGTCTTGGCGGCGAAACGGCCCTTGAGGACCCAGTACTCGACCGGGTTGAAGGCCTCGATCTCCCGCTCGCGGTCCACGATGAGACGCACCGCCACGCTCTGCACGCGGCCGGCGCTGAGGCCCCGGCGCACCTTGTCCCAGAGCACCTGGGAGACCTTGTAGCCCACGAGCCGGTCCAGCACGCGCCGGGCCCGCTGGGCGTCGACAAGCTTCTTATTGATGACGGTGGGGGCCGCCATGGCCTTCTGGATTCCCGAAGGCGTGATCTCGTTGAAGAGCACCCGGTGCACCGGCATGCCCTTGGGGGGCTTGATGGATTCCAGGAGGTGCCAGGAGATGGCCTCCCCCTCGCGGTCAGGGTCGGTCGCGAGGTACAGTTCGGTGGCGCCCTTGGCGGCGGCCTTGAGTTCGGCCACCACCTTGGCCTTGCTGGCGGGGATCTCGTATTCCTCCTGGAAGCCGTTCTCGATATCGACCCCCAGCTTCTTGGGCAGGTCCCGGATATGGCCGACGCTGGCCTTCACCGTGTACCCCTTTCCGAGGTATTTGGTGATGGTTTTCGCTTTGGAAGGGCTTTCCACGATCACGAGCTTGGTCAAGGCAATCTCCAAGTTGCCGATTTGGAACCCTTCATGGGTGATTTGTCAAGCCCTGCGACAAAAATGATAAATCTTCTATTAGATCCGCGGAGCCCAGGCAGGCCCGGGCGGCCCCTTCCCGGATGAGCCGGTTGGGCCCCTCGTGGAGGGGATCCTCGGGGCTCCCCGGGCAGGCCCACAGCTCCTTTCCGTGGTCCAGGGCCAGCTTGGCGGTGACCAGGGATCCGGAGGCGTACCGGGCTTCCATCACAACCACCCCCAGGGTCCAGGCGGCCAAGAGAACGTTCCGCCGGGGGAAGTGCCACTTCAGCGGCCGGGCCTGGGGGGGGAAGGGCGTGACGATGCCGCCCCCGGTGGCGGCGATGCGGTCCATGAGCCTCTGGTGTTCCGGCGGATAGGGATGGTCCAGCCCGGAGCCCATGATCCCCCAGGTGGGCCCCGCCTCCAGGGCCCCCTGGTGGGCGGCGCCGTCGATGCCCCGGGCCAGGCCGGAGATCACGGCCACCCCCGCCGTGGTCAGCTCCCGGGCCCAGCGGCGGGTGCGTTCCCGCCCGGCCCAGCTGCCCTGG
Source organism: Geothrix sp. 21YS21S-2 (assembly GCF_030846775.1). Lineage (NCBI taxonomy): Bacteria > Pseudomonadati > Acidobacteriota > Holophagae > Holophagales > Holophagaceae > Geothrix > Geothrix sp. 21YS21S-2. The sequence continues at coordinate 4,393,954 of NZ_CP132910.1, forward strand.
CGGCTGCCCACCAGGGCCACGGCCGGCCCGGGCGGCGGCAGGGTGCCCCGCACCCACAGGGCCAGCGGATAGGGCAGGGGGGCCTCGAGCCGGTCCGCCTCCGGGTCCCCCGGCAGCACCAGGCGCGCCTCCCGGGCGGCCGCCTCCGCACGCAGCACGGGGATGGACGCCGCCAGGGCCCCGGCCTCGTCCCGTTCCTCCGGGCGTTCCTCTCCGGCCTGCGCCCGCGCCCAGGCCGCGGCCTTGCGGCTCTCCGGCCAGGGCAGGAGGGTGAAGGCGAGGGCCCAGGCGGCTGCGTCCACGGCGTCCTCCCGAAGGTGGTCCCACGTTGGGTGCGGAGCCGCGGGCGCGCAAGGTCCGGATATTTGAGCTTGCCTTCGGGGTCCCTTTTGCTAGACTGGATGTTCTCTGGTCTTGGCCGTTCTGTGTTCACGAGGTTCCCATGTCCCGTCAGTGCGAAATTTGCGGTAAGAAGCCCCAGTTCGGGAACAATGTTTCCCATGCCCACAACATCACGAAGCGGCGCTGGAACCCCAACATCCAGAACGTTCGCGCCCTGGTGGCCGGCGCCCCCAAGCGGCTGCGCGTGTGCACCTCCTGCATCCAGGCCGGCCGCGTCATCAAGAACGTCTAGCTTTCCGCCATCCTGCGAATCGGCCCCCCGTGACGGGGGTCTTTTCGTTTCCAGGGGAGTCCGGCCTTGATCCTGGGAATCGACACCACCACCGAACGCCTCCACCTCGCCCTCGTGCGGGGGGACCGGACCTGGACCCGGGGCCTGGACGTGGGCATCGGCCGCAGCCACAGCGGCACGCTGCTGCCCACCCTGCAGGAGCTTCTCGGGGAGGCCGGGGCGGCCCCTGCGGACCTCTCCGGGGTCGTGGCCTGCGTGGGCCCGGGCGGCTTCACGTCGCTGCGCATCGGCGTGGCCACCGCCGAGGGCCTGGCCCTCACGGGGCTGCCCACCTGGGGCTTTTCCGCCTTCGAGCTGCGGGGCCGCGCCCTGCGGGAAGGCGGCGTCCGGGGCGCCGCGTGGATCCTCCTGGACGGCCAGCGCCAGGAGGCCTTCGCCCAGCTCTGGGACACCGACGCCGTGACCCCCGCCCAGAAGGTGCCCCTCGCCGGCCTCGCCGGGCTCGTCCAGGGCGCACCCTGGTGGACCCCTTCCGGCTTCCTGGAACGGGTCCGGGCCCACCTTCCCCACCCCCCCCTGGCCCTCCAGGACGAGGAGGCCGCCACCCTTGCGGGCCTCTCCGCCCTGTGCCGCGACCTTCCCCGGACCCCCGCGGAGTCGCCCCTGGTGCCCTTCTACCTGCGCGAGACCGACGCGGAGGTGAACTTCCCCCAGGCCTCCGCCCACCTCTCCGAGGCCCTGCGCCGGGGCCACGCCCGGTGATCACCCACCTGGGCCCCGGTTCCCAGGCGCCCGACTGGATCGAGGACCTGGACCGGCTCGCCTTCGGGGAGCCCTGGGGCCCCCTGGACGACACCGAGCACCTGTGGTCCGCCCCGCGGCTGGCCTTCGCGCGGTGGCGGGTCGTGGAGGCCGCCCAGGAGGCCGAACTCCTGCGCATCGCGGTGGACCCCGCCCGGCGCCGCGGAGGCGAGGGCGGGGCCCTCCTGCGCCACTGCGAGGCCGAGTTGGCGAGGATGGGGATCATCACCCTGCACCTGGAAGTCCGCGTGTCCAATGCCGCGGCCCGAGCCCTCTACGAGCGGGAGGGCTGGGTGGCGCGGGGGTCGCGGAAGGCCTACTACCGGGACGGTGAAGACGCGGCGCTGTACATGAGGGAGCTGCCGGGTCCGGGGTGACATCCACCCCGGCGGGATTTTCCGGAGGGTCCGGTCACAGCTCCGCGGCCGGGACCAGCGCTTTGGTGTACCTGACCAGATGGCAAGGCAGAATGAGCTTGCCCGGCTCCCGGAACGGCAGCACATCGTTGGCATGGAACCCCAGTCCTTCGTAGAACGCGAAAAGCTCCTTCCGCTCGCTCACCACCGTGAGATCCATGAACTTCCCCTCCTCGGCCCGGCAGGCCTCTTCGGCGGCGTCCACCAGCCTGCGCCCCAGGCCACGCCCCTGGCAGTCCGGGGCCACGGACAGCAGGCCCAGATACCAGCGGGATCCCTCCCTCCGCAGGAAGACGGATCCCTTCAAGCCGGAACCGCCAGGCTCCACCAGGAACATTCCCGCCTCCAGGAGGTCCGCCACCTCCTCCGGGCTTGTGCGCTCGCCCCGGATGCAGAAGGCCTCCACGGCGTAGGCGAGGTTGGTGATCCGCACGATCTCGGGGATGTCGGAGGCGACGGCTTTTCGCATGGGACGAGTATGCCCGGCCCCCGGCGGAAGGTCATCCGTCGCCGAGCCTCAGGGCGTGGGCGTCCAGGAGGTCGCTGCGGGTGAGGATGCCCGCGAGGCGGCCGTCGGAGCCCACCACCGGCAGGCGCCCCACCCCCTCCCGCACCATGTGGTCCGCGGCCTCCCGGAGGGAGCTCCCCTCCAGCGCCACGGCCACGGGACGCGTGATCAGTCCGCCCAGGGCCAGGCCGGGGTCCAGGGCCGGGTCCAGGAGGTCGCGCCCCATGACCAGGCCCACGGGACGGCCCTCGGCGTCCAGGAGCGGGAAGCCCTGGTGGGAGGCGCCGGGGCCGCCCTGCCCGAGCCACCGCCGGGCCGCGCCCACCGTCTCGTCGGCGCCGAAGGCCGCCACCTCCCGGGTGGCGTGGTCCCTCACCAGCAGCTGGTCCAGGTGGTCCGCGTGGTAGTCGGCGGGGACCCTGACGCCCCGCCGCGCCAGCTTCCCCGTCATGATGCCGTGGCGCATCACCAGGGCCGAGATCAGGTAGGCCGCCGCGCACCCGCCCAGGAGCGGCATCAGGCCCATGGGCTGCTGCGTGATCTCGAAGGCGAACACGGCCGACGTGAGCAGGCACCGCGCCGCTCCCGCGAAGATGGCCGCCATGCCCACCAGCGCGCACATGCGGGGGTCCACGCCGGCCCCGGGCAGGACCGCCGCCGCCAGGACCCCCAGCAGGGCCCCCAGGGCCCCGCCGATGGTGAACAGGGGCGCCAGGGTGCCGCCCGAGGTCCCGCTGCCCAGGGCCACGGCCCAGGAGACGAACTTCGCCAGGCACAGCAGCAGGAGCGCCTTCGTGGCCAGCGTCCCCCCCAGGATCGCCTCGATGTTGTCGTAGCCCACCCCCAGCGTCCGGGGCGCCAGCACGCCGACGATCCCCACCGCCAGGCCCCCCAGGGCCGGCCACCACATCCAGTGCACCGGCAGCCTCTCGAAGCCGTCCTCGATCCAGTGCAGCGCCCGGGTCGCCCCCACCGAGGCCAGCCCAGCCAGGGCGCCCACGGCGATGTAGACGCAGAGCTGCAGCCCGCTGGGCGGGGCCAGGGGGGCCATGGGGAAGATGGGCCGGATGCCGTGGAGGGCGAAGCGCACCCCCGTGGCCGCCACCGCCGCCAGCGCCACCGGGATCACCGACCGGGGCCGAAGCTCGAACAGCAGCAGCTCCACCGCCAGCAGCACCGCCGCCACCGGGGCCCCGAAGGTCGCCGCCATGCCCGCCGCCGCCCCCGCGGCCAGCAGGGTCTTGCGCTCCAGGGCCGTCATGGGGAGGCGCTGGCCCACCAGGGACCCCAGCGCCCCGCCCGTGGCGATGATGGGCCCCTCCGCCCCGAAGGGGCCCCCCGTCCCGATGGCGATGGCCGCCGACAGCGGCTTCAAGAAGGTCAGGCGCGCCGGGATGCGGCTGCCGTTCACCAGGACCTGCTCCATGGCCTCGGGGATGCCGTGGCCCCGGATGGCCTTGGAGCCGTAGCGCGCCAGGAGTCCCACGAGGAGCCCCCCGGCCACGGGCACCGGCAGGAGGGCCCAGCCCAGGCGGTTCCCCGCCGGCGAGACGAAGTCCATGGAGACCCGGTGGTAGAAGGCCAGGTTCGTCACCAGTCCGATGAGCCGCACCAGCCCCTCGGCGAGGATGCCCGCGGCCAGCCCCAGGACCGCCGCGGCCGCGCTCATCAGGGCCACCCGCGCGTCGATGACGGCCGTGACCCGGGGAACCCGCGCGTCCTCCATGCCGGGCGCGACGGGAATCCCGTCGGTCACCGGCGCCCTCCGGAGGCCCCGTCCTGGAAGAACATGGGCGCCGGATGGCCGTCCTCCGCCGGCGGCGCCACCTTCTCCAGGAGGTCCGCCAGGGCCCGCAGGTCCACGGCCTCCAGCCGCCCCATGCGCTCCAGGAGGCCCTGCTGCACCGGGCTCGGGGTGGCCAGGGCGGCCTTGGCGCCGGCAGCCGTGAGCTCCACCTCCCTGCGCCGGCGGTCCCCGGTGCCCGGGGCCTTGCCCACCAGCCCCTTCTGGTGCAGCTTGCGCACCACCACCGACACCGAACTGGGATCGGTGGCCGTGGCCTGGGCCAGGGCGCCGATGCCCAGGGATCCCTGGTCCTTGAGAACGTGCAGCACGAAGACCTGGGCCGGGCTCAGCCCGCTCGTCCTGCCCTTCGGGTCGTGGGCCATGCGCAGTTCCCGGAAGATCCAACGCAGGGAATCGAAGACCCGGCGGGCGTCCGGCTGGAGGGGAGGAATTGCTGGGGATCCCATGGATTCAACGATAGGCCGTTACGGGCACCCCCGCAAGCCTCCCCACCGGGCACACCGCCCAGGATGGAACACATATGTTTGGACTTAACTGATCCTGGTTTGATAAGATCACCCAAACCCCCACATTACGAAGGATTCCCCATGGCTCTCCCCCTGCCTGCGCTTCTCGCGGCCTCCCTTCTCCTCGCTCCGGGTGCGGACACCCGTCCCCCCGCCCCAGCGCCCGGCGCGGAAACCTCCTGGAAGCTGGTCATGGGAAGCGTGCGCCTCCCGGACGCGCCCCGTTCCGCGGCGGCGCCCCTGGCCTCCCGCTGGTCCCTGGAGGGCCTGGACTGGAACCCGTCCTTCCTCCTCGGCGCCTCGGCCCTGTACCTTCGGGACGGCGACGACATCATCCGCATGGACCTGGACACCGCCCGGAAGGCCTGGTCCGTGACCCAAAAGGGCGCCTTCCTGCGCGAAGTCCCCGGGGCCCTGTTCCTGGTCACCCAGGACTTCCGGATCCTGTGCCTGGACCCGGCCACCGGCGCGCAGCGCTGGGAGGCGCAGCTGGGCAAGGAAGGCGGCGCCGAATTCCACAAGGGCAACCTGTCGATCCTCCAGAGCGCCTTCAAGGGCCCCGTCCTCGCCGGGGACCGCGTCCTGGTGGGCACCTTCGGCGGCTCCCTGTTCAAGGGCACCACCGGATCCCTGTACGCCCTGGACCTGGCCACGGGCAAGACGCTGTGGACGGTCGCGGCCGAGGACGGGGTGGAAAACCTGCCGGTGGTGGCCGGGGACAAGGTCTACTTCGGGGGCAAGGCGGCCTGCTACAAGGTGGACCTGGCCACCGGCGAACAGCTCTGGAAGGCCTCCACCCGCAACGACAACCAGTGGAGCTTCAAGGTCGTGGACGGCTCGGTGCTGGTGTCGTCCGGCCACTACGGCAGCAAGGGCTCCAGCTTCGGCGGCACCCTCTACGCCCTTGACGCGGGGAACGGCGCCGTGCGCTGGAAGTTCGACATCGGCGGCCCCAGCGTCGTGCGGGAGGAGAACGGGCTGCTGGTGGCCCTGGAGTGGGGCATGATGGGCGGGAGCCGGCTGTCCTGCGTCAAGCTTGCCACGGGCGAGAAGGCCTGGGAGCTCAAGGAGAAGAGCTCGGCCAACCCCGTGCTCCTGGCGGGCAGGGCCGTGCACATCAACAAGGACAACCAGGTCTTCGTGGTGGACGCCGCCACGGGCAAGGTCGCCGGCAGCTTCAAGGCCGCGGGCGACTTCGGCATGGGCTTCTTCAAGGGCCCCTGGGGCCGCTTCATGGACCCCGGCGTCCTCGAGGGCCAGGCCGTGGTGGGCTCCTGGGACAAGGCCAGGGGCGAGACCGTCCTGCAGGCCCTGGACCTGGACAAGGGCGCTCCCGCCGGCGAGCTGCGCTTCAAGGGCGAGCTGGAGACCCTGCAGCTCAACCCCACCCACTGCCTGGTGCTGGTGAAGGGCGCCGACGCGAAGTACAGCCTCAAGGTCATGTCCCGGTAGGATGGCTCCGGAACGGGCAGGCCGGGTTCGCCGCCCGGCCTGCCGGAAAAGCGCAAAGCGGTAGCTGTTGGTGCCGCAGGTATTGTTCGAGACGCCCCAGATATCGATCTCCGGCCCTGCGCAAGGGCGGCCCTATTTGAGATCCTCGGGATTGATGGCCATGCGCGAGGCCCTGTGGGGCAGCCGTGTGCTCAGCTTGGCCAGGAAACCCGCGGGATGGCACGTGCCGCAGGTGGCTTCCATGTTCCGGCGCGCCACCCGGGATTCCGGGTTGCTCCGGGGGACGATGTCATGGGCCTTGCCGTGGCAGGTGGAACAGGTGGGGGCGTGGGTCTTGTCCTTCATCCTGGCCGCACTGTGGACGCTCATGGCGACCTCCTGGCCCTGGTGGCCGTGGCAGCGCTCGCACCGGACCGGAGGGAGCTTCTCGTCATGGGGGAGGGCCTTGATGGCGATATGGCACTGGACACAGCTCACACCTCCGTGGGAGCGCGAATGGAACCGCGCCAGGTCGATCTGTTCGTGACACTGGACGCACGCTTCCGGCTTGGGAGGGGCCCCGGTGAGGGACAGCACGAAAAAACAAGCAAGCAACCGGCGCATCGGCCCCCCCTTGAATTAACCAACCAAGCTAGCACAAGGGCCGTTCGGGGCCTCAGCTTTTCCGGAACAGCGCGATGCGGTTGCTGTTGGTGCCGTGGGTATTGTTCGAGACGCCCCAGATGTTGGCGGTCTTGGTGAAGGCCTGCTGGTTGATGAGCACGCCCTCCACCCGGAACCCCGCGGCCACGCCCAGGGGCAGCACCACCTCCTCCAGGCGCACGGTGCCCTTGCGCACCTCCCCCACTTCGAAGGCCACGTGGCCCCCGGGCGCGGTGACCCGGTGCAGCTCCCGGAAGACCTCGCCCATGGCCCGGGCCCACGCCTCGACCGTGCGGGCCATGGTGATGCCCCGTCCCACCTCCGCTGCGTCCAGCCCGCAGAACCAGCACCGGAGCCAGTTGTCGGCCTGGTACTGCACCACGTCCAGGAAGGGCGGCGACGTGACGGTGAGCCGCACCGAGCCGGGCTCCAGCCCCGGCGCCGCCGCGGGGCCCGTGAGGAGGCGGGGATCGCTGGCCCGCAGGCGCCGTTGCTCCTCCACGGTGAGGCCGGCCACCAGCTGCCGGGTCTTGCGCAGCACCAGGGCCCGGGTGTCCCGGTAGGTGGGCACCTGCCCGCGCTTGCGGTTGATCTCCACCTGCTGGGCGGCGCCCACGGCCTGGTTGGGGGGGAGCGTGTACACCGAGAAGAACCCCGGGCTGTGCCCCGTGAGGCGGTTGGTGGCCACCATGCGGATCCAGCCGTCCAGGGCGTCGAAGGTGCCCTTCGCCTCCCGCTCCAGGAACCAGGCCCGGAGGCTGCGCACCTCCCGCTCGGTGTCGGGGTGGAAGAACATCCCGAGGTCCGGCGGCTCCTGGCAGTCCAGCGGGATCTCCGCCAGCCGGGCCTCCACGTCCCCGGGCTCCGGCGGGGCCAGGCGCGGCTCCAGGAGGATCCGGGAGAGGGGATTGATGTCGTTGGCGGCCACCCGCCGCCCCAGGAGCGCGGCCTCCAGGGCCGTGGTGCCGCGCCCGCTGAAGGGGTCGTAGACCCGGTCCCCCGGCTCCGTGAGCCCTTCGATGAAGAGCCGGGGCAGCTGGGGCTTGTAGCAGGCCCGGTAGGACACCTCGTGGAGGGCGTGGGCCTGGCGCTGGCGGGAGGTCCAGAACTCGCGGGTGAGCACCGGGCAGGTGGATCCCAGGCAGTCCACCACGCTCCGTGCCCCGTCCGGGAACCTGTCCAGGAAATTCCGCCCCGTCTCCGCCATGCTCCTTCGCCCCCTGATGCCAGCATCCAGGTTAGCCTGTTTGCATGGTGAAGAAGCCCAAGCGCCACCCCGAACTGACCCGCCTCTACGTCGCGTCGGGGCTCTCGGTGCTCATCTGGGTCATCTTTATGGCCTACCGCCTCCTGTCCAAGCAGGTGGAGATGGGCCTGGACGCCCCCAGCCGCTGGTCCCTGCTGGCCGTGGGCATGGCCAACGTCCTGGCCATCGGGACCCTCCTGTTCATCGTCATCCGCAGCATCGCCAAGCTGTACTTCGAGCGCCGCAGCGGCATCCTGGGGGCCCGCATCCGCACGCGGCTGGTGCTGGCCTTCCTCGCCGTGGGCATCGCCCCCAGCCTCATGCTCTTCGCCATCGGCCGCACCTTCATCCGCAAGAACGTGGACCGCTGGTTCATGCCCGACACCATGGAGGTCATCCAGGACGGCCACCACGTGAACGAGGCCTACCGCGAGCAGGTGCGCCTGCGGCTGCGCACCGCCACGGCCCGCATCGCGCCCGAGGCCCTGCGCGACCCCGCGCGCGAGCGCGAGGGCACCGGCTTCGACCTCCTGGCCCGGGTCCCCGCCCAGGGGGTGGCGACGGTGGCCCTGGCCCACGGCCTCGTCCCGCCCGCGCTCTCCGACCTGCGCGAGGGCATCCAGGCGGTGCCCGTGCCCGAGGGCGAATGGCAGGTGGGCACCGGCCCCCGGAGCCCCTCCGGCGACCGGGTGGTGGCCGGCGTCTTCCTCTCCCGCGCGGCGTTGGAGGGCATGATCCGCCTGGACAAGCGCTACCGGGAGTCCTTCCAGATGCACGCGGGCCGGGAGGTGCTGGAGACCCTGCCCCAGCGGACGCTGCTCTTCCTCACCATGCTCACGCTCTTCGTGGCGGTGTGGACGGGGCTGGCCATCGCCCGCACCATCTCCGAGCCCGTGCGCGCCCTGGCCAAGGCCGCCCAGCGCATCGGCACGGGCGACCTGGACGTGTCCCTGCCCGAGCAGGGCGAGGACGAGCTGGCCTTCCTGAGCCAGAGCTTCAACGCCATGACCCGCGACCTGCGCCAGTCCCGCACCGCCATCGAGGCCCAGGCCGAGCGCATCGAGGGCCAGCGCGCCTACCTGGGCCAGCTCATGGAGGCCCTGCCCGTGGGCATCCTCAGCTGGCAGAGGGACCTGGAGCTGCGCACCTTCAACTCCGTGGCCCGGCGCTGGCTGGGGGTGGAGAACTGGGATCTCCTGGAGCGGGGCTGGGCCGAACTGGCCCGCCAGCCCAGCCTGGGCCGCCTGCCGGAGCTCCTGGCCACGGTCCAGGCCTCCCGCCGGCCCCACGTGGAGGAGATCCGCATCGGCGGGGAAGGGGACGGCCACCCCGTGCGCGCCATCGTCATCCCGCTCACCGGAGGCGGCGTCCTGGCCGTGCTGGAGGACCTCTCCGCCCTGGCCCAGGCCGAAAAGCGCGCCGCGTGGCAGGAGGTGGCCCGGCGCATGGCCCACGAGGTGAAGAACCCCCTCACCCCCATCAAGCTCACCACCCAGCGCCTGCAGCGCCGCAGCCGCGAGGGCCGCCTGGACCCCCAGACCGTGGCCGAGGGCGCCGAGACCATCCTGGCCGAGGTGGCCAGCCTCACGCGCCTCGTGGACAGCTTCAGCCAGTTCGCCAAGCTCCCCGCGCCCCACCCGGCGCCGCTGGACGCCCCCGACCTGGTGCGCCAGGCCATCCGCCTCTACGAGCCCACCTACCCCGGCATCACCTTCGACCTGGACCTCCCCGGCCCCCTGGAGGTACTGTGGGACGGCGACATGGTCAAGCGCGCCCTCATCAACATGGTGGACAACGCCATCGGCGCCCTGGAGGGCCGGGGCCGCATCCGCGTGGCCCTCGCGCACCAGGGCCCCGTGCTCCGCCTGGACGTGGCCGACGACGGCCCCGGCGTCCCCGAGGCCGACCGCCCCAACCTGTTCCAGCCCTACTTCTCCACCAAGCAGAAGGGCACCGGCCTGGGCCTGGCCATCGTTCGCCGCATCGCCGAGGACCACCACGGCGAGGCGCGCTACGAGCCCCTCGAGCAGGGCAGCCTCTTCAGCCTCCTGCTCCCGGTGAGGGCGGTATAGCTATTTCGCGTTCTTGGGCGTGCCGTCCTTGTTGAGGTACTTGTCGGGATCCTTCTCGAGCTTGCCCTTACACCCGCCGCAGCAGATGAAATACTCCTGTCCCCTCACCACGACCTTCGGGCTCTTCTTGGGATCGACCTTGTCGCCCATGACCGGGCACTTGGTGTTGGTGGCGGGCTTGGCGGCGGGGGCGGGGGCCACCACGGCGGCGACGGCGAAAAGGATGGGCAGCATTCGGTACTCCTTCCAATCGATTCTAGTCAGGGCCTGCGCAGGCGCAAGGCGTTGAGGACCACTGTGAGCGAACTCAGGCCCATGGCGGCGCCGGCCAGCATGGGGCCGCCGAAGCGGTCCAGCAGGTTGAAGGCGGCCAGGGGGACCAGGACGAGGTTGTAGCCGAAGGCCCAGGCCAGGTTCTGGCGGATGACGGTGCGGGTGCGCAGGCTGAGGCGGCGGGCCTGGAGGAGGGGGACGAGGCCTTCGCGCAGGAGGTTCAGGGGCGCGGCGGCCTGGGCCGCCTCGAGGCCGGGGAGGCTGATGCCGGCGTCGGCCTGGGCCAGGGCGGGGCCGTCGTTCACGCCGTCGCCCACGAAGGCGACGACGGCGCCCTTGGCCTGGAGGTCCTGGATGGCCTGGGCCTTGTCGCCAGGGCGGCAGCCGCCGCGGGCGTCGGGGATGCCCAGCGCGTTGCCCAGGGCCTGGGCGGGTTCGGGACGGTCGCCGCTGAGGAGGTGGAGGGTCAGGCCCTGGCGGGACAGCTCGGCGACGGTGGCATGGGCGTCGTCCCGCAGGGCGTCGGCCAGCACCAGGACGCCCAGGAGGCGGTCCCCCTCGGCCAGGCCCACGGTGACCCCGGTGGGGTCGGCGTCGAAGGGGTGGCCCACGAAGGCGGGGTTGCCCAGGCGCAGGGCGCGGCCTTCCACGGCGCCCTCCACCCCCTGGCCGGGGTGGGAGCGGAAGCCGCGCACCTCGGCCAGGTCGAGGCCGGCGGCGGCTTCCAGGATGCCGCGGGCCACGGGGTGCTCGGAGTTCCGCTCCAGGGACGCGGCGAGGCGCAGGGTGTCCGGGTCGCCCTCCGCGCGCTGGAGGACGGGCCTGCCCTGGGTGAGGGTGCCGGTCTTGTCGAAGGCGAGGTCGGTGGCGCGGGCCAGGGCCTCCATGGCCGAGGCGTCGCGCACCAGGAGGCCGTTGCGGGCCGCGGTGCCCAGCGCCGCGGCCGAGGCCACGGGCGTGGCCAGGCCCAGGGCGCAGGGGCAGGCGATGACCAGGAGGGTCACGGCGGGGCGCCAGGCCAGGGCCAGGGCGCCGGTGTGCCACCACCACCCGGCCAGGGTCAGGGCGGAGAGGATGAGCACCGCCGGCACGAAGACCGCGGACACCCGGTCCGCCAGTTCCTGGGCCGGGGCGCGGGAGCCCTGGGCCTGGGCCACCTGGCGGGCCAGGCGCGCCAGCCACGTATCGCGGCCCGTGGAGGAGGCCTCGATCTCCAGGGCGCCGCCGTGGACCATGGCGCCGGCGATGACGGCGTCCCCGGGGCCCTTGGTGACGGGCAGGGGCTCGCCGGTGAGGAGCGCCTCCTCCACTTCGGCCACGCCTTCGAGGACGGTGCCGTCCACGGGGCTTGCCGAGCCCGGGCGCACCCGCAGGCGGTCCCCGGGCTGCACGAGGCGGCTGGGGACCTCCTCCTCCGAGCCGTCCTCCCGCAGGCGGAAGGCCACGGCCGGCGCCAGCTTCACCAGCGCCTCCAGGCTGCCGGTGGCGCGGTGGCGGGCCTTGACCTCCAGGAACTTGCCCGTGAGGAGGAAGGCGGAAAGGGCCGCGGCGCTCTCGAAGGGCGGGTGGGGCGCGCCCTGCAGGCTCTCCCACACCGCGAAGACCCAGGTCACCGAGGCACCCAGGGCGATGAGGGTGTCCATGCTCGTCTCGAGCCGCAGGGCCTGGCGGAAGGCGCGGCGGAAGAAGCCGCTGCCCGCGCCGAAGGCGGAAACGCCCGCCAGGAGCGCCTGGACGGGCCAGGGCAGGTGGAAGAGGTGGAACATGCCGGCCATGAGGGGCAGGGTGCCGGCCCAGGCCACCGCGACCCGCGCAAGGGCCTCGCGGGAGGGGTCGGCCTCGACGGCCTCCTCCGCGGCCATGCGGTAGCCCCTCGCCTCCAGGGCCTTGGCGATCTCCGGGTCCCCGGCCGGGGCGCCGGGGAACACCATGCGCACTTCCTCCGTGGCGAGGTTCACCTGCACCTGGGCGACGTCCCCCACGGCGGACAGCGCCTTCTCCACCCTGCGCACGCAGCTCGCGCAGGTCATGCCCTCGACCTTGAACAGCCTTTCCACGTCGGCTCCTAGCGGTATTTGAGAAGTTCCATGAGCTCGTCCACGATGCGGTCCTCGTCGCCGCGCTCGTGGGCCGTGACCACGTGATGCTTGAGGTGGCTCTGGAGGACCAGGTTGCCCACCTTGGCGAGGGCCCCGTCCACCGCCTTGACCTGCTTGAGGATGTCCACGCAGTAGACCGTCTCGTCCTCCAGCATGCGGAGGATGCCCTCCACGTGCCCCTTCACCGACAGGAGGCGCCTGCGGGCGTCCTCCCGCACCGGCGTGTCCAGTCGCAGCCCGTGGCCGCAGCAGGGATCCGCCATGGCCGGCTCACTGGGCCAGGGTGGCGGAGAAACCTTCCTCCTCCACCGCGGCGATGAGGGCCGCGGCGTCCGCGGAACCGTCCACCTTGGCCTGGCCGGACGCCAGATCGACTTCGACCGTCCCCTGCACGCCCGGCACGGCGGCGAGCGCCTGCTTCACGCCCATGACGCAATGGCCACAGGTCATCCCTTCGATCTTCAACTGGATCATGACTTCTCCCTTATACCCACCCCCCCTGGGGTGGGGTAAGGCAAGCATAGGGTGGGGACCGGTCCCCGTCAAGATGGCACACTGGACCCTGGAGTGGCCATGGTCCTGGACAATGCGGAGATCCTCATCATCGGCGGCGGCGTCGCCGGCCTTTCCACGGCCTGCCACCTGGCCCGGGCGGGGCGGAAGGGGGTCGTGGTGGTGGAGCGGGAGGACCTTCCCGGGTTCTACGCCAGCGGGCACAACGCGGGCATCGCGCGCCAGCTCACGGGGCGGGCCGAGCACACCGCCCTGGCCATCCAGGGCCGGGACCGGCTGGCGGCGGCGGGGCTGCTGACCCCCACCGGCGGCTTCCTGCTGGGCGCCGACCCGGGGGGCGCCGAGGCCCTGGCCCGGGAGGCGGAGGCCTTCGGGCTTCCGGCGCGGCGGGGCGCGGGAGCGCCCTTCCCGGGGCTGCGGGCCCACGAGCACCTCCACATCCCCTCCGACGGGCTCATCGACACCGCGGCGCTACTCCGGCATTGCGCCGACGGGGCCCGGGCCGGCGGCGCCGAGGTGCGGTTCGGGTGCCAGGTGCAGGGCATCCGCGCCGAGGACGGCGGGTTTCGCGTGACCACGGACCGGGGGGAGCTGCGCGCCCGCACCCTGGTGAACGCCGCGGGGGGCTGGGCCGGGGCGATCGGGCGCATGGCGGGCGGCCTCGCCATCGACTTCGCGCCCCTGCGCCGCCACCTGGTGTGGAGCCCGGCCCCGGTGGCCCCGGACCGGCCCTACACGTGGTGGGCGGACCGGCCCCTCTACCTGCGCCCGGAGTCCGGGGGCGTGCTCCTGTGCGCCTGCGAGGAGCAGCCCGTGGCGCTTCCGCCCCGGGGGCTCCAGCCGCCCAACGACGACTCCGTGCTGGAGGGTCTCGCCGGCTCCCTCCGGGACCTGGCCCCCGCCTTCGAGGAGGCGCCCGTCGCGCGCCTCTGGTGCGGCATCCGCACCTTCGCCCCCGACCGCCGCTTCGTCCTGGGGCCCGACCCCGTGAACCCGCGCCTCTACTGGGTGGCGGGCCTGGGCGGCCACGGCATGACCTCGGGCCTGGCCGTGGGCGCCGCCGCCGCCCGGGGGATCCTGGACCAGGAACCCGCCGGCTCCCTGGATCCCGGAAGGCTATTCCCGCACTAACTCCTCGTGGTCCGGAAATTCCTCGTCTTCATCTTTTCATGTTCGATCGCCCTGGCGGGACCGTGGGAGGACTTCGTCCAGGCCCACCGGAAGGCGGAGGCGGCCCGCAACCGCTGGACCCTCTGCGTCCGGCCCAACCTCGTCGCCCCGGCGGAGCTCCTGGCCGACCTGGACTACCAGAAACTGGCCGCGGGGGGCGACTGGGGGATCGAGGTGCTGGGAACCGCCCCGGCCCAGGACCTGCAGGCGTCCCTGGGGGCCCAGTGGGCCCTCCTGGCGCCCTCCGGGGACGTGGCCGGGACGGGCCGGGAGCGCCCCGGGGGGGCCGCGCTCCTGGACGCCGTCCACGCGTCGGGCGCCCTGGCCCGCTGGGAGGCGCGGGACGCCTTCCTGAAGGAGAACCCCGGCCAGGGAGAGGCCCGCAACGAGGCGCTGGCCTTCGAGATGCGCCTGCTGAGGGCCCGGCTCGCCAGCCTGGACAGCCAGGGCAAGGTGCGGGTGCCGGCGTGGCATCCCGAGCCCGGCGCGGCGCCCGAGGGGGACCGGGTCTCCCTGGCCGGGGCGGACGGCGACGCCCGGGCCGGAGAGCTCTACCAGGGCGTGGGCGAGGCCCTGGAGAACCTCTCCAGGGTGGACGGATGGCTCCGCGGCGGCCATGGGCTCGCGTCGCGCCTGGCCCTGTTCGACCTCGGCCAGTCCACGGCCCTTCGCGGGATGTTCCGGGGGCTGGCTTCGGAGGCCGGGGAACGGGCCATGGCCGACCCGGAGGACCCGGGGCTGGCCCAGCTCTGGATGGAGACCCTGGACGGGGCGCGGAACCTGCCGGAGACGCTCTCGGGCAGCGTCCTGGCGGTTCCCGGCGAGGTCTGGCCCTCGCCGCACATCCTCAACAGCCTCCTGGAGCCCTACCGCCGCCGCCGGGACTTCGACGGCGAGCTGCGGCTCCTGGCCGACCTGGCGCCCCAGGGGCCTCCCGAGCCCCTGACCCCGAAGGGCTGGGAGGACCACTGCGAGCTGCAGGCCGGCCTCCTGGCCCACAAGGCCTCGGCCCTGGCGGCCACCGGAGCCTGGGACCAGGCCCGGGCCGCCCTGGACGCCGCCGGGGAGTGGGGCGGCGCCCGGGCCGTCCAGATGAACATCATCCGGCGCGGCGGCCTGGAGTCCACCGCGGACGCCGCGGCCTGGCGCCGCCTCCTGGTGCAGGCCACGGTGCGCCCCCTCCGGCGGCCCCCCATGCCCCGGGTGGCGCCGTCCCTGCGCGTCACGCTCCTGGGCCGCCCCTCCTGGCTCCTGGCCTGGACCGCCCTGCGGGACGCCCCCGACCTCGCCCCGTGGTCCCCGGGGGAGCTCCGGTGGGAGATCGCCTCCCCCGGGGAGCACCGGAGGCTGCGGGCGCGGTACGGCTGGACCTCCGCGGCGCGGTGGGCCCTCTTCCAGGGGGAGGAGCTCCGCGCCACCGGCGAGACGTGCCCCGAGCCCAGGGGCCTGGCCGCGGTCCTGGCGGGGCAGGGCACGCCCCTCCTGGAGCGGCTGGGGCGGGTGATCGCCCAGGACCCGCGCCACACGGCGGCCCGAAGGGCCCGGTTCCAGGCCCTCCTGGCGCGCATGCCGGACCGCCGCCTGGAGCCCCTCATGGTCGAGGACGCCGCCCGGGCCCAGCTCGTGCTGCCCTTCCAGCCGAAGGAGGGCTGGAAGCCCGGCGAGGCTCTGTGGGGCGGGGCGGCCGAAGCGGTGCTGCCGGACCTGGAGGCCCTCCTGCGCAGCTGGCCCAGCGACACGGAGCTGTGGCGGACCTGGATCTCCTGGGCGCGTTTCCATCCGGGCCACCCCTCCATCCTGGACCTGGCCCGGAGCCTGCCCTACTGGTTCCCGGGCGGGGACTGGAGGACGGCCCTCCCCTACGACGTCCAGCGCGCCGTGGCCGCGGAGCTGCGCCGCCAGGGTGATTTCTTCCAGATGCGGGATTGGTTCCAGGCCTGCTGGGAGGTGCTGGACCCGCGCCCCCTCAAGGACCTGCGTCCCTGGGAGCGCTCCTG
The DNA here is from genome assembly GCF_030846775.1 of Geothrix sp. 21YS21S-2. Taxonomy (NCBI): domain Bacteria; kingdom Pseudomonadati; phylum Acidobacteriota; class Holophagae; order Holophagales; family Holophagaceae; genus Geothrix; species Geothrix sp. 21YS21S-2. Next base: position 4,410,090 of record NZ_CP132910.1, read on the forward strand.
GTTCCTGGAGCGCCGCGTCCAGGAGGAGACGGCGGTCTTCCAGCCCCTGCGCGACGCCCTGCGCGCCCTGGGGCTCCACGAACAGCAGGTTGAACTCGAGAAGGCCTTTGGAGCGATGATGGGGAGGGACGTTTCCAGGAGCCGGTGAATGTTTTCGGGCGATGACATCTATTTCATGAAGCTGGCCATGGAGGAGGCCGAGAAGGCCGACCGCAAGGACGAAGTGCCCATCGGCGCCGTCCTGGTGGTGGACGGCAAGCTCGTGGCCCGCGGCCACAACTGCCCCATCTCGTCCCACGACCCCTCCGCCCACGCCGAGATCACCGCCCTGCGCAGCGCCGGCGACTGGCTGCGCAACTACCGCATGCCCGGAGCGACGCTCTACGTGACCCTGGAGCCCTGCCTCATGTGCTTCGGCGCGCTCACCCTGGCCCGGGTGGAGCGGGTGGTCTTCGGGGCGGCGGACCCCAAGGTGGGCGTCAGCCGCCTGCAGGAGGAGCTGGCCCGGGTGAACCTGAACCACCGGCCGGCCTTCGAGGGGGGGCTTCTGGAGGCGGAGTGCAGGGGGCAGCTGCAGGATTTCTTCCGGCGACGAAGGTGAACCAGGGCCGGTTCCGGCCCGGATCAGGGAACAAACCTCATTCCCCCGTCACTCGAAGGTTGCGCGGGCCTGTCCGTCCAGGATGGCTGGCCGGAGGCCCATGAACGAGAATCCGCCCAGCCTGTTCCGCCAGGAGGCCCTGGACCACCGCCTCGAGGGTGAGGAGGGGCGGGGGCTGGTGAGGGTTTCCCCGCCGTGGACCTGGGCCCTGTTGATGGTGTTCCTCTCGGGCGTCGGGACCGCGCTTCTGGCTTCCCTCTTCGGCCGGGCGGAGGTGAACGGCCGGGCCCGGGGGATCCTCCGGCCCCGCTCCGGCATCCGGGTTGTCATCGCCCAGCTGGATGGCACCGTTGGCCAGGTGGAAGCGCGTTCCGGCCAGCAGGTGGAGCCGGGCGCCGTGCTGGTGCGGATCGAGGCGCCCCCGGTCCAGGCCCGGCTGCTGGAGGCGAGGCGCCAGGTGGAATCGGTGAGGAGCCATTACAAGGTCACGACGGCGCTGCAGGACCGGAGCCACGCCGAACAGCTCCGGAGGCTCGAGGGGCGCATGGCCATGCTGAAGGAGCAGAGCCGGAGCCAGCGCCAGTCCCTCGCCATCATGGAACTGAACCTCCAGCGCAGCCTGAACCTGGAACGGGAAGGCGTCCTGAGCCCCGCCAAGGTGGACGAGGCCCGGGAGGCCCTGGCCCAGTCCCAGCGCCAGCTCAGCCAGTCCGGCCAGGCCCTGGAGATGGCGTCGCAGGAATGGGCCGCGCTGGAGAACGGTCGCCAGGACAGCCTCTGGCAGCGCCGCCAGACCATCCAGGGCGCGGAGGTCCGGGCCGAGGCGCTGGCCTTCCTGGCCGGCCAGACCCTCATCCAGGCGCCCGAAGGCGGAAGGGTGGAGGCGATGCTGGTCAAACCCGGCGAAGCGGTCAGGGCGGGCCAGGCGTTGTGCAAGCTCATTCCCCGGAACGCCTCCCTGGAGGTGGTCGCCTTTCTGGAAGAGAAGGACCGCGCCTTCGTGCGCCCGGGCGATGCCGTCCGGCTGGAACTGGATCAGCTGCCCTACGCCGAATACGGGACCGTCGCGGCCCGGGTCGAGCGCATCAGCGATGATCTGGCCTCGGCCTTCGAGATCCGCGAGGCCCTGGGCGACAACCCGTTTCCCCATGTCCCGGCCTTCCGGGTGGAGCTGGGCCTCACCGACACCCGGGCCGTGCAGAAGGCCGGGATCCCCCTGCGCTCCGGCATGCTGTTGAACGTCCGGTTCACCTTGAGGCGCCAGCGCCTGATCACCCTGGTGCTGGATCCGCTTCGCAAGTGGCTGCGCTGATGGCGTGGAACGGGTGGCGCCGGAGGCGGGTGGACCAGATCGCCCAGATGGAGTCCACCGAATGCGGAGCCGCCGCCCTGGCCATGATCCTGGCCTACCATGGCCACCACGCGCCGCTGGCCGAGGTCCGCCAGGCCTGCGGCATTTCCCGGGACGGGGCCAGCGCGCTGGCGATCGTCAAGGCGGCCCGGACCTATGGGCTGCAGGCGCAGGGCGTGGCCCTGGAACTGGAGCAGCTGCCCGACCTGGCGCTGCCCGCCATCCTCCACTGGGACTTCGACCACTTCGTGGTGGTGGAACGGGTGGACAGGACCGGCGCCACCCTGGTGGATCCGGCTTCCGGGCGGCGGCGGGCGGACCTGCGCGAGCTGGGGCGCAGCTTCACCGGCGCCGCGCTGGCGTTCGCGCCCACGCAGGCCCTGGTCCCGAGGCCCCGGGTCAGGCCCAGCCTGGCCAAGTACCGGGACGTCTTCCGCCGCAACCTGCCCGGTCTGGTCCAGATCCTTCTCGCCACCCTGGCGCTGCAGGTCGTCGGCCTGGCCTTTCCCGTGGCCAATCAGCTGCTGCTGGACCGCGTCGTCGGGCCCAGGCAGGAACCCTGGCTGTGGGGCCTGGGCCTCGGCCTGGGCTCGGCGGCGGTCACCACGGTCGTCCTGGGGCTGGTGCGCAGCTGGGTGGTCCTGAACCTCCAGACGGAATTGAACCTGGCGCTCATGAGCCGGTTTCTCGGCCACCTGCTGAAGCTGCCGCTGGGCTTCTTCCTGCAGCGCGATCCGGGCGATCTGGTCCAGCGGGCCAGGAGCAATGCCGATCTGCAGGACCTGTTGAGCACCCGGGCCGTCAATGCCCTGCTGGACGGGGTCCTGCTGGTGGGGTTCGCGGCGTTGATGATCGCCTACCACCCCAGGCTGGCGGGGCTGGTCATCGCCATCAGCCTGCTGGACGCCGCCGTGATGGGGGTGCTCTGGGACCGCAATCGCCAGCTGCTGGCTTCCGGGCTGGCGGCGGAGGGGCGCGAGGGCGCGGCCATGCTCGAGGCCCTGTCCGGCCTGGAGGCCACCAAGGCCGGCGGGGCGGAAGGGCGCATGGTGAACCGCTGGGCCCACCGAATGACCGAACGCGTCAACCAGGGGCTGGAAGCCCAGCGCCTGGCCCGGATTTCGGGCCTGTTCCTGGGCCTGTTCCAGGGCGTCGCCGGCCTGCTGGTGTTCGCGGTGGGGGGCCAGGAGGTCCTGGCCCAGCGCATGACCCTCGGCACCTTCGTGGCCTTCCTGACGCTCCAGGGCCTGTTCCTGGGGCCCATGGGCTCCCTCCTGGGCGCCGTCCTCCGGCTCCAGTCCCTGGGCACCCACCTGAGGCGCCTGGACGACGTGCTTGAAACGCCCGCTGAACCCGCCGGGACCGGGGATCCAGGCCGGCTCAAGGGCGCCGTCGAGCTCCGGGAGGTGACCTGCCGCTACGCGCCGGGGGGCAGGCCGGCCCTGGACGGCGTCAGCGTCCGCATCGCGCCCGGGGAGAAGGTGGCCCTGGTCGGGCCGACCGGGGCCGGCAAATCGACCCTGGCGCGGCTTTGCCTCGGGCTCCACCTCCCGGACCAGGGCACCGTCCGCTTCGACGGCCGCGACCTCCGGCACCTGGACCTGACCGCGGTGCGCAGGCAGGTGGGGATGGTGATGCAGGAAACCTTCCTGTTCGACGACACGGTCCGCGCCAACCTCACCCTCCACGACGACGGGCTGTCCCGGGACCGGCTCCAGTGGTCGGCGCGGATGGCCTGCGTGGACGACGTCATCGGCAACCTGCCCCGGGGGTTCGACAGCCGCGTGGGCGAGAACGGCAGCCTGCTCTCGGGAGGCCAGCGCCAGCGCCTGAGCCTCGCCAGGGCCCTGGCCCGCGACCCCGCCATCCTGGTCCTGGACGAGGCCACCAGCTCCCTGGACCTGGCCACCGAGGCCCGGGTCCATGCCAACCTCGCGCGGCTCGGCTGCACCCGGATCATCATCGCCCACCGCATGGCCACGGTGCGGGACGCCGACCGGATCCTGGTGCTCCAGGACGGGCGGGTCGTCCAGGAAGGCACGTTCCGGGACCTCCAGGGACGTCCCGGGCTGTTCCGGGAGCTGCTCGCGGCGTCGGACCATGCCTGAATCCCCGCCGTTGTCCGGCTTCCCGGCGATCGAGGCGCTCTGGCGCCTCCTGGGCAGGCTTGGCCACGAAGGCGGCTTCCAGGCCTTCCAGGATGGCCCCTGGACCGGGCCCGAACCCGAACAGATGGCCGGGGCCCTGGAAGCGCACGGCATCCAGGGCCGGGCGGCCCGGATCCAGGGCCGGGAGCTCCGCTACCTGGCCAGCCCCACCCTGGCCGAACTCCAGGATGGCACCTGGCTGCTCCTGCTCCGTTTCCGGAAGGGGCGGTTCCAGGTGGAAACGCCGGGGGGCATCCTCTCCCTGCGCCCGGAGGCCCTGTCGGAGCGGGTCTCAGGCCAGGTCCTCGATCTCTCGCCCGGACTTCCCCCGGGCGCGACCCCCTGGGCCCGGCTGAAACCGCTGTTCCTGGGCAACCCGGCCTGCCTGGCGCAGATCGGCGCGGCGGTCCTGATGCTGGAGGGCATGGCCCTGATCACCCCGGCCATCACGGCGCTCGTCATGGACCGGGCCCTGCCGGATGGGGCGAGCTCGCTCCTGGGCCTGGTCGTGGCCGGGATGCTCCTGGCCACGGTCCACCAGGTCTGGATCGGCTGGATCCAGGAGCGGGTGCTTCTCCATTTGTCCACCCGGGTCAGCGTCGCAGCGGAACGGGGCTTCCTGGAGCATGTCCTGCGGTGCCCGTTCCCCTTTCTCCAGTCCCGGACCCTGGGCGAACTCATGCAGGCCTTCGGAGGCTTCGCGGCGGCCCGGGACCTGCTGCCCGCCAAGACGGTGGGGGCATTCCTCGGCGGGGCCCTGAGCCTCCTTCACCTGGCGGTGATGTTCGCCATGCTGCCGGGCCCCGCGCTGGTGGTCCTCCTGGCGACCGCGCTCCTGGCCCTGATGACGTTCGCGGTGGGCCGGATCAGCGCGCGTTTGCAGGCCAGGCAGGTGGAAGCGGCCGCCCGGGAGCACAGCCTCCTGATCGAGCTGGTGGCCGGCATCGGCACCCTCAAGGCGGCCGGAGCGGAGGGCCAGGCCCTGGGCCGCTGGCGGGGCCGCTGTCGGGCCGTGCTGAGCCTGGAGCTGGCCCGGGGCCGGATCAACCTCGCGTCCGACCTGGTCATGGGCCTGGTCAGCCAAGGCCTGGCCATCGGGCTGTTCCTCCACGGAGGGCGGTGCCTGCTGGACGGCGCCCTGACCGCGGGCAAGCTGTTCGCCTTCCTCCAGCTCGGCACCGGGTTCACCGCTTCCTTCATGGCGGTGGCGCACACCGCCTTGACCTTGATGGTCCTGAAGCCGCAGCTGGCCAGGGCCCAGGAAATCCTCTCCCAGGAACCCGAAGCGCCGCCTCGGGATGGAAAGCCCTCCCCCGCGCCGATTCCGGTGGTGCTGGAAGACGTCTGGTTCCGCTACGGCCCCTCGGACCCGTGGGTGCTCCAGGGGTACGCCCTGCGGGTGGAGCCCGGCCAGAAGGTGACGCTGGGGGGGCCTTCCGGGTTCGGGAAGACCACGGTGCTCCGCCTGCTGGCGGGCCTCCATGTGCCCGAAAAGGGCAGGGTCCTGGTGGCCGGGCGGGACCCCAGGACGGTCCGCCGCGACCTGCTGTACCTGCCCCAGTTCGTGCGGATCTTCGGGGGCTCGATCCAGGACAACCTGCGGATCTTCTCCAACGGGGCGCCCATGGAAAGACTCCTGGAAACCGCCGGCATGACGGGACTCCAGGCCCTGGTGGACACGCTGCCCATGGGCTACCGGACCCTGCTCCCGCCCGGCGGGAGGAACCTGTCCGGCGGCCAGCGCCAGCTGATCGCCCTCACGGGCGCCCTGGCTTCGGGACGCCCGCTGCTGCTGCTGGACGAGGCCCTGGCGAACCTGGACGCCCGGCACGCGGCCTCCCTGCAGGCGATCCTGGCCGCGGGACCGTGGACGTTGGTCGCGGCCAGTCACGGGCCTTAGAGCAATACGGTTCACTTAGCGCTGCGGCTTCATCTCCCCCAGCAGGTGCACCGCGAAGGTGGCCAGCCAGTGGTCCCCTTCGTAGTTCCCGGACACCACGTGGGGCAGGGCCGCCGCCGCATGCTCCATCGCGGCCTTCTCCAGGGCCTTGGCCCGGGGGTCCTTCGGCCCCAGGCCCGCGGCCAGGGCGTGGAGGCACCGGGCGCGGCTGAGGTTCAGGCCGTCCAGGTGGACGATCCTGGGATCGCTGCGGTCCGACACCACCGCCGGCGCCAGGACGCCGTGCTTGAGAAGCCCGGGCAGGAAGCCTTCGACCCAGGGCCTGAACTCCCGGGCCGGGAGCACCTTCACCATCAGCGCCGCCTCCTCCAGGCAGGGCGACAGGAAGTCCTCGCCGCCGGGCTCCCAGGCCATGGGGCCGTTGCGGTCCTTGCCGAAGTAGGTGCGGGCCCTTTCCGCAAGGAGGGCCTCGAGGCGGGCGTCCTTGGCGGCCCGGGCGTAGTCCAGGGCCAGGTCCAGGCTGAAGGCCGTGTTGGGGTGCACCCCCACGCGGTTCGGGTAGGTGAGCTTGGGCAGGAACGCCTCGAACTGGGCCGCCACCGCGTCGGCGAGGGGCTGGAGCTGGTCCGCCCAGCCACGCGCCTCGGGCGAATCCCAGGCCCGCAGCTCCGCCGCCAGCTTCAGGAGCCAGGCCCAGCCGTAGGTGCGCTCGAAGCCCTTGTGGGCCGGGTCCACGAAGTAGGCCACCTCCGCCTTGATGCGCTCCGGCGCCAGATCCTGGTCCAGGGCCAGCCGGATCCCCCCCGCCTCCGGCAGGTCCGGGAACTCCCGCAGGAGCCGCACCAGCATCCAGTGCCCGTGCACGCAGGAATGCCAGTCGAAGCACCCGTAGAAGGCGGGGTGCAGGTCCCGGGGCCCCAACACGTCCTTCGGCCCGGCCAGGGTGTGGTCCAGCTTGTTGGGATACTCCCGTTCCACGGACTTGAGCACATGCCCCGCGAACCGCGAGGCCGCCTCCCGGGTCAGCCCCTGCGCCCCCAGGGGCGCGGCGGCGAGGATCCCCGCGACGATCCAGTGCAAGCGCATGGGCACCTCCGGATGGGGCCCCGGAAGGGGGGCCTGACCATTCATCATGGGTGAATCGGTCCCCCGCGACAACGCGGGGGAGGTTCTGGTAGACTGGCCGTCCTGGAGAGATGGCAGAGTGGTCGAATGCGCCTGACTCGAAATCAGGTGTGCGAGTGATCGCACCGTAGGTTCGAATCCTATTCTCTCCGCCAGACCTGGCACCAAATCAGCCCTTCGGAAGGAAGGGCTGATTTCTGTCCATGCCACAGACGCGCTGCGGGCCGGAGCCGGCCCAGGCGGTGGCGTCTTTGAGCGCAAGGGTCACGATGTCCCTCCTGGGATCGGGTTCGGTGGCCAGCCTGGGATCTGAACCTGGACCCCGTGATTGCCCATTGCAAACTCATGGTTCTTGCTTATCTTCCCCTACGCACACTGACGGGTGGACGCCATGGATACGAATCGTGGTGCTCTGCTGTCCTATCGATGCGCCTGGTGCAATCGAATCTGGACGGGCAAGGGGTGGGTGTTTGAACGCCGTAAAGAGAACCATGAGATCTATTCTCATGGGATCTGCGATGAGTGCGGCGTCATCCAGCTTCGGGACGGTCTGCCCCATCTTGCCAAGAGGCCGGTTCGTTCGCCGGGGGTGGCAAACCCGCAAGGCGCCTTGGAATGAGGGCAGCCCCAATTGAGGATGAATCTCCTGCGGGACGCACGTCCCGGTGACCCGGCTACCTGATCGTCTCCACCTGGTTCAGCTTGAAACTCACCTTCTCCGCCTTCCAGGTGCCCGAACTCGCGCACCGCCTTGAACATGCCCTCCCGGTCCGCGTCCAGGACGAGCCGGACCTTGAAACCGCAGTCCCGAAGGGCCGAGGCCATATCCTGGGCGTCGTGGACGGCGTTCTTCAGGGGCGTGACCCGGTAGGCCGCATTGCCGATCACCAGCGCCGCCTTCCGCTCCCCCGGGGCCTCCTCGGCCGCCTTGATGGCGATGGCCCGGGGGGGATGGCCTGCCCGGACTGCGCCGACAAGCACCCGCACGCTAGGAGGAACATGGGAATCATGACGGAATGCGACATGGGGTGCCCCTGGCCTGGATGGCTCATTCTTCCAGGATCGGTTGCCTCGGGATGGAACTTCGCCGCCGGATCCGGTTCGCGGGCACCCTCCGACCCGGAGCCGATGGCCGGAGATCCGAGAACGTAATCACTAAAAACGTTTGAATTAAATTAAATAAAAGGCAAACAAATATAAAATTGTCAAGAATTATAGTAAATTTTAAAGAAATAATCCTTGAATGATCCATGATGCCGTGACAAGGTTCTCTGCATCAGGTGACCGTCATGCGTTCCTCCTCCCGACAGCAGCAGCAGAATCCCCGGCCCCCCGCGAATCGCGAAGGGACCCGGGAGGGAAGAGGCTAGTTCATTCCCACCGGTCACCATCACCCCCGATTCGCGACAGCCGATCGGGGGTGCTTGCTTTTCGCCCACAACCCCACCCGCCCTGGCTCGCAATGGCGAGCCGGAGCCCTTCTCTACCCCAATTCCAAGGAGCCTGCGATGACGCGCATTGCACGCGGGGGCGAAAAGCTCTCGACCCAAGGGAAAATGGCTCGGCTGATCCTGCGGCTGCGGGATCCGGAGTGGCGCCGCTACGGCGTGACGCTGGCTTCGGGCAAGCTGCTGGGACTCGCCCTGGTGCTCGGCATGATGATCCTCATCCCGGTGCTGCTCAACGGCAACGCCGCCCGGGCGCAGGCGCCGGCCGGCACGCCTCCCGCCGTTGCGGCTGCTCCCCCGGTGCAGGCCGCGGCGGCTCCGGCCCCCCCTGCGGCGCCCGCGCCCCCGGCCGTGGCCGCCAAGGACATCATCAATCCCCTCAACACCCTCTGGGTGCTGCTCGCAGCCTTCCTGGTCTTCGCGATGCAGGTGGGCTTCGTCATGCTGGAAGCGGGCTTCTGCCGCTCCCGGGAGACCGTGAACGTGCTGGTGGAGTGCGTGTTCGACACCTGCCTGTGCGGCATCCTCTTCTGGGCCTTCGGCTACGCGTTCATGTTCAGCACCGGCAACGGCTTCATCGGCTACCACTGGTTCTTCCTCAAGGGCGCCCCGGCCACCTACGGGGCCACCGGCGTGGCCTTCCTGGCCCACTGGCTCTTCCAGTTCGCCTTCGCGGACACCTGCTCGACCATCACCTCCGGCGCCATGATCGGGCGCACCGACTTCATCGGCGACATCCTGTACAGCTTCGCGGTTTCCGGCTTCATCTACCCCATCATCGGCCACTGGGCCTGGGGGCCGGACGGGTTCCTCGCCACCATGGGCAGCGACGGGCACTTCCTCGCTTCGCTGGGCATGAACTTCCATGACTTCGCGGGGTCCACGGTGGTGCACACCATCGGCGGCGCCGTGGCCCTGGCCGGCGCCATCGTCCTGGGCCCGCGGCTCGGGCGCAAGTTCAAGCGGGACGGCGGCGGCCCCATGACGCCCCACGATCTGACCATCGCCGTGTGCGGCGGCCTGCTGCTCTGGTTCGGCTGGTACGGCTTCAACCCCGGCAGCACCCTCTCCGCCATGGACTTCGAAGGGGTGGGCCGGGTGGCCGCCAACACGACCCTCGCCGCCTGCGCCGCGGGTCTGACGGCCGTTTTCTTCGTCTACCGCCGCACGGACAAGTGGGACGCGGGCTCGATCACCAACGGGTTCCTGGCGGGCCTGGTGGCCATCACCTGCCCCTGCTACTGGGTGAGTCCCTTCGGCTCGGTCGTGATCGGCGCGCTGGCCGGCGTCATCGTCATCCTCGGCGTGGACCTGCTCGAATACCTGCGCATCGACGATCCCATCGGCGCCGTGCCGGTGCACATGATGAACGGCATCTGGGGCACGCTCTCCCTAGGCCTCTTCGCCAGCGGCGAATTCTCCGCCATCGGCAGCGACCCGGTTTCGCCCGACCTGTCCAGCAGGCTGACCGGGCTGTTCTACGGCGGGGGCTTCAAGGTCCTGGAGGCCCAGGCCATCGGAAGCCTCATCGTCACGGGAGCCACCGTGGCCGTCGCCCTCGCGGTCATGCATGCCATCAACGCCGCGGGCCTCCTGCGGCTCTCCAAGGAGGGCGAGCTGGACGGCATGGATGTCCACGAGCACGGCATCTCGGCCTACCCCGAATACGTGATCTCGGCCCTCGCGGCCCCCGCCGGCGCGCCCATCGAGATCCGCGGCCTCGGCCGGAAGTGAGCGAAGCGATCCTGACCCAACCCCAGCAAAAGGAGTCAACCATGAAGATGATCATCGCCATCATCCGCCCCGACCGGTTCGAGGATGTCCAGGCCGCCCTGCACCTCAGGGACATCCACCTGATGACGGTCTCCGACGTCCGGGGCTGCGGCACCCAGAAGGGCTTCTCGGACCAGTTCCGGGGCAACAAGATCGACCTGGTCCGCCTTCTCCCCAAGGTGAAGATCGAGATCGCCGTGAACGAGGACTACGTCCAGCCCGCGGTGGAGGCCATCCTGAGCGCGGGCAAGTCCGCGGAGGGCCACGTGGGGGACGGCAAGATCTTCATCCTGGAGCTGCTGGACTGCTACCGGGTCCGCACCTCGGAACAGGGGCCCCTGGCCATCGGGCCGTGACCCGTCCCCCTGCAGCGTTCCACTGCGGCCACACCCTGGGCGTCGACCCTGTTCCTTCCGGAGCATGCATGCGCATACCCCTTTTCCTGCCCGCCCTTCTCGGCCTGGGCCTCGCCGCCCAGACACCCCCGCCCGCGCCGGGACCGGCCGTCAAGTGGCGAGGCGCCCTCTGGGCCTCGGGCGCCGCCTCCAACCAGTCCACCTCCGACGGGAGTCTCTTCCTGCGCTCCGCGGACTCGGGTGAGGGCCACCTGGCCGTGGACGGCCTCCAGCTGGGCGCCGACGTGACCCTGGCGGACGGCTGGTCCCTGAAGTTCACCCTCCTGGCGGGCCAGGCCGCCAGGTTCCTGAACGCCGGCACCCTGGCCCCCAACGGCAGTCCCGCCGATACCGGCTCCTTCGCCTGGCCCGAAGCCCAGCTCGTCTGGACCGGCGGCGCGGACACCCTGAAGTTCGGCCGGATGTATACGCCCATGGGCATGGAAGTCCTGGACCCCACCCAGGACATCACCGCCAGCCGGGGGCTCCTCTTCACCTACGCCATCCCCGTCGCCCAGGTGGGGCTCAACTGGCACCACGCCTTCTCCACGGCCTGGAGCGCCGACCTGTGGGTCTACAACGGCGAGGACCGCGTCCAGGACAACAACAAGGGCAAGACCGCCGGACTCGGCCTCACCTACAACCACGGGGGCGCCTCGGACCGGTTCGTCACCCTCATGGCCTTCAGCGGCGCCGAACAGAACGCGACGGGGGGCGCCGCCGGCGCCGAAGGCCGCAAGCGGGAGCGGCTCTGCCTGTCGGGCGGCTGGGCCTGGGGCAAGGCCACCCTCCTGTGGGAAGGGGAGTCCGCCCGGGAGACCCTGCCCGCCAGCGCCTTCCAGGGCGCCACCGGGCCGGTCAGGGCCGCCTGGTCCGGGGCCGGCCTCATCGGCAAGTACCAGTTCACGGACGCGTGGTCGGGCTTCGCCCGGGCTGAGGTGTTCAAGGACGACACCGGGGTCCGCCTGGGGGCCGATCCCTCCGTGGCCGCGGCCCTGCCCCCCGCCCGGGACGCCGGCCTGCGGGCCACGTCCTTCGCCCTGGGCGCGGAACGCCGGTGGCACGCCACCTTCACCCGGCTCGAAATCCGGGAGGACAGCCTGGGCAAGGAGGTCGCCGACGGGTCCGGCAAGCCGTTCAAGAGCGCGGCGAGCCTGACCTGGAGCGTGGGGACGAGCTTCTAGAGGGGGTTGATCCAGGCAACACCATTCATTCCATTCCTCCGCGAGCCTCTGCGAGTTCCCGGCGCTCACTCCGGCCGGTCCGCCGCCTTCCGGAGCAGGTAACCGCAGGCCGCGGCCCGGCCCACCGTGAGGGCCAGGGCGGCCGCCAGGGTGCCGCGCCAGTCCAGGACCAGGGCGAACAGCGTCATGCCCAGGACCAGGACCGCGGTTTCCAGGGCGGTGGCGGTGGAGATCACCGACGTCCGGCCGGCCAGGATCCAGCGGGACCGCTGGAAGCTCAGCAGGTACTCCATGGCCGGAAGCAGGATCAGGAGCCGCGCGGGGAGCAGGGCGAAGGGCAGCAGCCCGGGGCCCAGGCCCACCACCCGGCGGAACCACAGCGCCCCAAGCGGCGTGAGGACCACCGCCAGCATGAGGCCGGTGGCGCAGGCCGCCAGCAGGGCCGCCGCCCGGCGGACCTGGGCCTCGTTCCGCCCCTCCGTGCCGGTGAGCGCGACCCCCACCTCCTGGAAGGCGCTGCCGCCGCTCCGGAAGAAGAACACGAAGGAATGGACGACCGGCCATGCGGCCAGGCATTGCAGCGGGTCCCGGCCCCGGCCCAGGAAGAAGGTGAGCAGGGGCGCGTTGCTCATGGCGATGATCGAGGTCAGGGCGAGGGGGTAGTAGTACCGGGCCAGCTCCCCGAGACTCGGGGCCGGGCCGCTTTCCCGCCCGGGGTCCAGGAGGTCCCGGACCACGTGGCGTGCCATCCAGCGACTCGCGGCGGCCTCCGCCACCACCCCGGAACTGAGCGCCAGGGCGCCGATGCAGGCCCCCGGCAACCGGGTGCCCAGGGCCAGGCCGGCCGCGGCCAGGGACATGGTGGCGAGCCGGAGCACCGTTCCGTAGGCCACCCGGCGGGTCAGGCCGTTCCGCACCAGCAGGCCCTGGTGGAAGCGCCGGTAGCCGATCGCCGCGGGCCAGGGGGCCAGCAGGGCTGTGGCCAGATTGGCCATGCGGGCAACCTCGGCCGGCAGCCCCAGCACCTGTTCCGCCAGAAAGCGGAACACCGGCGGCAGGGCCAGGAGGACCAGCAGGGCGGTGAGGGCGCCGTTGAGCAGGTAGGCGAAACGCCGCAGGGCCAGGAAGCTGGCCCGGTCCCGGGCCAGGGCCGTGGTGGCGGAGAGCAGCATGATGATGGGGGATTCAACCAGCCAGGCCAGGGAAAAGGACAGCCCGAAGGCCGCCAGGTTCTCCACCGGCCGGTCCAGCCGGGCCACGATGGCCGACAGGTACGGTCCCTCCGCGCCCATCATCAGCCAGGCGGCCGCGAGGGGCAGCCAGAAGGCCAGGATGTTCCGAAGGCGCGACGTTGAATCCATTCCTCCAAGGTAGCCCGCCTGCGAAAAACCTGAGTCACGCCGTCCCTCCCCTCCGCTGTCTGAGGTGGATCTCAACGCGGGAGGCGTTATGGAAACCAGAGCTGGGAGGCATTTCCGGACCGGCGCGCGAGGCCTTGGGCTCGCCGCGGTGGTCCTGCTGGCGGCGGGGTGCTCGGGGGGCGGCGGCGGGGGCACGCCCGTCACCCCTCCGGCCACCACCTACACCGTGACGTATTCCGGCAACGGAAACACCGGAGGCGCGGTTCCGGTGGACACCGGCGCCTACCTGCCGGGGGCCGCGGTCACGGTCCTCGGGAACACCGGGAACCTCGTGAAGAGCGGCAGCGCCTTCGCAGGCTGGAACACGCTGGCGGACGGCACCGGGAGCACCTACCTCCAGGGGCAGACCTGCGCCATGGGCTCGGCCAACCTCACCTTCCACGCCCACTGGACCGTCAACCCGGTGAGCGGCAACGTGACCTATGACGCCAACGGCGCGACGGCCGGAAGCGTCCCGGTGGATGCCACCACCTACGCGACGGGGCAGACCGTCACGGTGCTCGGGAACGCCGGGAGCCTCGCCTATGCCGGCTACACCTTCCTGGGCTGGCAGACCAAGGCGGACGGCTCCGGCACGGCCTACAAGCAGGGCCAGACCTTCACGAAGGGCTCCGGCAGCGTCACCCTCTACGCCCTGTGGGCGGGGGGCTACGCGTACGTGGCCAACACCCTGGGCGGCTCGGGAGGCAGCATCTCCCAGTATTCCATCGGCCCCAACGGCGCGCTCACGCCCCTGTCCCCGGCGACGGTGTCGACGGCCGGGAACAATCCCCGGTACCTCGCGGCCGATCCGCTGGGCAGGTACGTCTACGCGTCCAACGTGAGCAGCAACACCGTCGCCCAGTTCGCGGTGGGCGCGGACGGCTCCCTTGCGCCCATGGCCACGCCGACGGTCCTGATGGGGACCCTTGCCGGCGGCAAGCTCTACTATCCTTCGGCCCTCGCGGTCCATCCCGCGGGCTCCGACGTCTATGTCCCCCTCCAGCAGGCCAGCGCCGTCAACCAGTACGCGGTGGGTTCCACCGGGGCCCTCGCGGCCCTGGCGCCGGCCACCGTCACCTGCGGGGACCCCGCGAACGGGCGCAACGGCCCCAACGCCGTCGCCATCGTCGCCGCGGGCACGTACGCCTATGCGGCCAACGGCGGCGCCAACACGGTATCCCAGTACAAAATCAATGCCGACGGGACGCTGGCGGCGCTCAGCCCGTTCCTGGTGCCCTCCGGCGGCGTCAACGGGTCCGGCTCGGCCTTCGACGTGAAGACCGCCACCCTCGCCTCGGGCACGTACGTCTACGTCACGAACTATTTCGACGGCACCGTCGCCCAGTTCAGCGTCAACGCGTCCACCGGGCAGCTGACGCCCCTGAGCCCGGCCCTGGTGAAGGCGGGGACCTACGCCTTCACCCTGGCGATCCACCCCACGGGCAAGTTCGCCTACGTGGCGATCCTGACCGCCTCCAGCGCCGCGGTCGTCGCCCAGTACGCCATCGACCCGGCCACGGGGGCGCTCACCGCCATGGCCACCCCCACGGTCTCGGCGGGCGGGGCGGGCGCCGCCGTCATCACGGTGGAGTCCTCGGGCCGGTTCGCCTACGCCACCAGCGGCGACACGGGGTGGGGCAGCTCCTCCGTGGCGCAGTACACCATCGACCAGGCCACGGGCGCGCTCACGCTCATGGCCAACCCGACGGTCCAGACGGGTTTCGCGCCCTCGGGCGTCGTCACCATCGGGAAGTGACGGGCACGGTCACGCCGCCAGCGCGCTCCTGAACAGCATCAGGTTGAGCACGATCACCACCGTGGCCACCGCCCACAGCATGCTCCCTCCCAGAAGGTCGTTGGCATGGCTGCCCATGACCTTCCGGGAGGACGTCAGGTACACCTGCAGCAGGATGGTGATCGGCAGCTGGATGCTCAGGACCATCTGCGAAAGGATGAGCATCCGGAAGGTGTCCGTCACGAAGAACACGGCCAGGAGCGCGGGGACCAGCGTCACGAGGACCCCCGCGCGGCTGGAGGTGCCCCGCACGTCGAAGGGCTGGCCGAAGATGCCCGCGAAGATGGAGCCCCCGGCCATGGCCGCCGTGAGGGTGGAGGCCAGGCCGGCGCAGAGGAGCGCCACCGCGAAG
This sequence comes from Geothrix sp. 21YS21S-2, assembly GCF_030846775.1. NCBI lineage: Bacteria > Pseudomonadati > Acidobacteriota > Holophagae > Holophagales > Holophagaceae > Geothrix > Geothrix sp. 21YS21S-2. The sequence goes on from NZ_CP132910.1 coordinate 4,425,564, forward strand.
ATCGTCCCCGAGGCCGGGCCCACCATGGGGCGCAGCATGGAGGCGGCCTGCTCCAGGGTGGTGACGGCGAGGTTGTGCCGGTGGAAGGTGGCGGCGGCCAGGAGGATCATGGCGCTGTTGATGGCCCAGCCGGCGCCCATGGAGAAGAGGGTGTCGAAGAGCTCGAACCGCAGGTGCCCGCGGATGGCCTCCTCCCCCTGCAGGTTCCACTGGCGGCTCTGGATGAACTCCGAGTGGAGGAACAGGTTGTGGGGCATCACCACCGCCCCCAGGATGCTCATGATCAGGACCATGGAACCCTGGCCGGCGGTGGGCCGCACCCAGCCCACCGCGGCCGCGGACCAGTGGGTGTGGACCATGGCCAGCTCGGCCAGGAAGGCCAGGCCGATGAGCGAGACGAAGCCCACCACGACCTTCTCCAGGACGCGGTAGGAGTTCCACAGCAGCAGGCCCGCCACCACGGCGGTGGTGAGGCAGGCGCCCACCTTGAGGGGGAGATGGAAGAGCATGCCCAGGGCGATGGCCCCGCCCAGGATCTCGGCGAAGGCCGTGGCGATGGCCGCCAGCACCGCCGTGCCCAGGACCGGGCGGGAGACCCAGGCGGGCGTGTGCCGGGTGGCGGACTCGGACAGGCACAGGCCCGTGACGATGCCCAGGTGCGCCGCGTTGTGCTGGAGCAGGATGAGCATCACCGTGGACAGGGTGACGATCCACAGGAGGGTGTAGCCGTGGGAGGCCCCCGCCGCCACGTTGGAGGCCCAGTTGCCGGGGTCGATGAAGCCCACGGTCACCAGCAGGCCCGGGCCCAGGTACCGCAGGGGGTTCCAGGCGCCGGGGCCCTCCGCCTTCAGGCGGAACCGGTTCTGGAGATCAGTTAAAATTTTCATGCGGGTTGTCCTGGGGCTGAGGTCATCCTGGCAGAAGCTGGACGCCGGGTTGCCTTGGCGGCGCTGGAGAAAGAATATCGAGATTGAGTCTCGATATCAATTAAATTATGTTCAATTCACAAAATTATCGACCGCCGTCCGGATGCTTCCGGAAGGCGGCCGCCACCTCCGCCCCCACCTGCCGGAGGGAAGGGCCGGCGTAGGACCCCGGGCGCCAGGCCAGGGCCAGGGTGCGGAAGGGCACCGGCGGGGCCAGGGGCCGGAGGATCACCGTGGCCCTGGCGGCCTCGGTCCCGACGGCCAGGCGCGGCAGCAGCGTGATCCCCAGGCCGCCGGCCACCATGTGGACCAGGGTGGACAGGCTGGTGGCGCGGAACCCGAGCTCCTCCACCCGGGTGCGGCCGCAGGCGGCCAGGGCCTGGTGGCGGAGGCAGTGGCCGTCATCCAGCAGGAGGATGCGCTCGCCCTCCAGGGCCTCCAGGTCCAGGGGGCGCGTGCCCCGGGCCAGCCGGTGGCCCGCGGGCAGGCACACCTGGAAGGGGTCCTGTCCCAGGGGGAAGGTCTCGAGGTCGCCGAGGTCCGCTTCCAGGGCCAGCAGCGCGCCCTCCAGGCCGCCGTCCCGCAGTCCCGCGGTCAGGGTGGCGGTGGTGCCCTCGATCCAGATGGGCTGCAGGCGGGGGAACGCCGCCTGCAGGGCCGGCGTGAGAAAGGAAAGCACATAGGGCGCGAGCGTGGGGAGGATGCCCAGGCGCAGGGGCCCCGCCAGCGGATCCACGAAGGACCGGGCCTCCTGCGCCAGGTCCGACCCCTCCCTGAGCATGCGGCCCATGCGGACGAGCAGGGCCCGGCCCGGGGGCGTGACCCGCACGCCCCCCCGCCCCCGCTCGAAGAGGGTCACGCCTAGCGCCTCCTCCAGGGCGGCAACCTGGGCGCTGAGGGAAGGCTGGGCCACGGCGCAGAGGTCCGCGGCCTTCCTGAAGCTGAGGTTCTCCGCCACGGCGAGGGCGTACTGCATCTGGCGGAGGGTGAAGGGAAGGGGGGCGGTGTCCATAGGCATATCCTATCACTTACATAGAATCGATATCTTGGACCTGGGTTGCCGCCGGAGCGAAGCTGGTCAGGCGGAGCGATCCTGCTCCCCATCCCCAGAGGAAACCCCATGCTGACCGTCGGCGACCACCTCCCCTCCTTCTCCCTCCAGGCCGTGACCGCCGGCAAGGAGTTCCAGACCCTCACCCACGAGAGCTTCGCCGGGCAGTGGAAGGTCCTCTTCCTCTGGCCCATGGACTTCACCTTCGTCTGCCCCACCGAGATCGCCGCCTTCGGGAAACGCAACGGCGACTTCCTGGACCGGGATGCCCAGCTGCTGGGCGCCAGCACCGACACCCACTTCGTGCACCTGGCCTGGAGGAACCAGCACCCCGATCTCCAGGACCTCCCCTTCCCCATGCTGGCCGACACGAAGCGCGAGCTGAGCGCGGCCCTGGGCGTGCTGCACCGCACCGAGGGCGTGCCCCTGCGGGCCACGTTCGTCGTGGACCCCCAGGGCGTCATCCGCCACGTCAGCGTCAACGACCTGAGCGTCGGGCGCAGCGTGGAGGAGGTGCTGCGCGTGCTGGACGCCCTCCAGACCGATGAGCTCTGCCCCTGCAACTGGCGCAAGGGCGAAGCGACCCTGAAGGCGTGACCATGGCGACCCTCGAAACCCTCCCCGGCTACGCCCGGGACCTCAAGCTCAACCTCCAGGCCGTGCTCGGCGACTCCCCCCTGGACATGGCCCAGCGCCTGGGCACCGCCCTCGCTTCCGCCGCCGCCTCGCGCAATGCGGACCTGGTGCGGGAACTCCGGGCCCGGACCCTCGAGGCCGCCGGCGAAGCGGTGGTGGAGGACGCGCTGGCCGCGGCGGCCCTCATGGGCATGACGAACATCGTCTACCGCTTCCGCCACCTGGTGGGCAAGGAGAGCTACGCGCAGCTTCCGGTGCGCCTGCGCATGAACCGCATCGCCCGCACCGCCGGTCCCAGGCTGGACTTCGAACTGTTCTGCCTGGCGGTGAGCGCCGTGAACGGCTGCGAGACCTGCGTGCGGGCCCATGAGCGGGCCCTCGTGGAGGGGGGCCTCTCCGAGGCCCAGGTCTTCGAAGCCGTGCGCATCGCGGCCACGGTTCACGGGCTGGCGGTGGCCTTCCAGCCCGGCCTGGACCCCGCGGGGGAGATCAGTCCGGCGTAGGGTGGCGCGGCCCGGGGTTCGCTGCGACCTCGAGGTGGTCGGCCTCGATGACCGGCAGACGGACCAGGAAGGAGACGGGGCGGCTGCCATCCAGGCGGCTGCCCTGGATCCGGTCGGTCGCCTCGGCATGCTGGAACTCCCCGCGCAGGAGGGTGGGGTCTTCGATTCCCGCGCGGAACAGCATCCGGCCCTCCGGGTCCACGGCGGAGACCGTCCAGGCGGGAGTGTCCGGTTCGGCGGGCAGCGGCAGGTCGACGATCGTCTCGCCCGCCACCTGGAAGCCCGCGGGGGTCCGGATCACCTGGACGACCCGGTGCCGGGCCGGCAGGACGTCCGCCTGGACGGAAGCTCCGCCGCTGGTCCAGGTGCGGACGTCGGCTAGGCGGTCCGCGCCGGTGCGCACCAGGGGCGTGGCGTCCACCACCCGGGCGCTCACCTGATGGGTGCCCGCCGGAAGGGTGAGCCGGTCGCCCGTACCGGCGGCCTCTCCATCCACGGTCCATGCGATCCGGAACGTGTCGGGCAGGGGGACCGGGCGGGTGAGGGTGAGGGTTCCGCCGTCCGCGGTGAGGGTGTCCACGGGGCGCACCTGGTTGTAGATGCTTCGGACGATGGCCTCGCTGCACACCTCGCAGAAGGTGTCCGTGAGGCATCGCATGCGGCAGGACGGGCGGGGGCGGAAGACGCCGGTGTCGTGATAGTAGGCGCCCTCGAAGAGCCCCAGGTCCGGACAGAAGGCGGGCGTCGGCAGGGGCGTGCCGGGGTTGATCCAGGCGGCCCACTTGATGGAGCCCGGCTGGGCGGTGACATTGGGGAAGGCCTCCAGGGAAGCGGGCAGGGGGCTGGTGTCGCCGCAGGCGTACTCGTCGGCCAGGCCGCCGAAGGCATGGCCGAACTCGTGCAGCGCAATGGCGCAGGAGGCGGGATTGGCGGAGAAGACGGGGATGGTTCCACCGGAACCGCCGTAGTTCGTGTCGTTCACCAGGACCAGCACCCGGGTGCACTCGGGCGCCCGGGCCAGGGCCACGGCCAGGGCCCGGGCATTGTCCACCACCAGGAGGCGGTAGTCCGGAGCCTGCCCGGCGGGGTTGGCGTTCTGGAAGGTGGCCCCGAGGACCGTGGCCCGGGGGGTGCCCAGGCCATGCATCCCGTTGGCCGCGCCGTCCTCCGCGGAGACCAGGTGGACCAGCTTGATGTTGAAATAGTTTGCGTAGTTGGAGAAGGGAGCGGTCTGGCGGAAGGCGGCGAGCCAGGCCCGGGCATCCTGGGTGAGCTTGGCCTGGTCCGCTTCGCGGTAGCCGTCGCCCAGGAGAACCAGGTTGATGCGGTTCGCGGGGTCGCCGGAGACCTGCAGGGCCTCGACCGGGGCGGAAAGGCTGGCTTCCGTCAGGGGCACCGGGCCCGGCGCGGAGGATCCTCCCCCGCACGCCGTGAGGCAGAGGAGCGCGACGGCGGCCAGGGCGGCCTTGGGGGTCCGGTTCATGGGGCCTCGGATGGGGGAATTCCAAACCTTTACCCCTAAGGGATCGGCAGGCCCCTCCGGACCTCCGTCACAACCGATCGACCGGATGGGTCGCCATCGGTGGACCGGATCTGTCTCCCCGGTCCTTCCGGATGCATTGTTCAACGTCCACAGCAACGGCCGTGGGTGAAAAAACCGGCAGTCACGTTCCATCCAGGAGGACCTATGTTCGAGACGAAATCTGCACTTCCTTTTGCCGGAACCTGGAAGCCCTGGGCGCGGGTCCTGGGCGGGCTGTCCCTGGTGGCGGCCCTGGCGTGCGGCGGCGGAGGGGGCGGGGATTCCACCCCTGCCGCGCCTCCTCCCCCGCCCCCGCCCCCCCCCTTCGTGCGCACCGCCTCCCTCAGCGGGGCCGACGAGGTGCCGGCCAACGCCTCCACCGCCCGGGCCAGCGGCGCCGTGACCGTGAACCCTTCCACCCTGGCCATCCAGGCCACGGTTGTCTCCTCCGGGATCGACGGCACCCAGGCCCACATCCATGACGGCGCCAAGGGCGTGGCCGGCTCGGTGGTGATCCCGCTCACCGGGGGCGCCGGCGGCGTCTGGACCACCGCCCCGGGCACGGTGCTCACCGCCGCCCAGTACGCCAGCCTCCAGGCCGGGAACTACTACTTCAACATCCACTCCGCGGCCAATCCCGCCGGCGAGATCCGCGGCCAGATCGAACTGACGACCCGGTTCGCGTCCCTGGACGGCACCCAGGAGACCCCCGCCAACGCCAGCACGGCCTCGGGATGGGCCGTGGTGAGCGTGAATCCGTCCTCGGGCGCGGCCTTCGGCGCCATCCAGACCGCGGGCATCACGGGGACGGACGCCCACGTGCATGACGGCGCCATGGGCGTCGCCGGCCCCGTGATCCTGCCGTTCCAGGCCTCGGGCGCCTCGGGCTGGACCCTGCCGGCCGGGTCGAACCTGACCGCGGCCCAGGTGACCACCTTCCTGGCCGGGGGCCTCTACGCCAACGTCCACACCGCCGCCTTCGCCGGCGGCGAGATCCGGGGCCAGCTCACCCTGGCCAGCCCCACGATCCGGACCACCACCCTTTCCGGCGCCAGCGAGGTGCCCGCCAACGCCTCCACGGCCTCGGGCGCCGGCACCTTCTCCCTCGATCCCGTGACCCTCGAGCTTCGGGGCGGCGTCGTCACCACCGGCATCACCGGCGTGGCCGCCCACATCCACACCGGCGCCGTGGGCGTCGCCGGCCCTGTCACGATCCCCCTGGACGCCCACGCGGACGGGTCCTGGACCGTGCCCGCGGGGACGGTGCTCACTCCGGACCAGTTCGCGAGCCTGAGGGCCGGCAGCCTCTACGTGAACGTGCACAGCGTCGCCTTCTCCGCCGGCGAGATCCGCGGGCAGATCCCCGGCGATTCCGGCACCACCACCGGCGGTGGGGGCGGCGGCTCCACGGGCGGCGGCGGTGGCGGCTACTGAGGTCTATACTGGCCTGCCATGGCCAGCCGACACGACCTGACCTGGCGGATCCCCGCCCTCCTCGCCATCCTCCTGGCGTGCGCGGGGATCTACCTGCAGCGGCCCCGCCCCGGAAGGTCCGTGCTGACCTACCGGATCGGGGCCGTCGATCCGCGTTTCGGGCTGACCCGGGACGAGGTGTCGGAGGCCGTGCGCACCGCCGTCGGCATCTGGAGGGCCCCCGTGGACCGGGCGCTCTTCCGGGAGGACCCGAAGGGGGACATCGAGATCAGCCTGGTCTTCGACCAGCGGCAGGAGGTCCTGGACCGCCTCCGGAACCTGGACCACGGGATCTCCCGGGCCCGGGGTCCCATCGAGGAGCAGAAGGCCCGGTGCGAGGGGCTCCGGGCCGAGTACGAGCGGAGACGGGACGCCCTCCGGGCCGACCAGGCCGCCTTCAACGGGAAGGTGGCCGCATTCAACGCCGGCAGCGAGGCCCTCCGGAGGCGCGGGGACGCCACGGAGAACGAGGTCCGGCGCCTCGCCTCGGAGCAGGGCGACCTCAAGGCCGTCCTGGATTCGCTCCGCCGTCGGGAGGGGGAGCTGGAAGGCGTCAGGGAGGCCCTGATGGCCGCGGTGGAGGATCTGAACCGGCTGGTGGCGGGTCAGCGGGCCCAGGTCGCCGACTACCGGGAGGCGGGATCCCTCATGCAGGAGGCCTTCGACGAGGGGGTCTACGCCCGGGAGCGCGGGCGCCAGACCATCACCATCTACTGCTTCTCCGGCAAGGGGACCCTGGTGCGCGTCCTGGCCCACGAGCTGGGCCACGCGCTGGGGCTCCCGCACGGCGCGGATCCGCAGGCGATCATGTACCCCATGATGCTGTCGGACGCATGGGAACCGGCCCCGGAGGACGTCACCGCCATCAGGGCGCTCTGCGGGGTTCCCAAGGGGCCTTGATTTTCATAGGGGGAGGCTCCGATTCCCGGGCCAGGGTGTAGAGTGGTCACCTATCACCAGGAGATCCCATGTCCTTGGGCACCGGCGGGTTCCGAATGGCTATGACGGCTGGCGGGAGGGTCCTTCTCACCCTCGTGGCGGCCACGCTCGTCCTCCACGCCGAGGACAAGAGGAAGGAGGAGGGCCGGGAGAAGAAGCAGGAGCAGGCGCGGCCCGCGCCCAAGGCCGAGCCCAGGCCCGAGCCCCGCGTGGAGCGGAAGCCCGAGGCCAGGCCCGAACCCAGGGTCGAGCGGAAGATCGAGGCCAGGCCCGAACCCCGTATCGAACGGAAGATCGAGACGAGGCCGGAACCCCACATCGACCGGAAGATCGAGACGAGGCCGGAACCCCGGATCGACCGGAAGATCGAGACGAGGCCTGAACCGCACATCGACCGGAAGATCGAGACGAGGCCGGAACCCCACATCGACCGGAAGATCGAGGCGAGGCCGGAACCCCGCATCGACCGGAGGATCGAGACGAGGCCCGAGCACCGGAACGAGGGCCGTCCCGCCGAGTTCCGTCCCGGGCCCGCCGGGCGCGGTCCGGTCCACGAGGTCGTGCGCACCCGGGAAGGCGGCGAGATCCGCCGGACGCCCACCGGGGCCATCCGGGAGGTGCGCACCCCCGGGGGCGCCGTGATCCGGCACTCGCCCAGCGGGGTGCGGCAGGTGGAGGTCGTCCGCCCCGGGGGCCGCGTGATCGTGGCCAACGCCACGGGGCGCGTGGGCTACATCCAGCGGCCGCTGGAGGTGCGCGGCCACGCCTACGTGCAGCGGACCTACATCGTCAACGGCGTGCCGCACGCCTCGATGTACCGGCCCTGGTCCTACGGAGGACGGGAGTACCACGTCTACATGCCCCACCACCACTACCGCCCGGCCTTCTACTCCTGGTGCTACTCCCCCTGGGCCCGCCCGGTGTCCTACAGCTGGGGCTGGTCGTCCCGGCCCTGGTACGGCTACTACGGCGGCTACTTCGCGCCCTACCCGGTCTACCGGAGCCCCGCCTTCTGGCTGGCGGACTTCATCATCGCCGCCTCGCTGGAATCCGCCTACATGGCCCAGAACGTCACGGTCTCGGCGCCCCCCGTCATCTACGACAACTCCACGGGCATGTCGCCCGAGGTGAAGGACGCCATCGCCGAGGAGGTCCGCCGGCAGATGGACCAGGCCAGGGCCGACCAGGACGCCGGGACCGCCTCGGCCCCGCCGCCGATCTTCACGGCCCGGGGGCCCCGGATCTTCGTGGTGGCGGCCGGCGTGATGGCCTATGCCGGCGACCGGGAGTGCTCCCTGGTGGAAGGCGACGTGCTCCAGCTCTCCCAGACGCCCTCCCAGGGCGCCGAATGGGCCGAGGTGCGGGTGCTGTCCACCCGCGGCGCCAGCTGCCCCCGGGGCAGCTACGTCTCCGTGCGGACCACGGACCTGCAGGAGATGCAGAACACCCTGCAGGCGTCGATGGAGCGCGGCCTGGCCAAGCTCCAGACCGACCAGGGCCGCAACGGCATCCCGGCCCTGCCGGCTTCGGCCATCGGCGCCGAGAACGCCTCCTACGCCCAGGACCTCCAGCCTGACGCGGACGCCCAGGCCGAGCTCTCCCGGGCCGTGGGCGAGGCCAACAGCTCCGAGCGCACCCTCATCAACGCCGGCGGCGACGCCGCCCCCACCGGGACGACCATCTCCCTGGGCATGACGACCTCCCAGGTGGAGGGCGCCCTGGGCCGGCCGAAGAACACCGTCGACCTGGGGGCCAAGAAGATCTACGTCTACCCCGACCTCAAGATCACCTTCCTGAACGGAAGGGTCAGCGACGTCCAGTGACCGCTACTCGAGGTTGCCCGTCACCCTGAACGCGGCCCAGTAGTAGGGATGGGGATGCCCGGCGCGCACCGCGCGCTGGGCGTCCCGCAGGGCCTCCGTCTTGGTGCTGCCGGGGAGGTTCCGGTAGAACGCCACCATGAGGTCCCGGGTGCAGCGGTCGTCCACCTTCCAGAGGCTGGAGAGCACCGACCGGGAGCCCGCGTACAGGAGGCCCCGGGTGAACCCCACCACCTCGTCGCCCCGGGACACCGTGGACAGGGCCGTCTCGCATGCGCTCAGGGTGACCAGGTCGGCGTCCAGGTCCAGGCGGTAGAGGTCGGCCACCTTCAGCGCGCCCCGGGCCAGGAAGAGGGCCGATTCCAGCGGGTGGGCGTCGTCGAAGAACCCGTGGGCGGCCAGGTGGATGATCCGGAAGCGCCCCGCGCCCTTGGCCACCTCCCCGGCCGTGGCCGCCTCGCGCAGGCGCAGGGAGGGCTCCGGGAGGATGCGGGCCAGGGCCTCGGCCTCCTCCTGGGCGAAGGGGAGGTCCAGGGCGGCCTGCCCCAGGTCGGGATTCCCGAGGATCAGCGAACCGCCTCCGGCCTTGCGGGGCTTCAGGAAGGTGAGCAGCGTGGCGCTGGGCAGGATGCGCAGGCTGAACCGGTCCAGGAGCGCGGCGTCCCGGGTGCCCAGGGCGCAGAAGGGCACGTAGTGCAGGACCCCGTGGGGGACGATGGTGAGGCGCGGAGTCGCCAGGTCCAGGCGGTCGAGGAGCATCCGCTGGAGTTCCCGGGTCTGGGCGGGCTCCCGGCCGGGATCGGCGAGGGTCCGGCGCAGCTCCCGAACCCTGGCCTCCAGGTCCGGGGCCTCGAGGGCGTGCGCCGTGAGGGCCGTGCGGGTCACCACGAAGGCCATCCAGCGGGGGCCGGCGGCGTAGTATTCCACCAGGGTCTCGTCCGTGCCCAGCCGCGCCTGGATCGCCCCGGCCCGCACGTCCTGGACGCTGACCAGCGAGGCCAGCTCCGGCGCCCGGGCCTGGAGCTCCCTGCGCGCGGCGACGAGGATGCCGCGGCTGTCCGGGGCCGCGGGGTCGGGGATCGCGCGGAGGTCGAGCCCGGGCGAGTCGAGCCGGGCCAGCACGGCCTGGTCCCCGGGGCGGCCCAGCTGCTTCTGGGAGGCCAGGAGATCGACGAGGGCCCGGCCCTTGGCGCGTTCCACGAACTCGAAGGCCTCCCGTGCGCGGCCGAGCCTCGCCAGCAGCGCGACGAGTTCCTCGTAGCAGGCCTGCTTGTCGCCCACGAAGCCGATGCGGCCGGCCTCGGTGCCGATGGAGGCCCGCTGCCGCTCGACGACTTCCACCGACCTGCGAAGGAGGTCCTCCGCCAGCGGGTCCTGGCCGTCCCGGAGGGCGATGCGCGCCCGGTCGAGGAGCACCGGCCAGTGGAGGCCGCCGACCTCCGCCAGGCGGGGGTGCCTGAGGAGGCGGTCGTAGCCGGCCCGGGCCTCCTCCACCCGGCCCGTCTCCAGCTGGCACCTGGCCTGGATGTAGGCCAGGGGGATGACCTGGAACGTGTTGTCGTAGAGCAGGGAGGCCAGGCCGTGGTACTCGGCCCTGGGGTTCCGCACGGCCTCCAGGGCCTTGGCGTAGTCGCCCAGGGCCATGTGGATCTTGGCGATGGCGGTGAACTTCTGGGGGCCGTTGAGGGTCGCGCCCAGGTCCACGCCCTCCAGACGCGCGACGCAGGCCCGGGCCTGGCCGGAATGCCCGAGGAGGGCCTGGGCCACGCCCAGGGCGCCCCAGGTCTCGAAGTGGAAGGCGTCCAGGAAGGCGTTGGCGCTGGAGGTCTGCCCGGCGAGGATGGCGTCGGCCGCCTGGGCCTCCATCAGGGCCCGTTCGGGATCGCCCAGGTCCAGGAAGGCGTTGGCCCGCATGAAGTGGGGCAGGGCGGAGAGGTCGCCCCCGAACATGCGGGCGTCCCCCCCTTCGATCTGGCGCTGAAGGCGGTCGCAGGTGGGAAACAGGCGGCTGTAGTTGCGCGTCTCGGAATAGGCCCCGGCCAGGAACATCAGCTGCGCGGAAGGCACGGCCTCCTGCCGGTCGATGCGGGGCTGGAGCGTCCGGATGATTTCGAAGTGCTGCTGCTTCTGTGCCATCCGCGCGAGCTTGATGTCCTGCGCCGGGACGGGGCGGGCGAGGCAGAGCAGGAGGAAGGCCGAGCACACCGTTCGAAGCACGAATCCTCCCGGCATCTGGGTATGGCTCCAAGTGTAGCCCTCGCCGGAGGGATGCACGGAATTATTAAATTATTTATAGTTGACAGGCCTGGGAAACCATTCAAGATGGCCCATCAACAGGTCATACCCATGGACGAACTCTGGCTCCGCCCTCCCGACGGTCCCCCCGCAAAGCTGGGGAAGGAACGGCCCTCCCTCGTCATCGGCCGGGATCCCTCCAGCGACCTGGTGGTGTACGACCCCAGCCTCTCCCGCAACCACGCGCGGCTGTTCCTGGAGGACGGCCGCGCCATGCTGGAGGACCTGGGGTCCCGCAACGGCACCCAGGTCAACGGGGAGCTCCTCCTGGAGCCCCGGGCCGTGGCCCCGGGGGACCTGATCGTCCTGGGCCGGATCAGCCTCGCCCTGGAACGGGCCGAGGATCCCTCGATCTCCTTCATCATGGAGGTGGAGCAGCTGCGGGCCTCGTCGCCCGGGATCCAGGCCCCCGAGGGCGTCCTGGGCTGGAAGGAGGCCCTGGACCTCATCCACGGGCTGAGCCTGGACATGCTCGGGGACGTCCCGGCCGAGGTGATGCTGGGGAACCTGCTCGAGCGGGTCTTCCCCTTCCTCCGGCCCGACCGCGGCGCGGCGCTGCTGCTGGACGCGGGGGGCGCCATGGTCCAGGTGGCGGCGCGAACCCGCAGGCAGGGCGCCGGTTTCCAGGTCCAGCCCTCCCGGACCCTGCTGGAGAAGGTGGTGGAGGGCCGCAAGGCCCTGCTCATCAACAACCCCATCCTGGACGCCCAGTTCGCCCAGGCCCAGTCGATCGTGGCCAGCGGGGCCACCTCGGTCATGATGGTGCCCCTGGAGCACGACGGCGAGGTCCTGGGGGTCATCTACCTGGACGCCGGCCTCCTGCGGGGCGCGTTCACCGGGGAGGACCTGCGCCTCCTGGCGGTCGCCGGCCACATGGCCGCCGCCAAGATCCGCACCACCCGGCTCCTGGCGGAGCTGGAGGAGAAGCGGCACCTGGAGGTCCTCTACGCGGCCGCCGAGGAGGCCACCCGCGCCAAGAGCGAGTTCCTCTCGCGCATGAGCCACGAGCTGCGCACCCCCCTCAACGCCATCATCGGCTACGGGGAGATGCTCCAGGAGGACGCCGGGGACGCGGGCCAGACCTCCATGGTGGAGGACCTGCGGCGCATCACGGGAGCCGGGAAGCACCTGCTCCTGCTGGTCAACGACATCCTCGACCTCTCCAAGATCGAGGCCGGGAAGATGGAACTCCACCTGGAAGCCTTCGAGGTGGAGCCCCTGGTCCAGGAACTCGTGTCCATGACCCTGCCCCTGGCCGGGAGGAACGGCAACGCCCTGGAGCTCCGCTGCGCCCCCGGCGCCGGCGCCATGCTCAGCGACATCACCAAGGTGCGCCAGGTGCTTCTCAACCTGCTGGGCAACGCCTGCAAGTTCACGTCCAACGGCACCGTGGCCCTGGACGTGGACCGGGAAGGCGGCTGGCTCGCCTTCGCCGTGCGGGACACCGGCATCGGCCTCACGCCCGAGCAGATCGGCAGGCTCTTCCAGAACTTCTCCCAGGCCGACAGCTCCACGACCCGGCGCTTCGGCGGCACCGGCCTCGGACTCGCCGTGGGGCGGCTCCTGGCGCGGATGATGGGCGGGGACATCCAGGTGGAGAGCGTGTCCGGCCAGGGCTCCACGTTCACCCTGCGCCTCCCGGCCCGGGCCCCGGAGCCGGGAGGGGAACCGTGACGCGGATCCTGCTCGTGGAGGACAACGAGAACAACCGGGACATGCTGAGCCGCCGCCTGCGGCGCCGGGGCCACGAGGTGCTCACCGCCGCCGACGGCCTGGAGGGGGTGGCCCTGGCCCGCACCGGCGCCCCGGAGCTGATCCTCCTGGACATGAGCCTGCCGGGCCTGGACGGCTGGGACGCGGCGCGGCTGCTGAAGTCGGAGGCGGCCACCCGCCCCATCCCCATCATCGCCCTCACGGCCCACGCCATGAGCGGGGACCGGGAGAAGGCCCTCGGGGCCGGGTGCGACGACTACGGCACCAAGCCCGTGGACTTCGATGGGCTGCTCGCCAAGATCGCGGCCCTGGTTCCTCCGGAATCTCCCTGAAATTTCAGGTGTTCGTACACTTGATCGTGCGAGAATGAGTCGCATTTCGAACTCAATCGACCTAGCAGAGGACCGCCTTCGGGGGTGACCGGATTGAATGATTCATTGCTCGCGGAGATCCTTCGATGATCGGGGATGGGGACACGGGCACCCTGGAGGTGGCCGCGGACGAGGCCGGGTTGGGGTGCATCCTGGCCTTCATCGGGCTCGCCTGCGACCGCGCCGGCCTGGCCGACCCCGTGCGCCACGACCTCCGGCTGGCGGTGGAGGAGGTCTGCACCAACATCATCCGGCACGGCTACGCGCCCGGCGCCCCGGGGCCCATCCGCCTCGCCTTCCGGGAGGGCCGGGGCTCGTACGAGGTCGTCGTGGAGGACCGCGCGCCGGCCTTCGATCCCGCCTCGGCCCCCGGGCCCGACCTGACCTCGGGGTGGCGGGAACGCAGGCCCGGCGGGCACGGCTGGAGCCTCGTGCGGGCCATGGTGGACCAGGTGCTCTACCAGCCGGTTCCGCCCCGGGGGAACCGGGTGACGCTCGTCAAATCGAAGCCAGGGAGGCCGTGATGGAACTGTCGGTGAAGGACGTGGGGGACGTGACCGTGGCCACGGTGGTCGGCAGCATCGACGGCCTGACCGCGGGGGCCCTGCAGGACGCCCTGGAGGAGCAGGTGCGGGGCGGGAGGGTCCGCCTGGCGGTGGACTTCAGCGCGGTGGACTACACCAGCAGCGCGGGCCTGCGCACGCTCCTGGCGGTGGTGAAGGAGGCGCGGCGCGCCGGCGGGGACTTCCGCCTGGGGGCGGTCAGGCCGGACGTGAACCGGGTGCTGGAGATCAGCGGGTTCACCGGCATCCTGAAGCTGTTCCCGGGGATCGACGACGCGGTGGCCAGCTATGGAAGGTAGACCCATGGACTCGAGGCACTCGAAAAAGGTGGCGCTGGTCATCGGGGCGGGCAGCGTGAAGTGCGCCGCGGCCCTGGGCGTGCAGCACGTCCTGAGGCGGGAGGGCATCGGGATCGACCTGGTGGTCGGGTGCAGCGCCGGGAGCATCTACGCGGCCATGATCGCCGCGGGCCACGACATCGAGACCACCCGGGAGATGACCACGCGGCTGTGGACCCGGGAGCTCACCAGCCAGCGGGACCGCATGGCCATGCTGCGCATCCTCTTCGGGCGCATCTTCGGACGGGACGCCACGTTCGGAATGCGCAAGGACGTGCTGGTCATGCGCCGCCTGCGGGAGACGTTCGGGACCCTGGCCATCGAGGACGCGAAGGTGCCTCTGTTCATCACCGCCACCGACCTTGCCAACGGCGACCAGGTCATCCTCTCCCGGGGAAGCGTGGTGGACGCCATCCGCGCGAGCATCTCCATCCCCTACATCTTCAACCCGCACCGCATCGGGGACCGGCTCCTCATCGACGGCTTCATGTCGGACCCGCTGCCTGTGAACGTGGCCATGCGCGAGGGCGCGGACGTGATCATCGCCATCGGCTTCGAGAGCCCCTTCCAGCGGAAGTTCAACACCCTCGGCCGCTTCTCCTTCCAGCTGAGCAGCATCATGACCAACAACCTGCTGAAGTCCCGCTTCGCCTTCCACAACCTCACCCACCACTCCGAGGTCATCCTCATCGTGCCGAAGTTCGAGAAGCGGGTGGGGCTCTTCGACACGGAGAAGATCCCCTACGTCATGGAGGTCGGGGAGCAGGCCGCGGAGGAGCAGGTCCCCTACCTGCGCAGGCTCCTGGCGGACGCCCCGGTCGGGGCGTGACCGGGTCCCCGGGCCGGATCCTCGTCGTCGACGACGTCGAGGCGAACCGGGACCTGCTCATCCGCAGGCTCCAGAAGCTGGGCCTCGAGGCCGAAGCCGCGGCCGGCGGGGCCGAGGCGCTCGCGATGGTGGCGGGCGGGGGCTTCGACGTCGTGCTGCTGGACATCATGATGCCGGGCATGGACGGCTACGAGGTGCTCTCCCGCCTCAAGGCCGACGAGGCCCTGCGCCATCTGCCGGTCATCATGATCTCGGCGGTGGAGGAACTCGGGAGCGTGGTGCGCTGCATCGAGCTGGGGGCGGAGGACTACCTCCCCAAGCCCTTCAACCCCGTGATCCTGAAGGCCCGGGTCTCGGCCTCCCTGGACAAGAAGCGCCTGCGGGACCGGGAACGCCTCTACGCCGCGAGCCTCGAGCGGGAACTGGAGATCGGGCATGAGATCCAGAAGGGCTTCCTGCCCGAGGCGCTGCCGGCCCTGGACGGGTGGGACCTCGCCGCGCGGTTCGCTCCGGCGCGGCAGGTGGCCGGCGACTTCTACGACGCCTTCGCCGTGGCCGGGGGCCTCACGATGCTGGTCGTCGCCGACGTGTGCGGGAAGGGCGTGGGGGCGGCGCTCTACATGGCCCTCTTCCGGAGCCTCATCCGCGCCGCGGCCACCGGCGCCGAAGGGGATCCGGACCGGATCCTGGCGTGCGCCGCCCGCACCACCAACGACTACATCGCCACCGTCCACGAGCGCTCCAGCATGTTCGCCACCGCCTTCCTGGGCATCGTCGACCCCGGATCGGGGGAGTTCGCCTACGTGAACTGCGGCCACGACGAGCCGGTTCTCGCGGCAGGGGGCGCGGTGCGGGCCCGGCTCGCCCCCACGGGCCCGGCGCTCGGGCTCATGCCGGGGTCCGCCTTCCGCGTGGCGAGGGAGGCGATCGCGCCCGGCGAGGGGCTGCTGGTCTTCACCGACGGGGTGACGGAAGCGCGGGGCGCCGGGGGGTTCTTCGGGGAGGGGCGCCTGCTGGAGGTGCCCCATGGCCATTCGGCCGGCGAATGGCTCGGCGCGGTCGTAGACGCCGTGCGGGAACACGCGGCCGGCTTCGAGCCTTCGGACGACATCACCCTCGTCGCCCTGCGCCGGAGGTGACCACGGGGGATGAGGGCGAGCGAGCGTTTCCGCCCTGCGTTGCCAATCCGTATTGTTGCCGGGAATTCACAAGTTTTAACTTGATTAGGAATGACGGGGCCTGGATAATTTCTTCATCATCACCAAGCGAATTCCCAGGAGACCGTCATGAAGGTCCTACGAAACTTGGCTCATTGGAGCCTGTGCCTGGCCGTGCTCGGCCTTGGCACCACCACCTCCCCCGCCCGGGCTGAAGGTCCGGGACGTGACCACGACCAGGGCCGGCACCTCGGCTGGGTCCACAAGCCCGATCACCTGAAGATCGTCACCCAGCCCCTGAGCCAGACCATCGTCAGCGGCCAGGCCGTGACCTTCAAGGTGGAAGTGACCGGCAAGCCCAGCAGGTTCCATTACCAATGGCTGAAGGGGCACCACCGGGTGGGCGGCGATTCCGCCAGCTACACGATCCCCGCCACCACCGCCGCCAGCGCCGGCGTCTACACGGTGATCGTGAGCAATCCGACGGGCTGGGTCCACAGCCACCCTGCCACCCTGGCCATCAATGTCCCTCCGGTCATCACCGCCCAGCCCGCCGGCCTCACCGTGGTGCAGGGCGCGAACGCCTCCTTCTCCGTCGCGGCCAAGGGCAATGGCACCCTGGGCTACCAGTGGCGCAAGGGGGGCTCGGCCCTGGCCGGGGCCACCTCCGCCACCCTGAACCTGGCCGCCGTGACGGCCGCCAGCGCCGGCACCTACGACGCGGTGGTCACCAACACCGTGAACGGCACGGTCACGTCCGCCACGTCCACGGCGGCCGCCCTCCAGGTCAACGTGCCCCCGGTCTTCACCCTCCAGCCGGTTTCCCAGACCGTGGACCTGGGCGCGCCCCTGGCCCTCAGCGTCGCGGCCTCCGCGAACCAGGGCTCCCTCGCCTACCAGTGGCGCAAGGACGGCCAGCCCATTGCCGGGGCGACCTCGACCGAGTTCGGCATCGCGGCCATCGCCGTCTCCGACGCGGGGAGCTATGACGCCGTGGCGACCTGCACCCTCGACGGAACGGTGACCTCCACCGCATCCCTGGCCGCCGCCGTCGCCGTCCACGCGCCGCCGACCATCCTGGCCCAGCCCCAGAGCCGCACCGTCCTGCCTCCGGACGCCGTGACGTTCACCGTCTCGGCCACCGCGAACCACGGCGGCGCCCTCACGTATTCCTGGAGGAAGAACGGCACCGCCATCGACGGCGCCACCACCGCCTCCTACACCGTGGCCTCGACCGAGTTCCCCACCAACGCGGACGCCTACTCCGTCCTGGTGAGCGACGGCACCTTCCAGGTGGAGAGCGCCACCGTCTACGCCACGGCCTCCGTGCCCAGCCCCGTCTACGCGGGCGATCCGGTCCCCGTTCCCAGCCGGCCCCTCACGGTGCTGCCTTCCCTCCACGTGGACCCCGTGAACTATCCCAACGGCGCCTTCCGCCTGGGCTATGACGAGTCCCTGAAGAACCCGGTCTGGACCTCGTACCTGGTCTTCCCCGTCCACCAGCCCTACGCCAATTCCACCAAGGACTACGTCGCCGACACGCGCCTGGCGGCGCCCCAGGTGGGCAAGGACGACTACACCGGCATCTACACGGGCGGCGCGGGCTCGCCGGACAGCTACGACCGCGGCCACCAGGTGCCCCGGGCCGACGTCTCCTACCGCTACACCCCGGTGGCCGGCGACGACGCCACCATCATGAGCAACCTCGTGCCCCAGATCTCCCAGTTCAACCAGCAGCTCTGGCAGCGGCTGGAGGAGACCATCGGCGGCAGCAAGGGCGGCGACACCGACGGCATCACCTCGTACCTGGGCCGGGTGTGGGTCTACACCGGTTCCTACTTCCCCCCCAGCCCCGCATGGTGGGCCTCCAAGGCCCAGCCCGGCCTGAACATCGCCATCCCCACGGCCTGCTACAAGATCGTGGTTTCCGAGGCCACGCCCGGCCAGCCCAAGGCCCTGGCCCTGATCCTTCCCAACGCCTGGGGCCTGGTCAACGCCCCGGAAACCCTCACGACCTACGTCACCTCCGTCGCCCGCATCGAGGCCCTCACCGGGCTGGACTTCTTCCCCAACCTCCAGGCCGTGGCCCCCGGCCTCGACATCCCCGCCTGGAAGGCCAACGTTGAAGTGCGCGGCTGGCGCGCCCCCTTCGAGCAGACCTCGGGCCCCAACGTCCACATGGTCGAGCCCAGCTGGGACACCACCGTGAACATCAACGACACCGTGACCTTCGCGGGCGCCGCCACCCCGAATTCCGCCTCCGCCGCGGGCACCGCCATCGCCTCGGCCACCTGGAACTTCGGCGACGGGACGCCGGTTTCCACCGGCATGACCGCCAGCCACACGTATTCCCTGGGCGGTTCCTTCTCCGCCTCCTTCACGGTCCAGGACAGCCTGGGCGCCAGCAACACCATCACCCGCGTCATCAAGGTGAAGGGCGGCAACGAGGCCCCCACCTTCACGGGCGTGTCCAACCAGTCCACCACCGCGGGCTCCACCGTCACCGCCTCCTTCAAGGTGGCCGACGACTCCACCGCTCCCGGCGCCCTCACCGTCAACGCCACCGCCGACAACACCGTCCTGCTGCCTTCCGCCCTGGTCGTGGACAACGCCGCCGGCACCTGCACCCTGGCCCTGATCCCGGCCGCCGGCGCCACCGGTTCGGCCATCGTCACCCTGACCGTCACCGACGGCGACGGCGCCAGCACGACGGCGACGTTCACGCTCACCGTCACCCCCGGCGGCGTCCCGGGCGCGCCCTCCCTGATCATCAGCCAGTACTACGAAGGCGCCAGCTTCGACAAGTGGATCGAGGTCACCAACGTCGGCTCCGGCATCTACGACGCCGCCGTCACCCCGATCTACCTCGGCCTGTGGACCAACCCGAACACCTCCAATACCTTCAAGACCGCGCTGGTCTCTGGCACCCTTGCCCCTGGCGCCAGCTTCCTCCTGAAGCACAGTTCCGCGGCCCTTCCCGACGCCGCCCATGTGACCAACGGCGCCTCCGCCGTCGGCAACAGCAACGTGGCCAACTTCAACGGCAACGACGCGGTCTTCCTTAG
The DNA here is from genome assembly GCF_030846775.1 of Geothrix sp. 21YS21S-2. Taxonomy (NCBI): domain Bacteria; kingdom Pseudomonadati; phylum Acidobacteriota; class Holophagae; order Holophagales; family Holophagaceae; genus Geothrix; species Geothrix sp. 21YS21S-2. The sequence continues at coordinate 4,444,765 of NZ_CP132910.1, forward strand.
CCCGGTGGGCACGGCCACTTCCGCGGCCTGGGACGCCCGCATCGACACCATCGGCGACCTCTCCTGGGGCGCAGCCAATCCCGCCGCCGACAAGAGCTACTACCGGCTTCCGTCCATCCTCGCCGGGAACCCCACCTACACCGCCACCGAGTGGGTCCAGAAGACCATGGCCGAAGTCAATGCCGCCGTCGAGACGGATTCCGCCCGCCTCGGATACCACATCTACAACAAGTAGTCCGGCCGCATTCCGCCCCGGCATCCTCCCGCAGCGACGGAGGGTTCCGGGGCGGAGCCCTGGTCAGGCCCTGCGCAGCACGTCGATGCGCCAGGGTGCGACCCGGAGCTCGTTGACCCAGCCGAAGGGCTCGCCGGGGCGCCCCAGGGGGCGGTGGGCGAGGACGCGCACGAGGCCGGCCCGGCGGTACAGCTCCAGGTACTCGGCCTCCGGGCAGAAAATGTCCTCCACGGGCCTGGCGTCCGGCACGTCCTTCATCACCGTGAACACGGCAGCGCCCGGCTCCGGGGCCGCGTTGCCGGGGAAGGCCGCGGTGCTGAAGGACGCCCACTCCAGGCGGTAGAGCTCCTCGGAGCTCACCAGGTTCAGCAGGGTCCCTTCCGGTTCCAGGAGTCCCGCCAGCTGGCGGAACAGGCCCGGCTTGGAGCCGGTCCTCACGTTGTCGAAGGTGAAGGCCGACAGGATCCGGTGGTAGCGGTTCCCGGCCAGGGCCGACAGGTCCCCGTCGGGCACCCTGCGGTAGCTGCCCCGGGGGTCCCGGGCCCGGGCCTCGGCCAGCATGGCCTCCGAGAGGTCCGCGCCCTCGGCCCGGAAGCCCAGGTCCGCGAGGAACCGGGTGGAGCGGCCCGCGCCGCAGCCGAAGTCCAGGGCCCGGGCCCCGGGGACGGGCCGCCCGAGGAGGTCCGGCAGGTCCCGGAAGGCCAGGTGGTAGGTGCCGGGAAACTCCAGGGCCGCGTAGGAGGCGGCGCGGAGCTCGTCGTCGTACGCGTTGGCGAAGGTCGTCGCGGATTCATTCATGGCGGAGGGCTCCCAGGGCGCGGCCCAGTCGGGCGATGCCTTCGGTGATCTCCGCCTCGTCCAGGCCGGAGATGGAAAGGCGGAGGAAGGGTTTCCCGGATTCCGGGTCGTTGAAGTAGGACGAGCCGCTGCGGGCGTCCACCCCGTGGGCGTGCAGGGCCGCCTCCAGGCCGGCCGGAGGGGTCCCGTGCAGGGCGAGCCAGATGAGGTAGCCTCCCGAAGGGGCCGTCCAGGTGGCGAGGGCGGGGTCGAGCTCCCGGCGCAGCGCGGCGAGCGCTGTCTCCATGCGGCGCCGGAAGGTGCGGTGGAGCCGCGCGAGGTGCTGGTCGAAGTGGCCCTTGAGCAGGAAGTCCTCCAGGGCGGCCTGGAGGATGGGGGAGGGGCCCAGGTCCGTGGAGCGCCGGAGGCCGGCCAGGGCCCCCAGGCAGGTGGCGGAGCCCGCGAGCCAGCCCAGGCGCAGTCCGGGGGCCAGGACCTTGGAGAAGGTGCCGGCGTAGAGCACGAGGCCCGCGCGGTCCATGGACTTGAGGGGCAGCATGGCGCGGCCGAAGTACTTCATCTCCTCCTCGAAGCCGTCCTCCAGGATGGGCAGGGCCAGGCGCTCGCAGAGGGCCAGCAGGCCCTCCCGCTGGGACTGGGGAAGGCAGCGGCCCGTGGGGTTCTGGAAGCTGGGCATGGTGTACAGGAGAACCGGGCTCTCCCGTTGCGCGAGGCGCTCCAGGGCGGCCAGGTCCGGGCCTTCCGGGCCCTCGGGGATGGCCAGGGGCCGCAGCCGGTGGAGGGCCAGGAGGCGGAGCATGTGATCGTAGGTGGGGGCTTCGACCAGGACCGCGTCCCCGGGGCGGGTGAGGGCCCTGAGGGCCAGGTCCAGGGCCTGCTGGGCCCCCTGGGTGACGAGGATCTCCTCCGGGGCGGCCTGGACGCCGTGGCGGCCCATGCGCTGGGCCAGCACGGCCCGCAGGGAGGGGAGGCCCCGGGGATCGCCGTAGTCCAGGAGCCGGGCGCCCTCGCGGTGCAGGGCTGCCTTCAGGGACCGCGCCAGGGGTTCCACGGGGATCAGGCGGGGGTCCATCCCGAGGCTGTTGAAGGAAATGAGACCTTCGGGCCGGGGCCGGGGCGGCGGCTCCAGGGGCAGGGTGAGCCGTTCCCGCCACGGGAAGGCCCCCCGCTCCGGGAGGGCGGGTGCCGCGAGCGCTCCCCGCCGCCGGACCCTGGGGACGGCCCCGGGACGCAGTTCCAGCCAGCCCAGGGCCCACAGCTCCTGGTAGGCCGTGGCCACCGTGGACCGGTGCAGGGCGAGGCGCTCCGCCAGATGGCGGGTGGAAGGCAGGGCCTCGCCCGGATTCAGGTGTCCATCCCGGATCAGACGCTGGACCTGGTCGACGATCTGGCGGCCCTTGGGACTCGGTCCCTCCTCCAGTTTCAGCAGCATGGCGCTCCCCCGGACCTCCAGGGTACGTCCGTCTGGCCGCATCGGAACCGTCAGTTGGAATCAATTCCGATCCGGCCAGTTCTAGGAGCCTGTCTACGTAATAGGAGGCCCCCTAGAGGCTCGCGGCCGCCGCGGCGTCGAAGATCCGGCCTACCGGGTAGATCCCCAGGTTCGGATCCCCCCAGGGGGAGCGCTGGTAGAACCAGTTGAGCTGGGCGTCCGGGTCGGCGGCGAAGGCCTTGTCCTCGGCCTTGCGGCGCTCGTAGGCGGCCTTGAGGGCGGGGTCGGCCGCGAGCATCTTCCGGGCCAGGGGCTCGAGCACGTAGCTCTCGCCGTACTCCTTCTGCTCGAAGATGGTGTTGAAGAAGCCCCACCGCAGCAGGCTCTCCTCGGAGGCGGGCTCCAGCAGGTGGACGATGATCCGCGCCAGGCGGTTGCCGGTGGGCACCACCACCGTGCCCGCGGGGAACTCCCGGGTGCCGTCGAACGCCTCCTGCACCAGGCTCTCCACCCGCTGGCGGCCCTCGGTGGGGGTCCGGCGGAAGACCACGTCCCGGAAGCGCCAGCCGGAGACCGGCAGCGTCACGGGCTTCGCCAGGCGGCGGTGGGGGATGCCCTGGGCCTCGATGCGGGCGATGACCTCGGTCCACTCGGGGGGGACGAGGTAGGCCTCGGGCACCCGGGCCGAGGCGGTGACCTTCAGGTGGCCGAAGCGGGGGATCTGGAAGGTCTGGGGGCGCGAGGGGTCGTAGGTGAACCAGTCCCCGCCCGTGAGGTCGCTGGTGGTGCGGTCGTAGGCGAAACCCTTGAAGGCCATGGGCTCGGAGGTGCCGTCGTCCCTGAAGCCCAGGGGCATGGGGACCGCGCGGAAGGCGGCGCTGGCGGTGAAGGCGTCGGCGGCGCGGTTGAGGCGGACCACGGTGTCCCGCTCCCGGGCCACGAGTTCGGACGTGCGCAGCAGCGCCAGCCGGGTGGCCTCCACCCGCACGGCGTAGGGCTTGAGCATGTGGGTCTCCAGGAGGAGTCCCATGCGGTTCTGCGCCGACTGGTACCCCTGGGAGTAGCGGGGGCCGGAAGGACCGATGACGAGGCCGCTGCGGGGGTCGTGCCAGGTGCGGAAGACGATGTACTCGGTGGTGGGCACGCCGTCGGCCTCCAGTCCGGACCGGAGCCCTGGCAGGAAGCTGTCCCGGATCCAGGCGCCCAGACCCGCTTCCAGGAACCAGGTGTCCCCGGGGCCCGCCTCGCGGGCGATGGTGAGGGGATACTGGTAGTCGGCTCCGTCGGTGGCGTGGCAGTCGAGGAAGACGTCCGGGAGCCAGGCCTGGTGCAGCTTCAGCCAGGCCCGCATCTCGGGGGCGTCCGCCTTGAGGTAGTCCCGGTTCAGGTTCAGCCCGGCCGCGTTGCTGCGCCAGCCCATCTCCTTGGGGCCGTTCTGGTTGATGCGGTTGTGCGGGCCGAAGCGCTCGTGGCCGTCCACGTTGAAGACGGGCAGGAACAGGAAAACGAGCCGGTCCAGGAGGGCCCCGTGCTTCCGGTCGACGCACAGCTCCTTGAGGAAGCGCAGCCCCGCGTCCTTGCCGTCGGATTCGCCGGCGTGGATGCAGGCCTGGATCATGACCACCAGCTTGCCCTTGGCCCGGGCGCGGGCCGGGTCGAAGGCGCGGTCCCGGTCCACGATCACCAGGGGCAGGGCGCGGCCCTGGGGGCTGCGGCCGAAGGTGCCCACCCGCACCCAGGGCGAGGCCTTGGCCAGGGCCCTGCATTCCTCCACCGTCTCGGCCAGCCGGGGCGTCTCGAGGCCCCCGGAGCGCTCGAACCGGGTGGGAGGCGGACTCCCGGCGGACAGGGCCGTGACGAGCAGGGCCGAGGCCAGAGTGACGAACCGCATGGGTGCCTCCATCGCAAACCGATGGTTCCAGCGTAGCTCAAGCGCGTCGTATCCTGGGTCGGAGGAGCATCTGTCATGCGGATTCTGATCGTTGGCGCCGGCGGCATCGGGGGTTACTACGGGGGGAGGCTCCTGGAGGCGGGGCGGGACGTCACGTTCCTGGTGCGCCCGGAGCGGGCCCGGAAGCTGGCCGCGGCGGGGCTGTCCATCCGCAGCCCCTTCGGGGACGTCCACCGCAGCGCGCCGCCCACGGTCCTGGCCGGGGACCTGGGGGAGCCCTTCGATCTGGTGCTGCTCAGCTGCAAGGCCTACGACCTGGATGAGGCCGTGGAGGCCTTCGCGCCGGCGGTGGGGCCCGGGACGGCCGTCCTGCCCCTGCTCAACGGCATGGGGCACTTCGACCTGCTGGACAGGCGCTTCGGCGCCGGGCGGGTCCTGGGCGGGTCCTGCTTCATCTCATCGGCCCTGGACGCCGAGGGCGCCGTGGTGCATTTCAACCGCCTGCACGGCCTGGTCTTCGGCGAGCGGAACGGGGAGCGCACGCCCCGGGCGGAGGCCCTGGAGGCCCAGCTCTGCGGGGCCGGGTTCGACGGCCGCCTGAGCGGGGACATCGTCCAGGAGCTCTGGGAGAAGTGGGTGTTCATCGCCTCCGCCGCCGGGATCACCTGCCTCCTGCGGGGCTCGGTGGGCGACATCGTGGCCGCGGGCAACGCCGGCCTGGGGGTGGCCCTGCTTGAGGAGTGCGCTTCCGTGGCGGCCGCCCACGGCCACGCGCCCCGGGCGCAAAGCCTGGAGAAGGCCCGGGCCATCCTCACGGAGCCGGGGTCGGCCATGACGTCCTCGATGTTCCGGGACCTCGAGGCCGGCGGGCGCATCGAGGGCGGCCACATCATCGGCGACCTGCTCCGCCGCGGGGCGGGCCCCCTTCCCATGCTGGCCCTGGTGGACGCGAGCCTGCGCACCTACCAGGCCCGGCGCGCCAGGGAGGCCTAGACCGGGAAAGGACGCCGGGGTACCCTGAAAATTCCAATCAGGAGAAACCCTTGGATGATTCTTTGGTCCAGGAGGACCACGCGGGCCCGGCCGCCCCCAGGCGGCGCATGGACATTCTCGAGGCGGTCCTGGACGAGTCCACGGACCCCATCTTCAACATCCTGGAGGACGGGACCTACCGTTACGTGAACCGGGCCTTCTCCACCCCCTTCGGCCGGGAGCCGGGTCAGGTCATCGGGGGCCGGATCTACGACCTCTTCTCCCCGGACGAGGCCGAGAAGCGCATGACCGTGGTGCGCAAGGCCTTCGCGACGGGCCAGCCCATCGTCTTCGAGGTGCGGGTGCCCACGGCCCAGGGGGACACCTTCTACATCACGTCCGTGAAACCCATCCGCGGGTCCGAAGGCAGCGTCACCTCGGTGGTGTGCATCTCCAAGGACATCACCGAACGCAAGCGGGTGGAGCTGGAGCGGGAGGAGCTCATACGGAACCTGAGGGCCGCGCTGCAGGAGGTGCGGACCCTCTCGGGGCTGCTGCCCATCTGCTCCCACTGCAAGAAGATCCGCGACGACAAGGGCTACTGGACGCAGATCGAGAGCTACATCCGCGACCACTCCCAGGCCGACTTCACCCACGGGATCTGCCCCGAGTGCACCCGGCAGTTCTTCCCGGAAGCCCCCTGAACGGTCAGAACTTCAGGCGCCCCTGCAGGGCGATGATGTCCACCCGGTTGTGGAAGGTTCCATGGATGGTGCCCCGGAAGAAGTCCGGACCGCCCGCAGTCGCCGTGAGGTCGAGGTTGGAGTTCTTCACGAAGAGGCGGCTGTAGCTCACGTCCACGGAGAAGGCCCGGGTGACCGCGTAGCCGGCGCCGGCGGAGGCCCAGGTTCTTTCGGAGTCGGGGATGCGGGGGGTGCGGTAGGTGTCGGTGGTGGGCGTCTGGTCCAGGGCCACGCCGGTGCGCAGCGTCCAGGCCCCGCCGGGGCGCCAGGTGAGGCCCAGGGCCAGGAACCAGGAGTCCTTCCAATGCTCGGGCGTGACCGAATCGGCCTGGCCGGTGGCGAAGGCGATGCGGATCTCCTTGAAGTGCGACCAGAAGGTGCGGGCCGCTTCGGCCTGCAGGGTGAGGGCCGGGGTGGCGTCCCAGGCCGCGCCCAGGGAGGCGGTGCCAGGCTGGTTGGCCATGGGCGTGGCGCCGCCGTTGCGGAAGTTGGCGGCCAGGGCGGCCGGGACGCCCTGGTAGGTCACCTCCCCCTTGAGCTTGAAGTCGATGGCGGACTGGTAGGCCGCGCCGATCCGCACGTCGGCCCGGGGCTCGAAGAGGATTCCCAGCTTGTAGCCGGGGCGCCACTGCTTGCCCTTCACGGTGGCGATGCCGTCCTGGGCCCCGGGCGCGAAGCCTGGGATGCGGTAGGCGGCGCCCACGGCGCCGAAGTCGACGGCATTGCTGAGGGTGGCGTCCACGTGGCGGGCCACCACGGCCGCGCCCACCGACCACTTCGGGCTGATGCGCCAGGCCACGTTGGGAGCGACCTCGACGATGGTCATGGTGGACTTCATGGCGTGGTAGCGCCCGATCCAGTCGGAGCCGTACTCGCTGGTGAGCCCGAAGGGGCTGTTCAGGGAGAACCCCAGCTTGAGGTCGGGGCTGAGGCTCCACAGCGCGTAGAGGACCGGCAGGGCCGCGCTCCGGCCGGCATCGCCGCCGGAGGTGCCGGTGATGGCGCTCCCGCCCAGGGCCGCGGCACGGGAGGCGCTGCCGCCCTCCAGCTTCGCGGAGGGCTGGATCTGGCTGGCGCCGCCCACGAATTCATTGCCCTGGAAACGGGTCAGGGTGGCCGGATTGAAGAACATGGAGCCGATATCGGTGCCCCCGGCGGAAATGCCCGCGAAGGAGTTCCCCTGGGCGCTGGGGCTCTGCTCCCGCAGCTGGAAGCCCGAGGCGAGGGCCGCGGGCGCCAGGGCAAGGGTCAGGGCGGTGCAGGTCAGGGTGCGGCACATGGGTTTTTGCATTAGATCCTCATTTTTTTGGCAAGCCACCAGAATACCAAAGGAACCAATCAGGTCACGACTTGAATTCCCGGCGAGCCCGGTACACTGGCCCTACTCCCAGGAGCAAATCATGCCGATCCCATCCCCGTCCGTGGCCGGCCTCATCCTCTGCCTCGCCTTCCCGGGCCTGGCCGCAGGCCTTTCCGACCCGGACCCGGCGGTGCGCTGGAAGGCGGTGGTGGCTCTGGCCGCCCAGGGTGCCGGGGCGGTGCCCGAGGCCGTCCGGGTCCTGGAGACCGGCGACGCCGCGGGCCGGGAGGCCGCGGCCCGGGTGCTGGCGCGGCTGGGCCCCGCGGCCTGCGCGGCGGCGCCGTCCCTGGGCCGGGCCCTGAAGGACCCCGAGGCGCTGGTCCGGGAGCGCGCCGCTCAGGCCCTGGGGGCCCTGGGAACCTGCGCGGCGCCTTCGGCGCGGGCGCTGGCGGAGGCCCTGGCCGATGCGGACATCTACGTCCAGGGCCAGGCCGCCCTGGCCCTGGGCCGGCTCGGGCCCGGGGCCGTGCCGGTCCTGGCCGGGGCCCTGGACTCGCCGGAGGCCGCGGTGCGCAAGGGCGCCGCCACCGCCCTGGGACGCCTGGGCTCCGCGGCGGCGCCGGCGGAGCCGGGCCTCGTCAAGGCCCTGGCGGCGAAGGACGGTGCCGAACGCCAGGACGCGGCCTTCGCGCTGGGCGCGGCCGGGGCGGGCGCGCCCGCGCTGCGGGAGGCCCTGGCCGACCCCGACGAGGACGTGCGGTGGGCGGCGTCCTGGGCCCTGGACCGCATGGGGGCGGCGCCCGGCGGCACCGTCGAGACGATCCGGGCGCTGGCGCCGCGGCTGATGAAGGAACTGAAGGTGCCGGGCGTGTCCATCGCCGTGATCCGGGACCGGGAGATCGTGTGGAGCGGAGCCTTCGGCGTCGCGGACGCCCAGGCGGGCACCCCCGCGGCGCGGGAAACCGTGTTCGAGGCCTGCTCCATGTCCAAGCCGGTGTTCGCGTACCTCGCGCTCCTCCTGGCGGACCGGGGCCAGCTGGACCTGGACCGGCCCCTCTGCGCCTACCTTCCCGGGGACGGGCTCCCCGCCCAGGCCGAGTACCGGCTCATCACGGCGCGCATGGTCCTCTCCCACACGTCGGGCCTGCCCAACTGGCGCAAGGACGGCGAGGAGCGGGAGGGGCCGGTGCCGGTGGCGTTCAAGCCCGGGTCGCGGTTCCTCTACTCGGGGGAGGGGATGTTCCTCCTCCAGCGGGTGGTGGAGCGCATCGCCGACGAACCCCTGGAGCTGCTGGCGGAGCGCATGGTCTTCAGGCCGCTGGGCATGGGCCGGTCCAGCTTCGTGTGGACCCCGGCCGTCGAGGCCTCGCTCGCCGCCGGCCACAAGGCGGACGGGAGCTTCAACGTCCGCTCCCGCTACCTCCACGCCAACGCGGCCTACACCCTCTACACCACCGCGGACGACTACGCCCGGTTCCTGCTGGCCTTCCTGGACCCGGCCAAGGGGGGCCTGTCGGCGGCCGGGCTCAAGGCCGCGCTCACCGCCCAGGTGAAGCTGGACGCCCGGGAGCCCATGGAGCGTCCCGGCGCGGCCCGGGGGCTGGGGGTGGGCTGGTGCCTGGGCTGGTCCGTGAACGCCACCCGGAGGGGGGACATCTTCCACCACTCCGGCTCGAACCAGACCGGCTTCCGGTGCTTCAGCCAGTTCGATCCCGCCCGGGGCACGGGGCTGGTGATCCTGACGAACGGCTTGAGCGGCGGCAGCCTCTGGGTCAGGCTGGTCAGCCGGGTGGGGGACCTCTAGGAGCCTGTCTACGTTATAGGAGGCCCCGCGACGGCGCCCAGAAGCGTGATTATCGAGCGCAAGGCCCGCAGGAGGATTAGGTCAATCCTTCAAGGGACTTGCACACGATAAGCGCGCTTCTGGGCGCCGCCCTTCGGGTGATGGCAGCGGGGCCAGCAACTCTGCGTCAGGCTCGTCAACCGCAGTCCCGCTGCGGCTTTCCTCGCCTTCCTTGATTTGCTAGCCCCGGTGCCATCATCGCGGGGCCTCCTATTACGTAGACAGGCTCCTAGCACTACTGTGTCATAAGTATTGACAGCCTCCCCGCCCTGCCTATCCTATAGGCTAGGGCTACCTATGGTTGAGACTGCCGAAAGCCGTGCGCGTTTCGATGCCTACGCCGGATTACTGGCGAAGGCGGCCGGCCATGCCGATCGCCGTGAGCCAATGGCGCTCTATTGCCAGGGTTTGATCCTGCCCGGGGATCGAAAAAGCGTTGAGCCGATGGCAGCGCGGTTGGACCCGGTGCACGTCCAGGCCCGGCACCAATCCTTGCACCACCTGGTGGCTCAAGCGGGTTGGAGTGATGACGCGGTTCTCCGGGTGGCCCGGGACTATGCTCGCGAAGCCATGGAGATCCAGGGGCCGATTGAAGCCTGGATTGTCGATGACACAGGTTTCCCCAAAAAGGGGACGCACTCGGTTGGCGTGGCCCATCAGTATTGCGGGCCATTCGGAAAGACCTCCAATTGCCAATGCGCCGTGAGCTTGTCCATGGCCTCCCGCTGGAGCAGTGTGCCCGTGGCGTTCCGGTTGTATCTTCCGGAGGCCTGGGCCAAGGACATGGAACGCCGTGCCGAGGCCGGTGTTCCCGAGGCGGTTGTCTTTCAGCCCAAATGGCAAATTGCGCTCGCCCTCATTGATGGTCAGCGCACGGACAAGGAACCTGACCTGCCCGTGCTGGCTGATGCGGGCTACGGCGACATTTTCGGTTTCAGGGAAGGGTTGACGGAACGGCACCTCGTCTACGCAGTGGGGGTCAGCAAAACCACGACCGTCTGGGCGAACGGCAATGGGCCGCTGCCCCCCAGAAAACCCGGCGGAAAGGGACATCCGGCCAAGAGACTGAGGAGGGATGATGAGCATCAGCCCGAGACGGTCAAAGCCCTGGCGGAGGCCCTGCCCAAGGCCGCCTGGGCGAAGGTGCCGTGGGGAGAGGGAACCCGGGGCATCATGGAATCCCGGTTCGCGGCGCTGCGCGTTCGTCCCGCTCATCGAGACAACACTCGAGCGGAAATGCACCCGGAGGAGTGGTTGTTGATTGAGTGGCCCGAATCCGAGCAGGAGCCCACCAAGTATTGGTTTTCGACCCTGCCAGAGGCCACGCCACTCCGGCAATTGGTCCGGGTCACGAAACTGCGCTGGCGGATCGAGCGGGACTACCAGGAGATGAAAGACGAACTCGGCCTGGACCACTATGAGGGCCGTGGATGGCGGGGATTCCACCATCACTTGAGTCTATGCGCCGCCACGTATGCCTTCATTGTGGCGGAACGAAGCCGCCTTTCCCCCCCTACGATCCAATCCATCTTTGGCTTCATTCACGCACCACCCCAGCCCGCCCCCCTTCCCAGAGGACACCGCGCCCTTCCGCCCTGAGCGGCATTCGCCCTATTCCATAACGACGCTACGTCGAAGGCTGGAGCGGATTCTCGTGGGTTCTCTCGCCTACTGTCCGACATGTGGGAAAAACCAAGGCGCCAATATTATGACACAGTAGTGCTAGTACGGGGAGCCGGCGTCCAGCAGCAGCTGGTTGCGCCTGGAGCGGGTCTCGCCGATGGACGTGACGTACACCGCCGGCCTGTCGGAGACGGGGCACTTCGCCTCGCAGATGCCGCAGCCGATGCAGAGCTTCAGGTCCACGTGGGGCTGCTTGACGCGCACGTCCCGGCCGTCCCGGTCCTTCACCGTCACCTCCTCGAACCAGATGGCCTTGGTGGGGGTGGGGCAGACCTCCTCGCAGACGATGCAGGGGGTGGCGTGGGCGTGGGGCAGGCAGCGGCCCCGGTCGAACATGGCCGTGCCGATGCGCCACTCGGCCTTCCGGGCCTGGGTGAGGGTGCGGATGGCCCCCGTGGGGCACACCTGGCCGCAGAGGGTGCACCGGAACTCGCAGTAGCCGCGGGCCGGCACCAGGATGGGGGACCAGATGCCCTCGGCCCCGGCCTCCAGGAAGGTGGGCTGGAGGCCGTTGGTGGTGCAGACCTTCATGCATTCGCCGCACTTCACGCAGCGGGCCAGGAATTCGGGTTCGGGGCAGGCCCCGGGGGGGCGCAGCAGGGCGGGATTGGCCCGGCCGGGATCGAAGGGGGGCGTCGCGCGGGAGACGGCCACGGAGGCCAGGCCCGCGCCCCCGGCGAGGAGGACGTTGCGCCGGCCCAGGTCCAGGGCGGCCGGGGCGGGCCTGCGGGAGAAGCCGAAGGTCACGGCGTTCTTCGGGCAGGCGTCGTCGCAGGCCATGCAGTAGAGGCACTCGCCGGCGTTCCAGGCACCGGCTCTGGAGGCGGCGAGCCCGGCCTGGCAGTCCCGGTCGCAGACCCCGCAGGCGTTGCAGCCTTCGGCCGTCTCGCGCTTCAGGAGGGACCAGCGGCCCAGGAGCCCCAGCAGCGCGCCCAGAGGGCAGAGGTAGCGGCACCAGAAGCGCCGTTCGGAGAGGTTCAGGAGCAGGATGGCCAGGAGCAGGACGGTGAGGAGCGCCCCCTGGGCGAAGTGCGGCTGCTGGTAGGCCAGGAGGGTCCTCTTCAGGAAGCCGAAGGCGGCGTCGGCCACCGCGGTGAGCGGTCGGGAGCCGGTCCGGTACGCGGCGTCCATGAGGCCGTTGGCGGCGGCGTTGAGGGCCGGGTAGGGACCCAGCGACAGATGGCGCACCAGGAGCGAGAGGGGGTCGAAGATCCCGGTGAGCTGGATGCCCACCGCGCTCCCCGCCAGCAGGAAGACCAGCAGGAGGTACTTGGTCCGGAACCAGCCCCGCACGCGCTGGGGGCCCTTCCAGCGCTTGAGGGCGCCCACCAGGTTGTGGAGCGTCCCCAGGGGGCACGCCCAGCCGCAGAAGACCCGTCCCAGCAGCGCGGTGGCCGCCACCAGGACCAGGCAGAGGGCGAAGCCCGCGGCCACGGCCCGGGCGGAGAGGAGGGTGGCCAGGGCCAGCAGGGGATCGAAGTCCAGGAAGAGCTTCGCGGGGTACCCCAGGTGGTCCGCGCCCTTCTGCTCCGTCTGGAGGAAGAGGACGATGAAGAGGAGGAGGAAGGCCCCCTGGGAGACGCGCCGGGCCCAGATCACCCTAGGCCTCGAGCTTCTTCACGACGAGCCTGCCGAGGTCCATGACCCCGAGGCCCCGGCGGGCGCCTTCCCGCACGTAGCCCAGGTCCGCGCCGGTCAGGCCGAAGAGGGTGGCGCCGTAGGCGTCGACGGCGATCTGGTCCGTGCCGGCCACGACCGTGTCGAGGCGCTTGACGTCGGCGAGGTTCCCGCCCACCGGGCCGTGGGCGGTTAGGATGCGCACCGCGTCCAGCACCGTCAGGCAGGGCCGGACGACGGTGGCGATGTCCACCAGGGTCTCGTCCAGGCGCTGGTGGATGCGGCCCCGGTTCTCGCCCATCACGCCCATCCAGTTCTTCAGGGAGAGGGTGAGCCTGCCCAGGCTGTGGTGCTTGGCGATGGGGACGTTGATGAGCTTGTCCGCCTCGAGGACGTCGATGTAGATGGGCCAGGCCTGGATCGCCACGCCCCTGGGGATCTTCACCTCGCGGAAGCGCCGCTCGTCGATGTGGCTCACCTCGGCGCCGGCGGCCCTGGCCGCGGCCTCGATGCCGCTCTGCACGTAGCACCGCCGGGCGTCGTTGCAGGTGCGGTCGAAGACCTTCACGGTCTTCGCGCCGGCCTCCAGGCAGAGGCGCACCAGGGTGGCGACCACCTCGGGGTTGGTGCAGGCGGCCTGTTCCGGGGTCCGGTCCCAGCCGATGTTGGGCTTGACCACCACCACGTCCCCCTTGGCGATGAAGCGCCGGATGCCGCCGAGGGCGTCCACGGCGGCGCGCACGATGCGCTCCGGGGAGGCGCCGTGGGCCACCGCGAGGTCGGGCCTCGGGGCGGGCGCCGCGCGAAGGGGGAGGGCGTCCAGGGCGGCCAGGCCGCCCAGGGTTGCGGCGGAGTCTCTGAGGAAGGCGCGGCGGTCCATGGATCCCTCCGGAGGGGTTGGAACCTGATTTGGGTGGGGATGAGCCATGATATCGCGGGGACCGGAGGGGCCGGGTAGAATCCTGGGTCTGGAGGCAGGCCATGGACTACGGGACGCTGGGCAGGACGGGGCTGAAGGTGTCGCGCATCGCCTTCGGCGCGGGTCCCATCGGGTACCTGGGCGCGAGCGGGGAACAGGCGGGACAGGTGCTCAACCTGCTCCTGGACCGCGGGGTGAACCTCATCGACACGGCGGCGGCCTATCTGGGCTCGGAGGAGCTCATCGGCAGGGCCGTGGGCCACCGCCGCGGGGACTTCGTCCTGCTCTCCAAGTGCGGCCGGAAGGTGGAGGGGATCGAGGGGGAGGACTGGTCGGCGAAGGTCGTCGCGGCGACCGTGGACCGGTCCCTGCGCCGCCTGGGCACGGATCACCTGGACGTGATGCTGCTCCATTCCTGCACCCGGGAGGTGCTGGAGAAGGGGGAGGCCCTGGGGGCCCTCCTCCGGGCCCGGGAGGCCGGGAAGATCCGCTTCGCGGGCTATTCGGGGGACAACGACGCGGCCGCCTTCGCCGTGGGCCTCCCGGGGGTGGACGTGCTCATGTGCTCGGTGAACCTCTGCGACCAGGTCAACCTGGAAGGGGCGGTTCCCGCCGCCGCCAGGGCCGGCACGGGCGTCATCGCCAAGCGCCCCGTGGCCAACGGGGCCTGGAAGCCCGCCGAGGCCCAGCAGGGCATCTACCGGGACTACGTGAAGCCCTACGCGGAGCGGTTCGCAGCCATGGCGCTGGACCCGCGGGAGCTGGGCTTCGAGGGGGAGGACCCCTGGATGGAGATCGCCCTGCGCTTCACCCTGGCCCAGCCCGGGGTCGACGTCGTCTCCATCGGCACCACCCGCCCGGCCAACGCCGAGGCCAATCTCCGCCTCCTGGAGAAGGGCCCGCTGGACCCGGCCGCGGCGGAGCGCATCCGCGCCGCGTTCCGGAAGGCCCGGGGCCGCGCCTCCACGCCCTGGCCGGGCCTGACCTGATAAGGCCGCCCTGGAACGGAGACCGACCACGTGGACCTCCGGCAGCTGCATGCCATGGCCACGCCCCCCAGAACCCCTAGATCCAGCGCCTCACGCGCCGGGTGTAGCCGGTGTAGACCTCCCCGAAGATCCTCTGGAGCCGCGCCTCCTCGCCGGGAATGATCAGCCGGTCCAGGAGCCCCGCCAGCACCGGCACCAGGACAAGCACCCACAGGGAATCCAGCAGGAGGGCGAAGCCCGTGAGCAGGATCACCAGGCTCAAATACATCGGGTTGCGGGTGAAGCGGTAGGGACCGTCCTCCACCATGGCGGTGGGGGTCCCGTGGGGTTCGGGCGTCGTGCGGTGGCGGCGGAAGGTGAGCAGGGCCCAGGCGGCCAGGACCAGGGGCAGGACCAGGAGCAGGATCGTGAGCGGAGTCCGGAAAGGGAAGGGGCCCAGGTTCAGGGGGTGGAACCTCCCGGCAGCCCAGCCAGCCAACAGGCATGTGGAGAAGAGGATCGGCGGCAGCGGCGGTCTCATGGCGGTCCCCCTTGAAGGTTCGACAGTCTAACGGAGGAAGGGCCACCACCGGGAACTTCCCGGCGGCGGCCCTTCCCGCGATGTTCGCTGGCTTATTCCTGGACCGGGGCGGTGTCCTGCCCCTCTTCCGGAACCTGGGCCTCGCCTTCGGCGGGGGCCAGATCCTTTTGCAGCTTCTTGGCACGCTTCTCTTCCTGCTTGCGCTGCCTGTCCAGGTCCTTGAGCCGCTTGTCGCGCTGGTAGTTCACTCTGGCCATGGGGACTCCTGAAAAAAACAGGCCCGCCACCTGTAGCAGGGGCGGGCCGGAACCGGATTACGCCGGACTAGAGCTTGGTGACGTTGATCGCCTGGGGGCCCTTCTGGCCCTGTCCGCTCTCGAAGCTCACGCGCTGGTTCTCGTCCAGCGTCTTGAAGCCCGAACCCTGGATGGCGGTGTGATGGACGAACAGGTCAGCGCCACCACCATCGGGGGTGATGAAGCCGAAACCCTTTTCAGCGTTGAACCACTTAACAGTACCTTGAGCCATTGGAGATCCTGAAGTTGTCTCGAATTTAAGCGCTGTGTGCGAGTCGAGACAGTGGCCGGCCCAGCGTAGATTACCCACGACGTATGGATTCTCTAGGATCATCATGACGTACTTCCACCGCGAAACCAGAAATTCGTACCGGATTTTGCAATTATTTTTAACCACTACATCTGAAGAAGGTTAGATGTCCCTGGTTTTTTGCGGGGATATCCGGATGCGGGGGACTATCCTTCCAGCAAAGGAAGCCCCCATGACCGATCTCCGGGAAATCTCCCTTCCAAGGCCCACCGTGCCCGCCTGGAACCTCAAGCGCGTGGAGCACTACGCGCTGATCATGCTGAACAGCATGGCGGCCGGCGGCAGCTCGGGCCTCAGCGACGGCGACATCGACTTCGCCATCGACGTGGCCGAGCGCCTGGCCCGCAAGCTTGCCGAACGCGGACACATCCAGGAACACGAATAGGCTTCAGAAGCCCCAGGCGACGATCCGGCTGCGCTTCTGCCCCTGGCTCATCTCCACGACCCGCACCCGGCCCGCCCCGGCCCGGCGCAGGGCGGCCTGCACCGGGGGGAGGCTGGCGGACTTGGACAGGAGGCTGGTGAACCAGCGGCAGCAGTCCGGCCGCTCGGCGCTCTCCTCCACCATCCGGCCCACGAAGGCCACCTCCCCGCCCTCGCACCAGAGCTCGGCGCCCTGGCCCCCGAAGTTCAGCACCGGCGCGGAGGACCGTCCCAGGTTGCGCCACTTGCGCTGGGTCCCCTCCCTTGCCTCGGCCGGGGAGCCGTGGAAGGGCGGATTGCACATGCAGGCCTCGAACGTCTCGCCCGGCAGCACGACCCCGGCCAGGATCCGCCGCGGGTCCTTCTGGAGGCGGAGCTCGATCGCGTCCTCCAGGCCCGGGTTGGCCGCGAGGATGGCGCGGGCGCTGGCCAGGGCCGCGGGGTCGATGTCCGTGCCCAGGAAGGTCCAGCCGTACTCCCGGTGGCCCACCAGGGGATAGATGGCGTTGGCCCCAACCCCCACGTCCAGGATCCGGACCCCGGGACCCCGGGGGGGGGACCCGCCCGTGGCCAGGAGGTCGGCCAGGTGGTGCAGGTAGTCGGCCCGCCCCGGGACGGGGGGGCACAGGAAGCCTCCGGGTAGATCCCAGCCCCGGATCCCGTAGGCCGAAGCCAGGAGGGCCCGGTTCAGGGTGCGCACGGCCGCGGGGTCCGCGAAGTCGATGGTGGGTTCCCCCAGGGGATTGGGCCGGAGGAAGGGGGACAGCTCCGGGCAGGCCTCCACCAGGGCCGGGATGTCGTAGCGTTCACGGTGGCGGTTTCGGGGATGGAGCCCCGGTTTGGCACCGGTTCCAGGGACGGTCTTTCGAATCATGGGCGGGGTCTCGAGGTGGGCGGTCCGGAGGGACCCTGGTGGGGGATCACCTCCGCCCAACCTTAACCAGATAAATGGGCTGGTTGGGAATTCCCTGCATCGGGCATGTTGCAAGGGACCGAAGTTCGGATAAACTGTGAACGAGATAATACCAGCAGTTCATATGCAAGTTGGCCCGTCAATCACCCGCCCTGCTGAGGGGATCACGAATGGCTTTGGACACGACCTCTGTTGCTCCGAAGATCCGCGAGTACATCGCGAGAAACTTCCTCTTCAGCGACCAGGGCTACGGCTACGGCGACGAGTCCTCCTTCCTCGAGGAGGGGATCATCGATTCCCTGGGGATCATCGAACTGGTCTCCTTCGTCGAGAAGGAGTTCGGCATCTCCGTGAGCGACAGCGAGCTGCTGCCCGACAATTTCGATTCGGTGGCGAAGCTGAGCGCGTACGTGGCGGGCAAGTCGCTAAAGGCCTCCTGAGGGGGGCGCGCCCATGCTGGTCCATCAATTCCTCTCGGCTGCGGCAGCCCGCCTACCTGACAAGGTCGCGCTGGTGTGCGGCAAGCAGCGGGTCACCTACGCGGAGCTGGAGGAGATGTCCAACCGCCTGGGCCGTGCCCTGACGGAAGGCGGCGTCGGCCGGGGGGACCGGGTGGCCATCCACCTGCACAACTCGGTGGAAGCGGTGGCGGGGATCTTCGGGACCCTGAAGGCCGGCGGAACCTTCGTCTTCATCAACGCCTCCACCAAGCTGGACAAGTTGAAGTTCATCCTCAACAACTGCCGTGCCTCGGCGCTGCTCATGGACGAGCGGGTGGTGGGCTTCCAGGACCTCTGGTCCGACGTCCCTTCCCTGATCCTGGGCGTGTCCTGTTTCTCCACCCGCCCGGCGGAGGGCCGCGTCCGGACCTTCGAGGAGATCCAGTCGGAGGCCTCCGGGGCGCCCCTGCCCATCGTCAACATCGACCTGGACCTGGCCTGCCTGGTGTACACCTCCGGCAGCACCGGCGAGCCCAAGGGCGTCATGTGCGACCACAGCAACGTGGACTTCGCCTCGACCTCGATCATCACCTACCTGGAGAACCGCGAGGAGGACGTCGTCCTGGGCGTGCTGCCGCTCTCCTTCGACTACGGCCTCTACCAGCTCCTGATGACCGTCAAGTTCGGCGGGACGCTGGTGCTGGAGCGCAGCTTCACCTATCCTGCCCTGATCCTCCAGCGGATCCAGGAGGAGCGCGTCACGGGCCTCCCCGGCGTGCCCACCATCTTCGCGATGATCCTGGCCCTGGACCGCAGCTCCTTCGACCTCTCCAGCCTGCGCTACCTCACCAACACCGCCGCGGCGCTGCCGCCCAGCCACATCCAGGACCTGCGGGCCGCGTTCCCGGGCACCACCCTCTATTCGATGTACGGCCTCACCGAGACCAAGCGCACCCTCTACCTCCCGCCTTCGGAACTGGATGCCAGGCCCGGCTCGGTGGGCATCCCCATCCCCGGCACCGAGGCGTGGCTCGAGGACGGCACGGGCCGGAGGCTGGGTCCGGGCGAGACCGGCGAACTGGTGGTGCGGGGCCGCCACGTGATGCGGGGCTACTGGGAGGCCCCCGAGGCCACCGCCCGCCGCTACCGGCCCGGCCCGATCCCCGGCGAGCGCCTCTGCTACTCCGGCGACCTCTTCCGGACGGACGCGGACGGCTTCTTCTATTTCGTGGGCCGCCAGGACGACATCATCAAGAGCCGGGGCGAGAAGGTCCCGCCCAAGGAGGTGGAGAACGTGCTCCACATGCTGCCCGGGGTGCTGGCCGCCGTGGTGGGCGTTCCCGATCCCATGGCCGGGCAGGTGATCAAGGCGTGCGTCGTCTGCACGGGCGCCAAGCTGACGGAGGCCGAGGTCATCGCCCATTGCCGCCGGCATCTGGAGGACTTCATGGTGCCGAGGTACGTCGAGTTCATGGCGGAACTTCCCATGACCTCCTCCGGGAAGATCAGCAAGCTCGGGTTGGTCTAGATGTGCGGCGTGGTCGGCTTCTGCGGCCTGGGGGCATCGGCCCCGGCCGAGGCTTCGGTGCTGCGCGCCATGCTGGGGACCATCCGCCACCGCGGCCCCGACCAGTTCGGCATCTATCTGGACGGCCGGACCGGCCTGGGCAACGCCCGGCTCAGCATCATCGACCTGAGCACCGGCCAGCAGCCCATCTCCAACGAGGACGGGACCCTCTGGATCGTCTTCAACGGCGAGATCTTCAACCACCCCGAGCTCCGCGAGGAGCTGGAGGCCCTGGGCCACCGCTACGCCACCTCCTGCGACACCGAGACGGTCCTCCACGCCTATGAGGAGTACGGCCCCCGGTGCCTGTCGAAGTTCAACGGCCAGTTCGCCATCGCCATCTGGGACACCGTGAAGCGGACCCTGTTCCTGGCCCGGGACCGCCTCGGGGTGCGGCCCCTCTTCTACGCCGAGGCCGGGGGAAGCCTGGTCTTCGGCTCGGAGATCAAGGCCGTCCTCGCCCACCCGGCGGTGGCGGCGGAGGCGGATCCCGCCGCCCTGGACGAGATCTTCACCTACTGGAGCACCCTGTCGCCCCGCACCTTCTTCAAGGGCGTGCGGGAGCTGCCGCCGGGCAACTTCATGCTGGTCAGGGACGGCCGCGTGGCCATCGAGCCCTGGTGGGAACTCACCTTCCCCGAGCCGGGCCCGGTCCGGTCCGTGGAGGACTGCGCCGCCGAGCTGCGGGAGCTCCTCATCGACGCCACCCGGCTGCGCCTCCGGGCGGACGTGCCCGTGGGGGCCTACCTCAGCGGGGGGCTCGATTCCTCCACCATCACGGCCATCATCCGCACCTTCACCACCAACCCGCTGGAGACCTTCTCCATCGCCTTCGACGACCCGGCCTTCGACGAGAGCGGCTTCCAGGCCAGCATGGCGAAGTCCCTGGGGACGAACCACCACGTGGTCCGCGCGAGCCACGCCGACATCGGGCGGATCTTCCCGGAGGTCGTCTGGCACGCCGAGACGCCCCTCATGCGGACGTCCCCGGCGCCCATGTTCCTGCTTTCGGGGCTCGTGCGGCGGAAGAACTTCAAGGTCGTGCTCACCGGCGAGGGCGCCGACGAGTTCATGGCAGGCTACGACCTCTTCAAGGAGGCCAAGATCCGCCGCTTCTGGGCGGCCCGGCCCGATTCGAAGATGCGCCAGGACCTGTTCAGCCGCATCTACCCCTGGATCGCGGGCCTCACCAAGGGCAACGCGAACTACGCCTCGGCCTTCTTCGGCATGGGCCTTTCCGAGACGGACGCCCGGGACTATTCCCACGCCATCCGCTGGCGCACCACTTCCCGGGCCAAGCGCTTCTTCAGCGCCGGCTTCCTGGAGCGTGCGGGAGGGACACGCGGCCCCGCCTACCCGGACGGCTTCGACGGGTGGGACCCGCTCCACCAGGCCCAGTACCTGGAGATATCCATCTTCCTGTCCCAGTACCTCCTGTCGTCCCAGAGCGACCGCATGGCCATGGGCCATTCCGTCGAGGGGCGGTTCCCGTTCCTCGACTACCGCATGGTGGAGTTCTGCAACCGCCTCCCCCCCGCCCTCAAGCTCCAGGGGCTGACCGAGAAGTTCCTGCTCAAGGAGGTGAGCCGCGAGTGGCTGCCCCCGGAGATCACGGACCGGCCCAAGCAGCCCTTCCGGGCCCCCATCCAGCGGGCCTTTTTCGGCGATTCGGCGCCGGACTACATGGAGGAGCTCCTCTCCCCCGCCGCCGTCGCCGATACGGGGTACTTCAACCCGCGGGCCGTGGAGCACCTGGTCACCAAGCTCAAGCAGGGCCACGCCCACAGCGAGACCGACGACATGGCCCTGGCCGGCATCATCTCCACCCAGCTTCTTCACCGCCAGTTCCTTTCGGGCTTCAAGCCCTCCCCCCCCCTGGACGCCTCCGACGACGTCAAGCTCGTCGCCGGGCCCGGGGCATCGCAGCAGGACTGACCATGGCAATGAACAGGCACATCCTCGACATCGATCCCGCCGCGGAGACGGACCGCATCGTGACGTGGCTCAGGGAGAACATGCGGGGCCTCCACAAGACCGGCGCCGTCATGGGGATCAGCGGCGGCATCGACTCCTCCGTTTGCCTTGCGCTCTGCGTCAAGGCCTTCGGCCCCGAGCGCGTGGTGCCCCTCATCCTTCCCGAGAAGGACTCGGAGCCGGCGTCGGAGGACCTGGCCCGCATGCTGGCGGCCCACTACGGCCTCACCCCCATCAAGGAGGTCATCACCCCCGCCCTGGACGGCTTCGACTGCTACGGGCGCCGCGACGAGGCGATCGCGCGGGTGTTCCCAGAGTTCGACGCCCGCAAGGGCTACCTGGCCAAGATCGTGCTTCCGCCGGGCCTGCTGGACAACGGCACCCTGAACGTCTATTCCCTCACCATCATCACCCCGGACGGCATCGAGAAGACGGCGCGCCTTGGCCCGGCGGAGTTCGCCCAGATCGTGGCCGCATCCAACTTCAAGCAGCGCACCCGCACCGCCATGCTCTACTACCACGCCGAACTGCGGAACCACGCGGTGGTGGGCACGCCCAACAAGAACGAGCACGACCAGGGGTTCTTCGTGAAGTTCGGCGACGGGGGCGTGGACCTCAAGCCCATCGTGCACCTCTACAAGACCCAGGTGTACCAGCTGGCGGCCCACCTGGACGTGCCGCGCATCATCCAGGAGCGCACCCCCACCTCGGACACCTACAGCGCCCCCGCCACCCAGGAGGAGTTCTTCTTCCGCATGCCCTTCGCCACCATGGACCTGCTCTGGTACGCCCAGGAGAACGGCATCAGCCTGGAGGAGACCGCCCAGGCCCTGGACCTCTCCCCCGCGCAGGTGCGCAACGCCTTCGACGACTTCAACCGGAAGACCCGGGCCACCCACTACCTGCGCACGCCCCCTCTGGACATGGCGGGCATGGAGCGGCCCGCCCCGGCCAGGAGCTGAGGCTTCCCATGGCCTTCCCGCGGAACCTGCGCATTGCCGCCATCGGGCTGGTGGCGGGCCTCTGCGTTTCCTGCCCCGGTACCCGACCCAAGGAGACCACCATGGCCCACCCTCCGGTCCGCATCGTGCTCCTCCACCACAGCACGGGGGAGGAGATCTGGAAGGGCGGCGTGGCCGCCTTCGTGGAGGCCTGGAATGCCGAGCACGGCACCGCCTACAGCATCACCGAGCAGAACTACCCCCTCGCCAAGGGGAACCACCCCCGCCTGGGCCGGCTGCTGCCCTCGCGGGTCTTCAACCTGTTCTTCCGGGACCACTACCCGTGGGAGAACTACCCCTACGACTACTGGAACCTCTGGGTGGCCCACCGCGGCGCGGCCCGGGACCGGTCCGAGGCCAACCTGGACGACCTGGCCGGGGCCTACGACGTGATCGTGTTCAAGCACTGCTTCCCCGTGAGCTCCATCCGGGAGGACGACGGCGCCCCCTCGGCCTCGTCCCGGAAGAAGACCCTGGCCAACTACAAGCTCCAGTACGAGGCGCTCAAGGCCCGAATGCGCGAGTACCCGGGCAAGACCTTCATCGTCTGGACCGGCGCGGCCCTCACCGAGGCCGCCACCCGCCCGGAGGACGCCGAGCGCGCGCGCCAGTTCGCCGCCTGGGTGAAGGACACCTGGGACGAGAAGGGCGACAACATCTTCGTGTGGGACTTCCGGGACCTGGAGACCGACGGCGGCCTGTACCTGAAGCCCGGCCGTTCCGTCACGGCGGGGGATTCGCATCCGTCGGCCGAATTCGCCAGAAGGGCCGCGCCCCTCCTGGGCAAACGAATCGTGGACGTCATCGAGGGCCGGGGCGACGACTCGAGCCTCACGGGCCTCTGAGGAGGAAACATGTCTGACGTGGATCTGGACGGGCTCAAGGCGAAGGTGGAAGCGCTCCTGGTCCCGGTCGCGGGGAGCGAGGCCGGCGCGGAGGCCGCGCGGATCATCGCCGCCGCCCGCGGCATGGCTCCGGCGGACGCCGAGGCCCAGGTGCTGGCCTGGTCCGGGAAGCGCGCGGAAGGCGCGCCCCTGGGCCTGGTGCTCGGCAGGCAGCCCTTCCTCGGGGTCGAACTGCTCACGGGCAGCGACGTCCTGGCCGCCCGGGAGGAGACGGAGATCCTGGGGCGCGAGGTCCTGGCCGCGCTCGAGGCGGCCGGGGAGGGCGGGCTCCGCATGATCGACATGGGCTGCGGCTCGGGAAACCTGGGCTGCGCGGTGGCCGTGCTCCAGCCCCGGGTGCGGGTCTGGGCCTCCGACCTCACCGAGAGCTGCGCGGCCCTCACCCGCGAGAACGTCGGCCTGCACGGCCTGGAGGACCGCGTCCAGGTGTCGCGGGGGGACCTCTTCGAGCCTCTCAAGGGCCGGGGCCTGGAGGGCACCATGGACGTGGTAGCCATGAACCCGCCCTACATCCCTTCCACGTCCCTGGAGAAGACGCACGCCGGCCTCCTGCGCCACGAGCCCCGGGAGGCCTTCGACGGCGGCCCCTACGGCATCTCCATCGTCTCCCGCTTCCTCCAGGAGGCCCCCGCCTTCCTGAAGCCCGGGGGGCGCGTGCTGTTCGAGTTCGGACTGGGCCAGGCCCGGCTGATCCAGGCGCTGGTGGCCAAGAACCCGGCCTACGCCGGCTGCCGCTTCGCCACGGACGCGGCGGGGGAAGCCCGGGTGGCGGTCCTCACGACCTAGGGAAGCGGTACACCACGGCGTTGATGTTCATCCCCGCCCCCACCGAGGCGAACACCACCGTGTCGCCGGGCCTGATCGCGTGGCCCTCCAGGTCGCCCTTGAGGATCAGGTCCAGCATCGTGGGGATCGTCGCCACGGAGCTGTTGCCCAGCCAGGAGATGGTCATGGGCATGAGCCCGGGAGGGGCGCCCTCCAGGCCCGCGAGCCGGCACAGCGCCTCCAGGATCGCCTCGTCCATCTTGAGGTTGGCCTGGTGGATGAGGACCTTGGCGACCGTCCGCAGGTCCACGCCGGCCTTGTCCAGGCAGTCCTTCACGGCGCCGGCCACGTGGTGGAGGGCGTAGCGGTAGAGCTTGCGGCCCTCCATCTTCAGGAAGAAGGCCTCGAGGAAGGCCGAGTCCCGGTAGGAAGGGCCCATGAGCAGCATGGTGGAGTGCTCGAAGGTGTCGGAGCGGGCCGCGTGGGCCAGGATGCCCTCGCCGGGCTCCCCCTCGCGGCCCTCGAGGATCACGGCGCCGGCGCCGTCGGCGTAGATCAGGCTGTCCCGGTCGTGGGGGTCCGAGACCCTCGAGAGGGTGTCGGCGCCCATGACCAGCACCCGCCGGGCCGCGCCCGCGCGGATCATGCAGTCGGTCTGGATCACGCCCTGGAGCCAGCCCGGGCACCCGAAGACCAGATCGAAGGCCACGGCGCCGGGGTTCCGGATGCCCAGGCGCGCCTTGACCCGCGCGGCCAGGGACGGCACGAGATCCGACCGGTGGGCGTTGGGGCGGACGTTGCCGAAATTGTGGGCCACGATGAGCCCGTCCAGGGACTCCCGGTCGATGCCCGAGGAAGCCAGGGCGTCCTCGGCGGCCAGGAAGGCCATGTCCGAAGTCAGGAGGTCGTCGGGCGCGTAGCGCCGCTCATGGATGCCGGTGATGGCCTCGAACTGTTCGAGGATCTCCTCGTTGGGCTTGTCGATCGGTTGGTGGTCGGGACCGTGGAACTGATGGTGCATGAAGGCCGAATTCGGAACGATGACGGCCGGAATGTGCCTGCCGGTGCCCACGATGATGGTCTGGATCGCCATGCAAACCCCTTTTACAGAGTAGCCTCGCGGCAGGGGGGCGAGAAAGGTGTGATCCCTGCCCTAAACGGTGACACCTCGTAATGCGTTACACTTTTTAACCCTCATCGGTCAGGAGACCCTATGCAGAAAAGCGGATTGTTGGCGAAACTCGTGGCTGGATCCATGATCCTGGCCACCCCCGTCCTGGCCGCAGCGCCGGAGAAGGCCCCCGCCGCCGCGGCGAAGGCCGGTCCCACCTACGGCGCGTTCGGCGTCGACACCCCCGGCATGGACAAGGCGGTCAAGCCCGGCGACGACTTCGGCCAGTTCGTCAACGGCGTCTACCTCAAGAACCTCGAGATCCCCGCGGACCGCGCCAGCTTCGGGATGTTCGACAAGCTCCGCGACCTGAGCCAGGAGCGCACCCGCGGCATCGTCGAGGCCGCCGCCAAGGCCAAGGGCGCCAGGAAGGGCAGCGAGGAGCAGAAGGTCGGGGACTTCTACGCAAGCTTCCTGGACGAGGCCGCCATCGAGGCCAAGGGGCTCGCCCCCCTCAAGCCCCAGCTGGACGCCATCGCCGCCATCGCGGACCGCACCCAGCTGGCCAAGGTCATGGGCGCGGCCTCCCGCATCGGCATCAACACGCCCGTGGCCGCGGGCCCCGAGCAGGACCTGAAGGATCCCTCCATCTATTCCGTCTACGTGGGCCAGGGCGGCCTGGGCCTGCCGGACCGGGACTACTACCTCGACACCAAGAACCCCAAGTTCGCCGAGATCCGCGCCAAGTACCAGACCCACATCGCGGCCATGCTGCGCCTGGCGGGCATCGCCAATCCCGAGGCCAAGGCCAAGGCCATCTACGACCTGGAAGTGAAGATCGCCACCGCCCACTGGACCCAGGTGGAGAACCGGCAGATCGAGAAGCTCTACAACCCCATCCCGCGCACGGGCCTCGATGCCGCCTACCCCGGACTGGACTGGACGGCGCTGCTCACCGCCGTCGGCGTCAACGACCAGAAGCAGCTGATCATCGCCAATCCCAGCGCCATCGCCGGCGCGGCCAGGCTCCTGGCCAGCGAGCCCCTGGACACCTGGAAGGACTACCTGGCCTTCCACACGATCAAGGACGCCGCCCCCTTCCTGCCCAAGGCCATCGTGGCCGAGAATTTCGCCTTCAACGGCACGGTGCTCTCCGGCCAGCCCGAGATGCAGCCCCGCTGGAAGCGCGGCGCGGACTTCACCACCGGCGCCCTGGGCGAGGCCGTGGGCAAGCTTTACGTGAAGAAGTACTTCCCCCCCGAGGCCAAGGCCCAGATGGACGCCCTGGTCAGGAACATCATCGCGGCCATGGACCAGCGCCTGTCCAACCTCACCTGGATGGACCCCAAGACCAAGGCCGCGGCCCGGGCCAAGCTCGCCAAGTTCACCCCCAAGATCGGCTACCCCGAGAAGTGGCGTGACTACTCCAAGCTCGAGATCGTGCGCGGCGACGCCCTGGGCAACGCCGTCCGGGCCGCCGAGTTCCGGTTCCAGCGCCAGCTGGACAAGATCGGCAAGCCCATCGACCGCTCCGAGTGGGGCATGACGCCCATGACGGTCAACGCCTACGCCAACCCCCTGTGGAACGAGATCGTGTTCCCCGCCGCCATCCTGCAGCCCCCCTTCTTCGATCCCAAGGCCGACCCGGCCGTGAACTACGGCGGCATCGGCGCCGTCATCGGCCACGAGATCAGCCACCACTTCGACGACCAGGGCCGCAAGTTCGACATGGACGGCAAACTCTCCGACTGGTGGACCTCGGAGGACGTCAAGCGCTTCACCGCCCTCACCGACAAGGTCGTCAAGCAGTACGCCGAGTACGAGCCCCTCAAGGGCTCCCACGTCAACGGCGAGCTGACCCTGGGCGAGAACATGGCGGACCTGGCCGGCGTCACCGTCGCCCTGGACGCCTACCACAAGTCCCTGGCCGGCAAGCCCGCCAAGGTCGTGGGCGGCTACACCGGCGACCAGCGCTTCTTCCTGGGCTTCGGCCAGATCTGGCGCTCGCGCTACCGCGACGCCAACCTGCTCAACCGCATCACCACCGACCCCCACACCCCCGGTTTCGTGCGGCCCACGGTCGTGCGCAACCTGGATGCCTGGTACGAGGCCTTCGGCGTCAAGGCCGGAGAGAAGCTCTACCTGGCCCCTGCCGACCGCATCAAGGTCTGGTAGGCCCGGTTCCCGCCGCGGCGGCCCTTTCCCGGCGACGGGGGGGCCGCCGCGTTGCGTATCCGGGGGCCCCGGTGGGATGCTGGGGACGAGGTGCGTCATGCATGTGATCGTGGATTTCACGGTGGTGCCGGTGGGCACCGGGGTCTCCCTCTCCCGGTACATCGCCGAAGTGGAGCGGGTGCTGGCGGATTCCGGGCTTACGTACGAGCTGCACGCCAACGGCACGAACGTCGAGGGGGAGTGGGACGCGGTCATGGGCGCCGTCCGCGCCTGCCACGAGCGGCTCCACGCCATGGGCGTGCCCCGCATCCACACGGACATCAAGCTGGGCACGCGCTCCGACCGGCCCCAGCGCATGGCCGACAAGGTCGCCTCCGTGAAACGGGTTCTGGGGCCCGTGACGAACGGGTGACAAAGGGGCCAATAACCTTCCATTAATCAGGAAGTTGTAACTTCTGTGGCCGCGCCTTGACGGGCCGGCCGGGGGACCGACCCTGGAGCAAATCCCAGGAGGCCCCCATGGACGTGCGCCGCCAGAGCGCGAAGTCGGACATCAACATCACGCCCCTGATCGATATCGTCCTGGTGCTCCTCATCGTCTTCATCGTGATGGTGCCGGGCCTCTCCAGGGCCCTGGAGGTGGCCGTTCCCCGCATCGTCGACGGCCGCAAGGAGAAGCCCGTGGAGCCGCCGGTGGTCGTCACCCTGGACGGCGAGGGCCGGCTCTTCCTGCAGCGCGAGGAGGTGACGCTGGCGAGCCTGCGGGAGCGGCTGGTGCCCGTCGTGATGCTCCAGCCCCTGGGCCTGCGCAAGGTCTTCCTGAAGGTGGACGGGGAACTCGCCCACGAGCGGGCCGTGCAGGTGCTGGACCAGATCCGCGTGGCCTCCGACCAGGCCCGCCGGGAGACCCGCGCCAGGCCCGGCTTCCAGGAGGAGGACGGCGGACCCGTCAAGGTGGCCCTCACCCGGCTCAAGGCAACCTAGTCATCAGGCCGGGCGCTGGGCCCTTGCGAGGAGGGCTTCCAGCGCCTTGCGGGCCCAGTCCCCGGCCCGTTCCTCCCGCAACAACCTTGAGGCGTGGTGGTAGGCAAGGGTGATCGCCCGGAACTCGAAGGCCAATTGATCCGGATCCTGGGAGGGGTGGGCGAACTCCGCGAAGCTCTCGGCCGCCTTTCTGTGGGAGTCGCGCTGGAGGCGCAGGAGGGTCTCCCGCACGGGGCCTTCCCGGTCGTCGAATTCCACGCAGGCGCCGGTGATGGGGCAGCCCCCGGGCAGGCCCGGGTCGTCGATCCAGGCCATGACCGTCTGGAGGATGAAGGTGAGGCGTTCGGGGCCCGGGGCCAGCCGCGCGCCGGGGGCGGCGCGCTCCCGGACGGTCCGGGCCGCGTGCTCCAGGGTGGCCACCTGCAGGGCCGACTTGGAACCGAAGTGGGCGAAGAGGCCGCTCTTGGACATGGGCAGGGCCGCGGCCAGGGCGCCGATGCTCAGGCCCTCCAGGCCGTCGCGGCTGGCGATGCGCATCGCCTCGTCCAGGATGCGCGCCCGGGTGCTGTCGCCTTTTTCCGCCAAACCTGACCTCCTGGAGGGTCCCGAGCCCAAGCGGCCCCTGATTCAAAAGCGTACCCGGCCCTTGCGCCGGATTGTCGGATTGGTTAAATTAACACGAACGGTCGTGCTAAAATAACGCAACCGCCCTTTTCCACCCCCTTCCCAGGAGCGAACGCCATGACCCAAGCCGCGCAGTCCCTCGCCCGGTCCACCCACTTCACCGCCGCGGATTTCGGCGCGCTGGACCGGTGGAGGGCCTTTGAAATGGATCATCCCCGGCGTGGCCGGATCACCGGCAAGACCTTCCTGGGGCAGGTGCTGGGCCTCACCGGCATGGAGGTGTCCTTCGGTTCCATGGCCCCTGGGGAGGCCTCGCCTTTTTCCCATTCCCACAAGCAGAACGAGGAACTGTACGTGTTCCTGACGGGGCAGGGGGAAATGCAGGTGGATGGGGAGCGGTTTCCGCTCAAGGCCGGTTCCGCCATCCGCATCGAACCTGCGGGCGTCCGGGCCTGGAGGGCGACGGGAACCGAACCCCTCACGTTCCTGGTGATCCAGGCCAAGGCCGGCAGCCTGGAGCAGGCCACGGCCTCGGATGGGGTGATCGCGGAGCAGCCTCCGGTCTGGTAAGCCAGCGGCGGGCGATCGGGAACGGGCACGATCCAGAACGGTTCGGGAATGATACTTCGTTATACTGGGTATCCAGGAGTGCCACGATGCGAGCCTTCACCCTTTCCCTGCTTCTCTGCGCCACCCTCGCGCCCCTCGCGGCCCGGGCCCCCGAGAAGGCCGTGCTGAAGACCGGCCCCTTCGATCCCGCCCGGGACAGCTTCAAGGACCTGGACCTCGCCAAGGCCGAGGCCCGGAAGACCGGCCGCCGCATCATCCTGGACGTGGGCGGCAACTGGTGCCCCTGGTGCCATCTGCTCCACGGCTTCTGGGAGGCCCAGAAGGACGTGAAGGAGCTGCGGGACAAGAACTTCGTCTTCGTGCTCGTCAACTACAGCAAGGAGGCGAAGAACGAGGCGTTCCTGGCCCAGTTCCCCAAGGTGCCGGCCTACCCCCACCTCTTCGTGCTGGATGCCGACGGGAAGGTGCTGCACTCCCAGGACACCGGCGTGTTCGAGGAAGGCAAGGGGTACAGCCGGGAGAAGGTGACGGCCTTCCTCAAGGCCTGGAAGCCCTAGAAGGCCCACCCCAGGCCCAGGTTCACCCGGTTCTGCGCGGTGTCGTTCCTGAAGCGCCGCAGGTCGGCCTTGAGCACCACGTGGGGGTTCAGGTTGAAGTTGAAGCCCGCGGTCCAGATCCTCTCGGACGGGGCGGGCGCCGGCGTGAGGGAGGCGGGGGCCAGGGCCTCGAAGGCCGCGGCGGTGTTCACGGACTCGTAGCGCACGAAGGGGGCCAGGGCGTAGGAGCCCGAGGACCACGCATGCCACGCGGCCTGGCCGAACCAGCCCTCGAAGCGGCTGGGCACCAGGGTGGGGTTGCCCACGCGGGTCTGGTTGAACGCAGCGGTGTCGGCCACGGTGCCCCGGGCGTAGACGGCGCTCAGGTCGAAGGGCCCCGGGGTCCAGCGGGCGTGGACGTCCCAGAGGGTGGCGGCCATGGCCGGCATGTCGGGCTGGCCCTGGGCGCCCTTGGCGTGGAACCAGGAACCCCCCAGGAGGAGGCCCGGCACGCCCCGCCAGTTCACCGCCGCGAAGGCCGCGAGGTCGTGGGAGCGCGCCCCGCTCAGCTCCTGGTGCACCGCGCCCAGGGGCGACTCGGCGCCCTCCGTGCTGGCGGCGTCCCACTTGGAGAAGTCGAACCCGGTGGAGACGCCGGCCTGGAGCACGATGCCGTTCTCGAAGGAGCCCACCACCTGGAGGCCCCCCTCGCGCCAGGTGCTGGGGATGATGGCGGTCTCCACCGCGTTGCGCTCCACGCCGTAGAAGGCGGTGGGCTCGTGGCGCTCGTTGAGCAGGCCCGCGGGCACCAGGAAGAGTCCGCCCCGCAGGGACCACGTGGGGGAGAGGCGGTGCTGGATGTAGGCCTGTTCGATCTCCACCTCGCCCTTGTCGTCGGAGGAGCTCACGGCGTGCTCCACTTCCAGCTCCGTGACCAGCTCGGTGCGGTCGTCGAAGCGGTGGGTGAGGGCGAGCACGAAGCGGCGCAGGTCGGCGGTGTCCCTGGAGCCGTCCTTGGAGAAGTGGGAGAACTGGATCTCGCCGTAGCCCCCCAGGACGGTGTCCGAGGCGGGGCGGGCGGAGAGTTCGCCCTTCATGCGCTCGAGCTCGCGGGACAGGGCGTCCACGCGCTTGGCGAGGTCCTCGGGGGGGGCCTGGGCGCGCAGGGCCGAAAGGGCGAGGCAGGCGGTGAGCAGGGAAAGGCGCAGGGATTTCAAGGGGGCTCCTTAGCGGGTGTAGCCGTCGGTGAGGGTCTTCAGGAAGGCGACGACGTCGTCGACCTCGGCGTCGGTGAGGGCCGGCGCCTGGCCGGGCAGGCGGTTATAGGGGACTTCGGTGACGTTGACGTTCCCGTGGTACTTCGATGGCAGATCGTCGAACTTCATCACCGTGCCGTCGGGCGCCACCGGGTAGTATTTCTCCGGGTTGGTGTCCCGCTGCACGTAGAACGTCACCGCGTCCTTGAGCGAGGTGAAGCGCCCGTTGTGGAAGAGGACCCGGCGCAGGGCCACGTTGCGCAGGCTGGGCACCTTGAAGGCCCCGTAGAGGTCCGGCCGGTCGATGTCCGCGCGGGCGCCCAGGCCCAGGTCGAAGAACTCGGGATCGGCGTTGGCCGACAGCGCCGGGTTGCGGGGGACGCCCAGCACGTCGTAGGTGAAGTCCGTGAACAGGGGCTGGTCGCCCGACGAGGGGTGGCAGGCGGCGCAGTTGCCCTTCCGGGGGTCGTTGAAGAGGGCCAGCCCCCGGGCCTCCGCATCGGACAGGCGGACACTGCCCCGCAGGAAGGCGTCGTACTTGCTGGAGAACG
This sequence comes from Geothrix sp. 21YS21S-2, assembly GCF_030846775.1. Lineage (NCBI taxonomy): Bacteria > Pseudomonadati > Acidobacteriota > Holophagae > Holophagales > Holophagaceae > Geothrix > Geothrix sp. 21YS21S-2. The sequence goes on from NZ_CP132910.1 coordinate 4,476,108, forward strand.
GCTGGAATTCCGCGTCCTCCCGCTGGTACTGCTGGAGGGCCAGGGTCATGCAGCGGTAGGCCTGTTCGGGGTCCGAGAAGATGGCGTCTCCGTAGACCGCCCGGAAGGACGCGGCGTAGGGCGCGGCCGCCAGCTTGGCCACCACCGCCGCCTTGCTGGGCATGGCCATCTCCACCGGATTGAGGAAGGGGCCGCCCGCCTGGGCCGCCAGGGATTCCGCGCGGCCGTCCCAGAAGAACCCGCCCGTGGGCGTGCCCTCGGAGTCGTAGTGGAAGGCCGTGTTCCCGGCCAGGTAGCGGATGGAGGGGGACTGCCGCGTGCCCTGCAGGTTCATGGCCGGGCCGCCCAGCTGGGCGGGCAGGTCGTTGTCCGCCCCATGGGCCGCTTCGGCCACGTGGCAGGTGGCGCAGGACTGCAGCCCCGAGGCGGAAAGCGAGGTGTCCTTGAAGATCTGCTCGCCCAGGCTGGCGGCCGGGGAGAGACCGCCGGCGTCCGCCGGCTTCACGGCGCTGCCGCAGGCCAGGGCCAGGGCCAAGGCGAGCCCGGCCCCCGGCAGGAGGCAGAGGTTTCGTGTTCGGGCAGACATGCTACCTCCCGGTCTTCCGGTTGCGGGTTGGACGTTCAGGTGTCAGAACGTCATGGTAATGAGAACGAGACTAATTCTCAATTAAGAACCATGAATTGTCAACACCCTTTTTGGATGTCCGTTCGCTACTCGACGTTGAGGGCGGACATCATGGGATCCCAGGGCGGCAGCAGCTCCGCCTGGGTGCCGAAGACGTCCAGCACGGCCTTGGGCACCACGGAGCGGGGCACCACCACCACCTGCACGAAGTGGTCGAACCAGCCGTCCATCATGGTGTAGTAGCCCTTCTTGCCGCCCTTGTCGCCCCAGGAGTTCTCCACCAGCCACTTCACCGGCTTGCCGTCCGCCATGTCCACGCCCGTGAAGACCATGTTGTGGTTGGGCACGCTGCGCCGGCTCTCGAAGCACTCCCGCCGGTCCATGGCGAAGTCCATGCCGTAGAGGGAGGTGAAGTCGCGCACGCCGGGCATGAGCAGGCCTTCCTCGCGCTGCATGTCCTGGCTCACGTCGGCGCCGAACCACACCAGGCGGTCGGAGAGGACGCAGGTCTTGGCCGCCTCCTTCAGGACCTCCAGGGGGCAGTTCACGAAGAACATGTTGGGGGCGTCCAGGAGGGCGCGGTCCAGGTCGATCTCGTACTTCTTCTGGTAGGCCAGGGTGGGGATGGAATAGAGGGCCACGAAGTCGTCCAGGTCGGCGCCGATGGCCGTCTTGTAGAAGTCCTTGGGAGTCCAGGCCTTGAGGGGGGTCACCTGCTTGTCCTTGGCGACGTGGCGCCAGGTGAACTTCGACGGAGGGACGCCCAGGTGCATGGCCAGGATGCGGTACACGTCCTTCATGGCCTGCAGCTTGAGGGCCTCCACGGCGGCGGCGTCCTTGGCCGCGCGGATCCGCACGCCCGCCACCTTCAGGCGCAGGAACAGCACCTGGTTCATGGCCGCGGAATTGGACGAGCTGAAGGTCTCGGGCATCACGTCCTTGGGCACGACCCCGTACTTCTTCACCAGGTCCACGAAGCCCTGCCAGTTGCCGCCCTCCTGCACGGGGCTGCCCAGGAGGAACTCCACGCGCCGGTCCGTGTGGGCCGCCCCCCGGGTGCGGGCGATGGCGTCCAGGAAGAGGTTGGCCTTCTCCAGCTTGTCGTAGAAGAAGAGGTAGTTCTGGCTCAGCTCGAGGTTGTCGCAGCCCAGCCTTGAGGCGCCCGTGCGCCGGAACATGTTCAGGGCGGAGAACATCCAGCAGCGGCCGCTGGCCATCTGGTTGGCCACGGGCTCGTCGGCGATGCGCTTGGTGAAGTGCGCGTCCACGGCGGTGATGCGGGACCAGTCCTCGGCCAGCTTGCGGCCGTCGTTCTGGGCCAGGGCGTTCTTCAGGGCGCGGAAGCCGCCGTCCTGGGGACAGGCGGCCGCGAGCTGGTCGAGGCGCTCGGGCGTGAGGGCCTGCGCCAGCAGGGGCGAGGCGGCGATGAGGAGGGGGAGGCAGAGCCGGGCGAACATGTACACTCCTGGGGATGCTCCATTATGACGGTTCCGGGCGCTGGCCCTGCGTCACAATGGAGCCATCCAGGAGGCGGGCATGGCGACAGCGGCACAGTGGGTGGCGGGCGCCCGTCCCTTCACCCTCCCCGCCGCCCTGGCCCCCGTCGCCGCCGGCACCGGGGCCGCGGCGGCGCTGCACGGCGCCGGCGCACTGCGGGCCGCCCTGGCGCTTGCGGTGGCCCTGGCCCTTCAGGTGGGGGTGAACTTCGCCAACGACTATTCCGACGGCATCCGCGGCACGGACGCCAACCGCGTGGGCCCCTTCCGCCTCACCGGCTCCGGGGCCGCGCGTCCCCGCGCCGTGCTGGGGGCGGCCCTGGCCTCCTTCGGCTTCGCCGCCGCCGCGGGGCTGGCGCTGGTGGCCCTGTGCGGGGCCTGGTGGCTCCTGGCCGTGGGCGCCGCGTGCCTTCCCGCCGCATGGTTCTACACCGGGGGGCGCAGGCCCTACGGCTACCGCGGCCTGGGCGAGGTTTTCGTGTTCATCTTCTTCGGCCTGGTGGCGGTGCTGGGCACCACCTGGTCCCAGGCGGGGCGGCTCTCCCTGCCCGCGGTGTGCGCCGCGGTGGGGGTGGGCGCCCTGGCCTGCGCCATCCTGGTGGCGAACAACCTCCGGGACATCCCCACGGACGCGGCTTCCGGGAAGCTGACGCTGGCCGTGAAGCTGGGCGACGCGGGAACGCGCCGGCTCTACGCCGCTCTGGTGGGCGCAGCGGCCCTGGCCCTGGTGCCCGCGGTCCTGGAGCGCCCCTGGGCCGCGCTCACGTTCCTGGTGGCGCCCCTGGCGTTCGGGCCCCTGAAGGCCGTCCTGGGCGGGGCGATGGGGAAGGACCTGCTGCCGGTTCTGCGCCACACGGGGCGCCTGGAGCTGGCGTACGGGTTGCTCCTGGGGTTGTCGCTGTCCCTCTAGGGCCCGCCGGATCCGCGTTCGACCTCGACCCTGGCGGATGCGGTCATCCCGGCTCCCTTCCCGAAAGTATGGCTCCGCCCTGCTCCCGGGCCGGCCCTGGGTTCCGGGGAACCTTTGGGCACCTCCAGGCAATATTAAATATTAATTAGAGGCAGCCCATGCCCAGTCCCCGCCTTGTTCCCATCCTCGCCGCCACCCTGGGCCTGGCCGTGTCCGCCGAGATCCCCGCGGAGCAGGCCCTGGGCATCTACGGCCAGACGGCTCCCGCCCACCGGGAACTCTCCCCCCTCTGGGGCATGGTTTCCCTCAAGTCAGGCCTGCTCCGGAACCTGCGCCTGTACGGGGCCTACGGCCCGGCGCCCCTGGCGGAACTTCCCCGGCACCCCGGCCTCCATGGGGCCAATGACCATCCCCAGGATGCGGTGGCAGGGGTGATCCAGTACCTTTTCCCTTCCCCGGACGGCGTCAATTTCGTGCCCAACCAGCGCACGAAGGATCCCATCGGGGCGCTGTCCAGGGAGCGCGAGAAGGGACTGCCCAGGATCCTGGCGCTCCTGGACGCCATCACGTTCCGCAAGGGCTCCATGGCGGACGCCCGCGGCGCCTCCTCCTCCCGGGCCACCGGCTCCCCCGATGAGGCGGAGCGGGACCTTCGCGCCGACGTGATACGGATCCTGGGGGGCGGTTCCCCCGATCCCGATTCCGGGTACCACCGGATCCTGGGCTCCTTCGCGACGATGCTCGCCCGGGGGGTGCGCCAGGAGGTGGCCGATGGCGGCCGCGCCTACCCTCCCCGGGTGGTGGAGATGGCCCTTCTGGGCTATGCCTGGACGGTGGCCGACCACGTGGATGAACTGTACCGGGCCTTCAGCCCGGGGCTGCTCCTCGGGCCGCCCGAGAGAAGGCCCCAGCCGCCCGCAGGCCAGGCCTACCCCGACGCCCGGTTGCCTGGAGTTCTGGAACGCATGGAGGTGCACCGGGCGGGCGGAGGCGAGCCGGTTCTTCCCGATGAGCTCGCGGTGTTCCTGAACGACCAGCGCACCCAGGGACCCCTTCCCGAACTCGTCAACTACGGCATGGCCCGCCACGGCGAAGCCCGCTATCCGGACTGCGGGGAAACCTCCCTGCGCAATTTCTTCAACATCGCCTTCACCCATGAGGGGGTGTTTTCCGAGGGCCGCTTCGCCGCCTTCCTGCACCGCTTCCCGGCTCCCCCCACGGCAAAGCTGATGGAGCTCCAGGCGTTCTACCGGCGGTTCCCCCGCATCGCCCACCAGACCACCCAGGCGGCCCGGGACGCGTGGAGCGCCATCGTATCGGGCCTCAACCACCCCGGGGATCCCCTGCCCATCGTCTACCGCAACGGCACGCACAACCTGAAGGGCGCAGGCCTCAGGAACATGCTGAACCTCATCGCCCACCTGCTGCCCGATCCGCTCCTCAACGGCCCCTGGCAGGGGGGCCCAGGCCTCGCCCAGGCCACCGGCAAGCTCGATCGCCTGTGCGAGCTGGTGTCGACGGAAGGCCGGACCTTCGCTTGGCAAGCCGTCAAAGGCGGGTGGGAAGGCATGGATTTCGGGACCCTGGACTTCACCCTCAACCGGGAACCGGGCTTCGCATGGACCTTCCGGCCGGGACACTTCGCCATGCATTCCCTGGTGAACCGGAGCCCCGCCTGGGGGCTCCGGCAGATGGAGGTTCCCGCGGATGCCCCCCTGCTGGGGGCCTGGCGCGACCATTTCGTGGGGATCGGGCCGCCCCGGGAGGCATGGCACCTCTTCGCCACGAATCTCGATTCCCCGGACGTGGCCCTCAATGCCATCCAGTCCATCCTGGACGCCCATTCCGGAACCCTGCTGCCCACGATGCTGCTCCTGGTGGAGAAGGTCATCCCCATCGACGCGGATGCCTACGAAGCCCTGGCCGGTGTCCTGCACAACGCCGGGGCGGAGAGGCTGGGCCCCCCCTGGTACCCCATCCCCTTTGTCCGCGCCCTGCCGCAGGAACAGAAGGCGGCCCTTTTCCTGGCGGCCGACATACCCGGCCAGAGTCCGCAGATGGCCCTCTGGGTCCCCTTCTGGATCCAGCACGGTCTCGACCCGTCCACGCGGTTCCTTGGCGGCGTCTCCATCCTGGCCTGGTGCGCCGGGAGCGGTTCGCTCCCCCTGGTCCAGGAGGCCCTTCGGGCGGGTGCGCGGGCGAACGATATGGACGAGAGGGGGCTGACGCCCCTCCTGGGTGTGGTCATGGCCTGGAAGGAAAACCCTGTCTTCTCCACCGACGGGCACGCCCTCGTGCAGGTGCTGCTCGACGCGGGAGCGGATCCCCTGCTGGCCGATGGAGGGGGATACGCTCCGCTGGGCCTGGCCCAGAAGTTGGGGCTGGCCGAATTCGCCGGACAATTCGAGCGGAACTTGATGGAAAAGGCCGAGAGGAAAGGGGCCTTCTGATTACTCCGGGCCCGGCGGAGAACACCCTCCACGTGCGATCGAAGGGGCTGGGCCACCATGGCCACGAGCTCGATTTCCGAGCCCATGACCATGGCGATCCACTCCTGCAGGAACAACTTGGAGGAGCTGGGGTTGGCCTGCTCGTGGGAGTCCTGGAGGGAGGCTCGCATCCGGGGAGGCTTCCGCGGTCTTCAGGTTGGGGTTGCGCAGGGCCTCCAGCATCTCTGCCTGGTGGGCGGTGAGGTTCGAGGGGTTCTTCAGCCAGGCATAGCATGCCTTCTTCAGCTCAGGGTCGGCCGATCGCGGTAGGTTACTCGCCCGTGAGTCCTACCTGGCTGTTCCCGCCAGGTCGGTGGAATCGGGGAGTTGCTGCACCCGCACGACTCCCTTGGGCCGCTCGAAGGCTTGCGCTTCCCAGGGCTGGGTGAGGACCTGCATCTGCAGGCTTCCTGGTTCGGGCGTCAGGACCTGCCAGCGGATAAGCAAATCGTTCCCCTCGGCCACCGGCTCCATGAACCTAATGGAGTAGCCGCCCGTGCCCTTCTCTCCCGCGTACGCCACCACTGCGATGCAGGTGGTGAAATCCAAGGGGGGCGTGTCCCTCCTGAGCTTTCGCCACACGTTGTTCCAGTGCCCGGCATCCAGGACTACTTCCGAGCCCGGAACCCGGTCCCCGCCATGGACATCGCGCCACGCCCTCACTGGGATGGCCTGCTTCGGTTCATTCGGGCCCGGGGTAGCCGCGGCGGCGAGGCTGCAGATCAGGCTGAACCCCGGAAGGGCCGCGATCGCCAATCTTCCGGCCAGGAACAAAGGTGTCACTCTGGACATGTTTTCTCCTTAATATGATTTTATAAAAGCTTTAGATTCAGCCATTCGGCTTGAATCAAGCTGGCATGGTGACGATGTTATCCTAAGGCCGACCAAAACAAAATGGGATTTAACGATAAGTAAATAGTCGATTTTCTTTATAAATTTGGCATTTTCTAAATAGGAAATATTTAATTATTTTCAGGTGACTAAAGGCTTGTTATAGCTCGTTATGCTTTCGCATTTCGCAAAAAGCCTTGTTCGATCCCGCCGGCCATCCCTGGCGCCGAAGGTGCCAGGAGAGGACGCCTCCACACACGCCCGCGATACCCAGGAACCCCAACCCCAAGCCCCTGGCCCCTAACAGGCACTTCTCCACCCCGAACAGGGCCATGGAGATCATGGTGGACCCCGCGAGCCCGTTGAGGAAGGCGGTGGCCAGATCGTTCCGGGGCGCGACCTCGGCGCAGGCGCGCGCCACCGATCCCCACATAAGCGCGCGGGGGCGGATCCTGCGGCAGAAGGCGCGGAGCACGCCGTCCGGCTCGGGGCGGTAAGGAGGGTCACCCCAGCCACGCCATCGTGGAGGCCAGGCAGTTCCTGGGCTCGGAAGGGCTGCTTTGGACGGAGTACGTGGCGACCTCCCGCCACATGGAGTACATGCTCTGGCCGCGGCTTGCGGCACTGGATGTGAACTTCCGTCCCCTGGACGATTGAGGCCCGTTCAGGCCGAGGCCGCGTGGAGGGCCCAGGTGAGCGCCATGCAGTCCGCCACGCCGCCCATGGTCAGGTTGTCCCGGCGGTAGTCCTCGTTCAGGGCCAGCAGGAAGGGCTCGGGATCCCGCCCCATGTCCAGGAGGCCCTGGAGGGCCGCCCCGTCCCGGCGGAGACGCTCGAGGCCCTCCAGCCCGCAGCGGCGGACGGCGGTGGTGTCCTCCACCGTGCGCATCAGCGTGGCCATGAGGCGGAAGCCCGCCAGGCGCGGCTCCAGGCCGGCCTCCAGGGCGTCGCGGTAGGCGGGCCAGCCGTGCTCGAACACTGCGGGCAGGCCCTGCAGGGCCTCGGCCTGGATGCCGCCCAGGCCGTGGCGGGCGCGCAGTTCGGCGCCGATGGTGCCCTGGGGCGGGCAGGCCGAGAAGAACTTCGCGGCCAGGTCCGCGATGGCGCCGCGGAGCTGGGAGATGCGGCCCTTGCACTGGCAGGCCGCCAGCAGCGTAAGGCCGGACAGGAAGATATAGCCCTTGTGGCCGTTGGTGCCGATCTCCCGCAGCATGCGGTCCTCGGCGTCGCGGCCGGCCTGGTTGAGTTCGTTCAGGGGCCGCTGCTCGCCGAAGCGCTCCAGCAGCTCCCCGTAGTAGAGGGGCAGGAGGTCCGCCGATGCCCGCATGGCCTCGAAGGTGAGGTCCGGGTGCGAGCCGCAGTCGCGGCGGTCCACGAGGCCGGGCTTGGGGGTCAGCTCCAGCTCGCGCAGGGCGCCCCGGTGGAGGGTGGCGGCGAGTGTCTCCGGCAGGAGCCGCTGGGGGGTGCTGTGCTCGTGGAGCAGGGCGTCCACCTTGGCCAGGAGCTCGGCGGCGGAGTGGCGCCCGGCCCGGATGCACTCCCGGGCGGGTTCCGCGCAGAGGAGGCAGGGGCGCTGGGGCAGGCCCAGGGAGGCCCGGTCCACCTGCGTGCCGTCGGGGCGGTAGACGTCGATGTCCAGGATCCGGCCGGAGGGGGTAAGGCCCTCCAGGGCCACGGCGGCGGCCTTGACCTGGGCGGGGTCGCCCGCGGAAAACGCGATGTGGAAGGGACCCAGGGCATCGAAACCCGAATGGGCGGCCACGGCCTCCAGACCGTCCAGGGCCCCCTGCGCCAGCCGGGAGAGGCCCGGGCGGTGCTTGGCGGGGCCGGGGACGTTGCAGCTGACGAACAGGATGGAGGCGGCGTCCCCGCACTGGGCCAGGGCCCGGCGGAGCTCGCGCTCCCGTTCGTCGCGGGCGGCGAGGAAGACGCTATTCATGGACCTTCCTGACCACGTCGATGATGGAGCCGTCCCGGTACTCGATGAGCGCCACGACCTCGTCCTCGAACTCGATGGGCCTCGGCTTGCCGGTGACCCGGGTGATCTCCTCGTGGAACTGGCGGATGTCCTTCACCGGGAGGTTGCGGCGCTTGAGTTCGGCCACCAGGTCGGGGTGCTTGCTGGAGACGCAGATGCCGCGCTCGGTGACGATGACGTCCACGGTCTCCCCGGGGGTGGTGACGGTGGTGACGGCGTCCCGCACCACCGGGAGCCGGCCGCGGATGGAGGGGGCCACCACGATGGCGAGCTTGGCGCCCGCGGCCACGTCGCAGTGGCCGCCGGTGTTGTGCAGGAGGTAGCCGCTGGACTCGGTGTTGACGTTGACGTTGAAGTCCACGTCCACCTCGGTGGCGCCCAGGATGACGCAGTCGAGCATGTTGGCCACGCACCCTCGGTTGAAGGGGCTGGCGTAGAGGTCGGCGGAGATCTCACGGTGGCAGGGGTTGCGCCGCATGGAGTCCACGGCCCGGTTGTCGAAGCACTGCACGTCGAAGAGCGTCTCGAAGTAGCCCTCCTCCAGCATGTCGACGAAGTAGCCCGTGATGCCGCCGCAGCCGAAGCTGCCCTTGACCTTGTTCTCGGCCATGAGGCGGCGCACGTTGTCGGCCACGGCCAGGGACGTGCCGCCGGCGCCGGTCTGGAAGGAGAAGCCGTCCTTGAGCAGGCCCGAGGCGTGGATGACCTCGGAGGCGTACTTGGCGATGAGCAGGCCCGCGGGGTCGCGGGTGACGCGGGTGGTGGTGGAGACGATCTTCTTGGGGTCGCCCAGGGACTCGATCTGCACCACGTAGTCCACGTCGGACTGGGAGATGCTGATGGGGGCCGCGGGGTAGCGCACCAGGTTGTCGGTGACGGCCACCACCTTCTTGGCGTAGCGGGCGTCGGTGTAGGCGTAGCCCAGGGAGCCGCAGGCCGACGGCCCGTGCACGCCGTTCATGTTGCCGGTGACGTCGCAGCAGGGGGCCGCGATGAAGGCGGCGTCCACTTCCACCTCGCCCGTGACCAGGGACCGGGCCCGGCCGCCGTGGCTCCGCACGATGATGTCGCACTTCAGCTCGCCCTTGCTCACCATCTGGGCGATGAGGCCGTTGACGCCGGTCTCGATGCGGGTGATGACGCCCTTGCGGATGTAGGGGATGATCTCCGCGTGCACGTCGTGCACGGAGCTGGAGGCGATGCCCATGTCCATGAGACCCATGGCGTCCAGTTCCTTCACCAGCAGGTTCAGCAGCAGGTCGCCGTTGCGCAGGTGGTGGTGGGTGGAGATGTTCATGCCGTCCCGGAGCTCGCACTTCTCCAGCGCGGCCCGCAGGCTGGGCAGGAGCTTGGAGTCGGAGGGGTGGCGGCGCACCAGGGGCCGCGTGGCCCGCAGGACCTCGGGCTTCTTGTTCCAGGGATCGACGTAGGGGTCGAGGGTGCGGCCCCTCCACAGGGCCGGGATCTCCCGTCCGAGGCTATTTTTCGCCATGGATCACCTCGTCGGTCAGGTCAAAGTCGATCATCCCGAAGGCGATGGCCGTCTTCAGGACGCGGGCGGCGCGGGTGACGACGGGCGCGTCGACCATCCTGCCCTTGAGCGAGATCACGCCGGTGCCCATCTCCCGGGCGCGCTTGATGGCGTCCATCACTTCCAGGGCGTGCTCGATCTCCTTGGCCGCGGGGCGGAACACCTCGTGGATGATCTCGATCTGCCTGGGGTTCACCAGGGACTTGCCCGTGAAGCCCAGGCGCTTGATGAGGGCCGTCTCGGCGCGCAGCGCCTCCATGTCGTTGACGTCGGGGAAGATGGTGTCGATGACCTGGAGGCCGGCGGCCTTGGCGGCCCACACGATCTGGGTGCGGGCGGAGAAGAGCTCCTCGCCGGTCTTGGTGCGGTCGATCTCCATGGAGGCCGTGAAGTCCTCGGCGCCGAAGGCCAGGGCCACCAGGCGCGGAGAGCTGACCGCGGTCAGCACGCTGTTGAGCACCCCCTGGGCGCTCTCGATGGAGGGGATGATCTTGAAGTGGCCGATCTCCAGGCCCAGGTGCTCCTCCTGCTCGGTGAGCAGGGTGTCGAGCTTCTCCACCACCTCGGGGTTGTCGGCCTTGGGCAGGCGGATCCCGTCCGGCAGGGCAGGGAGGATCTCCCGCAGGTCGTCCAGCGCGTAGGGCGTGTCCAGCCCGTTGATCCGGACGAACATCTCCTTGTTGCGGTCGGTGTAGGACCGCAGGAAGTTGCGGGCCAGGAGCCTCGCGGCGTCCTTCTCCTGGAGGGGGACGGCGTCCTCCAGGTCGATCATGACGACGTCGGCCTCGAAGACCGGGATGTTCTGCAGCATCCCGGGCATGTTGCCGGGGACGTACAGCAGGGAACGGCGGAGCTTCATGGATCCCCTACCTTTCTTCGAAGAAGAGGGTGTCGACGCCGCTCGAGGTGGAGTGGTAGCGCTCGATGCCCGTCACCAGGTACTCGGCCAGGACGATTTCGCAGGTGGCGAACACCTCGGCGTCCACCAGCTGGCCCCCCACCACCTCGCCGCCGGCCTTGGAGGCCAGGATGTAGAACTGGGCGCCCAGCTTCTTGCCGGCGCCCGGGGCGATGTTGCCCGAGAGCCCCAGCATCTCCAGGGGGCCTTCCACCCGGTGCTTGCGGGTGCGGGGTTCGGTCAGGGGCAGGTGGGCCCCGGTCTGGATGTCCCTGAACTCCACGTCACGCACCGAACCGATGGCCGAGACCATGGACGCGAAGGTGATGTTCTGGGAACTGCAGAACTCCAGGAGGGTGGGGACGATGCGCGCACCCGGCTGGATCTTGATGATGAAGCGCCGGCCTGTGACGCACTCGCGGGACCATACCTTGTCCATGACTACTCCTGGGAAGCTCTGTGAATGGCGGTTTCCACCCGGGCGGCGATGGCGTAGTCCAGGGCGCCGCGGTCCGAGACGCGGACGTGGCCGGCGGCCACGCCCAGCTCCTGCAGGGTCGCCTCGATGCGGGCCCGGATCAGGTGCTCGAACTGCTTCTTCACGGTGGATTCGATGTCGATCTGGAGGGTTTCGGCGGGCTCGACCACGACCATGAGGTCGCTGGACTGCATGGTGCCCGCGGTGGACTTGCGTCGGATCTGCATGGACTAGGCTCCCTGGAGGCGCCCGGCGATGGGCCGGGCTTCGTCGGATCGGAGGAACTGGAGGGTGGAAGGGGGCACCAGGGACGCCAGGGTCCCGAAGTCCCCGGCGGCGAAGGCGGCGCGCACCCGGGTCGCGCTGACCGGGGCGCCGGCGGCCTCGAGGCGGGCCACTTCCGTGACGGCGACGCCGGCGGGGGGCAGGATCTCGGCCATGGCGGCGTTGTAGGCCCGGGTCGCGGGGCAGAGGGGCTCGGTCCCGGCGAAGCGGCGGACGACGTGGAAAGCCGGGGCGATGCGCCGGGCGAAGAGATCCAGGTCCAGGCGCATCTGGGCCTGGGCGGCCTCGTCCTCGCGCTTGAGGAAGTAGGCGGGGAAGGTCCCGGCGGACACCGCGTAGCGGGAGGTCTCCAGGACGGTGACGTTGGGCAGGTGGGCCGTGGCCTCCCGGGCCAGGCGCAGGCGCGCCGCGAAGGGGAAGACGGAGCAGTCCTCGCTCACCACGAAGAGGAGGAGCCGGTCCACCTCCTTCGCGGCCCGTTCCGCCAGGTGGAGGTGGCCCAGGGTGAAGGGGTTGCCGTTGAGGACGATGGCGCCGTTGCGGCCCGGCGCGGCGGGATGGGAGGCCAGGTAGGCCTCCAGGCCCGGCCCGTGCTCCAGGAGCGCCGCCGTGCCGTGGGTGGCCAGGAGCCGGAAGTTCAGGGCCTCGAAGGTCCCGGTGTTCTGGGGCCGGGTGAAGAGGAAGAGGGTCCCGTGGCCCGCCTCCATGCCCGAGAGGACGAGCCGGGTCACCAGGGCGCCCAGGGTGTCCGTGCCCTGGAACTCGGGAGCTATGGCCAGCATCTTGAGGACATAGCCCTTCCTGGCGCCGCATGCCGCGAGGCGCCCGCCGTCGTACCAGCCCACCAGGTCATCCACCCCGGGTTCAAAACGAAGGCCCTGGGACTCGATGAGTTCCCGGGCCTCGCGTTCCGTGGGCTGGTCGAACAAGACGTGCTCCGTGAAGGGTCCGCCCGCAGTATAGGACCGGGGGCCTTTCAACTACCTTACAGTCTTCTATTAGTGAGGACCGTCACGGAGCGGTCAATCGACCTGGCTAGTGCAGAATTTGCAACGTTTGGCTGCGAGGGGAATCGTCTCCAGGCACTCGGGGCAGGTCTTGGTGGAGGGCGCCGCGGGCTCCTCCTTCTTCTTCATGAGGGTGCCCACCAGCTTCACCAGGAAGAGGAAGACGACCCCGGCGATGATGAGGAAGTTCAGGGTCGCGCCCAGCACCACCCCGATGCGCAGCTTGCCCACGGCCCACTGCTCCCAGACCATGTTGGCCGGCAGCACGTAGCTCACCAGCGGCATGACGATGCCGCTCACGAAGGCCTTGACGATCTCCCCGAAGGCGCCGCCGACCACCACGGCCACGGCCAGGTCCACCACGTTTCCCTTGGCCACGAAGGCCTTGAACTCCTGGATGAGGGACATGCTCAGCTCCTTGGTTGGGGCCCGCTCGGCAGGCCGGCTTCAGATGCCTCGAATCAGACGTTCCCGGATTTCGAGTTCCAGTCTATCAAGCAAGCTGCTGTTCACGGGCGCCGCGAAGATCGTATCGTCCCCGGCCAGGGTGCCGGCCAGGGAGGGCAGGCCGGCCTGGTCCAGGGCCAGGGCCATGGCCTGGGCGTACCCAGGGGTGGTCTTGAGGATGAGCAGGGTGGGGGGAACCTTCTGGAGCGTGTAGGGGTGGGAGGGGGGCAGGGCGGGCAGGGCGCGGCGGTAGCGGCCCTCCTCCTTGCGGATGTTCAGCTTCTTCATGTGCCGGGAGAGGGTGGAGAGCGTCAGGTCGAAGCCCTCCCTGCGGAGCAGCTCCAGGAGATCCCCCTGTTCGGTGATTTCCAGGCGGGAGAGATGGCGGAGAATGGCTTCGTCCAAGTTCATGGGGCTAATTTGCATCGATTTGCACAAATTTGCAAGCAGTCTTGTTTAACTCATAATCATAAATTTACAGTCCTGTCGTAGCTTTTTCGCTTGACCCCCCATACGGGGACGCGCACAATTTGCATTACATGACCGGTATTTCCGTGTTTTTGCATCCAATGACCGCAAATTTGCAGCCCCCCGCCCTCCTCCCCACCTACACCCCCTTCCCCTTCCCCCTGCTCCGCGGCGAACGCGACCGGGTCTTCGATCCCCTGGGAAGGAGCTACTGGGACTTCTACGGCGGGCACTGCGTGGCCAGCACCGGCCACTCCCACCCCCTGGTGGCCGAGGCCATCGCGGTCCAGGCCCGGGAGCTGATCTTCTACAGCACCGCCGCGGAACTGCCCGTGCGGTCCCGGGCGGCCAAGGCCCTTCTGGACTTCGCGGAGTCCGGCCGGGACGCGGGCATGGCCTCCATCTTCTTCTGCAACAGCGGCGCCGAGGCCAACGAGAATGCCCTGAAGATGGCCTGCCGGCTCACCGGGAGGCACAAGTTCGCGGCCTTCCAGGGCGGCTGGCACGGGCGCTCCACCCTGGCCCTGTCCGTCACCGACGACCCCGCCATCACGGATCCCTACGCGCCCCTCCTGGCGCCCTGCCTGCGCCTGCCCTGGAACGACGTGGAGGCCCTGGAGGCCGCCGACTTCTCGGACGTGGCCGGCGTGATCATGGAGCCCATCCAGAGCATGTCGGGCATCCGGCCCGCCACCGCCCCCTTCATGATCAAGGTGCGGGAGAAGACGAAGGCCGCCGGCGCCATGCTCATCTACGACGAGGTCCAGACCGGCATGGGCCGCCTGGGGCACCCCTTCGCCGCGGGCCTCCACGGCGTCCGCCCCGACATGATCACCTCCGCCAAGGGCCTCGCCTCGGGCGTGCCCATGGGGGCGCTGCTCCTGTCGGCCGAGGCCGCCGCCTCCGTCAGGCCCGGGGACCTGGGCAGCACCTTCGGCGGCGGGCCCCTGGCCTGCGCCGCGCTCCTGGCCACCCTCACGGTGATCCGCCAGGAGGGCCTCCTGCAGAACGTCTTCGTGCGCGAGCAGGAGATCCGCGAGGCGCTCGCGGGCACCTGCGTCACGGAGATCCGCGGTTCGGGCCTGCTCCTGGGCCTGGTGGTGCCGGGCCGGGCCAAGCAGCTCAAGGCCCACCTCCAGGACCGGCACATCCTCGTGGGCGGCAGCGGCGATCCCGACGCCCTGCGCCTCATGCCCCCCCTCAACGTGACCCGGGCCGCGGTCGACGCCCTGGCCGAAGCCGTCCGCACCTTCCCCGCTGGAGATTCCAAATGAGACACGCCACCGGCATCAGCGATTTCGGCATCGAGGGCCTGGAGGAGATCCTCGCCCGCGCCATCCAGTGGAAGGCGGGAACGCATCCGAAGCACCTCGTGGACCGGATCCTCGGCATGGTGTTCTTCAACCCCAGCCTGCGCACCCGCGCCTCCTTCGAGGCCGTCATGGCCCGGGGCGGCGGCTCGTCCATCGTCCTGGAAGTGGGCAACGGCGTATGGAAGCTGGAGGACCGCATCGGCGCCATCATGGACGGGGACCGGGCCGAGCACATCAAGGAGGCCGCGCCCGTCCTGGCGCGCTACGTGGACCTGCTCGCCGTGCGCACCTTCGCCGCGGGCGTCAGCGACGCGGAGGACCACGCGGATCCCGTCATGAACGGCTTCCGCAACCACTCCACCGTGCCCACCCTCAGCATGGAGAGCGCCCGGGAGCACCCCTGCCAGGGCCTCGCCGACCTCATGACGGCCCGGGAGACCTTCGGCTCCACCAGGGGCCTGCCCGTGACCCTCACCTGGGCCCCCCACATCAAGCCGCTGCCCAAGGCCGTGCCCAACAGCTTCCTGCTCACCGCAGCGGCGGCCGGCTGCGAGGTGCGCGTGGCCCACCCCGAGGGCTTCGAGCTCCAGGGCGAGGTCCTTGCCCAGGCCCAGGCCCTGGCCAAGGGCGCGGGCGGCAGCGTCTCCTTCACGAAGGACCAGGGCGAGGCCGCAGCCGGCAGCCGAGTGGTCTACGCCAAGGCCTGGGGCCCGTCCACGGAGGGCGGCCTGAAGGCGGAGGCCGTCAAGGACCACCCCGACTGGATCTGCTCCCCCGACCTGATGCGCAAGGCCGCCCAGGACGCGATCTTCATGCACTGCCTTCCCGTGCGCCGCAACGTCGAAGTGGCCGACGGCGTCCTGGACGGCCCCTGGAGCCGGGTCGTGGACGAGGCGGAGAACCGCTTCCACGTGCAGCGGTCCCTGGTCCAGTGGCTTCTGGAGGCCTAGACAATGGTACGTTCCTCGAATCCCTTCGACGCCCTGCACAACGCCGCCAAGTACGTGCGGAAGTTCCGCGGCAAGCCCTTCGTGGTCAAGCTCGGCGGCGAGATCCTGGAGGATCCCGCCCTGCGCAAGGCCGTCTGCACCCAGCTGGCCCTGCTGTGGAGCTTCTCCATCCCCCTGGTGATCGTCCACGGCGGCGGCGCCGGCCTGGACGCGCTCTGCAACGAGCTGGGCCTGGAGACCACCAAGGTCGCCGGCCGGCGCGTGACCTCGGCCCCCGTGCTGGACGCCGCCAAGATGGCCTTCAAGGGCCGCATCCAGATGGACCTCCTCGCTTCGCTGGAGGTCGCCGGGCTTCCCGCGGTGGGCCTCTCCGGCCAGGACGCGGGCCTCGTGAAGTCCCACAAGCGGCCCGTGGGCGAGGTGGACTACGGGCTCGTGGGCGACGTGGACACCGTGGACCCCTCGGTCCTCCGGCACCTCCTGGACGGCGGCTACGTCCCCGTGGTGGCGCCCTTCTCAGCCACGGCCGAGGGCCAGGTGCTCAACACCAACGCCGACACCATCGCCGCCGAGATCGCCGCGGCCCTGGGGGTGGAGAAGCTGTTCTTCATCCTGAAGGTCCCCGGGCTCCTGCGGGACGTGGCCGTGCCCAGCAGCCTGGTGCCCCTGGCCGACCTGCAGACCCTCAAGGAGCTGGAAGGCGCCATCAAGGACGGCATGAAGCCCAAGATCACCGCGGCCCGGCGGGCCCTGGAGGGCGGCGTGAAGAGCGTCCACCTGGTTTCGGGCAGCAGGCCCGACGCCATCCTGGCCGAGGTGTTCACCAACGAGGGCAGCGGCACCATGCTGGTCGCCGACCGGAACGAGGTGGGCGCATGATGGCGCCCGCGGCCCTCCTGGAATCCCTGGTGGCCATTCCCAGCGTGTCCCACGCCGAACAGGCCGTGGCGGACCACGTCGCGGCCCTGCTGGGCGCCGAGGGCTTCGAGGTGCGCCGCACGGGCAACAGCCTCTGGTTCGAGGTGGGCACCGAAGGTCCCCGCATCCTCTTCGCCAGCCACCTGGACACCGTGCCCCCCTGTGACGGCTGGAGCAGCGATCCCTTCACCCCGTCCTGGAACGGCGACCGCCTCACCGGGCTGGGCGCCAACGACGCCAAGGGCTGCGTGGCGGCCATGATCCTGGCGGCCGTGGAGCTGCGCGGCCTCAAGGGCGCCCGCGCCGTGTTCGCCTTCACCGAGGGCGAGGAGGTGGGCGGCAAGGGCATCCGGGAGGTGCTGCCGGACCTGGGCAGGCTGGACGCCGCCGTGGTGGGGGAGCCCACCGGCCTGGAGATCTGCGCCGCCCAGCGGGGCATGCTCATCCTGCGCTGCACCGCCCGGGGCGAGGCCGCCCACGTGGCCCACAGCCCCCTGGGCGAGAACGCCATCCACAAGGCGGCCCGCGACATCCAGAAGCTCGCCGCCATGACCTTCGAGCCCCACCCCCTCCTGGGCGAGACCCGCGCCCAGGTGACCCAGGTGCAGGGGGGCAGGGCCCGCAACCAGGTTCCCGACAGCTGCGAGTTCTTCGTGGACCTGCGCACCACCCCCAACCTGGACCACGCCCTCACCGCCGAGCGCATCGCGCTGGTGCTGGAGAGCGAAGTGGCCGTGCACTCCATGCGCTACGAGGCCGTGGCCACCGGCCTGGACGAGCCGGTGGTGAAGGCGGCCCTGGCCGCCTCGGGCCGCAAGGCGCCCCGAGGCTCCGCCACGGCTTCCGACTGGGCCTTCCTGGCCCACCTCCCCGCCGTGAAGGCGGGCCCCGGCGACACGCACCGAAGCCACCGCCCCGACGAATGGATCTCCCTGTCCGAGCTGGAAGGCGGCATCGCGTTCTACGCGGCTTTGGCCCGGGAATACGCCAAGGAGGCCTGCCGTGTCTAAGCCGCTCTGGGCCAAGGACCTCCCCCTGGACGAGGAACTCCACCGCTTCACCGTCGGGGACGATCCCGAGACCGACCTCCACCTCCTCGCCAGCGACGCCGCCGGCAGCGCCGCCCATGCGCGGATGCTGGGCGAGACGGGCTTCCTGGCCGAAGCCGAGGCCCGGGCCCTGGTGGGCGCCCTGGACGGCCTGCGCCAGGAGGCCCTGCGGGGCGAACTGGTGATCCTGCCCGAGGAGGAGGACGGCCACACCGCCCTGGAGCACGCCCTGGAGCGCCGCCTCGGGGAGACCGGCCGCCGCATCCACCTGGCCCGGTCCCGCAACGACCAGGTGGCCACGGCCCTGCGCCTCCACATGCGGGACCGGGCCCTGGACCTGGGCTCGGCCATGCACGCCGTCGCCCGGGCCTTCCTGGACCTGGCCGTGCGCGAGGAGACCACGCCCCTGCCGGGCTTCACCCACCTGCGCAAGGCCATGCCCGCCACCTGGGGCATGTGGGCCTCGGCCTTCGCCGAGGGCCTGCTGGAGGAGCTGGAGGCCCTGCCGGCCCTTTGGGGCCGCCTGGACCGGTGCCCCCTGGGCGCCGCCGCCGGCTTCGGCGCCCCCGTCGCCGTGGACCGGGGCCTCAGCGCCGCGCTCCTGGGCTTCAGCCGCGTGCAGAACAGCCCCATGGACGTGATGAACAGCCGGGGCCGGTACGAGCAGGCCCTGGCCGCCTGGATCGTCTCCGCCGCCGGTACCCTCGAGAAGGCCCTCTGGGACCTGAACCTCTACAGCACCGAGTCCTTCGGTTTCGTGACCCTGCCCGACGCCTTCACCACGGGCAGCAGCCTCATGCCCCAGAAGCGCAACCCCGACGCCCTCGAACTGGCCCGGGCCCGCTGCCGGGAACTGCGGGGCCTGGCGGGCCTCCTGGGGCACCTCGCGGGGGGCCTCCCCTCCAGCTACCACCGGGACCATCAGCTCCTGAAGGCGCCCTTCGTGGAGCTCCTGGGCAAGGGCGAGGAGCTCTTCCGCATCACCTCCCGGCTCCTGCCCGGCCTCAAGGTGGACCGGGAGGCCTGCGCCGCCGCCATCACCCAGGAGCTCCACGCCGCCGCCCGGGCCTGCCGCCTCGCCGCCGAGGGCCAGCCCTTCCGCGACGCCTACGTCCAGGTGGCCCGCGAGATCCAGGACGGCACCTTCCGCCCCGAGTCCGCCGTCCCCGTGCGCCTGGGCCTGGAGCGCACCGCCGAGGCCCTGGCTTCGTCCTCCGCCTGGATCAAGGGCCGCCGGGCCTTCCTGAAAACGACCTACGAACAACTCTTCGCCTGGGGTGCCAAATGAGCCACCGCGTCCTTCTCGCCTTCTCCGGGGGCCTCGACACCTCGTACTGCGTCCTCTACCTGAAGTCGCTCGGCCACGAGGTCCACACCGTCACCGTGGACACCGGCGGCTTCTCCCCGGCCGAACTGGAGCGCATCGAGGGCATGGCCGCGAAGCTGGGTTCGGCCTCCCACGCCACCATCGACGCCCGGGAGGAGCTGTTCCAGGACTACCTGCGTCACCTGGTGGCCGGCAACGTCCTGCGGGGCGGGCTCTATCCGCTGTCCGTGAGCGCCGAGCGGGTCTGCCAGGCCCGGCGCGTGGTCACCCACGCCCGGGACATCCGGGCCACGGCCCTGGCCCACGGCTCCACCGGCGCCGGCAACGACCAGGTGCGCTTCGACGTGGCCTTCCGGGCCCTGGCGCCGGACCTGGCCCTCATGGCCCCCATCCGTGAACTGGCCCCCAGCCGCGCCGAGGAGAGGACGTACCTGGCCGAGCGCGGCTTCCCCTTCCCCGAGAAGGTGGAGTCCTACAGCGTCAACGAAGGCATGTGGGGCACGAGCATCGGCGGCAAGGAGACCCTGGACCCCTGGCAGAACCTGCCCGAGGCCGCCTATCCCGGCGGCGAGGTGGACCCGCTCACCCCGGCCCGCACCCTGGTCCTGGGGTTCTCCAACGGCGTCCCCGTTTCGCTGGACGGCGCGGAACGGGGCCCCGTCGGCGTGATCCAGGCCCTCAACGAGGTGGGGAGCACCTACGGCATCGGCCGCGGCATCCACCTGGGCGACACCATCCTGGGCATCAAGGGCCGCGTGGCCTTCGAGGCCCCCGGCGCCCACCTGGTCATCACCGCCCACCGGGAGCTGGAGAAGCTCGTCCTCACCGGCAAGCAGCTCTTCTGGAAGGAGTCCCTGGGCAACCTCTACGGCAGCCTCCTGCACGAGGGGCACTTCTTCGACCCCATCTGCCGGGACCTGGAGGCCTTCCTGGCCTCCACCCAGGACGCGGTCACCGGCGACGTGCGCCTGGAGCTGCGCCCCCGGGCCTTCGCCGTCCAGGGCGTCAAGTCCCCGCGCAGCCTCGTGCGCCCGGACATGGCCAGCTACGGCGAGAGCACCCGCCTCTGGACGGGCGCCGAGGCCGCGGGCTTCGCGCACATCTTCGGCGTGCCCCAGATGATCGCCCTCAAGGCCAAGGGATGAAGGGAGCTTCGATGCGCATCCACCTGGACAAGATCGCCTCGGTGACGAGGAACCTGGGCCTGGGCCGCTGGGTCACCCTGGGCGAGGCCGTCGAGGCCCGGGAGGGCTCGGTCATCGCCGGCCGCATCTGCGGCGAGAAGACCGTCTACAACGAGCTGGAGGACGTCCACGGCCGCATGAGCGTGCTCCACGACGGCGACATCATCGTGGGCGCCCTGGGCCACCGCAACGCGCTGCAGGGCTACGAGGGCGTGCTGCCCACCAAGGTCGCCCCCGGCGACCGGCTCCACCTCCTGAACCTGGGCGGGGTGCTGGGCCACTGCGTCTCCAGCAACCCGGGAGTGGGCGCCCCCTTCGAAGTGGAGGTGCTGGGCCAGGTGCTCAGCTTCCCCCAGTTCGGGAGCCGCCTGGGCCAGCCCGCGTTCATCCAGGAGAAGGCGGTGCAGGGCAAGCCCCTGGCCACGCCCGTGCCCGTGGTGTACGTGGCCGGCACCTGCATGAACGCCGGCAAGACCCTCGCCGCCTGCGTCCTGGTGCGCGCCTTCACCCAGGCGGGCTACAAGGTCGGCGGCGCCAAGCTCACCGGCGTCAGCCTCCAGCGGGACATCCTGGCCATGCAGGACTACGGCGCCGAGGCCATCCTGGACTTCACGGACGCCGGCGTCACCTGCACCGGCCCCGCCACCGCGCCCGGCGCGGCCCGCGCCATCTTCACGGAACTGGCGGACCGGGGCGTGGACCTGATCATCGCCGAGACCGGCGACGGCATCATGGGCGAGTACGGCGTCCAGGCCATCCTGGAGGACGAGGCCCTGCGCAAGTGGGGCGTGGCCTACGTCCTGTGCGCCAACGACCCCGTCGGCGTCGAGGGCGGCGTCAGGAACCTGAAGGAGGCCTACGGCATCCAGGTGGACGTGGTGGCCGGCCCGGCCACGGACAACCGCGTGGGGGGCCGCTTCGTGGCCACCCTGGGCCTGCCGGCCCACAACGCCCGGTCCCAGGCCAGGGAACTGGGAGCGCTCGTCCTGGAAAAGGTGCGGGCCGCCCTGGAGGTGAAGCCGTGAAGCTCGACGCCGCCATCCTGGGCGCCTCCGGCTACGGGGGCGGGGAACTGCTGCGGTGGCTCTCGGGCCACCCCGCATGCGCAAGCCTGCGCGGCACCTCACGCCACGCGGGACGGGCCTTCGGCGACGTGCATCCCAACCTGCGCGGCATCGTGCCCGGCGTCCTGGAGGAGGCCATCGACTGGTCCTCGTTCACGGGCAGCGAACAGCCCGTGGTCTTCTCGGCCCTGCCCCACGGGGAGCTGGCGGCCCTGCTGCCCGGCCTGGAGCGCGCCTGGGACAAGGCCGGCATCGCGGACAAGGTCCTCCTCCTGGACCTGAGCACCGACTTCCGGGGCGTGGAGCACCGCCCCCGCTTCGTCTACGGCCAGCCCGAATGGAACCGCGCCGCGCTAAAGGGCGCCCGGCGCGTGGCCTGCGCGGGCTGCTTCGCCACCGCCCTGGAGCTGGCCCTCCTGCCCCTGCGCGGCCTGGACGTGGGCTTCCTGGCCGCCACCGGCGCCACCGGCTCCAGCGGCAGCGGCGCCACCCCCGTGGAGGGCACCCACCACCCCCTGCGCGCCCAGGATTTCCGCGCCTACAAGCCCTTGGCCCACCAGCACATGGCCGAGGTCAACGCCGCCATGGCCGAGCTGGGCATCCAGGGCGACCTGGCCTTCGTGCCCCAGAGCGCGCCCATGGTGCGGGGCATCTTCATGTCCCTGCAGTTCCGCCTTCCCCAGGGCCTCACCGGGGAGGGCCTGGCCGCCCGGACCGCCGAGGCCTTCCAGGACGCCCCCTTCGTGCGCATCGTCACCGGCTCCCCCCGGGTGGGCGCCGTGGCCGGCGGCGCCTTCTGCGACGTCGCGACGGCGTCGGACGGCCGGAACGGCGTGGTGATGACCGCCATCGACAACCTGGGCAAAGGCATGGCCTCCCAGGCCGTGCAGTGCATGAACCTGGCCCTGGGCCTGCCGGAGACGGCCGGGCTCATGGTGCCGGGGTGCTATCCGGGCTGAGGAGGGGAACCTGTCACCAGGTCATCCAGGTCCACCCCTGGAGTGAACCCGGTGAGGCCCGAGGCCCAGCGAACCACGTCCTTGGCAAGGTCGATGGCTTCCACCCAGTCGTCGTGGGTGAGGGCAGGGTATAAGCCCGGGTAGCGAGTCTGTACGGCATACCGGGTCAGAATGGCGGCGTTGTCGACTTCTGGAGGAATCGTGACTCCGTTTTCATCAAGAAAGTCGGTCAGTTCACCGAGGTCATGGGTGAACCCGGAATCCAGTTGCCGATGCCTGCAGACTGCCTTTAGGGCCTTCTCAGCGGACTGTTGTGCCTGGTAAAAGAGATCCTCGATGGCAATCGGAAATTCCGGCCTCCGTGCAGCCATGGCGAAGGAACTGAAGGCCCTGGCCATCCATTCTTCTGCGGTGCCGTGGCTCGGCCTAGGCCTGGACTTCGGCACGGTACAATTCCTTGCCTTCGGAAAGCGCGAAATGATAGACCAGCCAAGGGTCCTGGCCATGGATCTCAAGGTCGCATTCGCTGATGACCAGGACATCAGAGGCCATTCCGAGCCCGCGCAGGCTCCGGTAGATGTCCTTGGAGGCCCGGTTCTGGTCGACGTCGTTTGCGACCACCACCAGCACATCCAGATCGCTATGGGGACCCATCTTCCCACGGGCCGCGGAGCCGAAAAGGATCACCCGTGAAGGATGGACGGCATCGATGATCCTCCTCGTAAGGTCGGGAACGATTTCTCCGAGGATTTCCTCCTTGGAAAGGGACCGTGCCAACCTGCTCGGGCGATGGCGATCGATCCCCGGCCGCGACGCAGTCCGGTGGGCATCGGGAACGTCCGGGTTTCCAGGCAAGGCCATTTCACCACCTTTCGGTTCCAGTATGCTCCGGCGGGCATGGGTTATTGTCAATCCTGGCGTGGATTAATTGAGAATTCCAGTTTGATCCTGCATTCGGAAAACAATTAGGTCCATTAGGGTATCCACGGGTGATCCGATCCTCCCCCCATAAGGCGATAGGATGAAGCCAGGGAGCCTTCCATGCGATCCGACACCGTGAAAAAGGGCATCGAACGCGCCGGGCACCGCAGCCTCCTGCGGGCCGCGGGGCTCAAGGACGAGGACTTCGCCAAGCCGTTCATCGGGATCTCGAACTCCTACACCGACATCGTGCCGGGGCACACCCACCTGCACGAGTTCGCCAAGGTGGTGAAGGAGGCCGTGCGGGAGGCGGGGGGCGTGCCCTTCGAGTTCAACACCATCGCCGTGGACGACGGCATCGCCATGGGACACCTGGGCATGCGGTACTCCCTGCCCAGCCGGGAGCTCATCGCGGACGCGGTGGAGACCATGGCCATGGCCCACTGCTTCGACGCGCTCATCTGCATCTCGAACTGCGACAAGATCACGCCGGGCATGGTCCTGGGGGCGCTGCGGGTGAACGTGCCCACCATCTTCGTCACGGGCGGGCCCATGATGGCCGGCCAGAAGCCGGACGGTTCGCGGTCCGACCTGATCACGGTGTTCGAGGGCGTGGGCAAGGTGCAGAGCGGCGAGATGACGGAGAAGGAGCTGGACGCCATCGAGGCCAGCGCCTGCCCCACCTGCGGCTCCTGCTCGGGGATGTTCACGGCCAATTCCATGAACTGCCTCCTGGAGGCCATCGGGCTGGCGCTGCCGGGCAACGGCACCATCCCCGCGGTGGACCCGCGCCGCCCCTTCCTGGCCAAGGCGGCGGCCCTGCAGATCTTCGACCTGCTGGACCGGGACCTGAAGCCCAGGGACCTGGTGACGGCGGCCTCGCTCCACAACGCCTTCGCCCTGGACATGGCCATGGGCGGCTCCACCAACACCGTGCTTCACGGCCTGGCCATCGCCCACGAGGCGGGCGTGGACTTCCCCCTCGCCAGGCTCAACGAGATCTCGGCGGTGACCCCCTGCATCTGCAAGGTCTCGCCCTCGGTGTCCCACGTGCACATCCAGGACGTGGACCGGGCCGGGGGGATCAGCGCCATCCTCAAGGAGCTGTCCCGCCGCCCGGGGCTCCTGAACCTGGAGGCGCCCACGGTGACGGGCCGGACCCTGGGCCAGACCATCGCCTCCGCCTCCATCAAGGACCCGGCGGTGATCCGGACGCTGGAGGATCCCTACTCCGTGGACGGGGGGCTGGCGGTGCTCTTCGGCAACATCGCGCCCCAGGGCAGCATCGTGAAGAGCGCCGGCGTTGATCCCGCGTGCCTCGTGTTCGAGGGGGAGGCCCTGGTCTTCGAGAGCCAGGACGAGTGCCTGGCGGCCCTGATGCTGCGCCAGGTGAAGCCCGGCCACGCTGTGATCATCCGCTACGAGGGGCCCCGCGGGGGCCCGGGCATGCCGGAGATGCTCTCGCCCACGGCCATGATCAAGGGGCAGGGGCTGGGAACGTCGGTGGCGCTGATCACCGACGGGCGCTTCTCGGGCGGCACGGCGGGCCTCTGCATCGGCCACGTGAGCCCCGAGGCCATGGAGGGCGGCCCCATCGCCCTGGTGCGCACCGGGGACCGGGTCCGCATCGACATCCCGGCCCGCACCCTGGACATCGTGGTGGACGCGGACGAAATGGAGCGCCGGCGCGCGCAGTGGGTCCGCCCCGCGCCCAAGATCACCCGGGGCTGGCTGGGCCGGTACGCCCACCTGGTGACCAGCGCCAGCCGCGGCGCCGTGATGGAGCTGCCGCGCACCTGACGCGGATCCCGCTGTTTTTTCCAGGTCTTCCGGAAGATCCTTCCGAAGATCGTTGGACGCGAAGGGCCGGGAAGTTATCCTGGATGCGAATCCGCGCATTCCCGGAGCGAACCCCCGGCCCTCGCCGGGCCCCGTTCGCCCCTGCGGATTCGACGTTCGGCGGTGGCGTCAAAGGGCAGCACGCGGCCGTGCCACATTGGAAATCGACTGGAGATGGTGCATGCGGCTTGTGATTCTGCACAGAGGGTTCCTGGCGCGGGGCGGGGCGGAGATCCTGGCCCTGGTGCAGGCCCAGGATCTCGTCAGGGCGGGGGTCGACGTGCAGGTGGTCACCTTCGCCTACGACCCGGTCCACTGGAAGGGCCCCCTGGAGGAGATCCCGGTGCACCTGGTGCCCAGGCACCATTGGACCGACCTGCCCTTCGCCCTGGACCGGAACGCCATGCTCCGGCACCGGACCAAGCGGGTGGCGGCCCTGCTCCGGACGCTGGCCCCCGACGTGGTGCTGGCCCACAACCATCCCTCCCCCGCCATGCTCGGCGCCTGCGCCGTGGACGCCCGGAAGCTCTGGTTCTGCCACGAACCCCCCCGGGGACTCTACCCCCGCCAGACCAACCGGTTCCTCACCGAGGCCAACGCCAAGGGCCTCCTTTCCGGCCACCCGGAGCTGGCCCGGGGCATGGACCGCCACCTGTCCCGGGAACGGGAGAACAAGTGGGACTGGCGGCGCGGCGTTGAATTCGACCAGGCCGGGATCGCCAAGCTGGACGGCATCGCCGCCAACAGCTCGTACACCCGCGCCAGCGTGGCCGCGGCCTACGGAGGACGCCCGGCGGAGGTGCACTACCCCGTGGTGCCCATGGACCCCCTGCCGCACCGGTCCGGGATCAACCGGGACGGGCTCCAGGTGCTGGTCCAGACCCGCCTCGAGCTCATGAAGAACGTCGACACCGTGATCCGCGGCTTCCGGCTGGCCAGGCCCCACCTGGGCTCCCAGGCCAGGCTCCACGTGGTGGGCAAGGGCGAGGCCCTGGAGAGCCTCCAGGCCCTGGTGAAGGAGCTGGAACTGGACGACGCGGTGACCTTCCACGGCTTCCTCTCCGACGCCGAACTGAGGGCGCTCCGCCAGTCCTGCGACGTCTTCGCCCTGGTGCCCTGGGACGAGCCGTTCGGCATGGTCTACCCTGAGGCCGCCGCGGCGGGCCTCCTCCTCATCGGCCCCGACCACGGCGGTCCCGAGGAGATCCTGGGAGGCGGCCGCTACGGCTGGTGCGTCCCGCCCCACGCCCCGGTGGCGCTGGCCGAGACCCTGTGCACCGTGTTCCGCAGCAGCGACGCCGAGGCCGACCAGATGC
The DNA here is from genome assembly GCF_030846775.1 of Geothrix sp. 21YS21S-2. NCBI lineage: Bacteria > Pseudomonadati > Acidobacteriota > Holophagae > Holophagales > Holophagaceae > Geothrix > Geothrix sp. 21YS21S-2. Next base: position 4,502,391 of record NZ_CP132910.1, read on the forward strand.
GCCTTAGGGCGCTGAACGCCTGCCAGGCCCGGTTCGCGCCGGACGTGGTGCTGCCAAGGTTCCGGAAATGGGTGACGGGCTAGAATTCCTGGTGCTCAGTCCGGTGGATGATCTCGTTCTGCAGTTCCCGTGACAGGTCGCAGAAGTAGTCCGAGTATCCCGCCACCCGCACGATGAGGTCCCGGTGGCCGCCCGGGTCGGCCTGGGCCTCCTTCAGGGTGGCGGCGGTGACCACGTTGAACTGGACGTGGTGGCCGTCCATCTTGAAGTAGCCGCGCACCAGATGGAGGAGGCGGTCGATGCCGTCCTCCCCGGCCAGGAGGCCCGGCGTGAACTTCATGTTGAGGAGGGTGCCGCCGGTCTTCACGTGGTCCATCTTCCCGGCGGAGCGCAGGACGGCGGTGGGGCCGGACCGGTCCGCGCCCTGCACGGGGGAGATGCCCTCGGAGACGGGCTTCCCGGCCTTCCTGCCGTCGGCCGACGCCTGGCACACCTGGCCGAAGTACACGTGGCAGGTGGTGGGCAGCATCTCCAGGCGGTAGGCGCCGCCCTTGCCGTTGGGGCGGCCGTCCACGGCGTGGAAGAGGAACCGGAAGACCCGCACCATGACGTCGTCCGCCGCCGGGTCGTCGTTGCCGTACTTCGGGGCCTTGTGGAGGAGGCGCTGGCGCAGGACCTCGCTGCCGGCGAAATCCGCGTCCAGGGCCGCGACGAGTTCCGGCAGCGCGGACGGGCCCAGGGCCTTGATGGCGGCAAGGCTGTCGGTGACGGTGCCGATGCCCACGGCCTGGATGAAGGTGTTGTTGTACCGGGCGCCGCCCGCGTTGTAGTCCTGGCCCCGCTTGATGCAGTCGTCGGTGAGCACGGACAGGAAGGGCGCGGGCATGCGCGTGGCGTAGAGGCGCTCGATGAGCTGGTTGCCGCGGATCTTGATGTCCAGGAAATGGCGGGTCTGGGCCTCGAAGGCGGCCATGGCCTCCTCGAAGGTGGCGGGCGTTCCCGTGCGCGGCCCCAGGGGCTTTCCGGTGCGGGCGTCCACGCCGTCGTGGAGGGCCAGCTCGAGCATCTTGGGCAGGTTGAAGTAGCCGGTGAGGATGTAGGCCTCCTTGCCGAAGGCGCCCACCTCCACGCACCCGGAGCACCCGCCCTCCCGGGCGTCCTCCAGGGACTTGCCCTGGCGCAGCTGCTCCTCCACCACCGCGTCCGCGTTGAACAGCGAAGGGAATCCGTAGCCGTTGCGGATCACCCGCAGCGCGCGCCTGAGCACGGCGTCGGGGGTCTTGCGGGAGACCTGCACGTTGCTGCTGGGCTGGAGGAGGTGCATCTCCTCGACGATCTCCAGCAGGAGCTCCGTGAGCTCGTTGCTGCCGTCGCTGCCGTCCGGCAGGAGCCCGGCAAGGTTCAGGTTGGCGAAATCGGTGTAGGTGCCGCTCTCGGCCGCCGTGACGCCCACCTTGGGGGGCGCGGTGTGGTTGTTGAACTTCACGAAGAAGCACTCCAGCAGCTCCCGCGCCGCCTCCCGGGTGAGGGTGGCGTCCTTCAGTCCGGCCCGGTAGAAGGGCAGGAGGTGCTGGTCCAGGTGCCCGGGGCTGAAGGCGTCCCAGCCGTTGAGCTCGGTGATGACGCCCTGGTGGCAGAACCAGTAGTACTGCAGCGCCTCCTGGAAATCCCGCGGCGCCTGGGCCGGCACCCGCCGGCACACCGCGGCGATGCGCAGCAGCTCCTCCCGTCGAGCCGGGCCGCACGCCAGGGCCTGGCGTTCCGCTTCCTGCGCGTGACGCTCCGCAAGGAGGATCAGGGCGTCGCAGGAGATGCGCATGGCCTCCAGCTCGGCGCGCTTGTCGCCGGCCTCGGGGTCCCTTTCGAAATCCAGGGCCGCGTCGCTGCGCCGGATGTCCTCCTGGAAATCCCGCAGGCCCCGGGTGTAGATCTTGCCGTCCAGGACGGTGTGCCCCGGCGCCCGCTGCTCCATGAACTCCGTGAAGACCCCCGCGTCGTAGGCCTCGAGCCACTCCGGCGGCAGCAGGGCCCAGATCTGGTCCCGCAGGCTCCGGTCCCGCCAGTAGGGGATGACGTCCCGCTCGTAGGCCTCGACCATGGCCGCGTCCACGCGGTAGCGGGTCATGGGCCGGGAGTCCAGGATTCGCAGGTCCTCCACGGAATGGCAGGTGAGTTCGGGGAAGGTGGGCACGGCCTTGGGGCGCGGTCCGCGCTCGCCCACGATCAGTTCCCCGTCGCCGATCCACACCGTCTTGTGCCGGCAGAGGTGCTGGAAGGCCAGGGCCCGCATGACCGGGACGGCGTGCTTGCCCAGGTGCTCACGGTAGAAGGCGGTGACCAGCTGCGCCCGTTCGGGGCTCAGGGAGGGGACGGCCTCCAGGCTTTCCTGGCGGAGACGGGCGGTGCGTTCGTTCATGACTGACCTCCGACCTTGATTCCATGGTTCCTGAAGCGCTGCGCCAGCTCCTCCATGCGCTCCGGCGCGGGGGGCCGGAGGCCGTCCAGGGCGTAGTGCCTGCCCAGGCGCGCGAACTTCGCCGAACCGGTGGCGTGGTAGGGCAGGAGGTCCACCTGCGCGCCGGGAAGGGTGGCCACGAAGCGGGCCGTGGCGTCCATGTTCGCGTCGTCGTCGTTGACCCCCGGGACCACCGGCACGCGGACCCGGAGGTTCGGGTGGGTCCTGCCCAGGGCCTCGAGCGCCGTGAGGATCTCCGCGTTGTCCACGCCCGTCCAGTGCAGGTGGCGCGGGCCGTCCATGTGCTTGAGGTCGAAGAGGACGAGGTCGGCCAGCGCGGCGGTCTCCTGCAGGCGCCCTGCGGGCAGGCCGCAGGTGTCCAGGGCCGTATGCACGCCCCGGGCCCGCAGCGCGGCCAGGGCCGCCCCCACGAACGCGGCCTGGAGCAGGGGCTCGCCGCCCGAGAATGTGACGCCCCCGCCGGACTCGTCGAAGAAGATGCGGTCCCGCAGCACCTCCTCCACCAGCTCCTCCACCTCCACGTCCCGGCCCAGCATGCGGCGCGCGCCGGTGGGGCAGGCTTCGGCCTTGGCGTCCTCCGGGAAGGGGCCGCAGGTGCCGCACCGGATGCACAGGCCCTCCTGGAGCACCGCCTCCCGGCAGGGGGACTGGCTCTCGGGGTTGTGGCACCAGGCGCAGTCCAGGGGGCAGCCTTTCATGAACACGGTGGTGCGCAGGCCCGGGCCGTCGTGGAGGGAGAAACGCTGGATGTTGAAGACCCGTCCCTTCACGCGCGCTCCTGGAAGTAGACCTGGTTGACGAAGGCCTCCTGCACCTTGAAGCCCCAGTGCACGTCCCGGAGGTAGGCCGCCGCGTCCTCGAACCGGCCCTTTTCCAGGAGGTCGACCATCTCCTCGTGCTCCCGCAGGCCGCTGTTCTCCCAGCTGGTGTGGATCCGCTCGAACTTCCGGCTCCAGTCGTAGAGCTGCTGCTTCTTCAGGTGGACCAGGGCGGTGATGCGCCGGTTCCCCTGGCGCTCCAGGAAGAAGTCGTGGAACGCGTAGTTGTGGGCGTAGTAGGCGTGCCAGTCCCCGGCTTCCACGGCCGCGGTGGCCAGCCGGTCCAGCTCCCGGAGCCGGGCGAGGTCCCCGGGGCCCAGGGGCGCCGAGGCCAGCACGGCGCTGGCTTCCAGGGCCCCCACCAGCTGGTAGATCTCCTTGATGTCCGTGGCGTCCAGGGCCCGCACCGATACCCCCCGGCGGGGGGAGATGGTGACGAACTCCTCGGCCTCGAGCTGGATAAGGGCGTCCCGCAGCGGGGTCCGGCTCACCCCCAGTTCCGCGGCGAGGCGGTTGAGGTCCAGGAAGGCCGAGCTGGTCAGCGCGCCCGACTTGAGCTCGGCCTTCAGGTGGTCGTAGACCTGTTCCCGCAGGGACTTCGCGACGATGGCCATGGTCACCCCCGGGCCGCTTCGATCTCGAGGGCGGTGCGGGGCTTGGGCGGGCCCAGGCGGCGGGCTCCGGTGGCGGTCACCAGGAAGTCCTCCTCGATGCGCAGGCCGCCGAAGCCCGCGTAGGCCTCCAGGGCGCCGTAGTCGATGAAGTCCCTGAAGCGGCCCTCGGCGCGCCAGCGCTCCGTCAGCTCGGGCATGAAGTAGATGCCGGGCTCCACCGTGAGGACGAAGCCCTCCTGGAGCTCCCGGGCCAGGCGCAGGGACTTCAGGCCGAACTGGGTGCTGCGGGGCCGGCCCTCGTAGCCCACCAGGGTTTCGCCCAGATTCTCCATGTCGTGCACGTCCAGGCCCATGAGGTGCCCCAGCCCGCAGGGGAAGAAGAGGGCGTGGGCCCCCTGGTCCACGGCGTCCTCGACGTCTCCCTTCATCAGTCCCAGGTCCTTGAGGCCGGCCGCGAGGGTCCGGCAGGCCAGGAGATGGACCTCCCTGAAGTCGATGCCCGGGCGCAGCGCCCCCTCCGCGGCCAGGAAGGCCCCGAGGACCAGGTCGTGGATGTCCCGCTGGCGCGCGGTGAACGCGCGGTCCACGGGGAAGGTGCTGGACAGGTCCCCGGCGTAGTGGCCCGCCGTCTCCGCGCCCGCGTCCAGGAGGAAGAGCTGGCCGCTCTCCAGGGTGTTGCCGTAGTGGTGGTTGTGCAGCACGCCGCCCCGGACGGTGGCGATGACGGGGAAGGAGAGCCCGCCGCCGGCGGCCAGGGCGATGTCGGTGACGCGGCCCATGATCTCGGCCTCCCGCATGCCGGGGCGGGCCATGGCCATGGCCTCCAGGTGCATGCGCACCGAGGTGTCCACGGCGCGTTCGATCTCCTCGACCTCGGCGGGGGACTTCCGGATGCGCAGTTCCGCCACGGCGCGGATGAAGGCCGCCGAGGGCTGGGGGGCGCGGGGGCCCAGGCCCTCGAGGAGGCGCAGGTGGTGTTCGGCCCGGTAGGGAGGCAGGATGTGCACGGGACGCCCGGAGGCCTGGGCCCGGCAGAGGTGCTCCTTCAGGGCCGCTGCGGGGGCGGTGAAGGCGATGCCGGCGGCGTCGGCGAGGTCCCGCACCAGGGGTTGGGGCCCCATCCACACGATGTCGTCCAGGGTGCAGTCGTCCCCGAACAGGGTGGCGCGGTCCTCGTCCAGGTCCAGGATGGCCGCGAAGCCCGGGCGGTCCACGCCCGTGAAATAGAGGAAGGTGCTGTCCTGCCGGAACGGGAAGGCGTTGTCGGCGTAGTTCATGGGGCTCTCCTCGTTGCCGAGGAGGAGCAGGATGCCCGAGGGAATCTGCGCCTTGAGGCGGTTGCGGCGCTCCGCGCAGGGAAGGGAACCGGGCATGGGGGACTCCAGAGGAAAGCTGATATCTAATATATCAGATTTCAAATCGCTCCCTGCACGGAACCCTTGACATCGCCATTGCACCCTGTTTCTAGTTGAAATCAATGATGACCATGTCCCGCACCTTCGCCCCCGCCGCCGGCCACGCCGGTTTGGCCGGCGTCCGCGCGCTCGGGACCGTCCTCGCCCTTAGCAACCTGTCGGTGGTCGTAATTATTGACCACGGGGCGGGGGCCATCTAGCCAGCAGAACCAGTTCACCCCTTCCGCCCCGCACCCCAAAGGTCGCGGGGCTTTTTCGTTCTGGAGTCCTCCATGAACCTGTCCGATCTCGAGATCCTGGTGTGCCTCGCCGAGGAGGGGAGCTTCTCCCGCGTCGCCGAGAAGCTCAACCGCTCCCAGCCCGCCGTGAGCCAGGCCATCCGGCGCCTGGAGGAGACCTTCGAGGTGCAGCTCCTGGACCGCACCTCCCGGCGCGCGGTGCTCACGGGGGCCGGCTCGGCGCTGGTGTCCTACGCCGGGCGCATGCTCCACCTGTGGGACGGGGCGGTCAAGACCATGGCGGAGCGCCGCAACGGCAAGCGCGGGGTGCTCCGCCTTGCGGCCAACGGGCTCCTGTGCGACTACCTCCTGCCGTCCCTCATCGAGGGCTTCCGTCTGGACCACCCGCACGCCAAGATCGAGCTGGTGCAGTGTCCGGCCTCCGGGATCCCCACGGCCCTCCTGGACCAGGACCTGGATTTCGGCTTCCTCTCCTATGCGCCCAGCCACCGGGACCTGGAGACCCAGGCCCTCTTCCGGGACGACCTGGTGCTGGCGGTGCCCCCGCAGCACCCCTTCGCGCGCTTCAGCCAGGTGAGCTTCCAGCAGATGGCGGGGGAGGCCTTCCTGGCCCACTCGGCCGCCTCGCCCAGCCGCAAGCGCCTGGACTACCAGTTCGGACAGGAAGGGGTCGCGCTCCGGGTCGCCATGGAGCTGCCCAGCCTCGAGTCCATCAAGCGCTTCGTCGCCGCCGGCGCCGGCATCGCCATCCTGCCCCGGCTCTGTCTTGAGCGGGAGCTGAAGGACGGCAGCCTCGTCGCGCCGCGCATGAAGTCCCAGTCCATCGGCCGTGACATCCGGGTGGCCTGGCGCCGCACCCGGGGCGCCTCGCCCCTGGCCGGCGACTTCCTCGACCAGACGGCCCGGAGGTTCAAATGCAGGGCAGCCTAGATCCGGAGGGTCTGGCGGTCTTCAACGGCATGCTCACCGCGCCCGTGTACGACGTGGCCGTGGAGTCCCCCCTGGAGGCCGCCCCGCTCCTTTCCGCCGCCCTGGGCAACCGGGTCTGGTTCAAGCGCGAGGACCTGCAGCCCGTCTTCTCCTTCAAGCTGCGGGGAGCCTACGCCAAGATGGCGAAGCTCGGGACGGACGAGCTCGCCCGGGGCGTGGTGGCGGCCTCGGCGGGGAACCACGCCCAGGGCGTGGCCCTGGCGGCGAAGAGGCTGGGCTGCAGGGCGGTCATCGTCATGCCCCTGACGACCCCTGCCATCAAGGTGGACGCGGTGCGGCGCCTGGGCGGGGAGGTGCGGCTCCACGGCGACTCCTTCGACGAGGCCGCCGCCGAGGCCCGGCGCCTGGCGGAGGAGGGGCTGACGCCCATCCACCCCTACGACGACCCGGACGTCATCGCCGGGCAGGGCACGGTCGGTCTGGAACTGCTCCGCCAGCGGCCCCGGGGCCTGGACGCGGTGTTCGTCCCGGTGGGCGGGGGCGGGCTCATCGCCGGCGTGGCCACCTGCATCAAGCGGCTCATGCCCGCCATCCGCGTCATCGGCGTCGAGCCCGCGGACTCCGACTGCCTGGCCCGGGCCCTGGCCGCGGGCCGGCCCGTGAAGCTCGACCACGCCGGGATCTTCGCGGACGGCGTGGCGGTGCGCCAGGTGGGGGAGCTCCCCTTCCGCCTGTGCCGCAACACCGTCGACGAGGTGGTGCGGGTGGGCACGGACGAGATCTGCGCGGCCATCAAGGACGTCTTCTCCGAGAACCGCACCGTGCTGGAACCCAGCGGCGCCCTGTCGGTGGCGGGCCTGCGGAAGTGGTCGGAGGGCAGGAAGGGCCTGGACCTGGCGGCCATCCTCAGCGGGGCGAACCTCAACTTCGACCGGCTCCGCTTCGTGGCGGAACGGGCGGGGTCCGGGGAACAGCGGGAGGCCCTGTTCGCGGTGGTCATCCCCGAGCGCCCCGGCAGCTTCCGGGCCTTCTGCGAGCTCATCGGGAACCGCTCCATCACGGAGTTCAACTACCGCTACTCGGACGCGTCCAGCGCGCGGATCTTCGTGGGGATCCAGGTGTCGGGCCGCGGGGAGGTGGACGCGCTCATGGCGCTCTTCCACGCCAACGGACTCGTGGCGGTGGACCTCACCGACAACGAGCTGGCCAAGCTCCACCTGCGCCACCTGGCCTGGGGCTTCACGCCCAACCCGGAGCTGGAGCGGGTGTACCGGTTCGAGTTCCCCGAGCGCCCCGGCGCTCTGCTGCGCTTCCTGACGCGCATGAGCCAGGGCTGGAACATCACGCTCTTCCACTACCGCAACCACGGCGCCGACGTGGGCCGGGTGCTCGCGGGCATGGAGGTGCCGCGGGAGGACGAGGGCGCCTTCTGGACCTTCCTGGGGGAGCTGGGGTACGAATGGACGGACGAGAAGGACAATCCGGCCTACCGCTTCTTCCTGGCTTGACCCGGGATGCCCCATGCCCAATACTTCCACCATGACTTTCGCGTCCGTCAACTTCGCCAATATCAATCCGCCCCCGGGGTGGAGTTGGTGATCTGACCGGATCGTCCTCGCTTCCGCCCCACGTTCACGCGTGGGGCTTTTTTTTATCTCCCCGAAAGGACCTCCCATGTGCGGCATCCTGGCCATTCTCGACATCGACCCGACCCGTTCCAATTCCGGCGAGCTCCGCAGGCAGGCCCTCTCCATGGCCCGGAAGCTCAGACACCGGGGGCCCGACTGGAGCGGCATCTACAGCGACGACCACGCCATCCTCGCCCATGAGCGGCTCTCCATCGTGGACGTGGAGCACGGCGCCCAGCCCCTGGTGGACACGCTCACCGGCAACCTCCTCACGGTCAACGGGGAGATCTACAACCACAAGGACCTCCAGAGGGGGCTCCGGGAGCGCCACGACTTCCAGACGAAGTCCGACTGCGAGGTGATCCTCTACCTCTACGACGAGGAATCCCCGAAGAAGTTCCTCAACGCCATGAACGGGATCTTCGCGTTCGTGCTCTACGATCCCCGCAACGGCAGCTACCTCATCGCCCGGGACCCCATCGGCGTCGTGCCCCTCTACCTGGGCTGGGACCGCCAGGAGAACCTCTACGTGGCCTCCGAACTCAAGGCCCTGACGGGCCACTGCGAGCGCATCCAGGAGTTCCCGGCGGGGTGCTTCTACCAGGGGCACGAGAAGGAGAAGGGGTTCCAGCGGTACTACGAGCCGAAGTGGGCGGAGCCCGGCTTCGTCCCGTCCAGGCCCTACGACGCCCTGGCGCTGCGCAAGGCCCTCACCGACGCCGTGCACCGGCAGCTCATGTGCGACGTGCCCTACGGCCTCCTCATCTCGGGCGGCGTGGACTCCTCCATCATCGCGGCCATCGCCGCGCGCTACCGGGAGAACCGGGTCGAGGAGGACGACCGCGGCCCGGCCTGGTGGCCCCGCATCCACTCCTTCGCGGTGGGCCTCAAGGACGCCCCGGACCTGGCGCCCGCGCGCAAGGTCGCCGAGCACATCGGCGCCATCCACCACGAGATCCACTTCACCATCCAGGAGGGCATCGACGCGCTGTCGGACGTCGTCTACCACCTGGAGACCTTCGACATCACCACCATCCGGGCCTCCACCCCCATGTTCCTCATGATGCGGAAGATCCGCGCCATGGGCATCAAGATGGTCCTGAGCGGGGAGGGCGCCGACGAGATCTTCGGGGGCTACCTCTACTTCCACAAGGCCCCCTCGGGGCCCGCCCTGCACGAGGAGACGGTGAACAAGCTCTCGAAGCTCCACCTCTACGACTGCCTCCGGGCCAACAAGTCCGCCGCCGCCTGGAGCGTGGAGGCCCGGGTCCCCTTCCTGGACCGGGAGTTCCTGGACGTGGCCATGAACCTCGACCCCTCCCTCAAGATCCCCCGCAACACCCCCCGCAACATCGAGAAGCACCTCCTGCGCGAGGCCTTCGACGGCTGGCTCCCCGACGAGGTGCTGTGGCGCCAGAAGGAGCAGTTCTCCGACGGGGTGGGCTACGGCTGGATCAACGCCCTCAAGGCCCATGCCGAGGCCGAGATCACCGACGGCATGATGCGCGGGGCCGGGGAGCGCTTCCCCGTGAAGACACCGCTCACCAAGGAGGCCTACCTCTACCGCCAGCTCTTCGAGTCCCACTTCCCCATGGCCACCGCCGTGAACTGCGTGCCCTTCGAGGCCAGCGTGGCCTGCTCCACAGCGGCGGCCCTGGCGTGGGACCCCTCGTTCAAGGACCGGGCCGACCCGTCGGGGCGGGCCGTGGCGGGGGTGCACGACAAGGCCTATTAAGGAGGGAGGCGATGGCACAAGGAGCCGCCCTGGGCATCTAATCAGAGCCCGGTGCCAAGGACTGCCTGCACGCTTTTTGCGTGCGGGCGTGGCGTGGGTCTGTACCTGAAGGCGCCTCGGGAGGGCTGAGCCATGGAATGGTATAAATCATTGAAACTGGCTACACAGCTGATGCTCGCCTTTTCGTTGGTCGCTCTGGTTTCCGTCACGGTGGGCCTCCTGGGCATGTCCAACACCGGCAAGGTGGACGGGATGATGAAGGACATGTTCGACAACAACCTCATGTCCCTGAAATACGTGGGCGAAGCGCGAAGCTCCTTCATCATGTTCGCCCGGGTGGCGAACATCTATTTCGTCGCGCCGGACGCGGAACGGCGGCGGGAGGCGAGGGCCTCCATGGAGAAGGCCCGGAAGGAGCTGTTCGACATGGTGGCCAAGGAAAGGGCCACCCGGATGGTGCCCGAGGAGGTGGCCCTCTGGAGCGCCTTTGACGCGGCCTGGCCGGCGTACGAGGACGGGGTGGGGCGCTACCTCGCCATGGTCGATTCCGGCAGGCTCGAGGACGCGCGGCAGTACCTTTTCGCGGAGGTCCGGCCCAAGACCCATGCCCTGGACGCCGCCCTGACCCGGATCCAGGACCTCAACATCCGGGATGCGGAAAGCACCCACCAGCAGAGCGCCGCGGTGGTCTCCAGCCTCCGGATCCAGACCGGCCTGATCGTCCTGGCGGGTTTCGCGGCCGCGTTGGGCATCGGGTTCCTCGTGGCCCGGCACATCAAGAAGCAAGTGGGCGGGGAACCGGCAGACGCCGCGGCCATTGCCCGGCGGGTCGCCATCGGGGATCTGACCATGGAGGTGGCGACCGTACCCGGGGATGGGGACAGCATGATGGCCTCCATCCGGGACATGGTGAAGAAGCTTTCGGAGGTCGTGGCCCGGATCCAGGAAGCCTCCGCGTCCATGGTGGGGGCCTCGGACCAGCTGAGCGCCACCGCGCAGTCGCTGAGCCAGGGAGCCAGCGAACAGGCCTCCAGCGTGGAGGAAACCAGCTCGTCCTTGGAGCAGACCAGCGCCTCCATGGAGGAAATGAGCGCCTCCATTTCCCAGAACAATGAAAACGCCAAGGTGACCGGGGATATCGCCATCCGGACCTCCCGGGAAACGGTCGAAGGGGGCCAGGCCGTCCAGGAGACCGTTGGGGCCATGAAACTCATCGCCAAGAAGATCGCCATCATCGACGACATCGCCTACCAGACGAACCTGCTGGCCTTGAACGCGGCCATCGAGGCGGGCCGCGCGGGTGAGCACGGCAAGGGCTTCGCGGTGGTGGCGGCGGAGGTGCGCAAGCTGGCGGAGCGCAGCCAGGAGGCCGCCGCGGAGATCGGCGAACTGGCCTCCGGGAGCGTGGTCCTGGCGGAGCGGGCCGGAGCCCTCCTGGCGACCATCGTGCCGTCCATCCAGAAGACCTCCGACCTGGTGCTGGAGATCGCCGCCGCCTCGTCGGAACAGAACACGGGGGTCGTCCAGATCAACGGCGCCATAACCCAGATCAGCCAGGCCATCGGTCAGATCAGTACGGCCGTGGCGCAGAATGCCGCGGCCTCCGAGGAGCTGGCGTCCACCTCCGAGGAGGTGAACGCCCAGGCCCTGGAAATGCAGTCGACCATCGCCTTCTTCCATCTCGAGGACGCCCCGCGGCCCCGGAAGGCCCCGGTGCGCACCCCGCCTCCGCCCAGGAACGCCCACGTAGCGCCTCGCCTCCCCCTCAAGGAGGATCCGGAATTCGCCAAGTTCTGAGCGGACGGTCCCCGCATTCCGGAAGGGCGGGCATTCACCGGCGCAGGATCGACGCCCGGCGGCGAATGCCTTCGATCCGGCGGCAGGTCTGAACGGCGGCGGGCCTGGCCCGTCTATCCTCAGGAAGCTGGATCTTGACCCGCCTGCTCCTTGGAATCCGCCATGAGACCTGCCGTCCTTCTGGGAATCCCCGTCGCCTTCGCCCTGGCGGGCTGCGCCGCCTGGGTGGCCATCAGGCCCAAGCCCCAGGCGCAGTGGCGGTTCGCCAAGGTGGAAGTGGGGGACGTGAGCCGGAAGGTGACGGCCACGGGTACCGTGAACGCCCTGACCCAGGTGTCCGTGGGCACCCAGGTGTCGGGCGTGGTGACCAGCCTCTACGCGGACTTCAACAGCATCGTGAAGAAGGGCCAGGTCGTGGCCCGCATCGACGCCACCGTGAACGAGACCCTGGTGGCCGACGCCCTGGCGAGCCTGCGCAAGGCGAAGTCCGCCTGCGTCCTGGCGAAGGACGACCTGGAGCGGAACAGGCGCCTGGCCGCGGAGAAGCTCCTGTCCACCGCCGACCTGGACGCCAAGGTCAACGCCTATGAGACCGCCCTGGGCAACCTGGAGTCCGCCCAGGCCTCGGTGCGCAAGGCGCGCATCAACCTCGCCTACTGCACCATCACGGCGCCGGTGGACGGGGTGGTGGTGTCCCGCGTGGTGGACGTGGGGCAGACGGTGGCGGCCAGCTTCAGCACGCCCAGCCTCTTCTCCATCGCCAACGACCTCTCCCGCATGAAGGTGACCGCGGCCATCGACGAGGCCGACATCGGGTCGATCCGGACGGGGCAGGAGGCGACCTTCACCGTGGACAGCTACCCGGGCATGGCCTTCCGGGGCTCCGTGAGCGAAGTGCAGCTCAACCCCACGGTATCGAGCAACGTGGTCACCTACTCCGTGGTGATGGAGGTGGCCAACGTGCCCCGCCCCGCCGCCGCGGGACAGACCTCGAAGGCCTCCGCCACGGCGCGCTACGCCCCCGCCGGAAGCCCCGTCTACCGCGGCGAGATGGCGCTATTCCCGGGCATGACGGCCAACGTGTCCATCCTCACCGCGGACCGCAGGAACGTGCTGCGGGTGCCCAACGCGGCCCTGCGCTTCAATCCGGGAGGGCAGCCCGCGCCCAGGGGAGACAAGGTCTGGGTGCTGGAGAACGGCGCCCCCAGGGCGATCCCCGTGAAGGTCGGCACCAGCGGCAGCCAGTTCTCCGAAGTGTCCGGGGAGGGCGTCCGGGAGGGGCTGACGATCCTCGCCGGCACCGAGACCGCCGCCGCCACGCCCGCCAAGGCCTCGCCCCTGGGCGGCCCGGGCGGCCCTCCTCCCCGCTGAGGCCGTCATGGACATCCGCGAGCTCTTCCGCCTGGCCCTGGCATCCCTCACCCGCAACCTTTCCCGGGCCATCCTCACCATGCTGGGGATCATCATCGGCGTGGGGTCCGTCATCGTGATGATCGGCATCGGCACGGGCTCCAAGGAGGCCACCCTGGCCGTCATCCAGAACATGGGATCCAACACGCTCATCATCTTCAACGGCGGGAGTTCCGCCAACAGCCGCATGGGGCCCATGGCCGCGGGGGGCGTGGAGGTGCTCCGGGAGGAGGACGCCGCCCTCATCGAGCAGGAGCTCTGCGCCACCAGCGTGGTGGCCGCCACCCCGCAGGTGAGGACCTCCCAGGCCGCGGTCTTCCAGAGCTTCAACTACCTCACCAGCATCCAGGGCGCAGGGGAAGGCTTCGCGCGCATCCAGGGCTGGACGGTCCGGGACGGCCGGGTCTTCACGAAGGGCGAGGTGAAGAGCCAGGCCAAGGTGTGCGTGGTGGGCACCACCGTCGTCAAGAACCTCTTCCCCGGCGGGGAGGATCCCATCGGCCAGGTCATCCGCATCGGCAAGCTCCCCTTCGAGATCGTCGGCCTCCTGGAGTCCAAGGGCGCCGGCATGATGGGGGACCAGGACGACGTCATCGTCGCACCCTATTCCACCGTGATGCACAAACTCATGGGCCGGGACCGGATCTCCAACCTCCTGGTGAGCGCGCAGGAGGGCCGGGCCCAGCTCGCCGAGAACGAGATCAGGGCCCTGCTCCGGCAGCGCCTGCGCGTGGCCGAGAAGGACGAGTCCCCCTTCACGATCCGCAAGCAGGACGACCTGGTGAAGATGATGAGCCAGCAGGCCGATGTGCTGACCCTCTTCCTGGCCCTGGCGGCCGCCATCTCCCTGGTGGTGGGCGGCATCGGCATCTCCAACATCATGCTGGTGTCGGTCACCGAGCGCACCCGGGAGATCGGCGTCCGGCGCGCCATCGGGGCCCTGCGGCGCACGATCCTGCTGCAGTTCCTCACGGAGGCCGTGGTGATGTCCATCCTGGGCGGGGCCATCGGCATCGCCCTGGCCGGCGCGACCCTCTGGATCCTGCGCAGCGCGACCACGACCCCCGCGGTGATGGAGACCTGGGCCGTGGCGCTGGGCCTGGGCTTCAGCGGGACGGTGGGGGTGCTGGCGGGATTTCTCCCGGCGCTGAAGGCCTCACGGCTGGATGTGATCGATGCGCTGAGGTACGAATAGCTAACGCCTGATCTCCTTCAGCGCCCCCGCCAGCGCGTCCAGGGCCTCCGGCGGCGCGTCGGGCTCCGGCTTCAGGGCCTTCCTCGCGATGCCCGGCAAGGCCTCCAAGCCTCTCAGGAAAGCCCTGCAGGCCCAGCACAGGGCCAGATGGACGGCGATGCCCAGGCGCTGGGTGAAGGGAAGGGATCCTTCCCGGTACTCGGTGGCCAGGGTCTGGACCTCGCGGCAGGTGGGCATGAGCTTCACGGGCGGCCTCCCTGGACGAAGGTTCGAAGGCGGGACTGGACCAGGACGCGGGCGCGGTGCAGGCGCTGGCGCACCGCGGCGGGTTCCAGCCCGAGGTGGCGGGCGATGTCGGAGGTCTCCCAGTCCTCGAGGTCCTTGAGGACGAAGACGTCCCGGTGGCCGTCGGGGAGGTCGTCCAGGGCGGCCAGGAGGCATTCGCGGAGCTCCCGCTTCTCCACCAGGCCGTGGGCCTCGGCCTCCACGTGCCACTCCGGGCCGTGCCGCTCCTGGTGGTGGCCGTCCCGGTCGAAAGGACCCAGGCCGGGGAAGTCGGCGGGTTCGGGGTTCCGGCTCCGGGTGCGGCGGTGCATGAGGGCGGAATTGATGCACACCTTGTAGGCCCAGCTGGAGAATCGGCTGCGGCCCTCGAAGCCGGGCAGGTCCCGGAAGATGCCGATGAGCGCGTCCTGCAGGGCGTCCTGGGTGTCCGAGACGTTGCCCAGGATGCGGTTGATGCCGTTGTGGAAGAGGCTCAGGTGGGGCCGCACGAGGTCGCCGAAGGCGTCCGAATCGCCCTGGGAGGCCAGTCGGATGAGCTGCGCTTCGGTCGGGGGAGTCCCTGTCATCGTCCCGCTAGGGTAAACCCCGCGATGGCGCCCGTCTCGCGCAAATCCTCCAGGAACGCCACGGAAGGCCCGGTGTCCGCGATGCCCAGCTCCTCGAGCACCTCCCCCAGGGGCCGGGAGGCGCCCTCCGTGAGCAGGTAGGCCGTGGCCGGGGTCAGTTCCAGGGTCTCGAAGAGGCCCTCGCGGTCGCGATAGGCGAGGAGGTGGACGGTTCCCGGCTCCGGGCGGGGAGCCGCCTCCGAGGCGAGGTGCACGGCGTGGGCGTACGACACCAGCCGCGTGGCTGCATCCAGCACCACCCGGGACCCGGGTCCGGGCGAGGGGGCGAGGCCCTCCGGGGCGGGCAGGTCCTCGAAGCGGTACACGAGGGTCTCCAGGAGCTCCCAGTGGACGAGCTCCTGCAGGAAGGGCCAGCGGTCCAGGCCCCAGCCGGTGCGCGCCAGCCAGCCCAGGAAGGCCGGCGCGATGTCCCGGTGGTGCTGGCTGGGGACGCAGCGGGCCTCGAGGAAGGCGTCCACGCAGGGTGTCCATGCGTGCTCCTCCTCGAGCAGGGCCAGGGTGACGGGGAACATGGTCTCCAGGGGGTCCACCAGGCTCGGCCGGGCCAGGTCCCGGTAGGCCAGGAGCCCCTCCCGCAGGCCGTCGAAGGGCTCGCCGGAGGGGGGGACGGCGTCCAGCACGAGGGCCGCCAGGGAACGCTGGAGGTGCAGGGTCCGGGACTCAGGCATGGACCGGCCCCAGGGCCTCGTCGTAGACGGCCTGGAGCGCCTCGCGCTCCGCCAGGAGCTCGGCCAGCTCCGGGATGTGGCTGTCCCGTTCCAGCAGCACGGGGACCCGCCTGCCGATGCGCTGGAGGGTCCAGCGCATGAGCTCGGCCACCGGCCCGATGACCGGGGCGCCGTGGGTGTCCACCGTCAGGTCCCCGATCTTCCGGTGCCCGGCGATGTGCATCTGGACCACCCGGTGCAGGGGCATGGAGGCCAGCCATTCCCGGGGGTCGAACCCGAAGTTCAGGGCGTTGACGTAGACGTTGTTGATGTCCAGGAGCCAGCCCGCGTCAGCGCCTTCCAGCACCTCGGCGATGAACTGGGCCTCGTCCATCTCCCCCCGGCCCAGGGGGGCGTAGTAGGTGATGTTCTCGAGGATCAGGGGCACCGGCAGGCGCGCCTGCAGGTCCCGGGCCCGGCGGATGGTGTGCCGCGCCGCCTCCCGGGTGAAGGGCAGGGGGAGCAGGTCGTGAAGGCAGCTGCCGTCAACGCTGGTGAAACACAGGTGCTCGGAATGCCAGGGGGTGCCGGTCCGCGTCAGGAACTTGCCCAGTTCCAACAGGTAGTCCTTGTCCCAGGTATCGAAGCCCCCCAGGGAGATCGCGAGGCCGTGGGTGAGGACCGCGTCCCGTTCCAGCACCGCCATGGCCCACCGGTGGTGGCGGCCCCCTTCCCCGATGAGGTTCTCGGGGCAGGTCTCCCAGAACGGGACCCCCAGCCCCGGATCCCGGGCCACGGCCTCCATGTGGGGACGCCGCAGGCCCAGGCCGATGCCGGTGAAGGGGGTCGGCTCCATGGCGGGCCTAGGGCTTCGCCGGGGCGGGGTCCTTCTTCTCCTTCTTGTCCTTGCCGCAGGAACCGTCCTTGCCGCAGGAGCCGTCCTTGCCGCAGGAGCCGTCCTTCTTGGCCTTCTTGTCCTTGCCGCAGGAGCCGTCCTTCTTGGCCTTGGCGCCTTCCTCCTTCTTCCCCTTGGCGGCATCGTCCTTCTTGGCGTCGGCGCCGCAGGACCCGGCGGCGGTGAGCGCGGCGCCCTGCCCCTGGGTGGCGACCCGGGTGGCGGCGATGGTGGGGGTGCCCGTGAGGAGGACGGCGCCTGCGCTGAAGAGGGTGGCTGCCCCGATGAGCTTGGTGATCATGTTGTCTCCTTGCAGGTGGATCCGGTATCCGGAACCGCGGGATGCGGCTATTTTGATACGCGGATTCAGTCGCTAGGGATTAGGGTGCGCCCAGGGGCCGCCCTGTGACAAGGAACTTCGGAGCCCGCCGGATCAGGGGCGACCGCCCAGGGCCGCCAGCCTTCCGAGGGCATCGGCCAGCGCCGCCCGGTCCGTGGCCGCCCCCAGGGAGATGCGCACCCCGTCGGGGTTCTGGCGCCCCGAGGCGAAGACGCCCGCGGGCACGACCACCACCCCGGCCGCGGCGGCGGCCTGGGCGAAGGCCGCGGACCCGCCGGGAGGGGCCGTGAGCCAGAGGTGGGGGCAGTGCGGCTCCCCCCGCCAGGCCAGGCCTTCCAGCTGGTCCCGGGCGATGCGGTGGCGGGCCGCCAGCTCCTTGCGCTGGGCCACGAGGCGCCGCCAGGCGGTGCCGTCCTCCATCCACCGGGTGGCCAGGGCCATGGCCAGGGGCGAGACGTACCAGCTGGTGTGGTGCTCGGCGTCCCGGGCGCGGGCCCTCTGGTCCCGGGGGAAGGCGAGGTAGCCCAGGCGCAGGCCCGGGGCGACGGTCTTGGAGAGCCCCGTGAGGTAGACCACCCGCTCCGGGGCCAGGGCCGCCAGGGCCGGGGGGGCGTCCTCGCTGAGCAGCCCGTAGACGTCCTCCTCGATGATCAGGACGTCCCACTTCCTGGCTATGGCCACCAGGGTGCGCCGCCGGTCCAGGCCCAGGGTGGCGGTGGTGGGGTTCTGGAGCGTGGGGGAGAACACCGCGAGCCGGATCCCGGCCCGGCACGCGCCCTCGAAGGCGCTGGGGAGGATGCCCTCGGCGTCCATGGCCAGGGCGTGCAGGCGCCGCTTCCAGTGCCGGGCCGCGGCCTTGAGGCCGGGGTAGACCAGGCTCTCGCAGGCGATCTCCTCGGCGTCGGGGAAGAGGGAGATGGCGGTGTCCATGGCGTGCTGGGCGCCGGCGCACACCAGGAGGTCCCCCGGCGCGGTCTCCACGGACCGGCGTTTCAGCCACCGGCAGACGGCGTCCAGGTGCGCCAGGGTGTCCCCGGCCCCGGGGTAGTGCAGGAGCCGCGCCGCGGCCCCCGCGTCCAGGCGGCGCAGGGCCGCGGCCAGGTCCGGGTCGCTCGCGGCCACGGGGGGGATGTTGGCGGAAAGGTCGATGACCCCGCCCAGGGGCTTCTGCTGCAGGGCGAACAGCGCGGCCTCGGAGGCCACTCCCAGCACGTAGGTGCCCCGGCCCACCTCGCCCCCCAGGTAGCGCCTGCGGGCGGCCTCGCGGTAGGCGCGGCTCACGGTGCTCACGTTCACGCCCAGGAGATCGGCCAGGAGCCGGTGGGTGGGGAGCTGGTCCCCGGGCCTGAGGCGGCCCAGCCGGATCGCGTCGCCGATGGCGTCGGCGATGGCGAGGTAGGCGGGCTGGTCCGAGGCCGGGAGATGAGGTACCCACATTGTCATGCATACAATCATGCGACACGTGCACACAAAATGGAACCCGGAGGACAGGCCATGCCCAGTGTGACGTGCAGGGGAACCGCGGTGGAACTGAATGAAGAGGGCTTCCTGGTGGATCCCGGGGTCTGGGACGAGGAGCTGGCCCTGGCCCTCGCAAGGCAGGAGGAGGGCCTCGAGGCGCTCAACGAGCAGCACTGGTCCGTGATCCGGTTCATCCGGGGCCACTTCCTGGAGCACGAGGCCGCCCCCATGGTGCGCCAGGTGTGCAAGGGCTCCGGCGTGCCCCTCAAGCAGATCTACGATCTCTTCCCCGGCGGCCCGGCCCGGGGGGCCTGCAAGCTCGCGGGCCTGCCCAAGCCCGACGGCTGCGTGTAGCCGTGAATCCCGCGCTCCCCGCCGGACTGTGGTGCGGCCTCCTGCTGGGGGCCCAGCTGCTGCGGGCCCGGGCCCTCGGACGCAGGCCGCTCTTCGCCCCTGCCGCGGGCGATCCCGCAGCCGGCGTGCGCTACGCCTTCACCGGGGCCATGCTGCCCTGGGCGAAGGAGAGCGTGCGCCTGAATCCAGGTTCGTACGCCGCCGGCATCGCCTACCACCTGGGCATCGCGGCGGCCTTCGCCCTGGTGTTCGTCCCCTCCCGGGCCCTGGCGGCCCTGGCCCTCCTGGGGGCGCTTGCGGGCTGCTCGCTGCTGGCGAAGCGGATCGTGATGCCCCACCTGCGCGGGCTCTCCAACGCCGACGACTTCGTGTCCAATGCCCTGGCGACGGCCTTCGCCGGCATCGCCGCGGCCGGCCCGGCCACGTCGCGCATCCTGCCCTGGGCCTGCGCGGCCCTGCTGGTGTACATCCCCCTGGGCAAGATCCGCCACTGCGCCTTCTTCTTCCTCAGCCGCTACCACCTCGGGGCCTTCTTCGGGCGCCGGGGCACCTTCCCCCCCGCGGCCCAGGAGCGCCTCCATGGTTGAAACCATCGATCTCGAGAAGGGCCTCCAGGCCTTCCGGGCCCGGCTCGGGGAGGCGGACGCCGCCCACCTCAACGCCTGCGTGCACTGCGGCCTCTGCGCCCAGAGCTGCCACTACTACCGCATGGACCCGCAGCTGGAGAACGTCCCCGCCCGCAAGCTGGACCTCGTCGCGCAGGTCTTCCGCCGGCACTTCACGGTCCTGGGCAGGCTGGGCCTCCAGGGTGCGGCCCTGGACGACGCCATGGCCAAGGCCTGGCTGGACGCGGTGTACGGGCGATGCTCCCTGTGCGGGCGATGCTCCCTGAACTGCACCGTGGGCATCAACCTGCCGCGGGTCTTCAAGGCCGCCCGGGCCGCCCTGACGGCCATGGGCCTGGCGCCCGCGGACCTGCAGGCCACCGTGGACAACTCGCTGCGCCACGGCAACAACATGGCCATCACCCGGGAGGACTGGGTGGAGACCGTGGACTGGCTGCAGGACGAGCTCCGGGCGGAGACCGGAGACCCCCTGGCCGAGATGCCCATGGACCGCCACGGCGCGAAGATCCTGTTCACCGTCAACCCCCGCGAGCCCAAGTTCTTCCCCCTCTCCCTCCAGGCCAGCGCCAAGGTGTTCTGGGCCGCCGGGGAGGACTGGACCCTGGCCTCGGAGGGGTGGGACCTCACCAATTACGGCCTCTTCAACTGCAACGACAAGGAAGCCGGGACGATCACGCAGAGCCTGGTCGACGCCATGGAGCGCCTGGGCTGCGAGACCCTGGTGATCGGGGAGTGCGGCCACGGCTTCGCCAGCGCCCGCTGGGAGGGGCCCGAGTGGCTCCAGGCGGCCTATCCCTTCAAGGTGCGCAGCTTCCTAGAGGTCATGGACGAGTACCTGGAGCAGGGCCGCATCCGGGTGGACCCGGGCATGAACACCAAGGCCGTCACGCTCCACGACCCCTGCAACCTGGTGCGCCACGGCGGCGTCACCGAGCCGCAGCGGCGCATCCTGGCGAAGACGGTCTCCTGTTTCCGCGAAATGACCCCCAACCGCGCGGAGAACTTCTGCTGCGGCGGCGGCGGGGGCCAGCTGGCCATGGGCGCCTACAAGGAGCGCCGCATGCGCTCGGGCGGCATGAAGGCGCAGCAGATACGCGACTCGGGCGCCAAGGTCGTGGTGGCGCCCTGCCACAACTGCATCGACCAGCTCTCGGAACTGAACAAGGAATACAAGCTGAACGTCCAGATCAAGACGGTCGCCGAGATGGTGGCCGACGCACTGGTGACCGAACCCCCCACAGGTGAGCCATGACCCAGACCGGAACCCTTTCCCCCTTCCAGGCCCATTCCCCCGCGGGGGGGCTGACGTACCTCGACAACGGGGCGACGTCCTTCCCCAAGCCGCCGGAAGTCTACGAGTTCATGGACACCTTCTACCGCACCTACGGCGTGAACCCGGGCCGCAGCGGTTTCGACCTCTGCATCGAGGCGGGCACGCTGCTCGACACCACCCGCAAGCTGCTCACCGCCTTCTTCGGAGGCACGGACCCCAACCGCCTCGTCTTCGGCTACAACTCCACCGACGCCCTGAACCTGGCCATCTTCGGCACCCTCGCCGAAGGGGACCACGTCATCACCACCCACCTGGAGCACAACGCCACGCTGCGCCCCCTCTGGCACCTCCAGGAGGCCGGCACCCAGGTGGACTGGGTGGACTTCGAGGACGACGGCTACGTGGATCCCGCGAAGATCATCGCCCGCATGATGAAGGGCACCCGCGCCGTGGTCATGAACCACGGAAGCAACGTGCTGGGCACGGTGCAGGACGCCGCGGCGGTGGGACGCGCATGCAGGGAACGCGGAATCCTCTTCATCCTGGACGTGAGCCAGACCGCGGGCATGGTGCCCGTGAAGATGGACGAGCTGGGGGCGGACATCGTCTGCTTCACCGGCCACAAGAGCCTCATGGGCCCCATGGGCATCGGCGGGATGTACGTGCGGGAGGGCGTGGAGATCCGGCACACCCGCGCCGGCGGCACCGGCGTGCGCAGCGCCCAGCGCAACCACCTGGACGAGTATCCCTACCGCATGGAGTACGGCACCCCCAACCTCCCCGGCATCGCGGGCCTCAACGCCGGCGTCAACTGGGTGAACCGCCACGGCCTCGGGGCCATCCACCACCACGAGATGGAGCTGTGGCGCCAGCTGCGGGACGGCCTGAAGGCCATCGAGGGCGTCACGCTCTACTGCCAGGAGGACGCCGGCAAGGAGCGCATCAGCGTCCTGACCTTCAACGTGGACGGCCTGGAGGCCGCCGACACCGGCACCATGCTGGACGTGGACTACAACATCGCCTGCCGCACCGGCCTGCACTGCACCCCCATGGTCCACGAGCACCTGGGCACGGACAGGCTCCACGGCGCCGCGCGCTTCGGCATCGGCCCCTTCAACACGTCCGCGCACATCGCTGCGGCGGTTTCGGCCGTGGGCGAGATCGCGGAGATGCAGCGCAAGCGCAAGCACTGAACGTTTTTCATTCCTTTCTCGGCGAACCTCGGCCGCCTCGGCGATGCATTCCGTTTCAAGACGCTCCGGCGCATTGATTCTTTGCGCCGCAAGAGCATGGAAAATGAATGCATCGCCGAGGCGGCCGAGGTTCGCCGAGAAAAAAATCTAGGCAAGCGCTCCCGGGGCCGGGTTGAGGCCATCCATGGCCCTTCGCAGGGCCTCGCGGATCGTGAAGTCGTCGCGGTCCGCGGGGTCCGCGGGGTCCCACAGGGCGATGCCCACGGCGATGGGACCGAACTTCGCGCGCACCCGCTGCACCAGGAATTCCGCGCCGTCCAGCGAGGTGCGGGGCAGGAGGAGCAGGAAGGTCTCCTTGCCCATGTCCACCAGCAGGTCCTCGCCGCGGGCCTGGTCGGAGATCTCGCGCAGGGCCTTGCGTGTGTCCCGGTTCAGCGAGGTCTTCCAGGCCACCAGGGCCATGGGCTCGGAGCGCCTGCGGGCCATGAAGAGGTAGGCCTTGAGCCAGATATCGAGGTAGCGCCGGCTGGGGAGGCGCGTGGCCTGGGCCTCCAGGGCGCTGTCCTCCACCACGGACATGGTGAGGTCCAGGGCCTCCCGCGTCATGTGGAGCTCCTGCTTGAGGAGCTCGATCTCCATGGCGCTGCCCAGGAGGTTGGCCACCATGCTCACGAAGACGATGTCGGCGCGGGAGTATTTCTGGGGGGTGGAGCTCTGGACGCTCAGCACGCCGATGACCTTGTCGCCCTTTCGCAGGGGCACCCCGATGTAGGAGCGCACGGCCATGTCCTGGAAGGCGCTGTGGCCCTTGAGGTCCGTGTCCTCCTTGGCGTCCCGGATCACCAGCGTCCGCGGCGAGTGCTCCAGCACCTGGGGGCAGAAGTTCTTGTTGGGGTCGAAGGTGGAGAGGTCCAGGTCGGAGCCGTCCAGGGTCGCCCACCAGAGGGTCTCGTAGCCCAGGTCGGTGATCCGGACGATGACGGCCCGGTCCACCATCAGCTGGGACACCAGCAGCTTGAGGCCCTTCTCGAAGAGCTCCGTGGCGTCCGGGAAGCCGGGCTCCACCAGCTCCCGGAGGGCATCCAGGTGCATGGGACGCCGGGATTTGGCTCCTGCTTTGGCGGCGGAGGCGTTCTTCCTCGACTTGTTCATGCCGTGATTATATCCAACCGGGGGTCGGGTCCACCTTCCTGCGCAAAAAAGACTAGAACTCCGGCGGCGTGAGGGTCCGCAGGTAGTCGGTGAGCAGCCGGTGACGGCCCAGAGCCGCCCGGCGCTTCTTCTGGTAGATGAAGAACCGGTCCTCCCGGGGCCGGACACCCGGCAGAACCGCGGTGAGCGCCCCCCGCTCCAGTTCGCCCAGCACGCTGTAGGTGGGGGCCAGCAGGACCCCGAGGCCCTCCACGGCGGCGTTGATCATGGCCCGGATGTGGTTGACCTCGATGATCCGGTGGAAGTCGGGCCGGCCCTCCTCGGGAAGGGCCAGGAGGAATCGATGCCACCAGGCGCCCGCCTTGTCCAGGGAGAGCACCGGCCGGGAGCCCAGGTCCCCGGGGGAGGCGATCCCGCCGGTGGCCAGGAAGGACGGCGCGGCGGCCACCACGTAGGTCTCGATGAACCAGGGGAGCTTCTGCAGGTCGGGCAGGAGGTGCTCCCGGCAGTCGATGATGATGTCCAGGTCGTCCCGCAGGAGGGGCGTGAGCAGGTCGTGGGCGAGGGTGAAGTCGATCTCCAGGTCCGGGTGCTCCGCAAGGAAGGGGCCCATGTGGCGCATGAGGATGCTGCTGCCGAATTCGACCGTGGCCCCCAGGCGCAGGCGCCCCCCCGCCGTGGCCAGCCCCAGGCCCTCGGCGGCGGCCTCCAGGGTCGCGAAGACCTCCTCGCAGGCCTGGAAGAGGTGCCGCCCATCCTCGGTCAGGCGCGGCTCCCGGTTCCGGCGGTCCACCAGGAGGGTGCCGGCGCCGGCCTCCAGCTTGGCCACCGCGTGGCTGATGGCGGACTGCGTGAGGTTCAGCTTCCGGGCGGCCCGGGTGAAGCTCCCGGTGGTGCCCAGGGCGTGGAAGGCTCGCAATTGGTACAGGTCTAGTTGGTTGGCCATATCCATGAATTGTACTCATAGTTGGCGTGAAAAGAACGATTTTGAGTGTCAGTTTCAATGGGCGTATATATCTAGGCCAGAGGTGAACGACATGCAGGCAGTCATGGAGAAGGTCCTGGCGAAACTCGGAATCGCGGAGCACAACCTGGGCGGGTTCAACGGGGAATGGATCGGCAGCGGCCGCAACCAGGACGTCGTCTCCCCGGTGGACGGCGCCACGCTGGCCACCGTGGCCAACATCACCAAGGAGGAGTTCGACGCCGTGCTGGCCCGGACCCACGAGGCCTGGAAGTCCTGGCGCCTGGTGCCCGCCCCCAAGCGGGGCGAGGTGGTCAAGGAGCTGGGCGACGAGCTGCGCCGCAACAAGGAGGCCCTGGCCGAGCTGGTCACCCTGGAGATGGGCAAGACGCTGCGGGAGGGCCTGGGCGAGGTCCAGGAGATGATCGACATCTGCGACCTGGCGGTGGGCCTGTCCCGGCAGCTCTACGGCCTGACCATGCCCAGCGAGCGCCGCATGCACCGCCTGCAGGAGCAGTGGCTCCCCCTGGGCGTCGTGGGCGTGATCACCGCCTTCAACTTCCCCGTGGCCGTGTGGAGCTGGAACACCGCCATCGCCCTGGTGTGCGGCGACACGGTGCTGTGGAAGCCCTCCAGCAAGACGCCCCTGACCGCCATCGCCTGCACCCGCATCGCCGAGCGCGTCCTGCGCAAGTTCGGCTACGATCCCGCCATCTGCAGCCTGGCCATCGGCAGGGGCAGCGACATCGGCGACCTCATCAACACCGACCCCCGGGTGGCCCTGGTGTCCTACACGGGCTCGGTTCCCGGCGGGCGCCACGTGGGCAGGCTGGTGCAGGAGCGCTTCGGCCGCCACATCCTCGAACTGGGCGGCAACGGCGCCGTGATCGTCAGCGAGAAGGGGGATCTGGAGACGGCCCTGACCTCGGTCTACTTCGGCGCCATCGGCACCTCGGGCCAGCGCTGCACCTCCACCCGGCGCGTGATCGTCCACGAGTCCATCTACGACGGGTTCGTGGCCAGGCTCAAGGACATGTACGCCAAGACCCGCATCGGCGACCCGAGGGACGCCAACAACCTCATGGGCCCCCTGGTGGACGGCGGCGCGGTGGCCACCATGCTGGAGGCCATCGGGACCATCAAGGCCCAGGGCGGCACCATCCTGGCCGGCGGCGAGCGCCTGCCCCTCCCCGGCGGGTGCTACATCACCCCCTGCCTCGCCGAGGTGCCCGCGGAACTGCCCATGACCCGGGAGGAGACCTTCGCCCCGGTGCTCTACCTCACCCGGTACTCGACCATCGAGGAGGCCATCGCCATCCAGAACGACGTCCCCCAGGGCCTGTCCAGCGCCATCATCACCAACGACATGCGGGAGTCCGAGCTCTTCCTGTCCGCCGCCGGCAGCGACTGCGGCATCGCCAACGTGAACACCGGCACCAGCGGCGCCGAGATCGGGGGCGCCTTCGGCGGGGAGAAGGAGACCGGCGGTGGGCGCGAAAGCGGCTCCGACGCGTGGAAGGCCTACATGCGCAGGCAGACGAGCGCGATCAACTTCAGCGGGAAGGTCGAGTTGGCCCAGGGCATCACCCTCGAACTCTGAATCCCTGGTGAGTGACGAAGGTTCGGGCGTATCATTGGGTTATTCAATTCTCCCCTGAGCCCCATGCGAATCCTGATTGTCGATGATGAGCCCATCCTCCTCCTGGCCCTCCAGCGCTCCTTCAGGCTGGAGCAGCCGGAGTGGGAAGTGGTCATGGCCCGGTCGGCTTCGGAGGCCCTCGAGCAGCTGAGGCTCCAGGCCTTCGACGTGCTGGTCACGGATATCCGCATGCCGGGCATGGACGGGATGGCCCTGCTGGGCGAGGTGCGGGCCGACCCCCTCCTGACGGACACGACGGTGATCTTCATGACCTCCCTGGACGACCGGGAGAGCATGCGGGCAGGAATGATTGCCGGGGCCGATGACTACCTCACCAAGCCCTTCACGCCGTCCGAGCTTTTGGCGGCCATCGGCGGGCGGCTCCGCCGGAAGGAGATGGTTCCCCTCCTGACGCGGGAGGCCCAGGTTTCCCGGGAGCAGCTGGCGGGGCTCCTGACCGAGCGCGAGACCGAGGTGCTCGTCAACATCGGCCGCGGCCTGGTCACCAAGGAGATCGCCGCCGAGCTGGGCATCAGCCCCCGCACCGTGGATGTCCACCGCACCAACCTGATGCGCAAGCTGGACCTGCACAACGCCACCGCCCTGGCGCGGCTCGCGATCAAGGCCCAGCTGGTGTAGGTAATCTACCCTATGGTCATCATTCGGCCGTGGGCGTAGGTTTTCTCCAGGGACGGGACCCGAAGGGTCCGGAACCCGGAGGCACATGGCCGAGCAGGAACGAACGACCCCCCCGGACACCAGCGAGGCCGACTCCCAGCTGGGGGAGTTCCTCCACGAGATGAACACGCCCATCCAGTACCTGGCCCTCAATCTGAGCTTCCTTCAACACGGGTGCCGCCGGCTCTCCCGGATCCTGGAGGCCCACCATGCGGCCATGGGGGCCTATCCCCGGGAGGTCGCCGAGCACCTGCTCCGGGTGGAGGGCGAACTGGACCTGCCCTTCCTGCATGACGAGCTCCCGAAGGTCCTGGCCGAGTCCATGGAGGGCCTGGCCACGGTCTCCCGCATCCTTGCGGCCATGCACCACGCGAATGCCGAAAAAGGGGAATCCCATGCCAGCTAGGGTCCTGTTCGTGGACGACAACCTTCTCCACCTGAAGGCCATGGAAAGGACCTTCCGGGACCTGTACGAGGTGACCGTGGCCGGGTCCGGCCACGAGGCCCTGGACCTCATCATGGATTCCCCCCCCTTCGCGGCCATCGTCTGCGACATGCGGATGCCCGGGATGGACGGCGTCGAGCTTCTGCAGGAGGTCCAGTCCCTGTCCCCCGACTCCACCCGGATCATGCTCACGGGCCAGGAGGACCAGCTGACCGCCGTGGAGGCCCTGAACAGCGGCAACGTCTTCCGCTTCCTCACCAAGCCCTGCGACAACCGGGCCGTGGCCGCGGTGCTGGAGGCCGGCGTGCGCCAGTACGACCTGCTCTGCTCCAGCCGGGTCCTCCTCGAGGAGACCCTCGCCGGCAGCGTGCAGGTGCTGGTGGACCTGCTGTCGGTGTTCGATCCCAAGGCCTTCGGCCAGGCCCAGGAGACCCGCGAGTACGCCCTGAGGATCGCCGGGAAGCTGGGCATCCCGTCCCCCTGGGACCTGGGCCTGGCGGCCCTGCTCGCGCCGGTGGGGCGCATGGCCCTGCCCCTGCCGATCCAGTCCAAGCTGAACTGGTCGGAGCCCCTCACCCCGGCCGAACAGGCCGTATTCGTGCGGATACCCGAGAGCGGGGCCCGCATCGTGGGGAACATCCCCCGCCTGCAGCCCGTGGCCCGGATCATCCGGTACGCGACCAAGAACTTCGACGGCGCCGGCTACCCCGAGGACGGGGTCCGCGGCGAGGAGATCCCGCTGGAGTCGCGGATCCTGCGCGTGCTGACGGACTTCCTGGAGGGCCTCCGCCTGCGCCGGTCGAAGACGGTCGTGCTGGAGCAGCTCAAGCTGGCCAAGGGCGCCTACGACCCGCGGGTCCTGGGCGTGCTGGAGGAGCTCCTGCAGGTTCAGCCGCCGGCCGCCGAGGGCGCGGACCCCGGCCGCAGGCTCGTGGCCATCCGGGAGCTGACGCCCGGCATGTGCCTGGTCGAGGACCTCTGCACCCCCGAGGGGGCCCTGGTCCTGGCCGCGGGCACGCGGCTGGCCCAGATCCACCTGGAGCGCCTGCGCAGCGTGGCCTCCATCGCGAGGCTGGTGGAGGCGATCCTGGTGGAGCAGTAGCCGGAGAAGTCGAGGATGACTGCTTTTCATCCTGCTTTCATCCCCGTCCATCCCCGTTCATCCCCGGCGAAACAAGCGCTTGATTTGCCGGGGATGAACGGGGAGTGCGCCAGGCCAAGCCTGGGCGAGGAGGATGGATGACCTAAGACAGACTGAAACCTCGCAATGGAGCCCAGCGGGGAGGCAGCAAGCCCCGCCCGGCAAAGCTGGCCAGCAGCCGGAACCGAGTCTTGCGTGGGGAAGGGCGACCGACCTCGTGAAGCGTAGACAGGGAGTGCATGGGCCGTGTGATGGAGCCCCGAAAGCATCCAACCGTGGGAGTCGACGCCGTTCTCCGATCGGAAGACAGCACCCGAAGGTCGCAAGGGCCTGACCGTAGGGTCCCACCGGGGTCATAGAGCAGGGCACGTGCACAGGGGTTCCCCAGGAACCTGGGAGATCCAGCCATCTCCGCCAACAACCCAGTGGTGAGGGAAGCCACGTAAAACGAACCCAGGCTCGCCGGGGGGTGCCGCCCCCGGCGGGAGCGAACAGCCGGCACAGGGCGGTACCGCAAACTGAAGGAAACGAAGGAGCGCGGGAGGGGTGGCCGGAAGTCGGAGCAGCTCATAGTAGCGATGATCGCGGGGAACCGGGCCGCCGGGACCCGCTGGAGCCAAGGAGCTGCCGGATCACGGAACCGTTGAAGGGAAAGATAATGGGTGCAATGACATCCAACAGCGTCTCCACGAAACAACAACGGATCGCAGAACTGGCCAGGATCCACCCGGAGGTGGCTTTCACCTCCTTGGCCTACCACATGGACCTGGACTGGATGAAGGAAGCCTTCGGGCGCACCCGCAAGGATGGGGCGACCGGGGTGGACGGCGTGACGGGCAAGGAATACGGGGAAAACCTGGAGTCCAACCTCCAGAGCCTCCTGAACCGGGCTAAGAACGGCGACACCTACAAGGCCCCTCCAGTCCGGAGAACCTACATCCCGAAAGGGGATGGCAGCCAACGCCCCCTGGGCATTCCCGCCTTCGAAGACAAGGTCCTGCAAAGGGCCGTGGTGATGGTGATGGAACCGCTCTATGAGCAGGACTTCCTGGACTGCTCCTACGGGTTCAGGCCCGGGCGCTCCGCGCACATGGCGCTGGAGGCGATTTGGCAGGGGTTGATGGACATGGGGGGAGGCTGGGTGCTTGACGTGGATATCCGTAAGTATTTCGATACTTTGGACCACGGGAAGCTGCGGGAAATCCTTGACCTGCGGATGAAGGACGGCGTTCTGAGGCGCCTGATCGGCAAATGGCTCAACGCGGGCGTGCTGGAGAAAGGATGCATCACGCACCCGGAAACCGGCTCGCCCCAGGGCGGGGTGGTCAGTCCGATGCTCGCCAACATCTACCTCCACGAGGTGCTGGACGTGTGGTTTGAAAGGGAGGTCAAGCCCCGACTCCGGGGTCGGGCCTTCCTGGTGCGCTACGCGGACGACTTCGTGATGGGCTTTGCCCAGGAGGAGGATGCCAAGCGGGTTATGGAAGTCCTGCCCAAGCGGTTCGAGCGGTATGGCCTGACGATCCACCCGGATAAGACCCGGCTGGTGGAGTTCTGGAAGCCGAGGGAGCCCAGGGACCCCAATGGGGGACCAGGCCACTTCGACTTCCTGGGATTCACCCACTACTGGGCCACGGCCAAGAACGGCCGGTGGGTGGTGAAGCGGAAGACCGCGAAGAGCCGGATGAGTCGGGCGCTCACGAAGATCGGGGAGTGGATGGCCAAACACCGCCACCTCCCGGTGCGCGAGCAATGGCGGACGATCAACCAGAAACTGGTCGGTCACTTCAGGTATTACGGGATCACGGGGAACTCCAGGGCCCTGGCGCACTTCCGCTATGAAGTTGGGCGAAGGTGGCGTGGATGGCTCAACCGGAGGTCCCAGCGGGCCCGCATGACCTGGGATCGCATGAACAAGCTTCTGGCTCGGTTCCCACTGGCCCCAGCCATCAGTTACGCATCGAAACTACGTCCTCAGCGACCGTGACGAGGAGCCGGATGCGGTAGTCCCGCACGTCCGGATCTGAGGGGGGCCGGGGGCGCAAGCTCCCCGGCCTACCCGACTGGACGGGGATGAAGGAAGGATGAAGAACAGGTAATCCCCGCTCTAGACTGCCAGTGGAGATTCGGGGCCTTCGGACACTTCCTTCTTCTTCCACAGGTAGTAGACGGCGGGGTATACCAGCAGTTCGAGAAGGAAGCTCGTCGCCAGGCCTCCCACCATCGGCGCCGCGATCCGCTTCATCACGTCGGCGCCGGTGCCCGTGGACCACATGATGGGCAAGAGGCCGATGAAGGCGGCGAAGACGGTCATGGCCTTGGGGCGCACGCGCTTGACGGCGCCGTGGATGATGGCCTCCACCAGGTCGCCGGTGGTGTTCAGGCGCCCGGCCTTCCTCGCTTCCTCATGGGAGAGGTCGAGGAAGAGCAGCATGAAGACCCCGGTCTCGGCGTCCAGGCCCAGGAGGGCGATGAGGCCCACCCACACGGCGATCGACGTGTTGTAGCCCAGGATCCACATGAGCCAGAAGGCCCCGATGGCGGAGAACGGCACGGCCATCATCACCAGGGAGGCCTTGAAGGCGCTCCTGGTGTTGGCGTAGAGCAGGCCGAAGATGAGGACGAGCGTGATGGGGACGATGAGCTTCAGGCGCTCCTTCACCCGGATCATGTTCTCGAACTGGCCGCTCCAGTCCAGGCTGTAGCCGGCCGGGAGCTTGAGCTCCTTCTCGATGGCGGCCTTGGCGTTCTTCACGTAGGTGCCCACGTCGGTCTTCGAGGTGTCGAAGTCCACCAGCACGTAGCCGTTGAGCATGGCGTTCTCGTCCCGGATCATGCCGGGGCCCAGCACCAGCTTGAGGTCGGCGATGGCTTCCATGGGCACCGCGGAACCGTTGGGCAGGGGCACCAGGACGCGGCCCAGGGCGGCGGGATTCTCCCGGTAGTCCCGGGCGTACCGCACGTTCACGGGGTAGCGGGCGCGGCCGTCGAAGATGGTGGTCTGGTTGTCGCCGCCGATGGCGGTCATGACCATCATGTTGGCCTCCTCGACGCTCAGGCCGTAGCGGGCCAGCTCCTCCCGCTTGAGCTCGAAGTCCAGGAAGTAGCCTTCCGCGGTGCGCTCGGCCAGGGCGCTGCGGGTGCCCGGCACGTTGCGCAGGATGCCCTCGGCCTCCACGGCGATCTGCTGGATCACCTTCAGGTCGGCGCCGTTGACCTTCAGGCCCACCGGGGTGCGGATGCCCGTGGAGAGCATGTCGATGCGGGCCTTGATGGGCATGGTCCAGGCGTTGGGGATGGCCGGGAGCCGCACGGCGCGGTCCAGGTCGGCCACGATGTCCTCCTCGGTGATGCGGTCGCGCCAGAAGGACCGCAGGACGGACTTGGCCCAGTTGGGCGCCCAGGAGGAGTACCAGCGCTTCGTCTCCCGCCACTGCTCCTCGGGCTTGAGCTGGATCACCGTCTCCATCATGGAGAAGGGCGCGGGGTCCGTGGCGGTGTCGGCCCTGCCCGCCTTCCCGAAGACGCGCTCCACCTCGGGCACGGTGCGGATGAGGCGGTCCTGCACCTGGAGGATGCGCTGGGCCTCGGTCTGGCTGAGTCCCGGCAGGGTGGAGGGCATGTAGAGGAGGGTGCCCTCCCCCAGGCGGGGCATGAACTCGGATCCCAGGCGCATGAACACGGGGATCGTGGCCACCACCATGAGCACGGCCACGGCGATGGTGGCCTTGGCGTGGCGCAGCACGAAGCGGCAGGGCCGCTCGTAGATGCGGTGGAGGAAGCGGCTGACGGGGTGCTTCTCCTCGGGGTAGTAGGTGCCCACGAGGGCCTGGGTGGCGGTCCAGGCCAGCCACTTCGGCTTGAAGGTGAAGGGGTCCATGCGGGCGAAGAGCATGCGCAGGGCGGGGTCCACCGTCAGGGCCAGGATGGCCGCGATGGCCATGGCCAGGTTCTTGGAGTACGCCAGGGGCCGGAAGAGGCGCCCCTCCTGGTCCACCAGGGTGAACACGGGCATGAAGGCGATGGCGATGACCAGCAGCGAAAAGAAGACGCTGGGTCCCACCTCCAGCAGGGCCTCCAGGCGCACCTTGTGGAAGTCGCCCACGCGGCCGCCGCTCACCCAGTGCTCCAGCTTCTTGTAGGCGTTCTCCACCTCCACGATGGCCCCGTCCACCAGCACGCCGATGGAGATGGCGATGCCGGCCAGGGACATGAGGTTGGCGTTCTGGCCCATGAACAGCATGGGGATGAAGGCCAGGGCCACGCTCAGGGGGATGGTGACGATGGGCACGATGGCCGAGGGGATGTGCCAGAGGAAGATGAGGATGATGATGGAGACGACGATCATCTCCTCCACCAGCTTGTCCTTCACCGTGGCGATGGCCTTCTCGATGAGGGTGGAGCGGTCGTACACGGGCAGGACCTCCACGCCCGCGGGCAGCGAGGACTTGAGCTCCTTGAGCTTGTCCTTCACCCTGCCGATGACGGCCAGGGCGTTCTCGCCCTGGCGCATGACGACGATGCCGCCCACCACGTCGCCCTGGCCGTCCAGGTCCGCCAGGCCGCGGCGCATCTCGGGACCCAGGCTGACGGTGGCCACGTCCGAGAGGCGCACGGGTGTGCCCCCCTCGACCTTGAGCACGGCGCTCTCCAGGTCCCTGGTGGTGCGGGCGTAGCCCCGTCCGCGCACCATGTACTCCCGGCCGCTGAACTCCACCAGGCGCCCGCCGCCCTCGTTGTTGGCGGCCTTCACCGCCGCGATGACCTTGTCGATGGTGATGCGGTAGGTGGCCATCTTGTTGGGATTGAGGCTCACCTGGAACTGGCGGGCCTGGCCGCCCACGGTGGCCACTTCGGCCACGCCGGGGACGGCCTGCAGGGCGTACCGGATGAACCAGTCCTGCGTGGACCGCAGTTCGTCGGTGCTGTGCCGGCCGCTCTTGTCCACGAGGGCGTACTGGTACACCCACCCCACGGCCGTGGCGTCCGGGCCCAGCTCGGTCTTGACGCCCTGGGGCAGGCTGGCGGTGATCTTGCTGAGGTATTCCAGGACGCGCGAGCGCGCCCAGTAGATGTCGGTGCCGTCCTCGAAGATGACGTACACGTAGCTGAAGCCGAAATCCGAGAGCCCGCGCACGGCCTTGACCTTGGGGGCCCCCAGAAGGCTGGTGACGATGGGGTAGGTGACCTGGTCCTCCACCTGGTCGGGACTGCGGTCCCACTTGGAGTACACGATCACCTGGGTGTCGGAGAGGTCCGGCAGGGCGTCCAGGGGGATGGTGCGCATGGCCCAGAAGGACAGGACGAGGGCGACGAGGCCCGCCGCCAGCACCAGGAACTTGTTCTCCGCGGAGAACCGGATGATTCGCTGGATCATGGCCGCCTCAGCTCTTTCCGGCGCCGTGCGCCATGTGAGAGAGGGCCGCCTTCAGGCGGGACTCGGAATCCACGAGGAAGTTCGCGCGGTTGACCACGCTCTCGCCGGCCTTGACGCCCGAGAGCACCTCCACCGACTCGCCCAGGTTCGCCCCCGTCTGCACCTCCCGGGGCTCGAACCGGCCGTCGCCCATGGCCACGAAGACGATCTTGCGGGTGCCGGCGTCCAGCACCGCGTCCACGGGCACCACCAGGCCCTTGCGGGCCTGGCTGCGGATCACCATCTCGCCGTACATCTCGGGCTTCAGGAGGCCGGAGGGGTTGGCGATCTCCACGCGGGCCTTGGTGGTGCGCGTCTTCGGGTCCACCTGGGGATCGATGAAGGCGACGCGGCCCGTGAAGGTCTTCCCGGGGAAGGCTCCGAGGGTGAGCGCGGCGGCCATGCCCACCTTGAGGCGCGGCAGCTCGGGCTCGTAGACGTCGGCGATGGCCCACAGGTGGCCCAGGTCGGTGATCTCGAACGGGATGTCCGCGGGGGTCAGGCGATTGCCCTCCACCGCCGTCTTGGCGGTGACCACGCCGGCGATGGGGGAGCGCAGGGTGAGGGACTTCCTGGCCTCGCCGGAGCGCTCCAGCTCGTCCAGCTCGGCCGGGGCCACGTCCCAAAGGGCCATGCGGCGCCGGGCGGAATCCAGGAGATCCTGGCCGCTGTCCTCGCGCTCACCGCCCTTGAGGGCCTTGCGCGTGCGCAGGGCCAGGAGATACTCCTTCTGGGCCGAGACGAAGTCGGGGCTGTAGAAGGTGAACAGCGGCTGGCCCTTGGCCACCGGCATGCCCACGAAGTCCACGAACAGCTTTTCCACGTAGCCGTCCACCTTGACGTGCATGTGGCGGATCCGCGTCTCGTCCGGGGCGATGCGCGCGGTGGTGCGGATCTCGCCGCCCACCGCGCCTTCCGTCACGGGGGTGGTCGTGAGTCCGATGAGCTGCTGGCGCTCCAGGTCGATGGTGACGGTGGAATGGCCTTCGGGGCCGTCATGGCCGGAGGCGCCGGAACCGTCCATGGCCACCAGGGCCATGCCGCACAGGGGGCAGTCCCCCGGGTGGTCCTGGATGATCTGGGGATGCATGGGGCACTGGTACATGACCTTCTTGGGTTCCTGGCGGGCGGCCTCCTTGGGGTGGGGCCGGAGGAGGAGCGTGCCGCCCACGCCCGCGGCCAGGGCCAGGAGCATGAGGGCTGCGGTGCGGGGAAGGGAGGAGGTGGTGGGGCTCATGGCGTTCTCTCTACATGGATTTCATGGATGACGATTCGCTCGGGGTCCCCGCCGCAGCGCCCTTCCGGGCGCCTGCGGACGCGGAAGCCCCCCCGCCGCCGCCCAGGGCCGTGCCGCCCAGGGACGTGGCGCCGATGGGGGGAGCGGAGCCCAGGTTCAGTTCGCGGTGGGCGATGTGGATGGCCTGGGCCCGGGCCTGGGCCTGGAGGAGCCCGCTCTGGTCGGCGATCCAGCCGTTGAGGGCCTCCAGCACCGACAGGAAGGGCACCTTGCCCACCTCGTACTGGGAGAGGGTCGCGCGAAAGCTGGTCTCGCTCTGCACCAGGAGTCCGCTCCGGTAGAGCCGGATGACGCCCAGGGCCGCGTCCATCTGGGCGGCCCGCTCCTGGACGCGCTGGCCCAGCAGGGCCTCGAGGCTCTCCACCTCGGAGCCCGAAGCCTTCCGGCGGTGCTCCTGCTCGGCGATGGCCTGGGACTGCTTGCGCTTCTGCCACACGGGGAGGGAGATGGAGACGCTGGCGGTCCACATGGGATCGAGGCCGCCCCTGGGCATGTAGCCCGCGCTCAAGGCGAAGTCCGGGCGCCGGTCCAGGTGGGCCAGCTCCAGGGACTTCCCGGCCTGGGTCACGCCGATGCGCGCCGCCTTCAGCTCGGGGCTGAGGTTCCGGGCGCTGGCCGCGGCCTCCGGTACGTCGATCGCGGGGGGCTCGGGCAGCTGCTCCAGGGTGCGCTCCGTGGGCAGCGGAGCGTCGGGGGGCAGGGCGCGCAGCCGGTTCAGGGAGGCCAGGGTGCCGCGCTCCTCGGACTGGAGGTCGAGCCGGGACTGTTCCAGCCGCGTGCGCTCCAGCTGGGCCCGCAGCAGGTCCGCCTGGGACCCCTGGCCCACCTCGTAGCGCGACCGGGCCGTGGCCTCGGCCTGGCGGAGGAAGAGGGCCTGTTCGTCCAGGAGCCGGAGCTGGCTCCGGGCGAGGAGCAGGGCCACGTAGCCCCGGCGCACGTCGGCCTCCAGGGTGAGCCGCACGCGGCTCGAGGACTCCATGGCCGCCTGGGAGCCCATGCGGGCGATGTCCCCGCGCAGGCCCCGCTTGCCGGGCCAGAGCAGGGGCTGGGTGACCATGATCGAGTAGTAGCTGCTCTCCATCTGGCCGACCTGGATCTTCTTGAACCCGTCGTTCTGGATGCCGAGGGAGAGGACCGGGTCGGGAAGGGCCCCCGCCTGGGGGATGCGTTCCGCTTCGGCCTGGGCCATGGCCCGGGAGCGGGCCGCGTCAGGGTTGCGGGCGAGGGCCTCCTGGACGAGGGCCGAGAGCTGGGGGTCTTCGGGTGCCTGGGCCAGGCACGCCGCGGGGAGGAGGCCTAGGGCCAGAATGGGCGCCATGCGCATGGAGAACTCCGTATGCTGGGACTGCGTGCTCGTGATGAAGCCTACGACAAGCGAACGCGTCTCAGATACGGAATTGGCTGAGTTGTGCCTGGGGATCCCGGCGGGTGGGAAGGGGCGGGGCGTGGGCGGGCGCCGCCTCCAGGAAGGCGGTCCGGCCTTCGGGGCGGGCGGCGACGGCGGGCCAGGGCGCGGGTTCCTTGCGGGGCGCGGCCTTCCGGATCTGCGCGGTGCGGACCCGGGACACCAGGGCGGCGGGCGCCACGGTGGACTGGGAGGCCCCGGTGGGGCAGCGGGGGGCGCAGGGGACCTTGGGCATGCCGCAGGGACTCGGGTCCTGGGCTTCTCCGCCGCAGCAGCAACAGGCGGCGGGCGGCGCGCCGGCAACCAGCAGGCCCTGGGCCGGCCCCGAAAGGACGAGGGCGAGCAGGGCGATGAGGTTGAGGAGATGGCGGACCATGGGCACCAGAGATTCAGGATAGGGCCATCCGAAAGGAACGCAATCGTGGATTTTTCATCGAATTGCATGAATGAGGAATATGCATAAACCGGTCATTGGGGATTTGGAAATTCAGTTCACTTGAAAAATTCAAAGGGTCTATCATTCATCGCAACCCCCCACAAATGCTAGGTTGCACCCACCCATGAGCGTTCCCGCATCCCTCTCCGCCCCGCGCCGCATCGCTGCCGCACTCCTCCCCGTGGCGGCCTGCTTCATGCAATGGCTGTGCTGGCCGGTGATCGTCCCCTTCGTGTGGTTCCTGTTCTATCCGACGGTCTTCCTCAGCTCCTGGCTCGGGGGCTTCGCTTCGGGCCTGGCGGCCACCTTCCTTTCCACCGGGCTCGTGTGGTGGTTCTTCATGGAGCCCGTCCACACGCTCCTCAAGGCGCGGCCGGGCGCCTACGTCAATTCGGTCGCCTTCATCGGCATGGGCCTGCTCTTCTCCTCGTTCCACGAACGCCTGCGCAAGGCCAAGCTCGAGGCCGCCGAGGCCCGGCTCCGGGAACGGGACGGGCTGCTGGAGCGCACGAGCCGCACGGCCAAGGTGGGCGGGTGGGAGTTCGACGCGGCCACCCATGCGGGTTCCTGGACGGCGGAGGTCGCCCGGATCCACGACCTGGACCCCTCCACCCAGCCGAACGTGGAGATGGGCCTGGCCTACTATCTGGAGCGGGACCGCCCGGCCATCGCCGAGGCCGTGCGCCGCGCCGTGGAGGAGGGGATCCCCTACGCGCTCGAGCTGGAGCTCGTGAGCGCCGCGGGCAACCGCAAATGGGTGCGCACCACGGGCCAGCCCGTGGTGGAGGGCGGCCGGGTGGTGAAGGTGCAGGGCGCCATGCAGGACATCTCCGACCGCAAGGCCATGGAGCTGGCCCTGCGCGACAGCGAGGCGCGGTTCCGGGCCCTGTTCGAGCAGGCCGGGGTGGGGGTCGTGGAGGTGGACGCGGCCAGCGGCAGGTTCGTGCGGGTCAACGGCCGGTTCTGCGAGATCCTCGGCTACGGCGAGGCGGAACTCCTGGGGATGCGGTTCCAGGAGGTGACCCACCCCGGCGACCTGGACCGGAACGTGACCGAGACCCAACGCCTGGCCAGGGGTGAGATCCAGGGCTTCGCCTCCGAAAAGCGCTACCTGCGCAAGGACGGAGCCACCGTGTGGGCCGCGCTCACCGTGAGACCCCTGACCGGGCCCGGGCAGGAGGCCATGCACTTCGTGAGCATCATCGAGGACATCTCCGCCCGCAAGCGGGCCGAGGCCGAGGTGCGGACCCTGAACGCGACCCTGGAGCGGCGCGTGGCCGAGCGCACCCTGGAGCTCCAGGCCGCCAACCAGGAGCTGGAGAGCTTCGCCTACGCCGTGTCCCACGACCTGCGGGCCCCGCTCCGGGCCATGGACGGCTTCAGCAACGCCCTCCTGGAGGACTGCGCCCCGTCCCTCGACGCCGAAGGCCGGGGCTACCTGGACCAGATCATCAAGGCCAGCCACGCCATGAGCGGCCTCATCGACGGGATCCTGCTCCTCTCCAGGGCCACCCGGGGGGACCTGGAGCGGGTGCCGGTGGACATCTCCGCCCTGGCCGAAGGCGTGCTCGAGGGACTCCGGAAGGCCGACGGGGAGCGCCCCCCCCGCTGGCGGGTGGAACCCGGGATCCTGGCCGAGGGGGATCCCCGGATGCTGAGGGCGGCCTTCACCAACCTCCTGGGCAACGCCTGGAAGTACACCGGAAGGTCGCCCGATCCCCTCATCGAAGTGGACCGCGTCCAGGAGGGCGGGTCGGCCTGGATCCGCATCCGGGACAACGGCTGCGGCTTCGACATGGCCTTCGCGGACAAGCTCTGGAAGCCGTTCCAGCGCCTGCACCGCCAGGACGAGTACCCGGGCCTGGGCATCGGGCTCGCCACGACCCAGCGCATCGTGAGCCGCCACGGAGGGCGCCTGCGCGCCGAGTCCGCCCCCGGCCAGGGGGCCGCCTTCCTGGTCTCCCTTCCTTCCGCCGCACCCCAGGAGTCGCCATGAACAACGTGCCCGTGATCCTCATGGTCGAGGACAACCCCCAGGACGAGATGCTCACGCTGCGCTCCCTGCGCAAGGTGAACCTGGGGAACCTGGTGGAGGTGGTCCGGGACGGCCAGCAGGCCGTGGACTTCCTGTTCCGGGAGGGGGAGTTCGCCGGCAGGCCCGGGCCGGACCTCCCGGCCCTGGTGCTCCTGGACCTGGGGCTCCCCCGCCTGGGGGGCCTGGAGGTGCTGGCCCGGATCCGCAAGGACGAGCGCACCCGGGCCCTGCCGGTGGTGATCTTCACCTCCTCCAGCGAGGAGGAGGACCGCCTCGCGAGCCTGCTCGGAGGCGCCAACAGCTTCGTCCGCAAGCCCGTGGACTTCGCCGAATTCGCCGAGAAGGTGGGCAGGCTGGGGGTCTACTGGGTGGCGGTGAACGAGGCGCCGCGCTCATGGAGCTGACGGTGCGGCCCCGGCTGAAGCTCCTGGTGGTGGAGGACTCCGAGGCGGACTTCTCCCTCCACGTCCGCAACCTCACGAAGCACGGCACGGTGGCCGACTTCCACAGGGTGGACACCCTGGCCGCCCTGGAGACGGCCCTGCAGGACCATGCGTGGGACGCCGTCATCTCCGACTACAGCCTGCCCCAGCTGGAGTTCACCCAGGTCCTGGCCCTGGTCCGCAGGAAGCTGCCCGACGTCCCCTTCATCCTGGTCTCCGGCAGCATCGGCGAGGAGGCCGCGGTGGAGCTCCTCCGGCAGGGGGTCTGGGATTTCGTTTGGAAGGACCGCCCGGCCCGGCTCAGCCAGGCCCTCGTCCACTGCCTGGAGGAGGCGCGCGGCCGCTCCATCCGCCTCGAGGCCGAGCGGGCCCTGCGGGCCAGCGAAAGCCGCTACCGGTCGCTGTTCGAGAACATGCTGGACGGCTACGCCCACGCCCGGATCATCCGGGAGCGCGGCGAGGCCGTGGACTGGGTCTACGTGGACGTGAACCCCGCCTTCGAGCGGCTCACGGGGTTCAGGGACGTGGTGGGGAAGAGGCTGACCGACGTCATTCCCGGAATCCTCGAGGCCGAGCCGAACTTCATGGAGGCCTTCGCCAGGGTCGCCGCGACGGGCGTTCCCGAGCGGCTCGAGCTGTTCGTTCAGACGACGGACACCTGGTATTCCAACTCCATCTACAGCCCGGCCCGGGACGAATTCGTGGTGGTCTTCGACAACATCACCCAGCGCAAGACGGAGGAGACCGCGCGCCGGGTCCTGGAAGAGCAGATCCGGCACACCGAGAAGCTGGAGAGCCTGGGCAGCCTCGCCACCGGCGTGGCCCACGACATGAACAACGTCCTGGCCGCGATCCTCGCCGTCGGCCAGGTCCTGCAGCTCAAATCCGAGGAGGACCCGGGGATGGCCTCGGCCCTGGACACCATCATCAAGGCCGCCAACCGGGGCCGGGACCTGGTGCGGGGCCTCACCAACTTCGCCCGCAAGGACCTGCGTGCGGCCGAACCCCTGGACCTCAACCGCCTCGTCAAGGACGAGGCGGCCCTCCTGGAACGCACCCTCCGCCATAAGATCCGCCTGGAGGTGGACCTGCACGAGCCCCTGCCGCCCTTCCTGGGCGAGGCCGGCAACTTCGGGAGCGCCCTCATGAACCTCTGTGTGAACGCGGTGGACGCCATGCCCGATGGCGGCGTCCTGGCCCTGCGCACCCGGGACGCCGAGCCGGGGTGGATGGAGCTGATCGTGGAGGACTCGGGCACCGGCATGCCTCC
The DNA here is from genome assembly GCF_030846775.1 of Geothrix sp. 21YS21S-2. Lineage (NCBI taxonomy): Bacteria > Pseudomonadati > Acidobacteriota > Holophagae > Holophagales > Holophagaceae > Geothrix > Geothrix sp. 21YS21S-2. Next base: position 4,542,669 of record NZ_CP132910.1, read on the forward strand.
CGAGGTCGTCAAGCGCGCCCTGGAGCCCTTCTTCACCACCAAGGAGGCCGGGAAGGGCACGGGGCTCGGCCTGGCCATGGTCCACGGCACCATAAAGGCGCACGGCGGCACCGTGGAGATCCGCAGCGCGGTGGGCCGGGGCACCCGGATCCACGTCCGCCTTCCCGCCGTGGCCGGGGCCGCCCTGGAAGAGCACGGCCACGGGGTCGCAGGCGCCCGGCGCCGGGCGCTGAGGATCCTGGTGGTCGACGACGACGAGCTGATCCAGGCGACCGTCCCGCTCCTGCTCCACCACCTCGGCCACACGCCCGTGGCCGCCATGAGCGGAGAGGAGGCCCTGGACCTGCTGGAGAAGGGCCTGGAGGCCGACGCGGTGATCCTGGACCTGAACATGCCCGGCATGGGCGGCGAGGCCGCCTACCTGCGCCTGCGCAGGCTGCGGCCGAAGCTTCCGGTGCTGGTGGCCACGGGCTTCATGGACCCTTCCACGGTCCTCCTGCTCCAGGGGGACGACAGGGCCGCGAGCCTGTCCAAGCCCTTCTCCCTGGAAGAGCTGCACCGGAAGCTGGAGGCGCTGGTCCCTCCAGGCTGATCAGTGGATCTGCATCCCGCCCGACCCGCTGCCGGGGTCCTTGAGGAGCATCACGAACGGCAGACACACGATGTACACCAGCACCAGGAAGGCGAAGACGTCCACGAAGGCCATGACGTACGACTGGCGGAGCACCTCGAAGCCCAGCATGCCCTGGGCCAGCCTCCCGCTGCTCTGCGGGTCCAGGCCGGAGGAGGCGCCCAGGGCCAGGTGGAGCCGGTGGGCGCCCTGCTGGAGAGCGCCGCTGTAGGGCGTCATGTGCTCGGCGAGGCGGGCGTGGTGGAACTGGCTGCGGGTCTGCAGGAGGGTGGCGGCCACGGCGATGCCCACGCTGCCCCCCTCGTTGCGCATGAGGTTGAAGAATCCCGCGGCCACGCCCATGGCCTCCCGCGGGATCCGGCGCATGGCCACCGTGGCGATGGGCACGAAGACGAACCCCAGTCCCAGGCCCCGGAAGCACCAGGCGTAGACCAGGTAGCCCATGCCGGAATGCAGGTTGATCGACGTGAGCAGCCAGCTGGAATAGATCTGGGCGAGGAAGCCCGCCGCCACGGTGTACCTCACGTCGACCTTGCCCATGATCAGCCCGGCCACCATCATGGCCACCACGCTGGCGACGCCGCCCGGGCTCAGCATGATCCCCGCCCAGGTGGGGGTCCAGCCCAGGAAGGTCTGCACGAACAGCGGCAGCATGACGAAGGCCGCGTACATCCCGAAGCTCGCCCCGAAGATCAGGAACATCCCCGACGCGTACTCCGGCAGCTTGAACATCCGCAGGTCGACCAGGGGCCGTTCGGCGGTGAAGGACCGCCACAGGAAAAGGATGATGCCCAGGGCCGAGCAGGCCGCGTAGAGCGTGACGGTCCGGCTCTCGAACCAGTCCAGGCGCTCGCCCCGGTTCAGGAAGAGCTCCAGGCACCCCAGCCCCACGGCGATGAAGATCAGGCTCCAGTAGTCCATGGCGCCCTCGGGCTTGCGGTCCGGCGCCTCGTCCACGAAGGCCGAAGCCAGGGCGTAGGAGAGGATCCCCACGGGGATGTTGATCCAGAAGATCCAGGGCCAGCTCCAGTTGTCCGTGACCCAGCCGCCCACCAGCGGCCCCACGATGGGGCCGCAGATGACGCCGATGCCGAAGACCGCCGTGGCGATGCCCTGCTCGGAGCGGGGGAAGGCCTCCATGGTGATGGCCTGGGACATGGGCACCATGGCGCCGCCCGTGAGGCCCTGGATCACCCGGGCCGCGATGAGCAGGCCCAGCGTGGGCGCGGCCCCCGCCGCCAGGGAGGCCAGGGTGAAGCCCGTGAGGCAGAACAGGTAGAGCCGCTTGCGGCCGAACCGGTTGCCCAGCCACCCCGTGATGGGCAGGACGATGGCGTTGGCCACCAGGTAGCTGGTGAGCACCCAGGTGATCTCGTCCGTGCCCGCGGCGTAGGTGCCCTTCATGTGGGGCAGGGCCACGTTGGCCACCGAGGTGTCCAGCACCTCCATGAACGTGCCCAGCATCAGGGCGAGGGCGATGACCCACTTGAAGGGCGCGCCCCGGTCCGTCCCGCTCATTCGCGGGTATCGATGACGGCGGAGACGCTGAGGCCCAGGCGCAGCTTGTGGGCGGGGTCGCCGCCGGGAGCCAGGCGGATGCGCACCGGGACCCGCTGGACGACCTTCACCCAGTTCCCCGTGGCGTTCTCGGCCGGCAGCAGGCTGAAGGCGGATCCGGTGCCCGCCGCGAGGCTCTCCACGACGCCCGGGAAGTCCCGGTCGTCGATGTCGGCGCGCAGGGTGACCTTCTGGCCCGGGCGCACGCGCCGGAGCTGGGTCTCCTTGAAGTTGGCCTCCACCCAGAGGTCGTCGCGGCCCAGGGGGACCACCGCCAGGAGCGGCTGGCCCGCGGCCACCACCATGCCGGCCTCGGCCAGCTTGCGGGTGACGTAGCCGTCGCAGGGGGCGGCGATGGTGCAGTAGCCCTTCTGGAGCCGCACCTGCTCGATGGAGGCCAGGGCCTGTGCCTCCTTGCTCCCGCTCACCTGAAGTCCGCCCTGGATGGCGGCGACCTGCTTGCGGGCCGCGTCGAGCTGGGCGGTGGCGACCTGGTGGGCCGTGCGGGCCTGGTCCAGCTTCTGGCGCGGAATGGACTGCCGCTCCACCAGGATCTCCAGGCGCTGGCGCTCCAGGGCGGCCAGGCCCTCCTGGCTTTCCGCGGCGCGCACCTGGGCCTGGGCCTGGGCGATCTGGGACCGGTTGAGGGCCATGGAGGCCCGGGCTTCGGCCAGGGAGCCCTGGGCCTTGGCCTCGGCGGCCTCGAAGTCCTTGGGATCCAGGGTGGCGAGCACCTGCCCGGCCTTCACGGGGTCGTTCTCCTTCACCCCGAGGGTGAGGATGGCCCCCGGCACCCGGGAGGCCACGGCGACCACGGGGCCCTTCACGTACGCGTCGTCGGTGGCCACGAAGACCTCGTTGTGCCGCCAGCTGAGGAAGCCCCAGACGCCGGCGGCGGCCGCCAGCGCCAGGATCACGGCCAGGGAGACCCACATTCGGGTGCGCTTTTCCATGTTCAATGCTCCAGCGAACGGGTCGCGTAGAAGGTTTCCAGGTCCTCGCCCAGGAGGGACAGGAGTCCTGCCTGGATGGCGTAGGCGCGGCAGAGCCGGTCCGACAGGCTGAAGCGGCTCTCGGCCAGCACCGTCTCGGCGTCGAGCACGTCGGCGCTCTTGGCGTAGGCCTGCTGGTACTGCTCGCTCACGATGCGCAGGTTCTCGAGGGCGGCCTCGACGTTCGCGCGGGCCGTCTCCATCTCGTTGAGGGCCTGGCCGTAGTCCCGCAGGGCCGCGGCCGCGGCGTTCTCCACCTGGCGCCGGGCCTCCATCAGCTCGCGGCGCGCCGAGCCTTCCTCGGCCCTGGACCGGCTCACGCGGGCGGAGCGCGCGCCGCCCTCCCAGAGCTTCCAGGTGAGCCCGAGGTAGAGGGTGGTCTGCTGGGGATGGGCCAGGAACCGGTTCTCCTCGTAGGAGTGGCCCACCTGGGCCACCACGCTGGGGGCGAAGTCGCGGCTGCGGAAGGCCACCTGGCCCTCCGCGGCCTGGACCTTGGCCTCCAGGGCCTTGACTCCCGCATTGGCCTGGGGGGCCCGGGCCCGCACCGCCGCCTCGTTCCAGGGCATGGCGGGCGGGGGGGGCAGGGTCTCCGGCAGGGCAAGGGGGGCGCCCGGGGCCTGGCCCATGGCGATGTTCAGGCTCTCCCGGGCGGAGACCAGGGCGTTGTCCAGGGTCCGTCCCGCGTCGTCCACGGCCCGCAGGGCCACTTCCGTGCGCAGGAGGTCGTTGCGCGCCACCACGCCCTGCTCGAACAGGGACCGCGCGTCGCGGAGGTGGTCCCCCAGCGCCTGGCGCCGCTGCTCCACCACGAGGCGCCGGGCCCGGATGTTGACGGTCGTCATGTACCGGGCCGCCACGTCGGCCTGGGCGCGATTGATGGCGTCCCTCCCGCCCAGGTCCACGGCCCGTTCCTTGGCCCGCGTGGCGGCGAGGGCGCTGCTGCGCCGGCCGAAGTCGTAGACCAGGTAGCTGGCGGTGAGGTGGTAGCGCCACGAGGATTTCTGGGCCACCGGCTGCTCCAGGGAGGGGACCGTGATGGAGCCCAGGACCGGGATGGGCCCCACGGTGAAGGACTCCGTGCGCAGGGCCGCGTCGCGGTCCAGGTTCAGGTGCCCGCCCTTGAGCTCGATCTCGGGGAGGAAGGCGGCCTTCACCTCGTCCCGGTCGCCCTGGGCGCCCCGAAGGGACAGCGCGGCCAGGTCGGCCTGCACGGAGGTGGCCCCGGCCTGCCGCAGGGCCGCGGCCAGGGTGAGGGGCGCCTGCGCCGCCAGGGCGCCGGAGGCCAGGAGCAGGAGGAGGGCGGGCCGGATCATGACCGCACCTCCCGGGCCACGCCCCGCAGCAGGCACTCCATGGCCCGGGCCACGGTGGCCCCGGCCTCCTCCCTGGGCACGCGGCTGTGCGCGAAGTGCAGGGAGGCCTGGATCACCTCCATGGCCAGCTGGGTGAGGAACTCAGGATCCAGGGGCCGCAGGAGCCCCTGGTCCAGCGCCTCCTGCACCAGGCCCTTCAGGCGGGCCCGCTCCACCCGGTAGATCTCCCCCAGGCTGGGCATGAACCGCGAGTCGAAGCCCCAGTCGAACTGCACCCGGTCCCGCACAAAGGTGGGCAGGGAGAAGGGACGGTCCTGGAAGGTCTCCGCGTACACCTGGGCCAGCGCCTCGATGCGGTCCATGGGCGAGCCCCCGCGTTCCGCCAGGGCCGCGTTCGCCCTCCGGTGGAAGCTCTCGGCCCGTTCCTGCACCACCTGCTCGTACAGCTCCTGCTTGGAGGCGAAATGCTCGTAGAGGCCCTGCATGCCGATCTCCGCTTCCGCGGCGACCTCCTGCATGGTGGCCTCGTCGAAGGGCTTGCGCCCGAAGACCCGGCCGGCGGCCTCGAGGAGCAATCCCCGGCGCTGGTGGCGTTCCTTTTCGCGGCGTGCGTTCATGATGGAACCTCAAATCTAAATTTAGAATATGGATTCTGAATTCTCAAGGAGGAATTTACAAGCCTTCGGTCTGCTAGGTTTGAATAAGGAGATCCGCCATGAAAGTCCTCGCCCTCAACGGCAGTCCCAGGAAGAACGGCAACACGCGGCAGATGCTGGAGGCCGCCCTGGCGCCCCTCGCCAAGGCCGGCTGGGAGACCGAGGTCGTCCAGGTGGGCGGCAGGAACCTCCACGGCTGCCTCGCCTGCGGCCAGTGCTGGGAGAAGCGGGACAACCACTGCTCCTACGGGAAGGACGAGTTCAACGGGATCTTCGAGAGGATGCTGGCGGCCGACGCCATCCTCCTGGGTTCGCCCACCTACTTCGCGGGCGTCACCAGCGACCTGAAGGCCCTCATCGACCGGGCCGGGTTCGTGGCCATGGCCAACGGCTGCGGCCTGGCCGGCAAGATCGGCGCCGCGGTGGTCGTCGCGCGCCGGGGCGGGGCCATCCACGTGTTCGACACCATCAACCACCTCTTCTTCATCTCCCAGATGGTGGTCCCCGGGTCCACCTACTGGAACATGGGCTACGGCCTGGAACCCGGCGACGTGGCCGCGGACGCCGAGGCCCTGCGGAACATGGGGCACCTTGGCGAGGCCGTGGACTGGCTGGGGAAGGCCTTGGCGGCGAGCCCTGCGCCCTATCCCGTGCGGCGTTCCGGGGAAGCCTAGCGTGCGTTTCTGGTTGCAATAAAGTTACTTAAATATCAATGTTGCATCTGTGGCATCACGATGTCACGATTGCGACAATGATTGACCGGGACCTCAAGCCAACCCTCCTCGCGGCGTTGGACCACATGCCGGCAGTGGCTCTGCTCGGGCCCCGGCAATCCGGGAAAACCACCCTCGCCCGGGAAATCCAGGCTATGCGGGGCGCCGTCTACCTTGATCTGGAATCCGAGGCGGACCGGATCAAGCTTGCGGACGCGGAATCGTTTCTGCCGAGTTTGTCCGGCCGCTTGGTGATCCTTGATGAGGTTCATCGAACTCCGGCGCTGTTCCCCATCCTGCGGGGCCTCATCGACCAGGCCCGGCACGCGGGGCAACGATCAGGTTTGTATCTCCTCCTTGGTTCCGCTTCCCTGGACATCCTCCATCAGTCCGGAGAATCCCTGGCCGGGCGGATCTCCTATCAGGAACTCGGACCCCTCAGCGCCCTCGAGGCTTCGCAACATCCCCTGGAGACCCTTTGGCTCAGGGGCGGTTTTCCGGACAGTCTGCTGGCGGAGGACGCCCGATGGAGCCTCCGCTGGCGACAGGATTTCATTCGCACCTACCTGGAACGCGACGTGCCCCTCTTCCATCCCAGGATGGGCGGGGACCCCCTGCGGCGCTACTGGACCATGCTCGCCCACAGCCAGGGAGGGCTCCACAACGCAGCCCTGTTTGCCCGCAATCTCGGGATCGACCAGCGGACTGCGGCCCGGTACCTGGATCTCCTGGAGGACCTGCTCCTGGTGCGCAGGCTGGCTCCATGGCATGCGAACGTGGGCAAGCGTCTGGTGAAGGCGCCAAAGGTCTATATCCGGGACAGCGGTCTGGTCCACGCCCTGCTGGGGATCCAGGACCTCGAGACGCTTCTGTCCCATCCGGTCCTGGGGGCGAGCTGGGAGGGGTTCGTGGTGGAAAACCTGATCTCCGCGGCGCCCGATACCGTCAGGCCTTATTTCTACCGGACTGCCCGAGGCGCGGAGGTGGATCTGGTGCTGGAATGGCCAGGAGGGAACGTCTGGGTCATCGAGATCAAGCGGGGCCTCGCCCCCAAGGTGGAACGGGGATTCCATGAAGCGATCGACGACCTCCGGCCGGAACAGGCCCTCGTCGTCTACCCCGGAGAGGATCCCTTTCCCATGCGGGGGAACATCCATGCCTTGGGGCTTCGCGCCATGATGCGTCTCCTGCGGGAGAAGGGGACAGGAGCCTGAGCCGGCCTTTCGGCTCGCGGTCAGGCGAACAGATCCTCGTACCGGTCCCGCCGCGTCATCACCGTCACGTCCCCGTCCCCATGCACCAACACCCGAGGCGGCCGCGGATAGGCGTTCGCGTTGCTCGCCAAGAAGTGGGCCGTGTAGGCGCCGGTGTCGCGGATCAGCAGCGTGTCGCCGCGCCGGGGGCGCCGCCTCAGGCGGGTCTGGAACCTCGCCAGCAGGTCGCCCGAGAAGCAGAGGTTGCCGGCCACGAACGTCTCGAAGGGCTCCGGGTCGTCGGCGCCCTCCAGCACGTCCCAGCGGTTTGGGAGGCCCTCCAGCATCGCGTCGGCGTGGTTCAGGACGCCCATCTCCACGGTGACCAGGTTGTGGGCGCCCGCGGCCCTGCGCACGTGGGCGACGCGGCAGAGGGTGACCCCGGCGTCCTCGGCGATGGCGCGGCCCGGTTCCACCAGGAGTTCGGGGGCGTCCAGGGACTCCAGGGCCTTCAGGGTGCCCAGGGTCTCGCCGTCCACGGTGACCTCGCCCTTCAGGACGGCTTCGAGCATCCGCTCCTTGGGCCAGGGGGAGAAATAGGCCTCGCCGTGCCAGGCGCCGCCAGCGTCCATGCCGGCCGTGCCCAGGTTCCAGCTGAACCCGTCCCGGGCGGCGGTGCGCCGGCGCAGCTCGTCCCAGGCCGCCTCCTCCAGGTAGTTGACGGGAAAGCCACCGCCCAGGTTCAGGATGGGGCAGGCGCCGGTGCGGTCCTTGAGCACCCGGCCCAGTTCCACCATGCGTCCCAGGACGGCCAGGTAGGGCTCGGGCCGGGTGATCTGGGAGCCGATGTGGGTGTGGAAGCCCAGGAAGCGCACCGATGGGAAGCTGCCCAGGCTCTCCAGGACGAGCGGGACCTCCCCCAGGGGGATGCCGAACTTGGACCAGAGGCCGGCCGTGAAGATGTCGTCCCCCGTCACCCGGCCCAGGTCGAAGCCGGAGAGTCGTAGGAGGACCCTCGCGCGCCGGTCCATGCCCCGGGCCGTGGCCTCCACCAGGGCCAGTTCCTCTGCGGAGTCGGCCACGATGAGCATCCTCGAGCCGATGGCCTCCCGGATGAGTTCGTCCTCCTTGCAGTTGCCGTTGAGGTCCAGGGTGCGCGGGTCCATGCCGGCCTGCAGGGCCATGCGGGTCTCGAAGGGGGAGGCCACGTCCGCCCCGGCCCCCTCGGCGCGGATGGCGGCGAGCAGGACGGGGTGGGCGGAGGCCTTCACGGCGTACCGCAGGGCGCCCCGGGGATAGAGGTCCCGGAAGACCCGGGCGAAGGCCCGCACGTTCTCGCGGACCCGGGGCAGCCAGGTCAAGTGGAGGGGCAGGCCGTATTCGGCGATCCAGTCGCCGGCGGGCCGGCCCAGCAGTTCGGTCACTCGAAGGTTCCCTTGACCAGGACCTTGCGCGCCTTCATGAGGACGCGGCCCTTGGCGATCATGGTGTGGATGGTGAGGTCCCGGGGGTCCAGGAGCACGATGTCGGCGTCCATGCCCGGGGCCAGCTGGCCCTTGCCCTGGAGCTTGAAGATGCGCGCGGGGTTGGAGGTTATGACCCGCAGCGCGGTGGCCAGGGGGATGTCCTCCTTCAGGACCGCGTCGCGCACCTCCGGGAACAGGCTCGTGACCCGGCCCACGCCCACGCCCTGGATGCGCCCGTTGGCGTCGAAGTCGGGCAGGCTGCCCTGGCCGTCGGAGGTGAAGGTGATGTGGCCGGGGTCCACGCCGGCGTCCAGCATGCGCCGGAGGCCCTCCGAGGGCTTGATCTCGCCGGCCTCGACGAAGGCGGGGACGGTGGAGGTGGTGAAGTCCACGAAGCCCCCCGAGAGGGCGTAGGCGGTGCCCTCCTCGAAGAGGGAGGGGTTGCGGTTGATGTGGGTGGGCAGGAACTGGCGGGCCGGGATCTCGGTCTCCAGGAGCAGCCGCCTCAGGTACTCCAGGCCGCGCCGGCCGTCGCCCAGGTGGATGTTCACCACCCCGGCCTTGCCGGAGAGGATGCCGCCGCGGCGGGTCTCCCCGGCGAGCTGGGCGAAGGCCTCGAAGGTGGGCTGGGAGGAGCGGTGGTCGCTCAGGGCGACCTCGCCCACGCCCAGGATCTTCTCGATGCACAGGAGGTCCCCCTCGATGGTGCCCGTGAGGGTGCGCACCGGCACCGCATAGTGGCCGGTGAGGGCGAAGGTGGTGATGCCTTCGGCTTCGAGTCCCTGGGCCTTGGCCAGCAGGCCCGCCATCGTGCGGGTGACCCCGTCGGTGCCCAGGCAGCCCACGATGGTGGTCACGCCGCCCATGACGGCGTCGGACAGGACCAGTTCCGGCGTTCGCGTGGCCGGACCTCCCTCGCCGCCGCCGCCCATGATGTGGACGTGGCCGTCGATGAAGCCGGGCACGGCGATGAGGTTCCGGGCGTCGATGACGTCGCAGTAGCGGCGGGGGATCCGGATGTCCGGATGCATGCGCAGGATCTTTCCCCCGCCGGCGAGCAGGTCGCACCGGCCTTCGGGGGAAGGGGAATGGATTTCGGCGTTCTTGATGAGGAGCATCGTGCGACTCCAGGGTCCGGCTAGAAGGCTCGCCAGACCGGAAGGGTACCATCGGGCAGGGCCAGGGTGCTGAAATCCCGGTAGCTGTAGAGCCCGTACAGGAGGCAGGGTTCGAGGATGCCGATGGCGCAGCGCGCCAGGGGCTGGTCGAGGGGCACCACGAGGGAGCCCTCCGGGAAGGCGTGGCCGGAGACGGGGTCCCGGGCCACGATCTGGCGGTTCTCATAGCGGCCGTAGAGATCGTCGTAGCCGGCCTCCACCCGGAGGAGGCGGCACCGCTCGGCCTGGATGGGGGCGGCGCCGGTCCTGGCGTAGCGGATCCCGTGGCGGTCCAGGAGGGCCTTGAAGGTTTCTGCGGCCGCGGCGTCGATGACGTAGGCCCTGGGGGTGGGGACGCTTCCCTTCACCACCAGGTCGGTCATGAGGCCGGGGGAGGGGATGTCCAGCACCTTGCCCGTGGCGCGCTCCGTCACCTTCACGACGGGAGCCCGTCCATCCAGGCTGGCCCAGAAGAAGTTCGTGGGCAGGTAGGCCGGGAGGGGCTCCCTGCGGGCGGCTTCGCACAGGGCCTCCACCTTCCGCCGGGAGGCGGCGGTGCCCAGCAGGTGCCGGTAGAGCCGGGTGTAGGCGTCGGCGCGGGCCGGGAGGTCCTGGGGCGCGCCGGGCTGGCGCCGGGTGCCGGCCTCGATGATGAAGGAGAGGGTGCCCATGCAGCCCAGGCTGTTGCGGCCGTCGTCCACCTCGGTGGTGGAAGGGCGGATCTCGTCCAGGGGGGGCAGGCCGCCCACGGTGTAGCGCGTGTAGGCGTAGCCGGCCTTCGCCATGACGGGCCGGGCGGATTCCACCCGGGCCAGGGCCTCCCTGCGCAGCGCCGCGGGGATCCAGGGGACGTTCAGGCCGTCCATGGTGATCAGCGGCCAGCAGTCCCAGCCCTTGGCGTCCCAGTCCTTGCCGTCCCGGGTGAACTCGTGGCTGTCCACGGCCAGGTGGGGGAGGATGCGCCGGGCCACGGCGTGGAGGGCGCGGGTCTCCGGCTGCAGGAGGCGGATGTGGTCCCGGTTCAGGTCGGCCCCGGCGCCGTTGGTGCGCCGCCCGGCCTCGGCCCCGTCGGGGTTCATCATGGGCATGAGGTAGAGGTCCACGTCCTCCGGCAGGAGGGCGGGCTTTTCCGCGATGGCCCGGATCAGGCAGAGCTGGGCATCCTTGCCGGAGATCTCGTTGCCGTGCTGCTGGGCGTAGAAGAGGACCTTGAAGCGGGCCTTGGCGCCGCCCCGGTTCAGGCGCACCAGGCGGATGGCGCGGCCTTCGACGCTGCGGCCCTCCTCGGTGACCGTGATGAGGCCCGGCTTCGCCACCTCCGCCAGGAAGGCCTCCATGTCCGCGTAGGAGATGGAGGCCTTCAGGCGGAGGGGATCGGCGGGGACGCGCTGCTCCCCGGGGGCGGCCATCAGGGTCGAGGCGAGGAGGAAGGGGAGGAGGCGCATGTCAGGGCTTCACCTTCCGGGTGGCCAGATCGATCGTGCCGCCCTTGCGGAGGAAGTGGAGCGTCAGGCCGGTGAAGCCGCCGTTCTTCAGCTGCATGCCCCTGGAGTCGAAGACCAGGACGCCGCTGGCGCCGTGCACCGTGCCCACGCCCTTGCGCACCACCAGCGCGGTGGTCTCGTCCACGCCGATGGCCAGGACGCCGGGGAAGGTCATGCCGATGCTGAGCAGGCGGTTCTCGCGGCCCCGCTTGATGAAGTGCTGGTCGATGACCACGTCGGGGGGCAGGAAACCCATGCCTTCGCGGGTGATGTAGGCCTTGGGCCCCATCTCGCGAAGTTCCAGTTTTCCGAAGATGTCCTCGCCCACGAGCATGATCTTCGACATGATGGCGGCGCCCGCGCTGGTGCCGCCCACGACGGCGCCGTCCTGGTACTTGTCCTTGATGAGCTTGTGGAGCGGCGTCCCAACGATCTTGTCGCCCACCAGGGCCTGGTCCCCGCCGGAGAACCAGAACCCCGTGCAGCGCGCGGCGGCCTCGAGCATGGCCGGGGTGGAGGAATCCTCGCGCTTGCGCACGTCCAGGGGCACCAGGGTGATGCCGTGGGGGGGAAGGGTCTCCTTCCAGTCCTTGAGTTCCCCCTCGGGGTCCGAGGTGGCGGTGGGGATGATTCCGATGATTCCTCCCCGCCCGCCGGCGCCCTTCAGGAAGGCGTCCATGATGTCGGGCGTGGTGCCGTGGCCGCCCACGATGACCAGGGTTCCCTTGGGAGCGGCCGCGCCCAGGAGGCACGTCAGGAGGAGGAGGCAGAGACTGCGGAGCATGACTTCCTTTCGGCGAGGCCGCGGGCGGGGGGTCCGGAGACCCGCCGCGCCGCGCCCGTTCTTCGGATCGGACTAGAAATTATAGCGGGCACCCAGCTGGAGGCGTCGGCCCGCATCGAGGGTGGAGGGATACTTGTAGTCGACGTAGACTCCGGAGGTGTCGCTGGTGCTGGAGTTCGCCCGGGTGATGTAGCTGGTGGCGGACTGGCGGTTCAGCACGTTGAGGACCTCGACGAAGACCTCCATGCGGGCCTTCTTGGTGAAGTTGAACATCTGGGTGACGCGCAGGTCCAGGAGGGTGCGGCTGGGATAGGTCTGGCTGCCCAGGGGCTCGAGGTTCACGGCGTAGCGGGTGCCGTTGTAGGAGTCGGTGCGGTAGGTGGGCGTCCAGTGGGTGCCGCTCAGGTAGGTGAACGTGCCGGAAACGCGCATGTTCCACGGAAGCTCGTACATCCCCCGGGCCTTGAACTCGTTGTCGTTGACGCCCGGCAGGTTCCCGTAGGAGTTGGTCTGGAGGTTGGGGTTGTAGTAGACCTTGTCGTAGCTGTCCGCGCGCTGGATGTTGCCCTTGAGGGAAGCGTGGGTGTAGCTCATGTTCACGCTCCAGGCATTCGCCAGGATCCGGTCCAGGGTGACGGTGACGGCCTCGTACTTGCGCTTGGCACTGTCGTCGTTCTTGGTGACGTAGTTGTGGCTCTCGAGGCTGAAGTCCAGGGCGGCGTCGTAGTAGGTGCCGGGCTTCCAGATGTTGATGTTCTGGTGGTTCAGGGGGTTCACGAAGACGTTGTAGGCGCCCTTGGGGTCGACGCCCTGGTCGGTGCGGACCAGGCTGTCCTTGAAGTCGCGCGACACATAGGAGGCGCTGGCGCTCCAGAGGGTGCCGAGCTTCTGGTCGAGGGAGACCGTGGTCTCGATCGTGTAGGGCTGGCGGGCGTTGGGGTCCACCGCGGTGATGTCGTTCACGCGCCGGTACTCGTAGTTGTCCGCGGTGCCTGGGGTGTAGTCGGGCCAGTTCTTGGGGTCGAGGACGCTGTCGATGACCGGGTAGTTGCCCCAGCTGTAGTACCGCTTCATGGGGATGGCGGACTGGATGGCGCGGTCGATGAAGTAGGTGGAGTAGCCCGCGTAGTACTTGCCCCAGTGGGCCTTCAGCATGGTCTTCTGGTCCGCCGTGACGGCGTAGGCCAGGCCCAGGCGCGGAGCGTAGGTGTTCTTGTTCCAGAGGGTCTCGCCGCCGTAGAAGCGGGCTTTGAACTGCTCGAAGCGCACGCCGGGGCTGATGGTGAGGCGGTCGTTGACGTGCCAGGTGTCCTGGGCGAAGGCGGCGAGGCGGTCCACGCGCTGGCGCACGTTCCAGCCCCCGCCCTGGATGAGATAGTCGCCGTCCAGTTCCAGGGTGCCGTCGTTATACTCGTAGATCGTCGCGTTGAGGTTCAAGTTGCCGGGGAAGCGCTCCAGCTCCTCGTCCGACGCCTGTTCGCGCTCGATGCCGAAGCGGAAGGCGTGGCTGTCGCCGGGGGTGAACAGGCCGGTCTTGAACCAGTCGAAGGTGGCCTGCACCGTGGCCCTGGACCGGTAGTTGAAGTCCTCGTAGGTGGAGTTGTTGAAGAACTCCCGGGCCGGCTTGTTGGGGTCGTACTTCCAGAGGTCGGCGGTGTCCAGGCTGAGCGCGTTGCCGCCGTAGCCGGGCATGTCGTAGCGGCCGGAGTAGCCGAAGGCCTTGACGGTCAGGACCTTGTCCGAGCCCATGGTCTGGGTCCAGGTGAGGCTGAAGGAGCGGTTCGGGGCGGATTCCTTCTGGGTGGCGATGGGCATGGTGTACTTGTCGATGTAGCGCCGGTCCCGGCCCACGTAGTCGTGCTCGGCCAGGAACTCGATGGTGGTGCTGGTCGTGGGGGCCCAGGTGAGCTTGGCCAGGGCCATGACCTTCTGGTCGCGTTCGGGAAGCTCGGCGCCCGTGGGGGTGCTCTGGATCTCGGACCGCTCGGCGGAGACGAAGAACCACAGCTTGTCCTTGATGATGGGGCCGCCCACGCTGGCGGCCACGTCCCAGTTCTTGGAGGGGAGGATGTTCTTGTCCTCGGGCGGCAGGTCGGGGTGGTTGGCGTTGATTCGGGCCTGCCATTTGGAATCTGCGTAGTAGGCGCTTACCGTGCCTTCGAAGGTGTTGCCGCCGCGCTTGACCAGGCCGTTGACGAAGCCGCCCATGTAGCCGCCGAATTCGGCGTTGGCGCCCAGGCCGGCCACCTGCACTTCGGAGAACCAGTCGATGTTGGGGTAGATCCACACCGTGCCGCCGGAGGGATCGCTGATGTTCACGCCGTCCATCATGTAGGCGTTCTCGCCCGAGTAGCCGCCCCAGGCCCTGTTCCCGTTGACGCCGGGGGTCAGGTCCATGATGGCGGTGATCGTGCGGTCCACGGGCAGGGTGGCCAGGGCCGCGGTGTCGAAGTTCTGGGTCTGGCCCACCGCGGCGTCGTCGACGCGGGCGGAGGTGGCCACCACCTCCACCGTGGCGCCGGCGTTGGCGGCCGGCAGCCGCCAGTTCACCGTGGCGGTGCGGCCCAGCTCCAGGAGGGCGGTCTGGGTCTGGGTCATCAGGCCCTTGGCCGACACGGCGATCCTGAAGGTGCCGGGAGGAAGGGCCGCGAAGCGGTAGAGGCCGTTCTCGGCGCTGACCGTGGACCTCTCGCCGCCGATCATGGTGGCGGAATTGATGCGGACCAGGGCGCCGGCCACGGGCTTGCCGGAGGCGTCCTTGATCACGCCGCTGAGGGCCGACGTGGAGCTGGTCTGCGCCACCAGGGCGGTGGGGACAGCCACGAGTGCGAATGCAAAAAGGGTAAGGGACCCACGAGATCTCGGCACAGAGCCTCCTTTGGCTGTTGATTGGTGACTGAAAGAATAATTTCCATTCACGTGAAATCAAGAAAAAAAGTTACATGATTTCAAAATCGAGAAACTATTTTTCAAGTCATCTATTTTCAGCTTTTAGCAATGAGATTGAGACTCTGTATTTTGTTGCTTTCGGGTCACGGTTTTCAACAAGCGACAGACATGTAAAAAAAACTTCATTTCCGGCGCCCCGTCAGCCGTGGGCGCCGGTTCCCGTCACTTCCGGCGCCCCGTCCCGGTAGTCCGCGAACCACTCCGAGAGGGCCTGGACCTGGGCGAGGATGGCCTCCGGACGGGTGCCGTCCCGCCACGGGAGGAGCTGCCCGTCCAGCTTCAGCACCGCGCCGTGGGCCACCACCGTATCCACCTCCGAGCCGTCCGCGGCCCAGATGAGGTTCTCCGTGACGTTGTCCAGGCGGGTGGGGACCATGTTGGGCCGGGCCAGATCGACGAGCACCCAGTCCGCCTGCCGCCCCGGGGCCAGCTCGCCCTGGTTGAGGCGCAGGATCTGGTTGGGGGCGACCGTGATCATCTCCATCAGCTGCTGGGAGGGCAGGAGGGTGGCGTCCTGGTGCAGGGCCTTCTGGTACTGGGAGGCCAGGCGCGCCGCGGCGAGGATGTTCTGGTTGTCGGCGGAGCCGGAACCGTCCGTGGAGATGGCGACGCGCACGCCGGCCTTGAGCATGTCGATGAGGGGGGGCATGCCCGAGCCGAGGATGGTGTTGGCCAGCGGGTTGTGCACCACCGCGGCGCCGCTGCGGGCGATGAGCTCGATGTCCCGCGGGCCGCAGTTCACCTGATGGGCCAGGACGGTGCCTTCGTCCAGGATGCCGATCTCCTGGAAGTACTCCACCGGCGTGAGGCCGGGCTCGATGGATTCCGTGAACCACTTCGTGGTGCGCGGCTCCTCGGAACTGTGGATGTGGAAGAGGGTCCCGTGGTCCCGGGCCCAGGCCTTCTGGGGCACGAGCACGGCCCGGCTGTTGGAGAAGCACTGGTCGGGCCCGGGCACGAAGCGGGTGCGCTCGCACCCGGCCTGGATCTCCAGGGCCTTCTCCAGGCGCGCGACGGCGTCGCCGGGCCGGTCCAGGAGCTCCCTGGCGTAGAACCGGTCCTGGCCGCCCACCGCCACGATCATGGTGGTGCCCGCGGCCTCGTTGGCCTGGGCGATGTCCTCCAGGTGGTACTTGTTCCAGTTGCAGTGGTGGACCATGGAGGCGGTGATGCCGTAGTGGATGTCGCACAGGCGCGCCATGCGGTAGGTGGCCGCCTGGGGGGTGCAGCCCAGGCGCTCGCGGAGCTCCTCCCTCCGGGCGTTGAGGAAGCCCGTGAAGGGGTTCACGGCGTGGTCAAGCCAGGCGGTGAGGGGCTCGTCCCGGGCGATCCCGATGAGGGGCTGCTCGTGGTCGTGGCCGTGGGCCTTCACGAAGGCGGGGAGCAGGACCATGTCCTGCATGGGCACCGGGTCGCCGGAGGGCACCTCCCGCCGGGTGTGCAGGACGCGCAGGCGGGTGCCCCAGGTATCGGCCAGGCGCCTGCCCACGGCCGGGTCGTAGGGGCCGGCCTCGAGGATCTCCCCGTTCCGGGCGAGGACGTAGCCGTCGTGGATCCGGAGGGACCGGTCCGGTGCGGCCAGGGGGAGCATGAAGCGGCAGCGGCAGACGAGGAGGTTGGGCTCGTTCATGGGGGCTCCTGGCGGCGGAAGGGGTGTGACTGCTGTCATTTTCCGGGTGGGCGTGTTGATTTTAATATTGGTAATGATAAGGTTATAGACACGGTGCGACGGCTGGGGAAACCTGGGCGGTTCATGACTGAAAATATTTTGACACGATGGTCTCTTTTTTGTTTATCCTCACTTCCATACCGCGTCCAGTGACTCTTTCTCTTCCTGCCCTGCCTTGAAACGACCTCTCGGTCATAATTTAAGGCAACGCCATTGGGTTGGTGAAATAATCAATTAATACGGCGATCCTCCCGCAGCTCGGGACTCGCCCGGAAGTTGCCGGACCGAACGTCAGCCTGTGTGGGATCACCAATGCCGAACGCGCAATCCGAGACACCGCGGCTAGTCATCAAGGGGGTCAGCAAGATCTACCCCTCGGTCATCGCCAACGACAACGTCGACCTGACGATCATGCCCGGGGAGATCCGGGCCGTCCTGGGCGAGAACGGGGCGGGCAAGTCGACCCTGATGAAGATCATCTATGGCGTCACCCGCCCGGACAAGGGCGAGATCCTCTGGGAGGGCAGGCCGGTGTCGGTGCAGAACCCCGCCCATGCCCGGGAACTGGGCATCGGGATGGTGTTCCAGCACTTCTCCCTCTTCGAGACCCTCACGGTGGCCCAGAACGTGGCCCTGGCCGTCCCCGGCAGGCTCGACCTGGCCGGGCTCTCCAGGCGGATCGAGGAGATCTCGGAGAAGTACGGGCTGCCGGTGGACCCGCGCAGGCTGGTGCACGCCCTTAGCGTCGGCGAGCGCCAGCGGGTGGAGATCATCCGCTGCCTGCTGCAGAACCCCCGCCTGCTCATCCTGGACGAGCCCACTTCCGTGCTGACGCCCCAGGCGGTGCGCAAGCTCTTCGAGACGCTGCGCCAGCTGGCCTCGGAAGGGGTCAGCATCCTCTACATCAGCCACAAGCTGGACGAGATCCAGGAGCTGTGCCACACCGCCACGGTGCTGCGCAACGGCCGGGTGACGGGCCACTGCACCCCCTCCCAGGAGACCCCGAAGACCATGGCCCGCCTGATGATCGGCGAGGACCTGCCCACCTTCCGGCACGGGGAGCCCGAGGAGGGCCGGGAGGTGCGCCTGCGCATCGACGGCCTCACCGTCAAGTCCGACGACCCCTTCGGCGTGGACCTCAAGGACATCCGCCTGGAAGTCCACAGCGGCGAAATCGTGGGCATCGCCGGCGTCTCGGGCAACGGCCAGCAGGAGCTGCTCCGGGCCATCTCCGGCGAGGAGCCGGTGCTGGACAAGCGCTGGATCCACGTCTGCGGCGTGCCCGCGGGCCGCATGAACGCCTCCAGGCGCCGGGCCCTGGGCATGTGCTTCGTGCCCGAGGAGCGCCTGGGCCGGGGCGCGGTGCCGCGCCTCTCCCTGACGGACAACGTGCTGCTCACCGCCTTCCGCCGGAAGATGGTGCGCTTCGGCATGATCCGCCGCAAGGCGGCCAAGAGCTTCGCCGACGACTGCATCCGGCTGTTCGACGTCAAGTGCGGCGGGGCGGGGAGCGAGGCCAAGTCCCTGTCCGGCGGCAACCTCCAGAAGTTCATCGTGGGCCGGGAGATCCTCCAGGAGCCCAAGGTCCTGGTGCTGGCCCAGCCCACCTGGGGCGTGGACGTGGGCGCGGCCTCCTTCATCCGGCAGCAGCTGCTCGGCCTCCGGGAGACCGGCACCGCCGTCCTGGTGATCTCCGAGGAGCTGGACGAACTGTTCGAGATCTGCGACCGCCTCGTGGTGATCGCCAAGGGCCGCCTTTCGCCTTCCAAGGCCACCTCGGACACGGGCGTGGAGGAAGTGGGCGTCTGGATGAGCGGAATGTGGCCGGACGCGGAACCCGCCAAGGATGAGGCGCCTCATGTGGCTTAAGTTCGAACAGCGTCCCGAACCCTCCCGGCTCATGCGCTACCTGTCCCCGCTCCTCGCGGTGGGCCTGATGGTGGCCTCGGGCATGCTCCTCTTCCACCTCCTGGGCAAGAGCCCGGTCGAGGGGTTCAAGGTCTTCTTCCTGAACCCCATCCAGGACAAGTACGGCATCGCCGAGCTGTTCCTGAAGGCCACGCCCCTCATCCTCTGCGCGGTGGGCCTGGCGGTGGGCTTCCGGGGCAACATCTGGAACATCGGCGCCGAGGGCCAGCTGCTCATCGGCGCCCTGGCCGGGGGAGGCCTGGCCCTCCACTTCCACGACACCAGCAGCCTTCTCCTGCTGCCGGCCATGATCATCGCCGGGGCCCTGGGCGGCATGTTCTGGGCCGCCATCCCGGCCTGGCTGAAGACGCGGTTCAACGCCAACGAGATCCTCACGAGCCTGATGCTGGTCTACATCGCCGAGCTGATCGTGTCCTGGCTGGTGCACGGCCCCTGGATGGACCCCGACGGGTTCAACTTCCCCCAGACCCGGCTGTTCCAGGCCAAGGCCACCATGCCCATCCTGGTGGCGGGCACCCGCGTGAACGCCGGACTCCTCATCGCCATCGGCGCGCTCATCGCGGGCTGGATCTTCATGAACCGCAGCTTCATGGGCTACCAGATGAAGGTCGCGGGCCAGGCGGAGAACGCCGGGCGCTACGCGGGCTTCTCGGCGCGGCGCACCGTGTGGATCGGCATGCTGGTGGGCGGGGCCATGGCCGGCATCGCGGGCGTGGCCGAGATCGCCGGTCCCGTGGGGCAGATCACCGAGCACATCTCGCCGGGGTACGGCTTCGCGGCCATGATCGTGGCCTTCGTGGGCCGCCTGGACCCCATCGGCATCTTCTTCTCCGGGCTCCTGATGGCCCTCCTCTACCTGGGCGGGGAGCAGGCCCAGCAGTACCTGGCCCTCCCCTACTCCATCTCGAAGGTGTTCCAGGGCCTGCTGCTGTTCTTCCTGCTCTGTTCGGACGTCTTCATCACCCATCGCATCCGCTGGAAGAAATAGGAGATCGTGATGCAGCCAAGTCTCCTTTCCTCCATCCTGTTCGCCACCATCGTGGCCGGCACCCCGCTGATCATCACCGCCGTGGGCGAGCTCGTCACGGAGAAGTCCGGCGTCCTGAACCTGGGCGCCGAGGGCATCATGTCCATGGGGGCCGTGGCCGCCTTCGCCGTCACCGTCCATACGGGCAATCCCATCCTGGGCATCCTGGCCGGCATGGTCGCGGGCATGGGCATGGGCCTCATCTTCGCCGTCGCGGCGCTGACCTTCATGGCCAACCAGGTCGCCTCCGGCCTGGCGCTGTCCATCTTCGGGGTGGGCCTTTCCGCCTTCATCGGCAAGCCCTACGAGTCCCAGACCCTGCCCAGCGTCGCCGCCTGGAACGTCCCGGGCCTGCACAAGATCCCCCTGCTGGGCCACGCGTTCTTCGAGCACCAGGGGCTGGTGTACTTCTCCTGGGCCCTCCTGGGCGCGGTGGCGTGGTTCCTGTACCGCAGCCGCCTTGGCCTCGTGCTGAGGGCGGTGGGCGAGGCCCCCGTGGCCGCTCATTCGGTCGGCTACAACGTGGTGCGGATCCGATACGTGGCTGTCATCTTCGGCGGCGCCATGGCCGGCATCGGCGGCGCCTTCCTGTCCGTCTTCTACACCCCGCTGTGGGTGGAGGGAATGGTGGCCGGCCGCGGCTGGATCGCATTGGCCCTGGTGGTTTTCGCCACCTGGCGGCCCGCGCGGGTGATGGTGGGCGCCTACCTGTTCGGTGGCTGCATGATCACCCAGATGTTCGTGCAGGGCTCCGGGATCCAGCTGAACATCCCGTCCCAATTCCTTTCGGCCCTGCCCTACGCGGCCACTATCATTGTCCTGGTCATCATCTCCCACAACAAGAACACCATCCGGCTCAATTCCCCCGCTTCGCTGGGCCAGCCCTTCAGTCCCGAAGCCTGAATTATTTCCCCCCCCCACCTCAATCCTTCTGGAGGAATCACATGAATTCCCGGAAAACCGTCGTGACCACCCTGGGCGGCCTGATCGCAGCCTCCGTCCTCGCCGCCGCGCCCCCCGCCGCCGCGCCCACCCAGGTAGGCTTCGTCTACGTCAGCCCGGTCGGGGACGCGGGCTGGACCTACCAGCACGACATCGGCCGCAAGGAGATGGAGAAGGCCCTGGCCGGCCAGGTCACCACCAAGTTCGTCGAGAACGTCCCCGAAGGCGCCGATGCCGAGCGCGTGGTCCGCGGCCTCATCACCGGCGGCGCCAAGATCGTCTTCACGACCTCCTTCGGCTACATGAACCCCACCGAGAAGGTCGCCAAGGCCTTCCCCGACAAGTTCTTCTTCCACGCCACCGGCTACAAGACCGGCCCCAACATGGGCATCTACAACGCCCGCTTCTATGAAGGCCGCTACCTGAACGGCGTCATCGCCGGCAAGATGACCAAGTCGAACATCGCGGGCTACGTCGCGGCGTTCCCCATCCCCGAGGTCATGCAGGGCATCAACGCCTTCACCCAGGGCATGCGCAGCGTCAACCCCAAGGCCGAAGTCCGCGTCATCTGGGTCAACTCCTGGTTCGATCCCGGCAAGGAGCGCGAAGCCGCCCTCACCCTGATCTCCCAGGGCGCCGACATGATCACGCACCACACCGACTCCACCGCCATCGTCCAGGCCGCCGAGGAGAAGCACAAGGAGAACAAGAACCTCTACGCCTTCTCCTACCACTCCGACATGAGCAAGTACGGCCCCACCGCCCAGCTCTCCGGCACCACGCACCACTGGGGCGCCTTCTACACCAAGACCGTCAAGGAGGTCCTGGCCGGCACCTGGAAGGGCACCAACGTCTGGGGCGGCTTCAAGGAGGGCATGATCAAGCTGGCCCCCCTCAACAAGGCCATCCCGGCCGACGTGAAGGCCCTGGTCGAGAAGGAGGAGAAGGCCATCGCCGCCGGCAAGCTGCATCCCTTCGCCGGCCCCGTGGTCGCGCAGGACGGCAAGGAGAAGGTCGCCAAGGGCAAGAACATGACCGACGCGGAGCTGGGCGCCATGGACTACTACGTCCAGGGCGTGGCTTCCACCCTCCCCAAGAAGTAGCCGCAACAAGCTGAATGGCCCGGCGGGCGCCGAGGGGATTGGCCTCTCGGCGCCCGCTGAGTCATACTGGACCCTGAAGATGAGTTTCAGGCGCAGGTTCCTGGGAGGTGGACGTGATCGGGGCTTCTACCATTCGCAAGGAGGGCCGGGGCAAGGTCATGGGCTCCGCCAGATACACGGATGACGTGGAGCTGCCCGGCTGCTTGCTAGGCATGACCGTCCGCTCCCGCTGCGCCCGGGGCGTGCTCAAGGGCATCACCTTCCTCGAAGGGGTCCACTGGGACGAGATCACGGTGGTGACCGCCGCGGACATCCCCGGGAAGAACTTCGTCGCGGGCCATGTGGACGACCAGCCCTTCCTGGTGCCGGTGGGCGGCGTGATCGCCCACGCCGAGCAGCCCGTGCTCCTCCTGGCCCACGCGGACCGGTCCGTGGCCGAGAAGGCCCGGCGGCTGGTGAAGCTGGAGGTCGAGGAGCTCCCCCCGCTGCTCGACATCGAGGAGGCCCTGGCCTGCGCCCGGGTCATCCACGGCGAGCGCAACGTCCTCAAGGAGATCCGCATCGCCAAGGGCGACCCGGAGCCGGTCTGGGCGGGGGCCGCCCACGTCATCGAGGGGGTCTACCGCACCGGGGCCCAGGAGCAGCTCTACCTGGAGCCCAACGTCATGATCGGCACCGTGGAGCGGGGACCCGGGGGCCTCGAGGTCACCGTGTCGGGTTCGCTGCAGTGCCCCTACTACGTGCACGACGCCATGAAGCAGCTCTTCGGGATCCCCGGCGAGCAGGTGCGGGTGGTGGCCCTGGAGATGGGCGGCGCCTTCGGGGGCAAGGAGGACTACCCCTCCGTCATCGCCGGCCACGCCGCGCTGCTGGCCCTCAAGAGCGGCCGCCCCGTGAAGATCGCCTACGACCGCGAGGAGGACATGGCCGCCACCACCAAGCGCCATCCCTCGCGCACCCGCATCCGTTCGGCCTTCGACGCCCAGGGCCGCCTCCTGGCGCTGGACATCGACTTCGCCCTGGACGGCGGCGCCTTCACCACCCTGTCCCCCGTGGTGCTGAGCCGGGGCGCCCTGCACGCCGCGGGCGTCTACCGCTGCCCCCACGTGCGGATCCTGGCCCGCGCCGTGGCCACCAACACGCCGCCCTGCGGCGCCTTCCGGGGCTTCGGCGCCCCCCAGAGCCTGTTCGCCATCGAACGCCACATGGACGTCTGCGCGCTCCGCATGGGGATGGATCCCGTGGACCTCCGGCGCCTGAACTTCCTGCACCAGGGCGACACCATGGCCACGGGCCAGCTCATGCGGGACGAGCCGGGCCTGGACGGCCTCATGGACCGCGCCATGGAGGAGATCCACTACCGGGAGCTGCAGAAGGCCTACGCCGTCCGCAACGCCTGGGACGACCCCGTCAAGCGGGGCGTGGGGCTCTCCGTGTTCATGCACGGCTGCGGCTTCACCGGCAGCGGCGAGGCCACCATGGCCTCCGTGGCCGGGGTCGAGGGGAAGAAGGACGGCACCGTCGCCATCCTGGCGGCCTCCACCGAGATGGGCCAGGGCAAGAACACCGTGTTCTGCCAGATCGTGGCCGAGACCCTGGGCCTGCCGGTGGACATGGTGGACATGGCCGAGGTGGACACGAAGTTCGTGCCCAACAGCGGCCCCACCGTCGCCTCCCGCAGCACCATGGTGGTCGGGCGCATCCTGGAGGACGCGGCCCGGGGCCTGCGCCTGGCGCTGGTGCAGGGCGGGTTCCTCGCCGAGCCCTACACGCCGGCTGGGTTCCGCGAGGCCATGCGGACCGCCCACGGCAGGCTCGGGTCCCTGAAGACCTACGGCCAGTACCGCGCCAACCCCGGCTTCGCCTGGGACGACAAGACCTACCAGGGCGACGCCTACCCCAACTTCTCCTGGGCCTGCTATGCGGCCGCGGTGGCCGTCGACCTGGTCACCTTCGAGGTCAAGGTGGAGGACTTCGCCACGGTCCAGGAGGTGGGCCGCGTGGTGAACCCGACGCTGGCCACCGGGCAGATCCAGGGCGGCGTGGCCCAGGGCATCGGCTGGGGGCTCTGGGAGGAGGTCACCTTCCGGGAAGGCCGCATGGCCAACAACCAGCTCACCAACTACATCATCCCCACGTCCGCCGACCTGCCCCACATCCGGGTGGCCTTCGTGGAGGGGGGGAGCCCCTTCGGCCCGGGCGGGGCCAAGGGCATCGGGGAACTGCCCATGGACGGCCCGGGCCCAGCCCTCCTCAACGCCCTGCGGGACGCCCTGGGCGACCTGCGCCTGGACGAGGTTCCCATGACCCCGGAACGGATCCTGAACCGCCTGGAGGAGGCCCGCCATGCCTGACACCATCCTGCTCACCCTCCAGGTCAACGGCGTGCGCCGCACGGTCGACACCCATCCCATGGCGCGGCTCCTGGACGTGCTCCGCGACGGCCTGCGCCTCACCGGCACCAAGGAGGGCTGCGGCGAGGGCGAGTGCGGGGCCTGCACGGTCCTGCTCAACGGCCGCGTCGTGAACAGCTGCCTCATTCCGGCCCTGCAGGCCCAGGACGGGGTGGTGGTGACCGTCGAGGGCCTGGCCGAGGGGGACGACCTCTCGCCCATCCAGGACGCCTTCCTCACCCACAACGCCGCCCAGTGCGGCTTCTGCACGCCGGGGATGCTGATGGCCGCCGACGACCTGCTGCGCCGCTGCCCGAACCCGGACAAGGAGCAGGTCCAGGAGGGCCTGGCCGGGAACCTCTGCCGGTGCACCGGCTACTCCAAGATCGTGGACGCGGTGCGGTCCGTGGCCCGGCAGGGGGAGGGCCGATGAGATCCTTCCTTCCCGACTACGCCATCCAGGCGCCCGGAACCCTGGCCGAGGCCCTGCGCCTGATGGCCGCCGAGCCCGGCGCGTGGACCCCCATCGCCGGCGGCACCGACCTCATGGTGCTGTTCAACGCGGGCCGGCTCCAGGGCCGCAGGCTCCTGGACCTTTCCCGGATCTACGAGCTGCGCGGCATCGAGGACGACCCCGCTCGGCTCTCCCTCGGGTCCCTGATCACCTACACCGAGCTGCTCGAGCAGCGCGCCGTTCACCAGTTCTTCCCCAACCTGGTGAAGAGCGCCCGTGCCACGGGCGCCCTGGCCATCCAGAACCGCGGCACCCTGGGGGGCAACATCGTCAACGCCAGCCCCGCCGCCGACACCCCCCCGAGCCTCCTGGCCTACGGCGCCGAGGTGCAGCTGGTCTCGGTGCGGGGCTCGCGCTGGGTGGCCTACGACGCCTTCCACCTGGACTACAAGAAGATGGACCTGGCCCCCGACGAGCTGGTGGCGCGCATCCGCCTTCCCAAGCCCCAGGGCCGGGGCTTCCACTTCTACCGCAAGGTGGGCACGCGCCAGGCCCAGGCCATCTCGAAGGTCTGCCTCGCCGCCTACGCCCGCATCGAGGGCCGCGTGGTGACCGAGCTGCGGGTGGGGCTGGGCTCCGTGGCCCCCGTGCCCCTGCGGGCGCGGCACGCCGAGGCGGTCGTGGCGGGCCGCGCGCTGGACGCGCTGCCCATCGAGGAGGCCCGCCGCGCGGTGCTGGAGGACATCTCCCCCATCGACGACATCCGCGCCTCCGCCCACTACCGGCAGGTGGTCACGGGCAACGTGCTGGCGCAGATGCTGACGGAGCTGGGCCGGGCCAGGACGGTCTGATCCCTCAACCCCGCACGTCCTTCAGGGCGAGCGCCATGCGCGCGCAGGCCTCGTTCTGCTCGTCCACGTCGTGGGCGGCGAAGCCCAGGCAGATCCAGGGGATCTCCCGGCGGTGGAAGTCGTAGAGGGAGCCGGGGTAGAAGACCACGCCCCGGGCCACGCAGCGCTCGGTCCACTTCGCCAGGGGGACGCTGTCGTCCACCCGGGCCCAGAGGGCCAGGCCCTCCTTGGGGTCCCGCACCTGCAGGGCGGGGTGGAGATGCAGGAGGAGGCGGTCCACCATGGTCTCGCGGCGCTCGTCGGCGAGCTTGCGGGTGCGGCGCAGGTGGCGGAGGACCTCGCCGTCCCGCAGGATCTCCTCGATGGTGGCCTCCTGCACCTGGTTCCCGGGCCAGTCCACCAGCTGGCGCTGCCGGGCCATCTCCTTGATGAGGTCGGCCGAGCCCGCCAGGAAGCCCACCTGGAGCCCCGGTGCCAGGATCTGCTCCAGGCCGCTGTAGTAGACGACGCGACCCTCGCGGTCCTCGCTGGCCAGGGGCAGGCTGGGGTTCTTCTCCCGGTGGAAGCCCAGCCAGGGGTCGGCCTCCAGGATGCGGAAGCCCCGGGTCCTGGAAAGCTCCAGGAGCCGCGCGCGCCCCGCGGCGTCCAGGCACGCCTGGGTGGGGTGCTGCGGGTTGGAGGACAGGCACAGGAGCCGGATGGGCTCCCGGCCCAGGAGCTCCTCCAGGGCGTCCAGGTCCAGTCCCCGGGGCCCCACGGGCACGGGATGGAGCCGGGCCCCCGCGGCCCGCAGGGCCTCGGCCACGCGGAAGAACCCGGGGTCCTCGACGGCCACCGCATCGCCGGGGCCGAAGAGGGTGCGGGCCACCAGGTTCAGGGTGGCCATGAGGCCGCGGGTGAGCACGAGGTTGCCGGGGTCCACGGAAAGCCCGCGCATGTCCCGGAGCATCTTGCAGAGCGAGAGCCGAAGATCCAGGAGGCCCCGGGGGTCCCAGGCGGGCTGCAGGAGCCGGCCCGGGTGGAGCTTGAGCACCCTTCCATAGGCGCGGTGGATGGCCGCGGTGGGCGCGTTGCGCAGGTCGGGCTGGTCGGGGATGAGGCGGAAGGTGTCCCGCTCGGGGGCGCCGGGCTGGAAGAACGCGTCCCCGGGGGTGGAGCGCCGCTTCCAGGAGGCCGAATCCACCGCCGAGATGCCGGGCTCCCCCTCCAGGTCCACGGGGAACTCCATGGCCACGAAGGTCCCCTTGTCGGGGGAGACCTCGATCCACCCCTCGGCTTCCAGCTCGCGGTATGCGGCCAGCGCCGTGTTGCGGTTCACCCCGAGCTGGTCCGCCAGGGCCCGGGTGCCGGGCAGGGCCTGGCCCGGCCGGAACCGGCCCTTGCGGATGCCTTCCACGACGGACCCCACCACCTGGAGGTAGAGGGGCTCGTCCTTGCTGCGGTCAAGTGTTATGGCTAGATCCCAGTCGACCAAGGGCGGGCTCCGGAAGGGACTCAAGGTTCGTATGGGTCCCGGCGTCCGTCAACAACTACCCGCCGTCCCGCCACCAGTGTCCGCGGAAGGGGCGCCCGGCGGCAGATCCGGTTTGAAAATGCGAACCCATCCGGAGGGTTGATGGCATGATGGTCCGCGTAACTCCGGAACCCGAATGCCCATCCTCCGCTGGATCCCCATCCTGGCGTGCACCCTGGCCCTCGCCCAGGACGTCCCGTTCGCCGAGGAGGCGCGCGCGCCCTGGGTGCCGGCCTGGGAACTCACGGCCCGGACCGAGAGCATCCGGGGGATCTTCGGCGACGGGCTGGTCCCCCTGGGGGACATCCGCAGGGAGGGCGTACAGGTGCGCCTGCGGTGGTACGCGGAATGGGGCGGCCTGGACTGGACGGCCGGGCTGCGTTCGGCGGTGGGGTCCGACGGCAACAGCAACAACCGGCCCCGGTGGGACCAGCAGCCCTCCAACGGCACCCAGCTGGACGTGGCGAGGGTGGAGCTGGCCGGAGTCACCGAGCGCCTTTTCGGGAAGGCGGCCCTCGGCTTCCAGGAGCTGGGCCTCATCGCCTCCCAGGCCATGTGGGACCCGGACCTGCGCTTCCTGGGCGCGGGGGCCTCCGGCGGGATCCGCGGGGGGCTTGTGCAGGAGGCCTCGATGCGCACCGCCCTGGGCCGGGTGCGGACGGTCTACCCCCGCAACGACGTGGACCTCGCCGCCTTCCAGGCGGTGCTCAAGCTCGGCCTGGGGGCATTCTCCGGGACCTTCCACGCCGATCGCTGGAACCTCGCCTGGGACGAGGACGAGGGCCGCTTCAACGCCCCCGACTTCCGCGGCAGGGGGCGGCAGCGCTTGTCGCTCGACGGGGTGGGCGCGGCAGCGAAGTGGGAGGGCCCCGTGCCGCTGGAGGTGCGGTGGAACGGCAACCGGGAGCGTTCCACCCGGGACACCAGCGAGGAATTCCAGGTGCTCGCCGGCAGCCGCTCGCGGCCCTTCAGGCCCCAGGTCTCCTACACCTGGCAGCGCCTATCCTCCACGGGCGAGCTCTACGTCCTCAACAGCGACCAGTGGTGGTACTACCGCGGCGCCAGGGGGCCCCGGGCGGAACTGGTCCTGCCCCTGCGGGGGCTCTGGAGCGTCTCGCTCGTGCACCTCCGGCAGAGCATCCGCAGGTCGCCCAAGGTGGCCGAAAAGACGATCTTCACCGTCCTCAAGCGCTTCTAGTATCCCGTCTCGTCCGGGGGCGGAGGATAGTCCTTGCCGAACTTGTTCTTGTGGGGGGGCGTGGCGGGAAGCGTGGCCTCCAGGTCCCACGAGCCGCGGGTGGCCGCGCCGTCGATCCTGAGGGCCCAGGTGCGCTCCCCGGCCTCCGGATGCCAGAGGCGGAGGCGGTACGACCCGGGGGGGACGTTGTCGAAGCGGAGGTCCTTCCGGTGCTCCAGCACCTGGGCGAAGGGGGTCTCCACCACCCAGACGAAGGCGTTCATCTGGTGGTGCACGTTGCAGTAGAGCCGCACCAGGCCGGGGCCGGAGAGCCGCACCCTGGGGGAGTCCCCGGGCAGGTAGTGGCCCGTGTCGAACCGGTTGCCGGGGGTCAGGCTGAAGACGTTGTGCAGGATGGAGTCCATGTTGGGGAAGCTCACCTCCGTTCCCGGCGTGGCGATGGAGACGCGGGGGGAGAACTCCTTGTTGGCCGTGCGGATCACCAGGGGCCGCGAGGGTCCGGGAGCGCGCACCGCGGCGTCCAGGGGCTCCAGGATGGCCACGCAGTCCTTCAGCGTGGGCCGGGGCCTGCCGTCCCTGTCCAGGATCCGCACCGGGCCCTGCAGGCTCCCCGCCGCGAGGACCGGACCCGCCGCCGCCAGCACCGCCTTGATGAGGAACGGCTTCATTTATCGGTTCCTTCCGTCCATGGATCCAAGTATATCTTGAGGTCCGAGGAACCCCCACGATGCGTTCGACGATGCGATGGTATCAGACGCTGGCCTGGAAGTTCTTCCTGCGCCAGGCCGCGACGATCCTCGTGCTGGTCTCGGCGATGCTCTGGGTCGCCTACTACCAGGCGGGACGTTCCGCGCGGGATTCCGCCAGCGCCAGCCTCGTGGCCTACAGCCAGGTCCTGGAGCGGTTCCTGGCCCAGCAGGGCAGGGTCCTGGACGCGGGGCTGGAAGTGTTCACCCAGTACTCGGGCAACGTCTCCATCATCGAGACGGTGCTCAAGACCGGCGAGACGGGGAGCCTCGGGGACACGCTGGTGGACAACCTGCCGCGCCTGGGCGCCAGCCTCGCGATCGTGGTGAGGCCCGGCGGCACCCTGCTGGTCTCCACCGCAACCGGGGCCCCCACGGAATTCCAGGACGTGGGCGTCCTCCAGATGGCCCTGAACCCGGACGAGGCGCGCAATGCCGGGCACCCCGGCCCCTCCTACCGCGGCTTCCTGGACGTGCCCTGGGGGCCCCGGCCCGGCGTCTACCACGTCGTGGCCCGCACCCTGCGGTCCCCGGGGGGCGCCCTGCTGGGGGCCATGCTGGTGGGCAACCCCCTGGACGCCCAGGCCGCCACCGAGATCCGCGCCGAGACGATCGCGGCGCCCCGGAAGGGCGTGCCCGCGGCCCAGGTGGCCCTGCTCAGCCATTTCCGGACCCTCGGTTCCACGCTGGCGCAGGCCGATCCCCTGGACCGCCTCCTGGCGCGGGAACCCTCCTTCCTCTCGGCGCGCGCGGGCATCCTCGACGCCCGGCGGTCCCCGGTGCTGCCGCTGGTCCTGGACGGGCGCAGCTACCTGGGGATGATCTCCCCCATCCGGGGCGTCAACGCCCTGGACCTGGAGATGGCCTCGGCCCTGCTCCTGCCCACGGAGCCGCTGCTGGCGCCCTTCCGGACCCTGCAGCGGGCCATCCTGGTCGGGGGGGTGGCCGGCATCCTCCTGGCCCTGTGGCTGGGCCTGCGCTCCGCCCGCAGCGTCACCGCGCCGCTCCAGGCCCTGGCCTCGGCCGCGGGGGCGCTGGCGGAGGGCCACATGCCCGACATGCTGCCCCTGGTGCCGTCCCCGGACGAAGTGGGCGTCCTGACCCGCACGTTCCGGTCCATGCTCGCCGAGCTGAGGGCCAAGGACGACCTGCTGGGGCTCCTGGCCTCGGCGGGCCAGGCCGCGGACACCGCCTTTCCGGGGGCGCCGGCGGCGGAGGAGACCCGGGCCCTGGTGATCCCTCCCCGGGACGACGACGAGCCCCTGCCGCCCGCGCTCCGGGTGGGAGGGATCTTCGCCGGCCGCTACCGGGTGGACGGCGTGCTCGGCCGGGGCAGCATGGGCGTGGTCCTGAAGGTGTGGGACCTGCACCTGGAGGAGGACGTGGCCCTCAAGGTGGTGCGCGGGACGCTGGCCGCGGACCCGGGGTTCCTGGACCAGCTCAAGCAGGAGATCCGCCTGGCCCGGCGGATCACCCACCGGTTCGTGATGCGGACCCACGACTTCGGGGAGAGCGGCGGGGTGCCCTACGTCACCATGGAATACCTGAAGGGCGTGACCCTCCAGGGCCTCATGGACGGCCGGGGGCGCCTCCCGATGCCCCTGGTGCTGCGCATCGCGCGCCAGGTGGCGGAGGGCCTCGAGGCCGCCCACGCCGCCCAGGTCGTCCACCGGGACATCAAGCCCATGAACGTGCTCTTCGACGTGCGGGGCGACGCCAAGATCATGGATTTCGGACTGGCCGCGCCGGCCCGGGGCGGCGCCGCCCAGGGGGGCCAGACCGTGGGCACGCCGCGCTACATGTCGCCCGAACAGATCCGGGGCGAGCGGGTCGATGCCCGCTGCGACCTGTATTCCCTGGGCGTCATGCTGTTCGAGCTGTGCGCGGGCTTCCCGCCCTACGGCGAAACCCGGGTTCCGGACCTCCTGAACCAGCACCTGGAGGCCCCGGTGCCCCTGCTGTCCGCCGTCTGCCCCGAGGCCCCGGAGGAGCTGTCCGCCCTGGCGGCGAGGCTCATGGCCAAGCGCAGCGAGGACCGCCCCCAGACCGCCGCGGAGGTGGTGGAGATCCTGAAGCTCATCTCCGCGGGGGCCAACGCCAGCCTCCAGCGCAGCGGCCGCTGAGCCCTGGTAGGCTTGAGGGACCGGACCCCTCCCCCATGACGCGATCCCTCCTGGCAGCCTGCATGACCTTCGCGCTCGCCCTGGGCGGGCTCGGCGCGGACGTTCCCAGGGAGGCGGGCACGCCCTTCCTGCGTTCCTTCTCCCCCGGCGAGGCCGGGGGTTCCCATCCCCAGAACTGGGCCTTCGCGCAGGGCCCCGGAGGGCTCATCTACGTGGGGAACGGCCTGGGGGTGCTGGAGTACGACGGCGTGAAGTGGCGGCTCCTGGAGGCGGGCGGCACGGTACGCGCCCTGGCCTGGGGCCCGGACGGGAAACTCTACGTGGGCGGGGAAGGCGGCGAGACCGGGTGCATGGAGCCCGGCGTCACCGGAAGCCGCTACGTCTCCTTCGGCAAGCCCGAGGGGGCGTTCTCCGCGGTCCGCGGCATCCACCTGCTCCCCCAGGGCCTGTTCTTCGCCACCCGGGAGGGGCTCCTGCGCCGCGAGGGAGGCCGGACCTCGAGCCTCGTGGTGCCCGGCGGCGTCTGGAAGACCTTTTCCGTCGCGGGGCGGCTCTACCTCCAGGACCTGGCCGGGGACCTGTTCCTGTGGAGCGGAGAGGGGCTCCGGCCCGTGCCCGGCGCCGGCGCCCTGAAGGCCTTCCGCATCGCCTTCATGCTGCCCCTCGAAGGCCCGGACCTTCTCGTGGGCACCCGGGACCACGGGCTCTTCCGGTTCGACGGCCGGGTCCCGAGGCCCTTCATGACCGAGGTCGACGCCCTGCTGAGGCCCGGGCAGGTCTACAGCGGCACGCGCCTGGCCGACGGCGGTCTCGCCGTGGCCACCGTGAAGGCCGGGGCCTTCATCCTGGACCCCTCGGGCAGGCTGCGCTTCCATCTGGACCAGGCCTCGGGCCTGCGGGACGATACGGTCTACCAGGCCTTCCAGGACACCCAGTGGGGGATCTGGCTGGGGCTTAACAACGGCCTGGCCCGCATGGAGTGGCCGGTCCTGACCCGCTTCGACGAGCGCGCCGGTCTCCGGAGCTTCCCGTGGTCCATGGTGCGCCACAAGGGCGTCCTCTACGCCGCCACGGGGCAGGGGATCTCGTACCTCGACCCCCGCGGGCTGGCGCCGCGGTTCAGGGACGTCGCGGGCGTGGAGGGCCAGTGCCTCGCGTTGGCCGCGGCGGGCGACGACCTCCTGGCGGTCTGCAGCCAGCAGGGGGTCCTGGAGGTGCGGGAGGGCCGCGCGAAGGTCATCGCCCGGGGGATCCCGTTCCCGGCGTGCCTCCTGGCGTCCAGGGCCGATCCCTCGCGGGTCTTCATAGGCGGCCCGGCGGGCGTCGCCTCCATCCGGAGGAAGGCCGGCGGCGCCTGGACGGAGGAGGGCCTGGTCCCGGGCACGCAGGAGGACATCTTCGCCATGGCGGAGCCCGAGCCGGGCGTCGTCTGGGCCTCGAGCCGGTCCCGGGGGCTGCTCCGGATGACGTTCCCGCCCGGCGGGGGCCCCCCGGCACTGGCCCGGTTCGGCACCGCCCAGGGGCTTCCGGTGGACCGGTTCCTCTGGCTTTCGGACGTGGGGGGACGGCTCCTGGTGGGCACCTCCGCGGGCGTCTTCGCCCTCGACGGGGCCCAGGCGCGGTTCGTGCCGGAACCCGCCCTGGGCGCCCTCTTCCCCGAAGGGCCCCGTTCCGTCGAATTCCTGCGCCCCGGACCCGGCGGCCGCATCTGGATGCAGACCACGGACCGGGAGCGCAACGTCAAGGAGGCCGGCGCCGCCGTTCCGGACGGCCGCGGCGGCTACTCCTGGGAGGCGGCCCCCTTCCGGCGCTTCGCGGGGACCGACCTGGCCGAGATCCACCCCGGCGCCGACGGCGTGGTGTGGTTCTCGGGGCCCGACGGCCTCCTCCGGTACGACCCCGGCGTGGCCACCGGTTCCCGTGAGGGCCTGCGGGTGCGCCTGCGCCAGGTGCAGGGGGGCGACGGCGGGACCCTGGCCGGAACCGCCCCCCGGGTCCCCTACCGGAACCGGTCCCTTCGCTTCACCTTCGCCCTGCCCAGCTTCGACCGGGAGTCCGCCAACCGCTACCAGGTGCGCCTGGAGGGCTACGACCGGGACTGGTCCCCCTGGAGCGCGGCCCCGTTCAAGGAGTACACGAATCTCGCCGAGGGCGGCTACCGGTTCCGGGTGCGGGCCCGGGACGTCTACGGGATGGTGGGCCCCGAGGAGACCTTCCGGTTCCAGGTGCTGCCCCCGTGGTTCCGGACCTGGTGGGCCTACGCCGGCTTCCTGGGCTCCGCGTCCCTGGCGTTGTACCTGGCGTTGCGCGCACGCACCCGTTTCCTGCTCCGGCAGAACCAGGCCCTGTCCCTGCGCGTGGACGCCGCCACGGCGGAGCTGGTGCTGCGCAACCAGGAGCTCCACGGCCTGAACGCCCAGCTGAGCGATCTGAACGAGCAGAAGAACCAGCTCTTCGGCATCGCCTCCCACGACCTGCGCAATCCGCTCAATTCCATCGTGCTCTCCTCGGAGCTCCTGGAGGAGGAGATGGACCCGGGCCAGGTGAGGGAGATCTCGCGCCGGATCCGGGCCGAGGGCATGCGCATGAGCGAACTCCTGGGCCGGTTCCTGGACTACGCGGCCATCGAGGCCGGCACCGTGAGGCCCGAGCCCGAGAGGTTCCCCCTGGCCCTGCTCTCGGCGCACGTGGCCGCGCGGTTCGGTCCGGTGGCGGGCCGCAAGGGCATCGTCCTCCGGGTGGATCCGCCCGCCGACCATGAAGCCCATGCGGACCTGCGGTTCACCAAGGGGATCCTGGACAACCTCCTGTCCAATGCCATCAAGTTCTCCCGGCCCGGCACCACCGTGACCATGCGGGCCGAGGCCGACGGCGAGGGCGCGCTGCTGACCGTGGGCGACCAGGGCCCTGGATTCACCCCGGAGGACCTGGAGAAGGCCTTCCACCGCTTCACCCGGCTCAGCGCGCGCCCCACCGGAGGGGAGCACTCCTCGGGCCTGGGGCTCTCCATCGTCAAGCACATGGCCGACGCCATGGGGGCCCGGCTGGAGCTCGAGACCGCCCCGGGCCAGGGGGCGACCTTCAGGGTGTACCTGGCCGGTCCAGCCGGTCCATCAGGGCCGTGAGGTCGTCCCGCGTGGTGAGCGGGTTGATGAGGGTCGTGCGCAGCCAGGTGCGGCCCCGCAGCTGGGTCTTCACCAGATGGAAGGAGCCCTCGCGGACGATGGCCTCCCGTGCGGCGGACTGGAAGGCGTCGCCTCCGCCCCCGGCCCGGAAGCAGACGATGTTGCCCTCGGGGCGCACCGCAAGTTCCCAGCCGGGCCGCGCCTCGATGGCATCGGCGAACCAGGAGGCCAGGTCCACCCGGGATTCGAGGTACCGGGCGAAGTAGTCGGTGCCGAGCACCTGCAGGGCCACGTAGAGGTCCAGGCTCAGGAAGCGCTTGGTGCACTCGAGGGTGCGGTGGGCGAGGTTGTACCACTCCTGGCGGGCGCTGCGGTCGAAGAGGTACGAGGCCTGCTGGCTGAAGGTCTCGAACGAGTGGCCCTCGTCCCGGAACAGCACGGCCGTGGCCAGGGAAGGCATCATCAGCATCTTGTGGGCGTCGATGACCAGGCTGTGGGCGCGCCCGATGCCCGCGAGCCGCGGACGAAGGCGGTCCGATACCAGGAAGGCGCCGCTGTGGGCGCCGTCCACATGGAACCAGACGCCCCGCGCCTCGCAGATGGCCGCGATGTCCTCCAGCGGGTCGATGGCCCCGGTGGCGGTGGATCCCGCGCTGCCCACGACCGCCAGCACCCTCCGGCCCCGGGCTTCGGCCTCGTCCAGGGCCGCCTCCAGGGCTTCGGGGCGCATGCGGAAGCGTTCGTCGGTGGGCACCGCGATGACGTTCCTCCCGCCCAGGCCCAGCACCTGGGCCGAGCGGCGCACGGAATAGTGGGTCTGGTCCGAGGCCAGCAGGCACAGGTCCATGGGGGCCCGGTAGCCCTCCTCCCACACGTCGTAGGGCGTGGAGGCCTGGCGCGCCGCGAGCAGCGCCGTGAGGTTGCCCGCGCTGCCGCCGTGGGTGAGGACGCCCCCGGCCCGGGCCGGATCGTAGCCCGCGAGGCCCGAGAACCACTGGACGAGGCTCCGCTCCATGGCGGTCGAGACCGGTCCCATTTCGTACACCGCGGTGCCGTTGTTCAGGAGGTCCGCGACCATGCCCAGGAGGGCGGTGAGGGGCAGGGGGGCCGAGCACTGATGGCCCACGTAGCGAGGATGCTGCAGATGGTGGGAGCCCTCCAGCACCCGGGCGATGAGGTGCATGGGATCGGCCCCGCCTCCGCGGGTGAAGTCCGCGGGCCAGGCCCGGAGGGACTCCGGGGGCTCCCGCCAGGGCAGCACCGGCGGCGTCCCTCCCTGGACCTGGGCGAGGTGGTCGGCCAGGGCATCCACGGCGCGGTGGCCGAGCGCGCGAAAGGTTTCCGGATCGTAGGCGTTGTCGGGCATGGGTCCATCCTGCCACCTCCAGGATCGAACCGACAGGCCCCTCGGGCCACTCAGGGCGGAGGGGGTGCGCTTGAACCTGCGGATGGCGGCGCTGCTCATGGCCTTCCTGGTGATGGGCTTCGGGGACCTGAGGGGCAGCTTCCTGGGAATCGCCCGGGAGGTCTTCGGCATCTCCGCGGCCCAGGGGGCCCTGATCCCCCTGGCCGGCGCCTCGGCCTTCGCCCTGTGTGCGCTGCCCGTGGGGCTCCTTGCCACCCGGAAGGGCAAGCGCTTCGTCCTCCAGGCCGGCCTGCTGCTTACCGCCGCCGCCCATGCCCTTCCCTGGGTCGTGCTGTCCCGCTATGAGCACCTTCTGGCCGCCATCTTCCTCATCGGCGTGGGGATGACGTTCCTGCTGGTGGCGGGCAATCCGCTGCTGCGGGATGTGACCGAACCCGCCCGCTATTCCCGGAACCTCACCTTCGCCCAGTTCTTCAAGAGCCTGGGCTCCATCGCGGGACCCTGCCTGCTGCCCCCGGTCGTGGCCCTCGGGCTCACCTGGAAGGGCGTCTTTCCGGTCTTCGCCCTGGCCTCGCTTGCCGTGTGGGCGGTCATCACCTGGGTGCCCTTCCCCGTGACCCCCGCGGAGCGCCCCGCCACCCTGAAGGGCATGCTCGGCCTGCTGGGGGCGCCGCCGCTGCGCTGGAAGGTCCTGGGCATCTTCCTCCTCTCGGGTTCCGAAATGGGTATGAACAATTTCCTGGCCAGCCACATGGGGCTCACCTTCGGCATGGATATCCAGAAGGAGGCCATCACCCTGGGGCAGGGCCTCTTCTGGGTGAGCCAGGGGGCGGGCCGGCTCGTCGGGGCGCTGGTCCTGGCCCGCGTGCCGACCCGGAGGTTCATGCTGACTTGCGCGGTCGCGTGCCTGGTCGGCCTATGCGGCCTGATCCTGGGTACCCGGGGGGTGGCCATCGCCTCCGTGGCGCTTTGCGGCATGGGCTTCTCGAACATCTGGCCCTGCCTGTTCGCCCTTTCCCTGGAGGCCCGGCCCGAGCGGTCCTCGGAGATCGGGGGCCTGGCCGTCATGGCCAATGTGGGGGGGGCCGTCCTGCCGCTCCTCATGGGCTGGGTGACGGACCTCAGCTCGGTGCGCTTTGCCTTCCTGGTCCCCCTGGCGGCCTTGGCCTACGTGGCGGGCCTGGCCCGGGTCAGGTGCGGAACTTCCGGATGCGCTCCATGAGGCCGTCGGCGGATTCGGACTGGTTCTGCGCGGTCTGCGCCACCACGGCCACGGTCCCGCTGAGGGCCTCGGCGGCCCGGGTGTCCCGGGCCAGACGCTCGACGACCCCCAGGGTCCGGCCCGCCACCTGCCGGCTGGCCTCGGCCTGGGTCTTGAGGGCCGCGTCCAGGTCCTGGATCCGTCCGGCCATGGTCTCCGTCTGGTCCCCGATGCGCCCCAGGGCCTCGACGATCCCGGCCACGGTGGACTCGCCCTCGGTCACGGTGGTGTCGCTCTCCTGGATGAGGGCGGAGATCTCCTTGGCCGCGGTGCTGGAGCGCTCGGCCAGCTTGCGCACCTCCTCGGCCACCACGGCGAAGCCCTTGCCCTGGGCCCCCGCCTTCGCCGCCTCGATGGCCGCGTTGAGGCTCAGGAGGTTGGTCTGCCGGGCGATGTCCTGGATGATGCGGACCGCCGAGGCCATCTTGCCGAAGCTGCTCCGGATGCCCGCCATGGCCCCGGAGGTGTCGTGGCCGTGCCGGGACCCCTGGGCAGCGGCCTCCAGCGTGGCCCGGGCCTGGCCGCGGGCCTCCTCGAGGCTGGCGGCCATGCCCTCCAGGGCGGTGGAGAGGCCTCCGATGGCCGCCGAGACCTCCTCGGCATCCCGGCGCCCCGCGTTCATCTCCAGGGAGAGTTGCTGGGTCTCCCGGGCCATGGACCCCGCGCTGGCCTGGAGCGTGGCCGC
Source organism: Geothrix sp. 21YS21S-2 (assembly GCF_030846775.1). Taxonomy (NCBI): domain Bacteria; kingdom Pseudomonadati; phylum Acidobacteriota; class Holophagae; order Holophagales; family Holophagaceae; genus Geothrix; species Geothrix sp. 21YS21S-2. Next base: position 4,579,952 of record NZ_CP132910.1, read on the forward strand.
CTCCTCGTCCAGCCGGGCCGCCACGGCGCCCAGGTCCCTGACCAGCCCGCCGAAGGCGCCCACGGCCTGGTTGAAGGCCGTGGCCACGCGGCTCAGGTCGCCCGTGGACGTCTCGGCGGCGCTGACCCGCAGGTCCCCCCTGGAAAGCCCCTCCATCTGCTCCGTCAGGTTCCCGGCCAGGGAGGTCACGGGGCTGAGCACACGCTTGGCGAAAATCACCCCGTTGGCCAGGGCGACGAGGGTGGCGATGGCCGTGAACAGGGCGATGCGGTTGCGGATCCCCGCGTACTCGCGCTGCACGTCGTCGATGTAGACCCCGTTCCCCACCATCCAGCCCCAGGGCAGGAAGGCCTTCACGTAGGAGATCTTGGGAACGGGGAGGTTCTCCCCCTGCCGGGGCCACAGGTAGGGGACGAACCCGCCCCCCTTGGCCCGGCAAACCGCCACCATCTCGTTGAAGAGGAACCGGCCCGACGGATCCTTGCTCTGGCTCAGGTCCGTCCCGTCCAGCTCCGGCTTGTAGGGGTGCATGATCATCCGGGGGGTCAGGTCGTTGATCCAGAAATACTCGTTCTTGTTGTAGCGCAGGGACTTGATGATGGACATGGCCTGGGTCCTGGCCTGGGCCTGGGTGAGTTCCCCCCGGCCGGCCCGGGCGTCGAAATCCTGGAGGATCCCGAAGACGCTCTCCACCGCCACCCGGGTGGCGTTCTCCCGGTCCTCGGTCACCTGCTTCTCCACGGTGGGGAGGACCAGCAGGACGGTCACCAGGACGAGTGGCAGGAGGGACAAGGTCACCACCATCACGGTCTGGCCGAACAGGTTGAGCCTTCGTTTGGATTTCGTGGCCATGGGGGCTCCGGTCCCCAGGAACAACGGCAGAAACCCGCCTTTTGATTAATTTCGATGGAAACCCCATGAGGATCAATATTTGAAATTCATTCTGCCGGCCGGTCCGGCGAGGCCCCGCCCATCCGGTAGATCCAGTCGAAGGCCGTGGGGATGGCCAGGAGGGCGCCCTCCACGTGGGTGATCCCGCCCCCGGGCCTGCCCAGGGGCAGGAAGGTGAACAGCCCCGTGGGGTCCGCGCCCTCCTTGCGCACGGCGCCCTCCAGGAGCCACCGGGCGGTGAGGGTGTTCGCGAGCGGCACGTCCCGGTCGTCGGGGCTCTGGCAGAAGAGGATGGGACGGGTGGGGGTCCAGCCCTCCGCCACGTCGTTCTCCTCCAGGATCCCCTTCATCGGACTCGTGGCGAAGGCCGGATCCTCCAGGTCCCGGGCCACCCAGTCCGGGTTGAGCAGATCCCGGAGGACGACGGTCCCCGGGGCGCGTCCCATGCGGGCGGCGATCCGGCCGTCCACCAGGGTCCCGTCCGTGAAACCGTTGATCCACTGAAGGATGTTCCCGTCCTCCCCGGTGGCGAGCAGCCGCGGGGTCAGGGTTTCCAGGGGGTCCATGATTCTCCCATAAATTGCGTTGTACCCCAGGAGCACGTAGGGGATGAAGAACGGATGCCTGAAAGGCTGGTTCCGGGCCAGGATCTGCCGGCGCGTGGTGCCCGAGATGTCGAAGGGCCCCGCCATGCAGGCCGAACCCGCAAGCTGGAAGGCCGCCTCCCCTCCGTACAGGGCCCGGTGGGTCTCCATCTCCCGCGCCGCCGCCAGGGAGGCGTAGCCGCCCTCCGAATAGCCCATGAGGAAGATCCTCCCGTCCCACGCGTAGTCGTTCCCCGCCACGTACGGGTCCTCGGTGAACCGGTCCCGTATGGCCTGGATCCCGTCCACGATGGCGTAGGCCAGGGACTTCCCGTGGCAGTAGGGGTGGAAGGAGGTCCCGTCCCCTCCCATCCCCGGCTGGTCGGGCATGGCCACGGCGAAGCCGTAGTAGGCGGCCGCCGCGGCGCCCAGGATCCATTCGTGGCCCCCGAACTGCGAGGCCACCCCCTCCTTGAGGAGGGACGTGCCGTGGGTGTAGATGACGATGGGCATGCGACGGTGCCCGCCCAGCCGCCAGGCCGGTGGGAAGAAGACCCGGCCGCTCTGGTGGATGGACGCGGTGCGCTGCACGCCCCGGTCGTCCAGGAGGGGGCGGCCCAGGTCGCCGTAGAGGGGTTTGCGGGCCGAGTAGCTGAGCAGGGAGGAGTGGACGACCCAGTCCGGCATCCTGGGGCCCGCCCATTGTTCGACGAACTGGGCGCAGGCGATGAAGGTGCCCCAGCAGGCCGGGTCGCCCGGGCGGGTGGGAAGGAGGGTCGGGGACGGCTGGGCGCCCAGGGGACTGGCAAGGATGGCCAGGGCTGCGCCCATGGCCCGGAAGAGGCGTTTCATCTGCGGAAGGCTCCGTTGGATAGGGTTTTGAATGGGCGCTGCGGGGACCGGACCCATGGGGGCCCGGCCACGATTGTTACCACCCGGATCCCGGGCTGTCGATCCCCAAGTTGCGAATAATTGCACTTATCATTCATTTCGTCCGGGAGGGCCCTTGCCGGAAAAATACGCGTGAGGGTCAACCCAAACAGGAGTAGGCTTCCTCAAACTTCCGGAGGTGCCCATGCGCCGCGCCCATCTCTCCCTCGCCCTGGCCGCCCTCCCCATGCTGGCCGGCCAGCCTCTCGTCTACCAGGACGGGACCACCCGTCTCGCCGGCTACCTGGCCACGCCCGCCGCCGGGAAGGGGAAGGCGCCCGGCATCGTCATCGTCCACCAGTGGATGGGTCCTACGGACCACGAGCGCCGCACCGCCGACGAGCTGGCGAAGCTGGGCTACGTGGCCCTGGCGGCCGACATCTACGGGGAGGGGGTCACGCCCAGGGACACCAAGGAGGCCGGGGCCCTGGCCGGCAAGTTCAAGGGGGACCGCCCCCTGTACCAGCGGCGGATCCGGGCGGCGCTCGACACGCTGAAGGCGCAGGGTTCGGTGGACCCGGGACGCCTCGCGGTCATCGGCTTCTGCTTCGGGGGAACCGGCGCCCTGGAGGCCGCCCGCGCCGGAATGCCCGTGAGGGGCGTCGTCTCGTTCCACGGGGGCCTGGACGTCCCCGCCGACCGTCCCGTGGGGCCCATCGCGGCCAAGGTCCTCGTCTGCCATGGCGCCGACGACCCCTTCGTGCCGGCCAAGGACGTGGCGGCCTTCCACGACGAGATGCGCAAGGCGAAGGCGGACTATACCTTCGTCGCCTACGGGGGAGCCGTCCATTCCTTCACCCAGAAGGAGGCCGGGGACGACCCGTCCAAGGGCGCGGCCTACCAGGAGGCTGCGGCCCGCCGGAGCTGGCAACATATGAAGGACTTTTTTGGCGAGTTGTTCGCTCGTCCTTGAAAAATTGAAAATACTATCTGGATATGCATATCGTTAATAAGCTACAAAATCCATCAAAAGGCCTTGCCATTCATTAAAAAAAATGAATCAAAGTCGATGGAATATGCGGCTTGCCGGAGAGCCCTTTCTGAGTAGACTGGCTTCACCCGATCCCCACCCACCTTCAAGGGAATTGCGATGATCCAGTTCTACTCGGCGGCAACATTAATCGTGATCGCCTTCACCCTGGCCTATTTCCGGGCCGGGCTGGCCTTCTGGACAGCCCTGGCGGGCCTGGCGCTCGCGGCGTTCCAGATCCGCGCCGGCGTCCCGCCGGCAGCATGGGCCGCCTTCGGCGCGGCGGCCCTCGTCCTGAACCTGCCCCCCTTGCGCCGGGCCCTGGTCATGCGGCCCCTCCTGGCCGTCTTCAAGGGCAAGCTGCCCCCCCTGTCCCGCACGGAGCAGGAGGCCCTGGAGGCCGGGACCGTCTGGTGGGACGGCGAGCTGTTCAGCGGCCGGCCAGCCTGGAGGAAGCTGCTGGCCCAGCCCGCCCCCGTCCTCACCGCCGAGGAGCAGGCCTTCCTGGACGGGCCGGTGGAGGAGCTCTGCGGGATGCTGGACGACTGGCGGATCGTGGAGGACCTGAAGGACCTGCCCCCCGAAGTGTGGGCCTTCCTGAAGGAGAAGGGCTTCTTCGGGATGATCATCCCGCGCCAGTACGGCGGCCTGGGCTTCTCGGCCCTGGCCCATTCCCAGGTGATCATCAAGCTGGCCGGACGCAGCGCCGCGGCGGTGGTGACGGTCATGGTGCCCAATTCCCTGGGGCCCGCGGAGCTCCTGAACCACTACGGCACCGAGGAGCAGAAGAACCATTTCCTGCCCCGCCTGGCCCGGGGGATCGACCTCCCGTGCTTCGCCCTCACCTCCCCCGAGGCGGGCAGCGACGCCGCCTCCATCCCCGACACCGGCGTGGTCTGCCGGGGCGTCTTCGAGGGCCGGGAGGTCGTGGGCATCCGCCTGAACTGGGACAAGCGCTACATCACGCTGGGCCCCGTGGCCACGCTCCTGGGGCTGGCCTTCCGGCTCACCGACCCCGGCCATCTCCTGGCCGAGGGCAGCGAGGGCATCACCCTGGCCCTCATCCCCACCTCCACCCCGGGCGTGGTCATCGGCACCCGCCACGACGCCATGGGGATCCCCTTCCAGGTGGGGCCCAACTGGGGCAGGGACGTCTTCATCCCCACCGACTGGATCATCGGGGGCGCCGCCCAGGCCGGCCGGGGCTGGAAGATGCTCATGGAGTGCCTGGCCGCGGGCCGCTCCCTTTCGCTGCCCGCCCTGTCCACCGGCGGCGGCAAGATCGTCGCCCTGGTGGTGGGCGCCTACGCGCGGGTGCGCAAGCAGTTCCGCCTGCCCATCGGGAAGTTCGAGGGCATCGAGGAGCCCCTGGCCCGCATCGCCGCCAACACCTACGTCATGGACGCGGCCCGCACCATGACCTGCGGCGCCCTGGACCAGGGCGAGCGCCCCTCGGTCATCTCGGCCATCGTGAAGTACCAGTGCACGGAGCGGAGCCGCCGGCTCATCTGCGACGGCATGGACGTGCTGGGAGGCAGCGGCATCTGCCTCGGGCCCCGCAACCTCCTGGGGCGGGCCCACCAGGCCATCCCCATCAGCATCACGGTGGAGGGGGCGAACATCCTCACGCGAACCCTCATCATCTTCGGACAGGGGGTCATCCGGTGCCACCCGCATGTGCTGAACGAGATGCGGTCCCTGCGCCACCCGGACGCCCTGGGCGAATTCGACCGGCACATGGGGGCCCACGTGGCCTTCACCCTCTCCGTCGCGACGCGGTCCCTGGTCCACGGGCTCACGGGCGGCCTGCTGGCCGATGCCCCCGGAGGCCCCGCCCGGCGCTACTACCAGCGGGCGACCCGCTATTCCGCCGCCTTCGCCTTCGCGTCCGACATCGCCCTCCTCTCCCTGGGCGGCGGGCTGAAGCGCAAGGAGAAGCTCTCGGGCCGGTGCGCCGACATCCTCAGCAACCTGTACCTGATCTCCGCCTGCCTCAAGCAGTTCGAGGACCGGGGCCGGCCGGCGGGGGAATGGCCGCTCCTGCGCTGGGCCTGCGAGGACGGATTCCAGAAGATCGAGGAGGCCTTCGACGGGCTGTTCAGGAACCTGCCCAACCGCCCCGCGGCCTGGATGCTCCGCTGGCTCACCTTCCCCACCGGGCGCCACTGCGCGGGGCCCAGCGACCAGCTTGGCCATCAACTGGCGGAGATCCTGCTGGAGCCGTCGGCCGTGCGGGACCGCCTCACCGCCGGCGCCTTCGTGCCCATGGACCCCCGGGAGCCGGTGGGCCGCCTCGAGGACGCCCTGCGCAAGGTCATCGCCGCGGAACCGGTGGAGAAGAAGCTCTGGTCCGCCGCCGCCAAGGGCGCGCTGGCCGCGGGTCCCGATGACGCCATGCTGGCGGACGGGATCAAGGCCGGCATCCTCACGGGACCCGAGGGGGAGACCCTTCGCAGGGCCCTGGAAGCCCGCCGCGAGGCCATCCGCGTGGATGACTTCCCCAGGATCGGCCAACCCAAGGAGTGACCATGGGCGCCTATGCCGGAGGGAGGCCCGTCCACATCGTCGACGGGGCCCGCACGCCCTTCCTCAAGGCACGGGGCGCCCCGGGCCCCTTCCGCGCTTCGGACCTGGCCGTGGCGGCGGGCAAGGCCCTTCTCGCACGGCAGCCCTTCCGGCCGGAGGCCCTGGACGAGGTCATCCTGGGTTGCATCGTCCCCGGCCCCGACGAGGCCAACATCGCGCGCCTGCTCGCCCTGCGCCTGGGGTGCGGGAAGGCGGTGCCCGCCTGGACCGTGCAGCGGAACTGCGGATCGGGCATGCAGGCCATCGATGCCGCCGCCCTGGACATCGCCTGCGGCAGGGCCGAGCTGGTGCTCGCAGGGGGCACGGAGGCCATGAGCCACTCCCCGGTGCTGTTCAGCGACGGGATGGTGCGGGTGCTGGCGGACCTGGGCCGCGCCCGGACCCTGTGGGCGAAGGTGAGGGCGGCAGCCCGGTTCCGGCCGGCGCACCTCAGGCCCGTCATCAGCCTGGCCAGGGGCCTCACCGATCCCCTCACCGGTCTGAACATGGGCCAGACCGCTGAGCTGCTGGCCAACCGCTTCGGGCTCACGCGGGAGCGCATGGACGCCTACGCCCTGGCCAGCCATCAGCGCCTCGCCCGGGCCCAGGACGAAGGCCGCCTGGAGGAGCTGGCCCCCCTCTACGGCGACGACGGGACCTTCTACGACCGGGACGAGGGCCTGCGCCGGGAGGCGGACCTTGCGGGACTGGGGCGCCTCAGGCCCGCCTTCGATCCCCCCCACGGCCGGGTCACCGCCGGCAACAGCGCCCAGATCACGGACGGCGCCGCCTGCCTCCTCCTGGCCAGCGAGGAGGCCATGCGCCGGCACGGGCTCACCAGCCTGGGCCGGGTGGCGGACTGCCAGTGGGCGGGCCTGGAGCCCAGCCAGATGGGCCTGGGCCCCGTGCATGCCATGGGCCCCATCCTCCTGCGGAACGGCCTGCGCACCGGGGACGTCGACTACTGGGAGATCAACGAGGCCTTCGCCGCCCAGGTCCTGGCCTGCCAGGAAGCCTGGGCGGACCGCGCCTACTGCCGGGACGAACTGGACGCCCCCGCCTTCGACGCCATCGACCCCGAGCGCCTGAACGTGGACGGGGGCGGCATCGCCCTGGGCCACCCCGTGGGCTGCAGCGGAGCCCGCATCGTCCTGCACCTCCTCCACGTGCTCCGGCGGAACGGCGCCCGGCGGGGCCTGGCCAGCCAGTGCATCGGAGGCGGGCAGGGCGGGGCCATGCTCCTGGAACGGGAGGGCGCCTGATGTCCACGGCCTTCGACGGGTTCCGCCACTGGCGGGGGGAGGCGGGGGAGGACGGGATCCTGGACCTGGTCCTGGACCGGGCGCACGCCAGCGCCAACACCCTCTCCGCCGAGGTCCTGGAGGAGCTGGACCGGGTGCTGGACCGGGTGGCCGCGGGCGCGTGGAAGGGTCTGGTACTGCGCTCGGGCAAGGCCGGCGGGTTCATCGCGGGCGCCGACGTGTCCGAATTCGGGGGCCTGGCGGAGGCGGGGGAGGCCTCCGCGCGGATCGGCCGCGGCCAGGGCGTCTTCGCCAAACTGGAGGCCCTTCCCCTGCCGACGGTGGCCCTGGTCCACGGCTACTGCCTGGGGGGAGGCCTGGAACTGGCCCTGGCCTGCCGGTACCGGGTCGCCAGCGACGACCCCGGGACGCGGCTGGGCCTGCCGGAGGTCCTTCTGGGCATCCACCCGGGCTTCGGAGGGACCGTCCGCCTGGTGCGCCTTCTCGGACCCGTGGCGGCCCTGGATCTGATGCTCACGGGGCGGTCGGTTTCCGCCCGCAAGGCGCACGAACTGGGGCTCGTGGACGAGGTGGTTCCGGAGCGCCAGCTCCCCAGGGCCGGGCGGGCCGCCCTGCTGCGGGCCGCGCCGCCCCGGCGGGCTTCCTGGGCCCGGCGGCTTCCCGGGATCTGGCCGCTGAGGCCACTCCTGGCCCGCTTCCTCCGGGGCCGCGCGGCACGGCTGGCCCCCCCGGCCCACTACCCGGCGCCTTCCGCCCTCATCGCCCTCTGGGAGGCCCAGGCGAGGGCCCCGGAGGCGGCCTATCCGGCCGAGGCGCGGTCCGTCGCCCAGCTCGTCACCGGTCCCGCCTCAAGGAACCTGGTGCGGGTCTTCCAGCTGCAGGAGCGGCTCAAGGACCTCGCCCGTGGCGGCCATCCCCCGGCGCGGTTCGTGCACGTGGCGGGCGCCGGGGCGATGGGCGGCGACATCGCCGCCTGGTGCGCCCTCCAGGGCCTCCAGGTGACCATCCAGGACGTGGACGGCCCGCGTCTGGCCCAGGTCATGAAGCGCGCCGCCGAACTCTTCCGCCGGAAACTCAAGGACCCCCGCCTGGTGGCCGCGGCCCTGGACCGCATCGGCGGGGACCTCGCCGGCGAGGGCGCCGCCCGGGCGGATGTTGTCATCGAGGCCATCTTCGAGGACGCCGACGCCAAGCGGGCCCTGTACCGGACCCTGGAACCGCGCATGAGGCCGGAGGCCCTCCTGGCCACCAACACCTCCAGCATCCCCCTGGAGGAACTGGCCGGAGCCCTGGAGCATCCGGAGCGGTTCGTGGGCCTCCATTTCTTCAACCCCGTGGCCCGCATGCAGCTGGTGGAGGTGGTGTCCATGGCCTCCACGCCCGCGGGCGTCTCGGAGCGGGCCATGGCCTTCGTGGGCGCCATCCGCCGCCTGCCCCTGCCCGTACGGAGCACCCCGGGCTTCCTGGTGAACCGCATCCTCATGTCCTACCTCCTGGAGGCGGTGGCCCTGGAGGGGGAGGGCGTGCCGGCCCACGAGATCGACCGCGCGGCCCTGGCCTTCGGCATGCCCATGGGCCCGGTGCTCCTGGCCGACACCGTGGGGCTGGACGTGTGCCTTTCCGTGGCCCGGATCCTGGGGGCCAGCTTCGGGTGCGCGGTTCCCCGGCGCCTGGAGGAGCTGGTGGCCGCAGGCCGCCTGGGCCGCAAGACCGGACGGGGCTTCTATGACTACCGCGGCGACCGGCCCCGGATTCCCAAGGCCTCCCTGCCCACGCCGGGGGGCCCCGTGGAGCAGCGGCTGGTCCTGCGCCTCCTGAACGAGGCGGTGGCCTGCCACCGGGAACGGGTCACCCTGGACGCGGACCTCCTGGATGCCGGCATGATCTTCGGCACCGGCTTCGCCCCCTTCACGGGGGGCCCCATGAACCACAACCGGAACGAAGGGGCCGAGGTCCAGCGGGCCCGCCTCGAGGGCCTGGAGCATCGCCTCGGCAGCCGCTTCGCTCCGGACCCCGGCTGGCGGAGCCTCCCGGATTGAGGCGCGCCGATCAGATGCGGTTCGCCGAAGTAAGATGCCATTTCCCGTCCAGGCTCTGGTACGCCACGAACTCCCAGTCCATGGTCCCCTCCTCGTCCAGCACCTTGGCCACCAGCTTGACGTTGATTCCGGCCACCACCTGGGTGTAGGCCCGGGTCACGTCCAGAAGGGTCAGGTTGGGGAGCTTTCGCTGGAGAAAACCTTTGGCTTCCAGGACCTGGGGTTGGTCGACGGGGGTGGGCCGGTAGTCCCCCACCCGGAGGACGTCGCCGGGCCCATCGGCAGGCCGGGCCGGGGACTGGGCGGAAAGGGAGAGGACGGGGCATAGGATGGCTGCGAGAACGGATGGGTTCACGGGGGTGCTCCAAGAAAGGCGGGGCCGTCGTTGCGGCGATCAGGAATATTTAATTTATTTCCAACGCGAATCGAGCCTGCGACTCAATCCGCACTTCAAGTTTGGGGGACTTCATTGATCTTGTCAATAGATCTATAAATTAGTTCGTTGGTAATTCAACAGGTTCAAATGAAGGTAAAAAGGAATACGACTGCCCGAACGCTTTTATTCCTTTGAGAGATGCGTGATGAATAATGATGTTCCCACTTCCAAGCGTGATGGCATCCATGACGTATTGTTTGATGGCTCCATCATCCGATCGGTCCATGGGGGGCCCCACGTGGTGGTCCACAAGCTGGATCGAGATGTTCGGCGCCGACAGGAACTCGACGCTTGCCACATATTCCGCATAGAAGCCGAACGCGTCCTTGAGCAGGAAATCCCGGAAGAGGTAGCCCCCGCTGCGGTTGAAGATCACCAGGAACCGCCCCTGGGGAGGCAGGGTGACGCTCTCCCCGACCTTCGCCAGTTCGGCCTGGACCTTTCCCGTGAACTTGTCCAGGAGGGTCAGGGACCCCCTGCCGGGCTTCGCCCCCTCCGCGAGGGCGAGGGTCCAGGGCTGGCCCGACCGGTTCACGAGCTCCGTGCGATCCTGCCCCCAAAGCCCGGTTGCCAGGCCGATAACGAGCGGAAAAATGCGGATCGAAGGCGGCATGCGTGGACCCGTGCGCGCGGATGACCTGGAATGCTTGTCCCGCAATGGCATGAGAAGCCGAAGGTGTGAGGGCGAGGCGTTCATGCTGTTTCGGCACGGCTCCGGATGGGTGGGCGAGGTCGCCAGGGCTCCATGACCGGCCGTGGGGCAGGGATCCAGCACGGCGTCGCCCGGGAGCGCCCCGCTGCCTGGCATACCCCACAATATGTATTATTAATTTATTTGCACAAGGGGGATTTGGCGTCCTGCCGGGTGAGGAGGCCGAACAGCACGAGCCGCTCCCCGGAGTCGTTCACCAGCCCGTGGGAGTGCCCCGCCTTCAGGATGAAGAGATCGCCCGGGCCCACGGGGAACCGTTCCCCGTCCAGGATCCCCGTGCCGCGGCCCTCCATGATCAGGTAGAGTTCGTCCGTGTTGGGATGGGGATGCTCGCCGATGCTGGAGCCGGGCTCCAGCACGGTGCGCCCCGCGGCCAGGACGCCGTCCATGGCGCCCTGGCCGAAGTAGTCGCCGCTCAGCGCGGGTCCCGTCCCGCCCCGGATGGCCAGCTTGGGTTCCATGGGCAGGTCGGAACATCTGCGGATCATGCGTTCTCCAGATCCACAAGTATACGGCCGTCAGGGCCTGGAGAACCTCGCCTGGAAGGCCGCGTCCCGCAGGAGCTCCGGGAGGAAGGGACGGAGGGAGGCGCCGCCGGCGTTGTCCACCGTGGCGGCGGTGGCGGCGAAGACCTTCACGTTGCGGTCCCGGGGCAGGGTCAGGGTGGCCACGCCTTCCGGGATCTCCACGGGAACGGAGAACATGTAGCTGTACTCGTACACCCGGTCCTCGCCCTTGGCGTGGAGGTGCGAGGCCCACCATGCCGGCCTGCCGGGAGCCAGGAACGCGGGATCCAGGCGCACCAGGGCGTTGTCCACGCTGTAGGTCTTGTCGGAGACCTCGCCGTCGAAGACCCGGTTGTCCCAGGACCCCACGTAGCCGGTCCAGGCCGGCACGGGCACCGTCACGGCGGAGGGGCCCGCGGTGAACACGGCGGTGGTGTTGCCCGCGGAGGCGGCCATCAGCAGGTGCACCCGGCGCGCGCCCGCGGGCAGGGCCAGGGTCTGGCCGTCGCAGGCGACGGCATTGGGGCTGCGGGGGGCGCGGGGGCCCATCCGGAAGGTGACGCCCGCGGCCTGGACCGAATCCTCGATCATCTCGGCGGGGTAGCCCGTGAAGGCCCCGTCCATGGCGCCGTCCTCGCGGTGGCCGTCGGTGGTGAAGGCCTGCAGGTTGAAGGGCAGGTCCAGGGGCGTGGAGGCCGGGGCCGCCAGGGCCGCCGGCGCGTCCAGGCGCAGCCCGAGGGTGCGCAGCTGGTAGGGCTTGAAGGCCAGCTGGAGGGAGCCGTCCTTCACGGCCACGGAGCCCAGGGGGCGCTCCAGGCCGTCCAGTTCGCGGGCCGCAAGGACGGGGCCGGCGGCCTTCAGGGCCACGGACGCGGCGGCGCCGTCCAGTTCCTGGAGCCGCACCACGATGCCCTCGCCGTCCTCGGCGCGCTTCACGGCCTGGATGGCCACCTGGGCCCCCGAGACCTGCAGGAGGCTGAAGGCCCGGCCCAGGGGCCCCGCGTGCGGGGTGGCCTGGAAGGCCTCCAGGGGCCGGTCCTGGCGCTGGGCCAGCCAGGGGCTGCCGGCCTTGCGCCAGTCGCCCTTGTGCCCGGCGATGCCGTAGGTGAAGGCGTGCCGGCCCCAGTCCTGCCAGCGCTGCTCCCGGTAGTCCTTGTCCACGCCGGGCGTGTAGAGGAGGGTCAGGCGCAGGGTGTGGTCATCGGGCTTGTCGGAGCCGTACTTGGCGCCCGTGAGGACGGTGACGCCGTAGTCGCCCTTGGCGTCGGTGAGGTCCATCCAGCCGTGGGTGGGCACCTCGTACTTCTTCGGGTCGTTGTTGCCCCGCTGGATGGTGCCCAGGTCCCAGTTGTAGGTGGCCTGGGGGTTGGACACGGCCAGGGGCAGGTCGGCCTTGAGGGAGCTCTGGGAGGACTTCCAGTCCACGAGGTTGGCCACTTCCACGCGGTCGCCGCCCTGGGTGAGGCTGAAGGTCTGCTGGAAGCGCGAGTCCTCCGACTCCCGCTCCACCTGCAGCGAGACGCGCACGGGGCCGTTCTCCAGGACCGTGATGCGCGCGGGGCCCGAAACGAAGGCCCGGGCGGGTTTCTGGCGGTCGGTCCAGTCCATGTTCCAGGCCGGCCACCGGGAGGGCTTCTCGTGCTGGAAGGCCAGGCGCCCCGGCCCCGACAGGAGCTCGCGGCGGTTCACCTTGTCGTAGATGCCGCCGAGATCGCCGGAGTCCAGGACCGTGACGCGGTAGCGGGCGTTCTCCAGCACCCGGGCCGTGACGGAGAGTTCCCTGCCTTCGGCGGCCGGACCGGCCTGGAGGCCGAAGACCGCGAAGCCCACGGAAGGCACCTTGGCCCGGAAGATCACGTGGCGCTTTCCGTCGGCGCCCACCGTGAGCTGGGTGGGCAGCTTGCGGCCGGCCCCGTCGGTTGCGACGAGGTTCCCGGCCCCGGCCAGGGCCGCGGGGACCAGGGCGTCCACCACGTCCTCCCGGGCGATGCCCAGGGGATTGAAGACCACCAGGGGCACGCCCGCCACCCGCGTGTCCAGTCCGCGCGTGACGGCGGCGACTCCGTCCTCCAGGCTCCCCTGGAAGGCCTTGGCCGCCAGGAGCTCGTCGTTCCAGGCGTATTCGTAGCTCTTGGGCAGGCAGGTGCCGGGCAGGATGTCGTGGAACTCGTTGCGGAGCATCAGGCCCCAGGCCTTCTCCAGCGTGGCGGCGGGATAGGGGGCGGCGCCCAGGAGGTGGGCCGCGGTGCTGGCCTTTTCCGCCGCGTCCGCCAAGAGTTCGTTGCGCCGGTTCAGGTGCTTCATGAAGGCCTGCGAGGAGAGCGAACCTGCGGAGTGCTCGATGAGGAGGAGGTCCCCGCGGTAGGACGGGAGCTTCGCCTTCTGGGCGTCCGTGATGGCGTTGAACATGAGGTCCGCCCGGCCCGCGACGATGTTCACGGGGCCCTTGGCCTTGAGCCCGGCCCAGAGGGTGGCCAGGGAATCCGGGAAGGGCGATCCGCCCTCGTCCCCGTTGCCGTTGTAGAGGTAGTCCACCTTCAGGCCCGAGGCGGCGCCGTTGGCGTCCAGGCGCTTCACCCAGGCCTCCCCGTCAAGGGGCGCGGTGAGGTGGGCGTCGTAGGTTCCCGCGTTGAGGGCGGCGACCACGGAGTTCCCGTCGGGACCTTCCCACCGCCCCACGTTGAAGGGGATGCCCGCGGCGGAGTGCCACGTGAGCTTCTGGGTGGAGAAGCCCTTGAGGCCGCAGTGGGCGAGGATGGAGGGCAGGGAGGCGGGGAACCCGAAGCAGTCCGGCAGCATGAAGTCCGAGCTCTCGGTGCCGAATTCCCGCTTGAAGAAGGTGTGGCCCACCAGCAGCTGGCGGATGACGGACTCCGAGGCGGGCACGTTCACGTCCGATTCCTCCCAGGCGTTGGAGGAGGGCCACCACTGGCCCTTGGCCACGTAGCCCTTGAGGCGCGCGTACTCGGCCGGGTAGTACTCCTTGATCAGCTGGTAGCGCCCGGCGCCGGACCAGTTGAAGACGTATTCCGGATGCTCCTCCATGATGCGGAAGTTGTCGTAGAGTGTGTTCCGGAGCATCTCCCGGACCACCAGGGGGTAGGCCCACCGCCACTGGGTGTCCAGGTGGGAGTAGTTGGCGACGAAGAGGGTCCGGCCCTTTTCGAGGTCCGGCGCCGCGGCGATCAGCGAAGCCAGGGACGTGGTGAGGGAGGCGGCGAGGAGGGTTCTGCGCATGGGTTTTTCCTGTCAGACGGGGGTGATGACCTGGCTCAAGAGGTGGGAGAGGATGGCCTGGGATGTGGGCGCGCTGCGAAGGGCGTCGCGGAAGGCCTCGTCCATGAGCTTGCGGGCGAGGCGCGCGAAGATGCGGAGGTGCTCCTGGCCGCCGTCGTCGGCCGGGGTGGCCAGGAACAGGAGGCAGTCCACGGGGAGCCCGTCCAGGGAGCCCCACTCGACGGGTTCCGCCAGGCGCAGGACGGCCAGGGACGGGGTCTCCACGGCGAAGGACTTGCAGTGGGGCACCGCGAAGCCGAAGCCGACGCCCGTGGCGTAGGTGAGCTCGCGCTCCCAGGCGGCCTCCTCCAGGGCCAGCGGGTCCCGGGCCCGGCCCAGGGCCGCCATGCGCTCCGCCAGGAGCTTGATGGCCTCCTCCTTGGTGGCGCAGGATGCGCGGGCCTCGATGAGGTCCAGGGTGACCAGCTCGGCGGCCTGCGGGTTCCCGGCGCGCTCGCGCAAGAGGGTCTCCACTCCGTCCGCGTCGTCCGAGTCGAGGGCGCGCACGGCCAGGGCCCGGCACTGCCCGGAATCCAGGTGCGCCAGGGTCCTCCGCGCCTCCGGCAGGAGGGCCGGGGCCATGCTCAGCGTGCGGAAGCCGAGTCCGACCAGGAGGGGCAGAAGCCAGGGCCGGCCCGCCATCTCGCCGCAGAGGCTGACGGGGCGCCCGGAGGCCTCCGCCACGATGCGATCCAGCACCCGGAGCGTCGCCGGGTGCCAGTCGTGGGAGGCCTTGGCGACCCGCGCGTCCCCGCGGTCCGCCGCGAAGAGGTACTGCACCAGGTCGTTGGTCCCGACGCAAAGGAAGTCGGCCTCCCGGGCCAGGGAGGCCAGGTTCAGGGCCGCGGCGGGCACTTCCACCATGATGCCCAGGGGCAGGGGCGCCCGCATCACCTCGGCCATCAGCGCGCGCACCGCGCGGATCTCCACGGCCTCGGCGACCATGGGGATCATGAGGCGCAGGTCCCCGTGGGCCGCCGCCCGCGAAGCCGCGCGCAGCTGCGTCCGCACCAGCTCCGGGTGGACCGCGTACCAGCGCACGCCGCGGCGCCCCAGGTAGGGGTTGACCTCCGGGGGCAGGGGCAGGTAGGGCAGGGGCTTGTCGCCGCCCACGTCCAGGAGCCGGAGCACCACGGGCCTGCCTTCGGCGGCCTCCAGGACCTGGCGGTAGGCCTGGTACTGCTCCTCCTCGCCGGGGGCGGACTCCCGGTCCAGGAAGAGCATCTCGGAGCGGAAGAGCCCGATGCCCTCGGCGCCGCACGCGAAGGCCGGGCCGGCCTCCGGGGCGCCCAGGATGTTGGCCTGGAGTTCGATGCGCACGCCGTCGGAGGTGAGGCCGGACTGGGGGGCCGGCCGGCGGGACCGTTCGCGGGCCTCGATGGCGTAGTAGGCGTCCAGGGCCGGGGGGGGATCCGGGATCAGGAGGCCCCGGTCCCCGTCGACCGTGATCCGCTGCCCAGGCGGGAAGGCGGGTCCTTCGGCCCCGGCCACGCAGGGGATGCCGAAATTGCGGGCCAGGATCGCCGTGTGGGAGGTGGCGGCGCCCTCGGCGAGCACCAGGCCGCGGACGAGGCTGCGGTCCAGCGCCAGGAGCCGGGAGGGGGTCAGGTCGTGGGCCACGACCACGCAGGGGCCGGGCAGGTCCAGGACGTCCGGCGCGGCGCCGGTGAGTTCGGCCAGGAGCCGTTCGCCCAGGTCCTGGACGTCCAGGGCCCGCTCCTGCAGGTAGGCGCTGCTGGAGGCCAGGAGCCGGGCCCGGGCCCACCGCACGCCCCAGTCCACGGCCGCGGGGGCCCCGTGGGCGAGGCCCTCCTCCATCACGCCGATCCACTCCTCGTCCTGGAGCATGGCGGCCTGGGCCTCCAGCACCGCGGTGCGGGCGGGATCGCCGGGCTGGGCCGCGGCGGCCCGCAGGGCCCCGAGCACCTTGGCCAGGGCGGCGTGCAGGGCCAGGGAGGCCCCCACGGGGTCCAGGCAGGGCCCCTGGGCGATCTCGGCCTTGGGGGCGTGGGCCAGCACGGCCGGGCCCGAACCCACGCCGGGGGCCACCGGGACGCCCTCCCGGAAGGCGCAGCCGGCCCGGGCGAGGATGCGGTGGATGGCGATGCCGGCCCGGGCTCCGGGCTGGGCGGCCTCGCCCGGCGTGTCGCAGGCCAGGAAGGCGCCGTGGATGAATTCGGCCAGGTCCGCCAGCGCCTTCTCCCCCTCGGGGCCCTCGGCCAGGATGCGGCAGGGGTCCTGGTGGCGGGTGTCGGTGGCCAGCAGGCCCAGGAGGTTGCCCAGGGGCGCGCGGGCCCCGGTGCGGTCGTTGATGAACATGCAGTGGGCCTCGAAGGCCAGGGCCCGGTCCCGCAGCACGGCCGCGGGCCGCGCGTGGAGCCCTCCGGGGAGGGGGAAGGGGAACGCGGCTTCCCGGGTCATTGGAGGCGGCTGAAGATCTCGGCGGGGTTCCGGATGGCCTGCTGCACCGGCACTTCCAGGATCCGCGGGACGGCTGCGAAACGCTCCCGGCCGGTCACGGGGATGTCCGCGGCCAGGATGAGGACCTCGGCGCCCTCGATGTCACTTTCCGTGAGGCGGTTCTCCACGCCCATGGCGCCCTGGGTCTCCACCTTGACCTGGTGCCCCAGCGCGGTTCCGGCGCGCTCCAGGCACTCGGCGGCCATGTAGGTGTGGGCGATGCCCGTGGGGCAGGCCGTGATGGCGATGATCTTCACATGGCCTCCTTGGGCTTTCCGGCCCGGACGAGATTCATGGCGACGGCAACGGCGAGGGTGCCCGCCAGGATGGACGCGAGGTACCACAGGCGGTGGTCCACCACCGGCATGACGATGAGGCCGCCGTGGGGGGCGTGGTCGCCCACCCCGCCCAGCATGGCCAGGACCGCGCCCAGGGCGGAGCCGCCCATGATGACGGGGATGACCCGCAGGGGGTCGGCGGCCGCGAAGGGGATGGCGCCCTCGGTGATGCCGATGGTGCCCATGGCCAGGGCGGCCAGTCCCGACTCCCGCTCCTGGGCGCTCCAGCGGGAGGGGGCCAGCAGCGTGGCCAGGCCCAGGCCCAGCGGCGGGATGCAGATGGCCGCGGCGCAGGCGCCCATGACGGCCACGTTGCCCTCCTTGATCATGGCCACCCCGAAGAAGAAGGCGGTCTTGTTCACGGGGCCGCCCATGTCGAAGGCGATCATGGCGCCCAGCACCAGGCCCAGGAGGACCTGGTTGCCGCTGCCCAGGCTCCGCAGCGCGTGGCCCATGAAGACCATGAGATCCCGGATGGGCGCGCCCAGGAGGCCGTACATCAGCAGGCCCACCGCCACCGAGGAGAGCACCGGGATCACGAGGATGGGCATGATGGGCCGCAGCAGGCGGTTCACGGGAATCCGCTTCAGGAGCATCACGGCGCCCCCGGCCAGGAGCCCCGCGATGATGCCGCCCAGGAACCCGGCGCCCACGGTGTTGGCCACGAAGCCCCCCACGAAGCCCGGGACGAGGCCGGGCCGGTCCGCCATTCCGAAGGCGATGTAGCCCGCCAGCACCGGCACCACCAGGGTGAAGGCCGCCGAGCCGATGTCCAGGAGCAGCTTGAGGAGGGGGGCGTGGCTGAAGTCGGGCCCCAGACCGGGCCGCATGGGCGCGAAGGCGATGGAGAAGGCGATGAGGATGCCCCCGCAGGCCACGAAGGGGATGACGTGGGAGACCCCGCACAGCAGGTACTGCTTGAGGTGCTTCAGGACTTCGCGCATGACCGCTCCAGGGGGGACATGGAGAGCATAGGGGGTCCCCGGACACTCCGGATAGCCGCACTTCTGGCAGACTGTTAGCACTTTCTGACACTGGACCGGACTCATGCCCGAACTCACCACCTTCGCGCCCACCGCCCTCGAGGAAGCCTGGGGCCTCTACGCCACGGCCGTGGGTTCCATGGAGGGGGTCATGGGAGCGCCCTCCGGAGGCTGGCGGCTGCTCTACCTCGTGCGCGGGGAGGCGCTGCTGGGACGGCACCGCCTTCGGGTGGAGGCGGGGGAGGTGGTGCTCCTGGACGGCCGGGAGGCCTGCGACCTGGTCCCCGATCCCGTGCGGGGCTGCACCTTCCACCACGTGGATTTCGGCGGCGCATGGATGGAGCGGTGGGCGGGACTTGACCTTTTCGGAACCCCTCCCCGGGTGGTGCGGGCCGGGTTCGACGAGGGCCTCCTGGGGGCCATCGTCAAGCTGAGGGAGCTGGCCCGCAACCCGCCCCCCGGGGCGGGGCTCCTCATGGCGGGAGTCCTGGGGGACCTCCTGGCGAGGCTGGAGATCGCCGGGCGCCAGGGGGGGGCCGAGGGCCGCCGGGGGCGCCTGGTGCGCGACGCCCGGCGCATCCTGGCCGACCCCGCCGGGGACCGCCTCAACCTGGAGGCCGCCGCCGCCGAGCTGGGGGTGAGCTACTCGTGGTTCCGGCGCAGCTTCCGCGCCCAGACGGGCCTGGCTCCCCAGCGCTACCGCCTCCTCCTGCGCCTGGACCGGGCCTGCCGGATGCTGGCGGATTCCAGCCTCACCGTGGGCGCCGTGGCCGAGGCGCTGGGCTTCAGTTCGCAGGCGTACTTCGCTCGCATGTTCCGCCGGGAGACGGGGCTCTCCCCGACGGTCTGGCGCTCGAAACGCGTGAACCTGGGAGGGGATTCCGGCATCTGAATGGCAAGGAGTTCCCCATGGGTTCGAAGGTGTTGAGGATCGCAGCGGTGGCTGCCCTCGCCGCGGCTGCGGCGTTCGGCGCGGAGCGGACGCTGGTGCTCGTGCAGGGCAAGGCCGTTCGGAATTCCGCCCGGGTCAAGGCCTGGTCCTTGAGCGAGAACGGACTCTTCTCCCTGCCCAGGGAAGGGGAGTTCTTCCGGGTGCCTCAGGGCCGGACCCTCGTGATCACCGAGGTCGCCTTCACCCTGCGCGGGAAGGTGAACAGGTCCGCCCGGGCCCTGCGGCTGGGCATCATCCTGAAGCAGGGCAACACCAGCTACGACCTGGCCGGGATCACCACCCGCCTGGAGTCCCGCCTCACCGCCAACATCGTGGGCAAGCGCTTCTCGCCGGGCCTCCTGGTGCCCGCGGGCGCCGAGGTGCAGGGGGAGCTGTCGGAGCTCGAAGCCGGGGGGACCCCGGTGGTGATGGACGTGAACCTGTACGGCTACTACCAGTAGCCGGATCTACGCCCCGGGGGCCTCGGTGACGGTGAGGTTCACATCGGTCCTGGGCGGCGCGTCCTCCACCAGTTCGGGCGTGAGGATGATCATCAGTTCCGATTTGGAGGACTCCTTCAGGGTGCTTGCGAACAGGTGCCCCAGAAGGGGGATCCGGGAAAGGAAGGGCACCCCGTTGCGGCCTGAATCCGTGTTCTCGCGGGTCAGTCCTCCCAGCACGAGGACTTCGCCGCTGACGGCCTTCACCGTGGTCTGCGCCTCCGAGGTGATGACGTTGGGGACCTGGGCGCCGTTGACGGTGGTGAAACCGGCGACGGCGGTGACCTGCGGGTAGAGGCTCAGGACCATGTCGTTGTCCAGGCCCACCTGCACGCCCACCTGGAGATACACGCCGACCTTGGCCTCCTGGACCCCATAGATGGCGGTACCGTTGCTGCCTTCCCTGCCCTTGAACTCCGGGTAGGCGTACTTCCTGCCGTCGAGGAGGAAGCTGCGCTCGCCGTCCAGGATCGTGAGGGTGGGGTTGGAGATGGTCCTGGCGATGCCCTTCTGCTCCAGGGCGTTGAGCGTTGCGTTGACCACCAGCGGCGAGTGGGCGAATTTCCCCATCCGGAGCCCGTCCACCAGCGTTGCGGTGCTGGTGGAAGGCGCCGCGCCGGCGGCGTCGACGTTGACCCGCTCCGTGGCCTTGAGGTCGACGGAGTTCATCCAGTCCACGCCGAGGTTGAGGGAGGCGCTTTCCGAGAGGGTGATGACCTTCACGCTGAGGCGCACCATCTTCCTGGGCCGGTCGAGCTTCTGGGCCAGGGTCAGGGCCCGGCGCACCAGGTCCGCGGGGCCGGTGATGACCACGTCGTGGGTGCGGTAGTCCTTGTCCGTGGCGCCCAGGGCCTTGACCTGCCCCGCCTGGGATTCGCCGCTGGAGCCCTCCTTGAGCTCCGGCGACAGGAACACGGGGCCGGCGACGGCCTTGATCCCGGGCAGGAGGCCGGCGAGGGTTCCGGCCATGTCGCTGGCCTTCACCCGCCGGCAGCGGTAGGTGGCGTCCAGCTCGGCCTCCCCGGCCTGGGGATACCTCAGGCGCAGGTCCATGGACATGCCCACGGCAAAGCCGTCGTCCACTTTGCGGAAATCCAGGCCCCCCGCGGCCAGGATCTGGGCCAGGGCCTTCTCGAAGGGCAGATCCCTGAAGCTCACGTTCACCAGCTGCCCGGGCATCTCCAGGATGACCATGGGCCTTCCGCTCTTGAGCGCGAGGGCCTTGAGCAGGACCGTCACCTCCTGGCGGTTGGCGTCCAGCGAGTACCGCGGGCCCGGGCCGGCGGCAGGGGAAGGCCCGCTGGGGTTCACCACCGCGAAGGGCGGGTTCTGTCCCGGGTCGAAGATGGACCTGGCGAGGGGCGCGGCCTGGGGATCCTGGGACGCGAGGCGTCCGAAGGCGAGCCCGGTCAGCAGGATCGCGCGGGGCAGGGGGGTGCGCAGCGGCATGGCGAAACGCCTCAGGGAGCCCTGAAATCCTTGGCGGGATCGGGGTTCGGAGATTTCGGAACGGTCGTGCAGAAGAAGCCGAGGATCTGGGCGCCGCTGGCGGTGAGGGAGAGCCTGCCGTTCCGCACGACCGCCTTTTCCACCGAGAACGGTCCCAGGGCCTTGATGGGAGCGGGGCTTCCGCCGGACCAGGCGCCCGTCAGGGCGAGGTTTCGCGACAGCAGGATGCCGGTGACCAGAAGGGGCATGATGCCGGGATCCCGGTCGGCGGGGTTGCCGGTGGAGACCATGGTGAACCCGCTGCTCTTCCAGAGGCGCCAGCCGGAGCTCTTGAAGATGCCCGCGTCCAGCCAGGGGCGGGCGAAGTTCACCCGCTTGGTGTCCATGGTCAGCGTGACGGAACCGAGGAAGTCGGGAGGCAGGGCCGGGGCCGCGCCCGCCGTCTTCTCGAGCGGTACGGCCAGGTTCGCGGGGGCCAGGCTCTTTTCCGTCTGGGTCAGGCTGAAGGGATTCCAGCCTTCCGCCTTCAGCCAGGATTCCGCGGGCGGGGAGCAGGTGACGGAGAACCACTCCTCACCATGGCCATGGTTCGACCAGGCGGCCAGTTCGGAGGTGAGGTTGCTGAACAGGGCCTTGACGTTGGCGTTGTAGTGGGTCTCCAGGTCCTTCTGGGCGTCCTCGATGAGCTTGCGGTGGCCCTTTTCCTCCAGGTCCCGGGCGGCCTTGTCAACCGCTCGCTGGAGGTCGGCGGGCACGGCCTTGCCGGTGGCCTTCTGTTCGGTCCGGGCCAGGGTGAGGGCGTCCATGGCGGAGGCCCAGGCGGCCTTGCAGGCCAGGTAGGCCGCAAAGGCCGGGGTGGGCTTGCCGGGGGCCCTCCTGTCGTAGATGAGGCGGCGGGCCTCCAGTGCTTTCTGCTTCCTGGCCTGGTCCACGAAGTTGGTGATTTCAGCCGAAGCCAGGATGGTCCGGTAGGTGGAGGAGAGCGTCCGGCTTCCGGTGGTGTAGTAGCGGGCGGGAAGGGGGATCCTGTCGGCCAGGCTGGCCACGTGGAAGGGATCGGAGAGGAAGTCGTCGGTGACGGCCACGCCGGGGTGGGCCAGGAGGAGGAAGTCCCCCTTCTGGCCCAGGGCCTCGCCCGCGGAAAAGGATTCCGCCAGCTTGGCGTAGACCTTCTCCACGAGGGCGGTGTCAGGGCCGGCCAGCAGGACCGGCGCGGCGGCGAGGAAGGTGGCGGCGAGGCGCTTCATGGGTTGGGTCCGGGGCGCGAGAGGCTACTTGACCCAGGATGCGGGAGAGCGGTCGGGAGCGGTGCCGATGAGGCCCAGGATCTGCACGTCCGGAGCGCTCACGCCGGTGGCCGTGAAGGTGGTCGAGGACTTCCTGCCTGCCTGGGTCTTGTCGTAGCCGCCCGCGAGGGTGAAGGGGCCGAGGCCGATCCTGGCCTTCACGGACATCTTGTTCTGGTATTCGCTCATCTCGGCCGCGCTCAGGGTGGTGTCCAGCCTGAGGTCCTTCACGAGAAGCAGCGCGGTCGTGAGCACGGGCATGGCGCAGGTCCTGTCCCGGTTGGTCACCAGATTGCCGAAGGAGATCTCCTTGAAATTCACCGTCGCCGGGAGCTTCCAGCGGTCGTTCTTCAGGACCAGGTCGTCGAACCAGCTCCGGTAGATGTTCACGCGCTTGACCTTGAAGGTGATCTTGAGGTCCTCGTGGTCCATCAGGGCCGAAGCGCTGTAGTCCGTCTTGGAGAAGGCGCCGTCGAGGCTGAACCAGGAATGGGAGCCCTTGACGCTGGCATTGATGGCCTCACGGCTCATCTTGTTCTCGTCGACCTTCTTGGCGTAGTCGAAGCTGATTTCGGTCCAGCCGTCGTTCGTCTTCCAGTCCTTGGGCTGGGGGTAGAAAAAGGTGTTGAAGTTGTGATCCACGGTGGCCATCTGCAACCGCTCGTTCAGCGCCTGCCAGTAGGCGTCGCCGCTCTTGGCCCCCAGGCTCCGGAGGATCTGGGTCTGCCTGTCGTACTCGATCTTGCCGCCTTCGTTCTCCCATTTCGTCATGGCGGCGGCCTTCTTCTGCTTGTAGATGAAGGGGGCCTCCTTGCCGTTCTGGGCCGCGGCCTCCTCATTCGCGAGGGCCTCCCAGTAGGCGTCCCGCAAGGCCTCGTACTTGCCGACCTTGGCCTTGTCGTTGACGTAGGCCTTCGCGGCCTTCAGCTGGGCCTCTTCCGCCGCGGTGAGGCTGACCTTTTCGGTGGGCTGGGCGTTCTGGGCGATGGCCCTGAAGATCGTGGAGTACCGCATGTTGCCATTGGCCACGTAGTTGGGGTTGGCCATGGGCACCACGTCCACGATGTCGTTGAGCATCACCTTCTGGTCCCGGCTCATCTCCGAGAAGTCGTCGGGCAGCATGGTCCCGGGGCGCTGCAGGATGAGCATGCTCTTGGAATTGTTGGCGCCGAACAGCAGGTTGTTCATCTGCATGTAGAGCTTGGTCATCCCGTCTTCGGCCTTCCTGGAGGCTGGCTTGGACTGCGCATCGGCCTGGGAGCCTGCGGCGAGCAGGCAGATGACAAGGGGGGTCAGGACCTTTCGGATCACGGAGAACTCCATTGATGGGGGTTTGCGGCCCTGGACCTGGAAGCGAGGGGCCTGGGGTGGGAGGTGCGGTTGCCCGTTGAAGGTTGGCAAGTTGATACCCAAGGTAGGAAAGCGGCGCGGTTTGTCAATGAATCATTGATAATTTGAAATCGCCAATCGGGTGTTTTTATTACTTAATGCCCGCTGTGATTGAATTAGTATCTTGCCCGGCGTTCTACATCGGATAAATTATAAATTGACTTTCGATCCATGCCGCCCCCCCCGGGGCCCTGATCCGGGTTACGACCATGCATTCCCTCCTCCGCTGGCTGTCTGGCCTTGCCCTCCTTGCCCTGCTGGCCTGCGGCGGGGACCCCGCGACCCTTGCGGTCACGCTCCGGGGTCCCGTGGACCCGATGCCCAGCCCGGGCGCGGCTGTGCGCCTGGAAGCGAAGCTGGACGGCCACGGCGCTGCGTCCGGGGAGCACACCTTCGAATGGCTGAAGGACGGCGAGGTGCTTGCAGGGGCCACGGGTCAGGTCCTCCTGCTGGACCCCGTGGCCCTGGAGGACGCCGGGTCCTACCAGGTGCGCGTGGACGGGGGGGGCGAGGATCTCGTGTCCGAGCCCTACGACCTCCTCCCGGCCGATCACGCCTGGATCGTCACCAGCGCCGCGGACGACGGGCCCGGCACCCTCCGGGAGGTCCTGCAGGCGGCCGAAGGGTTCGACGGCGTCGTCGGCATCCAGTTCGGCCTGCCGCAGGACGAGCCGTGGACCATCCACCTCCAGAGCGGCCTTCCCCCCATCGCGGCCAAGGTCCGCATCCTGGGCCCCGCCCGCCGGACCTTGACGGTGGACGGGGGCGGGGCCCACCGTCCCTTCGCCGTGGACGGGGGCGACGTGGTGCTCGACGGGTTCACGGTGGCCAACGGCCTGGCCAAGGGCGGGGACGCCCCGGGCGGAGGAGGCGGGGCCGCGGGCATGGGGGGAGGCCTGTTCATCAACGACGGCAACGTGCTCCTGCGCCGCATGACCTTCTCCGGCAACCGCGCCGTGGGCGGGAACAGCGGCCCCGGCAGTGACGGCGAGAACGGCGGCGGAGCCGGCTTCGGCGGCGACAGTCCGCCCCTGGGCGGCAAGGGTGCCGACGGCGGGTGGCTCCTGGGCGTCGGGGGCGAAGGCTGCCTGGACGGCGTGGCCACCACGGACAGCGGCGGCGGCCCGGCCGTGGACGGCGATGGCGCCGGAGGCGGCGCGGCCCGGGGCGGCCTGCTGACGGATCCGGTGTCCCTCTGGGCGGACAACCTGCCCGGAGGCCCCGCCACGTTCGGCGGAGGCGGCGGGTTCAGCGTGGGGCCCCTGGGCGGGGGCGGCGACGGCGGCTTCGGCGGGGGCGGCGGCAGCAGCGGAGGCAGCGCCTCGGGGCTGTTCCTGCCCGGGGCCGCGGGCGGCGCCGGGGGCGTCTTCGGCGGCGACGGCGTGCCTGGCGACGGGGTCACCGGGGGCCGGGGCGGCGCGGGCGGCGCCATGGGCGGCGCGGTCTTCCTCCGGTGGGGCGACCTCGACCTCCGCGGCTGCACCTTCAAGGACAACCGCGCCCTGGGCGGCGAAGGGGGGGACGCCGGAATGGGCAAGGGCGGGGCGGTGTTCATCTACGGGTACGACTACGCGGCCCCCAAGTCCTCCTTCTACGAGGAACGGCTGCGGGCCCAGGCCTACGCGGGAAACCTGGCCTCCGACCTGGTGGAGGACCCCTCCTTCGACAACAATGACTTCTATGTGGCCCAGACCCTCCTGGCCTTCAGGAAGCTGGGTTCGGCCATGGACCTGAAGTACCGGGTCTACAAGCTGGACCTGAAGATGGGCCTGAAGGTGCGCGCCACGGCCCCCTGACGGCTATTCGGGCTCGGGGGCCGCCGCCGGGGCGGGGGCGCACATCTCGCCCACCCACACCACCAGCCCGAGCAGGATGGCCACCACGGTGGCCAGGGCCATGCCCTGCAGCGCCACGTGGCCCAGGGTGATCTTCGCGCCGCTGATGCCCACCACGAAGGTGACGGCGGTCAGGATCAGGTTGGCGGGCCTGGTGTAGTCCACCTTCTTCTCGATGATCATGCGGATGCCCGCGGCGGCGATGACGCCGAAGAGCAGGAGGCACACGCCGCCCATGACGGGGCCGGGGATGCTGCGGATGACGGCGCCGATCTTGCCCACGAAGGAGATGACGATGGCGATGCAGGCCGCGCCGCCGATGACCCAGACGCTGAACACGCGGGTGATGGCCATGACGCCGATGTTCTCGCCGTAGGTGGTGTTGGGGGTGGCGCCCGTGAGGCCGGAGAGGACGTTGGAGAGGCCGTCGCCCAGGAGGGAGCGGTGGAGTCCGGGGTCCTTCATGAGGTCGCGGTCGACGATGTTGCCGGTGACCACCAGGTGGCCGATGTGCTCGGCCAGCACCACGAAGCAGGCCGGGAAGATCATCATGATGGCCTGGAGGTTGTAGACGGGCTTGTAGAGGTGGGGCACGGCGAACCACGGGGCGTTGTGGATGGCGGCGAGGTCCACCAGGCCCAGGTAGAGGGAGATGCAGTAGCCGGCCACCACGCCGATGAGGATCGGGATGATGGTGAAGAATCCCCGTGCGAAGAGCGAGACCAGGATGACGATGGCCAGGGTGGACAGGGACACCACGAGGCTCAGGCCGTGGGGCAGGGGCGAGGTGGCGGGACCCTGCACGAGGCCGGCCATCTGCGCGGCGGTGGGGGCCAGCTCGAGGCCGATGATGGCCACCACGGCGCCCATGGCGGCGGGCGGGAACACCACCTCCAGCCAGCGCGTGCCCACCTGCTGCACGATGAAAGATATCAGGATGAAGAAGAGGCCGAAGACGATGAAGCCGCCCTGCGCGGCGGCGTAGCCCCCCAGGGCCGGCACGGCCAGCACGGCCAGCACCGGCGCGATGAAGGCGAAGCTGGAGCCCAGGTAGGCCGGGATCCTCCCGCGGGTCACGATCAGGTAGACCAGGGTGCCCACGCCGTTCATGAGCAGCGAGGTGGCGGGATCCACGTGGAGGAGGAAGGGCACCAGCACCGTCGCGCCGAACATCGCGAAGAGATGCTGGAGGCTGAGGGGGATCGTTTCGAGGAAGGGGAGCTTCTCCTCGACCTGGATGATGCGCGGTCCCGTGCCTGTGGCCATGAGGTCTCCTATGAATGTTGATTAACCTTCATCTTCTCATCGGATCCCTGCCCGGTCCCTCAGAAAAGGCGGCCCGTGAGGGCGGCGACCGCGGTCTCCACCCTGAGGATCCGCTCCCCGAGGTTCACCGGCCTGCACCCGCTCCGGGTGAGCATCTCCACCTCGGCGGGGATGAACCCGCCCTCGGGGCCGATCACCAGGGTCACGGGGCCCCCGGCGTCGCGGGGGCAGGGCCCGGGCACGCCCGGATGCGCCAGGAGCGGGAGGGTGCCCTGGAGAATTCCGGGGAGCTCGCCCTCGGCGAAGGGCCTCAGGAGGCGGCGGAGGTGCAGCTCCGGGAGGATGGTGTCCCGGGCCTGCTCCAGGCCCAGGATCCGCTGCTCGAGAAGGTTCTCCTCCGAAAGGCGCGGGCTCTTCCAGTAGCTTTTTTCCACCTTCCAGGCGTTGACCAGGAAGATGCGGGCCGCCCCCAGGCTCGTGGCGGCCGCCAGGGTGCGGTTGAGCACCTTGGGCCGGGGCAGGGCCAGCACCAGGGTCAGGGGCAGCTTCTGGGGCGGCGGCCGGTCCAGGACCACCTCCAGGTGGAGGCCGTCCTCCAGCGAGGCCACCCGGCCCCGGCCCACGGATCCGCCCAGGAGGCCCACCACCAGCTCGTCTCCCACGGCCGCCCGGTGCACCTCCAGGACGTGCCGCTCCCTGCGCCCATGGAGCCGGACCCGGCCCGGAGCCGTGAAGTCCTCCTCCCGGAGGAGCACGAGGTTCATGACCGTCCCATGGCGACCTGATAGACTGGACTGTTTTTGTGAACGGAGCTCATTGTGAAAATCCTCATCCTTGGCGTGAACGGATTCATCGGGTCGCATCTCGTTGGCCGCATCCTGCGCGACACCACCTGGGAAGTCTATGGCATGGATCTCGGCAACCACAAGGTCGCCGAGTACCTGGACAACCCCCGCTTCCACTTCCGCGAGGGCGACATCAGCATCAGCAAGGAGTGGATCGAGTACCACGTGAAGAACTGCGACGTGGTGCTGCCCCTGGTGGCCATCGCCACCCCCAAGGTCTACGTCACCGACCCCCTGCGGGTGTTCGAGCTGGACTTCGAGGAGAACCTCCGCATCGTCCGCCAGTGCGTCAAGTACAAGAAGCGGGTCGTCTTCCCCAGCACCTCCGAGGTCTACGGCATGTGCCCGGACGCGGAGTTCGACGAGGAGACCTCGGCCCTGGTCACCGGCCCCATCCCCATGCAGCGGTGGATCTACTCCACCTCCAAGCAGCTTCTCGACCGCGTCATCTGGGGCTACGGGTTCCGGGACAACCTCCAGTTCACCCTGTTCCGCCCCTTCAACTGGATGGGACCCAAGCTCGACAGCCTCAACACCGCCAAGGAGGGCTCCAGCCGCCTGGTGACCCAGTTCGCCTGGAACCTGTTCAACGGCGAGCCCCTCAAGCTGGTGGACGGCGGCGCCCAGCGCCGCTGCTTCTGCGACGTCGAGGACGCCATGGACGGCCTCATGAGCGTGCTGCGCAACGAGGGCGGCAAGGCCGACGGCAAGATCTTCAACATCGGCAACCCCGCCAACGACCATAGCGTGCAGGACATCGCCGAGCGCATGCTGGAGATCTGGAAGGACCACCCCTTCCGCCTGGAGCGCAACATCCCCCTGTCGCACATCGTGCAGGAGACCAGCGGCGCCTTCTACGGCAAGGGCTACCAGGACGTCCTGGTGCGCACCCCCAGCATCCGGCGCATGCGCGAGACCTTCGGCTTCGATCCGAAGATCGGCATCAAGGAGGCCCTGCGCAAGGCCATCGACTTCTTCGTGGAAGAGCACAAGGCCATGGAGAAGATCGTGGAGACCGAGGGTTGACGAAAAAGGAACGGGGCACCCTCCTCTGGATCTGGCTCTTCCTCGGCCTGGTCCCGCTCTTCATGCGCCCCCTGTGGGAACCTGACGAGGCCCGCTACGCCGAGATCCCCCGGGAGATGCTCGCGAGCGCGGACTGGCTCACGCCCCGGCTCAACCAGGTCCTCTACTTCGAGAAGCCGCCCCTCCAGTACTGGCTTTCCGCCCTTTCCATGAAGGCCTTCGGCCTGCACGCCTTCGCGGCGCGCCTGCCCCTGGCCCTGGCCACGCTCATCACCCTGTGGTGCGCGTGGAAGCTGGCCACGCGCCTGGGGGCGCGCCAGGCCACCTGGGCGGCCTTCATGGCCGCCACGGCCGTGCTGGCCTACGTCTGCGCCCAGGTGCTCACCCTGGACGCGCTCTTCTCCGCCTTCCAGGTGCTGGCCCTGGTGGCCGGCATCGAGGCGGTGGCCGCGCGTTTCGAGGAGCGCCCCGCCACCGGCTGGAGCCTCCTGGCCTTCGGGTCCATGGCCCTGGCCATGCTCACCAAGGGGCTGGCGGCGCCGGTGCTGGTGGGGGGGATCCTCATCTGCTCGCTGCCCTTCGCCTGGTCCGCGCCCCGCATGCGCTCGGCCCTGCTGAGGACCCTCCTGGACCCCCTGGGCTGGCTCCTCTTCGCCGCCGTCGCGGCGCCGTGGTTCGTCCTGGTGGAGCGGGCCAATCCGGGCCACGCGAATTTCTTCTTCATCCACGAGCACTTCGCCAGGTACACCAGCCACGTCCACGACCGCGCCGGTTCCAAGAACCCCGTCCTCGACAAGTTCTACTTCACGGCCTTCCTGGCGGTGGGCGTCCTGCCC
The DNA here is from genome assembly GCF_030846775.1 of Geothrix sp. 21YS21S-2. Lineage (NCBI taxonomy): Bacteria > Pseudomonadati > Acidobacteriota > Holophagae > Holophagales > Holophagaceae > Geothrix > Geothrix sp. 21YS21S-2. The sequence continues at coordinate 4,609,267 of NZ_CP132910.1, forward strand.
TGGCTCGGCGCCTGCGTGACGGGCCTGCGCCGGGGCGTGGCCTTCCTGCGCCGGACGTCGGGCCCCGTCTCCGAAGGCGCGCCCCTCATCCGGTGGACCGTGGCCACCGTCATCCTGGGCGCCGCCGTCCCGCTGCTCTTCTATAGCCTCTCGGGCTCCAAGCTGCCCCCCTACATCCATCCCGCCATCGTCCCGCTCCTGGCCCTGGCCTGCGCGCTGGAGAAGGAGGGGGAGGAATGGACCGCCCTGGCCCGCGCCGGAAGGGAGCTCCTGGTGCTCGGCGTGCTGTTCCTGGCGGCGCCCTTCATCGTCAAGGACCTCACGGGACCCGCCTGGATCCTGGCCCTCGGCGTGGCCTTCCTGGCCATGGGCTGCTGGGGCCTGCGGCCCAGGGCGCTCACCGGACCCAGGTTCATGGCGGGCCTGGGCGCGGCCCTGCTGCTGCTCACCTTCGCCGCCAGCCGGGTGGCCCCGCCCACCAAGGACGCCAGCTCCCTGATCCGCAAGGCCCCGGCGGGGGCCCAGTGGATCAGCTGCGGCGACTACTACCAGGTGCTGCCCTTCCTCACCGGGGAGCGGGTGGTGGTGGTGGCGGGCACCGGCGAGCTCGCCTACGGCCGGGACCACCTGGATCCCGGCACCCGCGCGCGCTGGTTCCAGGAGGATCTGGACCAGCTCCTCCCCATGGCGCAGCGCCTGCGCGCCGAGGATCCCTCCCGCCCCGTGGCCGCCCTCATCGACCGCTGGGCCTGGCGCGACCTGCCCGAGGACCAGAAGGCGGCCTTCCAGGTCACCGTCCGCACCGACAAGAACCTCCTGGCGGTTCTGAGGTAGCATAGGCGGATGCCGGAAGCCCCAGTCTACCTTGACAACAACGCCACCACCCGCCTCGCCCCCGAGGCCCTGGAGGCCATGCTGCCCTTCCTGGGGGACCAGTTCGGCAACGCCGGGAGCGCCCACGGGCTGGGAAGGCTCTCCGAAGGCGCCGTGGTCGTGGCCCGGGAACGCGTGGCCGCGCTCCTGGGCTGCGCTCCTGCCGAACTGGTCTTCAACAGCGGCGGCACCGAGGGCATCAACCACGCCTTCCGGGGGGTCTTCGAGGCCCTGCCCGCCAGGCGCCACTTCATCACCACCGCCGTGGAACACAGCGCCGTCCTGGCCTGCGCCGACTGGCTGCGCAAGCAGGGCGCCGAGGTGACCGTCCTGGGCGTGGACGCCCAGGGCCGCCTGGACCTGGCGGAGCTGGAGGCCGCCCTAACCCCCGCCACCGCCCTGGTGTCGGTCATGGCCGCCAACAACGAGACCGGCGTCCTCTTCCCCCTGGAGGACATCGCCCGCATCGTGAAGGCCCGGGGCGTCCTCCTCCACGTGGACGGCACCCAGGCCCTGGGCAAGGTGCCCGTGGACCTCGCCCGGATCCCTGTGGACCTCTTCAATTTCAGCGGCCACAAGTTCCACGGCCCCAAGGGCGCCGGCGGCCTCTTCCTGAGGCGCGGCCTGCGCCTGCGCCCCTTCATGATCGGCGGCGGCCAGGAGCGCGGCAGGCGCGGCGGCACCGAGAACGTGCCGGGAATCGTGGGCCTTGGCGTGGCCGCGGACCTCGCCCGCACCCACCTGGCCGGGGACTCCCGGGTGCGGACCCTGCGGGACCGCCTGGAGGCCTTCATCCTGGACCGCATCCCGGGCTCGGCCGTGAACGGCGCCCAGGCGCCCCGGGTGCCCAACACCTCGATGATCAGCTTCGGGGAGGTGGAGGGCGAGGCCGTGCTCCTGCGCCTGGACGAGGCCGGGGTCTGCGTGTCCACCGGCAGCGCCTGCACCACCGGCCAGAAGGAGCCCAGCCACGTGCTGCGGGCCATGGGAGCCCCGGACGCGATGGGCGCCGTGCGGTTCTCCCTGAGCCGGTACACCACGGAGGACGAGGTGGCCCGGGTGGAGGCCGTCCTGCCGGGGATCCTGTCGGAACTCAGGAGCCAGGGGCCCCTCGGAAGGCGCTGAACCTACGCGTGGGCGTGGATCCGGTCGAAGGCCAGCGGCACCTCGCCCGAGGCCACGTGCGGAGCCGTTATCCTCAGGTTCGGGAGGTTCTTCTTGAGCCAGTCCGCCGCGATCTTCGTCGATTCCTCACACCCCTTGCGGTTCTCGCAGATGGTGATGGTCGTGACGCCGTCCGAACCGTTGACAAGAAAGTAGGCGAGGAAGCCCGGCACCGCGCTGATGATCTTCTCCACCTCCTTGCCGTGCTTCGTGAGCTCGGCGGCGAGTTCCTTCTGGCCCTGGTAGTGACGCATGACCGTGTACATGGGACCTCCTGCTGAACGGCGCCCCGGGGGCGCCTTGGCTGTGGTCCTGGCCGGGGAGGGGGTTCGCCCTGGCCCCCGGTGCGGACGTCAAAGTATGGTGCGGCGTGAAATCGAGTCAATATCTCAAGACCCCCCGGGGCGCGGTGCGCGGAAAAGGGGCTTGACTACATTTGTAATCAGATTACGTTTGTAATCATGCGGGAGACCCCATGAAACCGAACGTACCGAAAATCTCCGATTCCGAATGGGTGGTGATGAAGGAACTCTGGCGTTCCCACCCCCAGACCGCGGGCCAGGTGGTCGAAAGCCTGACCGGGAAGACGTCCTGGGGACCGGCCACCATCAAGACCCTCATCAACCGCCTCGTCACCAAGAAGGCCCTGGCCTTCGTCAAGCAGGGGAGGGAATACCTCTACAGCCCCATCGCCTCGGAGGCGGATTGCGTGCGGGCGGAGAGCTCCTCCTTCCTGCGCCGGGTCTTCGACGGCGCGCTAACCCCCATGCTGGCGGCCTTCCTGGAGCGGGAGGACCTGGGTCCGGAGGAGATCGCCCGGCTGAAGGAGCTGCTGGACAGGAAGGGAGGTTCCCATGATGGCCGTTGAGCTCCCAGGGATCCTGTCCCAGTCCCTTCAGGCCAGCGCCCTCATCCTCCTGATCCTCGGCGTGCGGGCCCTGGTGCGCAACCGCTGGTCGGCGCGGTGGCAGGCCTCCCTCTGGGTGGTGCTGCTCGCGTCCATGATTGTGCCGTGGCGGCCTCCAGCGAGCCGCACCCTCGTCGTGGCGGTGCCCGCGGCGCTCAGCCGGCACCCGGTCGCCGGGGAGGTTCCCCGCGCCGCCGTGGACGCCGCCGGGGAGCCCAAGGCCGCCAGGCCCAGGATGCCCCTTCCGTCGCCGCGGACCGTGTGGCTGGCGGGAATGCTGATCCTGGCGCTGCGCCTGGCCCAGGTGAACCTCCGGCTCTGGATGGCCGTGCGCCGCGGGCGGGTCCTCACCTCCCAGCGGGTGCTGGACCTGCTGGAGGTCTGCAAGGAGGCCATGGGCGTGCGGACCCTGGTGGGCATCGTGCTCACGGACCGGGTGCCGGGGCCGGCGCTGTTCGGGTTCATCCGCCCGCGCCTGCTGCTGCCGCCCGCACTGGTGGAGGGCCTTTCCGACGAGGAGCTGCGGTTCGTCCTCCTTCACGAACTGGCCCATCTCAAGCGCCTGGACATCCACGTCGGCTGGCTATGCGCAGCGCTGCAGCTCCTCCACTGGTTCAACCCGCTGGTGTGGATCGCCTTCCACCAGATGCGCGGGGACCGGGAACTGGCCTGCGACGAGGAGGTGCTCGCGCGGCTCTCCTCGCCGGAAAGCCCGCGGTACGGCCGCACCCTCATCAAGCTCCTGGAACCCGTCCCGCCCACCCTTCTGCCCAGTCTCGCCGGCGTCTCCGAGAACGCCGCCCACTTCAAGAGGAGAATCCAGATGATCGCAGCCGCCCCCCGCCGCCACTGGACCCTGGCCCCGTCCCTTGCCTTCGCCGCCGTCGCCCTGTGCGCCCTGGGCGTGCGGATGCACGCGGAGGACGCCCCCGGCAAGCCCATCGTCGACCGGATCGACTACCCCTTCGTGACGGATCCCCAGGTGCTGGGAGGCTGGCGCTCGGTGGATTTCGTGGCGGAGCCCGCGGATTTCGACCCCGCGGCCCGCCAGTGGAAGCAGGATCTCTTCCTCAAGGAGCTTTTCGTTCGCCCCGGCGGGAAAACCAACTGGGCCTGGTCGTGGACCAAGGGCCTGTTCCTCCATCCGGGGGAGCACACCGCGTCCGCCTACGAAGTGCGCAACCTGGCCGGAAAGGACTATCTGTTTTTCCAGTGGAAGAGCGGCGACTACGTCCACCTGCACCGCAAGCCCAGGTGGTACGTCCTGGTCCGGGACGAGCGCCTCGTGACCCCCGAGACGCGCGTGGAGGACAGGGTCGACTACCCCTTCGTGGACGATCCCGAGGTGCACGGAGCATGGGTCGCCGTGGACTTCGTGAGGACGCCGGAGGCGTTCGATCCCGCCCGGATCGGGCCGGCGGGGGACTTCTTCCTGAGCCGGATCGAGTTCCTGGACGGGGGGAAGACCCGTTTCGGCTTCCGGGAGAACCGGATCAGCGAGAAGTCCACGTGGACCCGGGGCCTCGTTCTGAGCGCCGCCGACAAGACCGCCTCCGCCTACCAGATCCGGCGAATGGACGGAGCAACCTATCTCTTCTTCGAATGGAAGAGCGGCGACTACACGTTCCGCGCCCAGCGGCCCCAATACTACGTTCTGCGTCGGGCAATATAGGCGACCCCGTCCATCCCCGGCGAGCATTCCTTGCCGCGTGCCGGATGATGATTACTCGACGTCCTTGACCTCCAGTTCCATTCACGCCGCCATGGGAGCCCCCGGCTCCCCCATCGGCAGGCCCGATCGTCAGGTTTTGATACCACGACTAAATTCCCAGCCGCTCCTTCAGCGGCGCAAGGAACCGCCGGCTCACCGGCACGGTCCTCCCCGTGCGCGTGCGGATGAAGGCCGCGGCGGGGTCCCGGCGGTCGATCTCGTCGATGCAGGCCAGGTTCACCAGGTACTGCTTGTGGCAGCGCACCAGGTTGGCGCCCTTGGCCTCGAGGACCGTGAGGGTGAGTTCCGTCAGGAACTCGCCCCGGGGCGTGACCACGTAGACGCCGGCTTCGGAGGAACGCACGCTCTCCACCTCGGCGGTGTCCACGAGCTTGATGTTGGGGCCGGCGATGCAGGGGATGCGGTCGATGGGGGGGCCGGCGGGTGCGGGGCGGCGGCCTTCTCCCAGGAAGCGCTTGGCGCGTTCCAGGGCCTGGGCGAGGCGGGCGGGCTCCACGGGCTTGAGGAGGTAGTCGATGGCGTTGCGGTCGAAGGCCTTCAGGGCGTATTCGTCGTACGCGGTCACGAAGATCACGCAGGGCATCAGCTCGGGCTCGATCATGCTGAGCATCTGCATGCCGTCGACGCCGGGCATGGAAATGTCCAGGAAGAGCACGTCCGGGCGCGTTTCCCGCAGGGTTCGCAGCCCCTGCATGGCGCCGGGACACGTGCCCACCACGGTGACCTCGCCGGTCTCGGCCAGCAGGGCCTCCAGTTCCTCCCTGGCGTGGAGCTCGTCGTCCACCAGCACCGCCCGCAGCATTCCGCGACCTCCGACAAACATGACAATTGCAGTTGACTATAGCATTTCCCGGGTTTCCCGCCTCCGGTCGGGGCGGGTTTTGGACCGCTTGGGTCCGAATTGAAACCGATAGGCAAAATTCCACCGCGGACCCCGCCCCGGCCTTCCCTATCATCGTCCTACCGCATTTCATTCAACCTCCAGCCATAAGGCAGGGTGAACCATGGACAACCTGTTCGCTTCTTTCAAGGAACGCGCCGAGGCCGTGAGCGCCGAAGTGCACCGCTGCGGCACGGCCGCCGAGGCCCGGGACTTCGTCCAGGGCCTCCTCAAGGAGGTGGGCGGCACCGCCCTCTGGGCCCCTTGCGCCTTCCTGGAGGCCGAGGGCCGGCCGGCCTTCCCGGGCCTCTCCTACGACGTGACCCGGGAACGCGCGGCCGAGGCCAAGGTGGGCATCAGCCAGATGGACTGGGCCCTGGCCGACACCGGCACGCTGGTCGTGGACGCCACGGGGGTGGAGGGGCGCCTGGTGTCGACCCTGCCTCAGATCCACGTGGCCCTCATCGGGGCGGACCGGCTCCTGCCCGACATGGCTTCCGTCCTGGGGCGCATCAAGCCGTCCAAGGCCGGCTACCTGTCCATGATCACGGGCCCCAGCCGCACCGCGGACATCGAGCGGGTACTGACCATCGGCGTCCACGGGCCTGAGCGCCTCGTGATCGTCTTCGTCGAAGGGAGCGCGGCATGACCACCACGTTCAAGGAATCCATCCAGGACGCCCTGGCCAACCCCAATCTGAGGGGCGCCCTGGGGCGCTTCTCCGAAGCCTACAAGATCAGCCGGGAAAAGGCGTACGCGGGCATGGACTTCGAGGCCGTGCGGGACGCCGTGCGCGACGTGAAGGCGTACGGCGCCTCGCATCTCGAGGAGCTGGCCGAGGCCTTCAAGGCCAAGGCCGAGGCCGCGGGCGCCAAGGTCTACCGCGCCTCCGACCCCGCCGAGGTGAAGGCCTACATCCTGGCCCTGGCCAAGGAGAACGGCGTGCGGTCCATCGTCAAATCCAAGTCCATGGCCACGGAGGAGATCCACCTCAACAAGCACCTGGAGGCCGAGGGCATCGAGGTCTATGAGACCGACCTGGGCGAGTGGATCATCCAGCTGTGCCACCAGACTCCCTCCCACATGGTGATGCCCGCCATCCACATGACCAAGGAGGAGGTGGCCGAGGTCTTCTCCACCAAGGTGGAGGAGGGCCAGCAGCCCGACATCCCCAAGCTCGTGAAGTTCGCCCGCGGCAAGCTGCGGAACCGGTTCCTGGGCGCGGACATGGGCATCTCCGGCGCCAACATCGCGGTGGCCGAGACCGGCAGTCTCGTGCTGATCACCAACGAGGGCAACGCCCGGCTCGTGACCACGCTGCCGCGAATCCACGTGGCGGTCGTCGGCATCGAGAAGCTGGTGGCCACCTTCCAGGACGTCCAGCCCATCCTCCAGGCCCTGCCGCGCAACGCCACCAGCCAGCTGCTCACCAGCTACGTGTCGGTCATCACCGGCCAGGTGCCCAACACCGACGGCAGCCCCAAGCAGCTGCACATCATCCTCATGGACAACAAGCGCTCGGAGATGGCGGCGGACCCCAAGTTCCGCCAGGCCCTCCAGTGCATCCGCTGCGCCTCCTGCCTCAACGTGTGCCCCGTGTTCCGGCTCGTGGGCGGGCACGTCTTCGGAAAGGTGTACACGGGCGGCATCGGGACGATCCTCACCGCCTGGTTCGACGAGCTCAAGCAGTCCGACGACATCCAGGGCCTGTGCATCCAGTGCGGGGCCTGCAAGGACGTGTGCCCCGGCCGCATCGACATCCCCGAGCTCATCCTCGAGCTGCGCAGGCGCCTGGCGGTGGAGAAGGGCATGCCCCTGGTCCAGAAGGCCATCTTCGCGGTGGTCAACAACCGGCGGCTCTTCCACTCCCTGCTGAGGGCGGCCTCCGTGGCCCAGAAGCCCTTCGCCAAGGGCGGGTTCATCCGCCACCTTCCGCTGTTCCTGTCGGACCTCACGGACTTCCGGAGCCTGCCGGCCATCGCGCCCCGGCCCTTCCGGGACACCTTCAAGGAGATCGTGCAGCCGGAGTGCAAGGAGAAGGCCGCCATCTACGCGGGCTGCCTCATCGACTTCTCCTACCCGGAGATGGGCGAGTCCGTGGTGCGCGTGCTGAACAAGGCCGGCATCCAGGTCGTCTTCCCCGAGGGCCAGACGTGCTGCGGGGCCCCCGCGCGCTACAACGGCGCCTACGAGACCGCCGCGGGCAACGCCAAGGACAACATCAAGGCCCTGCTGGAGGAGGACGTGACCTACGTGGTCTCCGCCTGCCCCACCTGCACGGTGGCCCTCAAGGACGACTTCATCGCCACCTTCGAGAGCCTGGGGATGGAGGACGCCATCGGGGACGCGCGCAAGCTCGCCGCCAAGACCCTGGACTTCGCCACCCTGGTGAAGAAGCTTGTGGACGAAGGCCGGCTGGAGTTCAAGGACGGCCAGCAGGCCGAGACCGTCACCTACCACGACTCCTGCCACCTGAAGCGGACCCTCCACGCCCAGCAGGCCCCCCGGGACCTCCTGAAGAAGGCCGGCTTCACGGTCACCGAGATGAAGGAGTGCGACATCTGCTGCGGCATGGCGGGGTCCTACTCCCTCAAGCTGCCCGAGCTGAGCGCCCCCATCCTCGAGCGCAAGCTCGAGAACATCAAGGACACCGGGGCCACCTCCGTGGCCATGGACTGTCCGGGGTGCGTGATGCAGATCCGGGGCGGACTGGATAAGCTGGGGTCCGGCATCAAGGTCGAGCACACCGCCGTGAGGCTCGCGAAACGTCTGAAGTGACCTGAGCAGGGGGCCCGTGCGATCTCTGGTGACGCTCTTCCAGACCATCTCGGCCTTCCTGGTTCTGTTCTACCTCTACTGCGAATCCCCCGCGTTCCAGCCCCTGTCCTCGGACTGGGCCCGGCCGCGGGGGAGGGTGCGCCTGTTCCTGGTGTTCACCGGCATCACCATCCTGGGGAACTACCTGGGCACGCCGGTGCTGAAAGGCGGGGCGATCATCAACGCCCGGGCGGTGGGCTCGGTCCTTGCGGGCCTCCTCGGGGGACCCGTCCTGGGGGGCCTCGTGGGCGCCACCGCGGGCGTCCACCGCATGAGCCTGGGGGGCATCGCCGCCCTGTCCGGCGCCGTGGCCACCACCCTGGAGGGCGTGCTGGCCGGATTCCTGAACCGCAGGCTGCGGGACCGGCCCGAAGTGCTCATCACCATGCGGACCGCGCTCCTGGCCACCTTCGCCGGGGAGGTGCTGCACATGGGCATCGTGCTGCTCCTGACCCGGCCCTTCCCGGCGGCGGTGGAGATCGTCAAGGTCATCGCCCCGCCCATGGTCTTCCTGAATCCCGTGGGGGCCGCCCTGCTCATGGCGGTGCTGATGCACCGGCAGCGGGACCTCGACCGGGTGGCCGCGGCCTCCTCCGCCGCCGCCCTGAGGGTGGCGGAGCGCGCGCTGGGCCTCCTGGGTCGCGGCTTCGGTCCGGACACGGCTGGGGAGATGGCAGCCATCGTCAAGGAGGAAACGGGCGTCGGGGCCGTGGCGGTGACCGACAACGAGAAGGTGCTGGGCTTCGTGGGGCTGGGTTCGGACCACCACCGTCCCGGGAGCGCGATCTCCTCGGCCATCACGCGGCAGGCCATCCAGGACCGGGCCGTGGTCTTCGCCGACGGCATCCACCAGGTCTTCGAGTGCGGGGTCTCGGGCGACTGCCCCCTCCACTCCGCCCTGGTGGTGCCCCTGGAAGTGGACGGGACGGTGCTGGGCACCGTGCAGCTCTTCGAGCCCAAGAACCGCCGGTTCCTCCACATGAACCGCCGCCTCGGGGAGGGCATCGGGGCCCTCCTCTCCAGTCAGCTGCTCATCGCCAAGTACGAGGAGCAGAAGAACCTCCTGGTTCTCAGCGAACTCAGGCTCCTGCGGGCCCAGGTGAACCCCCACTTCCTCTTCAACTCCCTGAACACCATCATGGCCATCCTCCGCAACGACGCGGTCCGCGGCCGGGAGCTGGTGGGCCACCTCTCGGGCTACTTCCGCAAGAACCTCCAGCGCCACGGGGAGCTCAGCACCCTGGAGGAGGAATTGGAGCACATCCGGGCCTACCTGGAGATCGAGAAGGCCCGCTTCGAGGGGCTCCGGGTGGAGATCGACGTGGCCCCGGCCTTCCGGGCCGTGAAGGTCCCGACCTTCACCCTGCAGCCCCTCCTGGAGAACGCCATCCGCCACGGCGTCTCCCGCGTGCCGGGGCAGGGCACGGTGCGTATCCTCGCCTTCGCCGAGGGGGGAGCCCTGAGGATCGACGTGGAGGACGACGCCGGCGCCTTCGACGAGGGCCGGCGCTCCAGGGAGGGCCTGGGCCTGCGCATCGTCCAGAAGCGTCTGGCGAGCCTCTTCGGCCCCGGGGCCGGCCCCGAGATCCACTGCGAACCCGGCAGCCTCACCCGCATGACCATCCGGGTGCCCCTGGAGGGCGCCATGGTGGAATGATGGAGGCGGAGGCTCGACCATGGGCAACCCCGAGAACGCCATCTTCTACCTCGAATTCCCCGCCACGGACCTGGCCGCGACCAAGGCCTTCTACAGCTCCGTGTTCGGGTGGACCTTCACGGACTACGGCCCCGACTACGCATCCTTCGAGGACGGCCACATGTCCGGGGGCTTCACCCGGGACGAACCGGGCCCGGGCGGCGCCCCCCTCGCGGTGATCTTCAACAAGGACCTGGAGGCCGCAAGGGAGCGGGTGGCCAAGGGAGGGGGGCGGATCGTGAAGGAGATCTTCGGCTTCCCGGGCGGCAGGCGCTTCCACTTCGCCGACCCCAGCGGGAACGTGCTCGCCGTATGCACCGATGTGGAATAGGCCCGCCGCGCTGACGGCACTTCTCGCCGGGGCCCTGTACGGGCAGGCCCCGGGGAAGGTGGTGGTCCTGGAGGCCGCAACCACCGGGATCCCGCCCCTGCCCGCCAGCGTCGCGGAGGCCCGGAAGGGCTACGCCCGGACCCGCAAGGACCTGGACGCCTCCTACCGGGAGGCCGAGCGCTACCTGGCGGCGTGCACCCGGGAACTGGCCGCCCTGGGCCAGGCCGGCGCCCAGTTCACCCTTCCCGCCACCCTGGCCGGGGAGGCCAGGACCCTTTCCGGGTTCCTGTTCGACGGAGCGTTCCTGGCCCTGGAGGATCCGCTCCTCCAGCGCTGGAACGCGTGGCAGACCACCCTGCTCCGCCAGGGCCTGGACCGTCCCGCCGAGGCCCAGCGCATGGCCGACGGCATGCGGCTGCTGTCCTCGAGCAAGGCGGAGGTCACGGGCCGGGTCCCGCCCGCCGGCAGCACCCTGGAGGTCCTCTGCGAGGACCCCGCCGGCCAGGGCCGGACGGTGCTGCGCCTCCCCCCCAACGTCAGGTGGGTGGAGGTCATGGCCGTGGACCGCATGGAGTACGGCGCGAACACCGACTTCGGGAAGCTGGCCACGGACTACGCCGACGCCCAGGCCGCGCTCCTGGCCGAGGCCTGGAAGCCCCTGACCCTCCACCTGAAGAACGACGCCGCCGCGCTCCTGGACCTGGACCGGACGGCGCCGCCCACGGACGACCCCGGCCTGAAGGCCCTCAGGCTGATGGCGAGGGTGAACTACATGGAGCGGTTCCGGTCGACGCTGTGGTTCTGCCAGGTGGTATGGGCGCACATGGCGTCGAAGAAGGTGTTGTCAATTCAACAGATGTGATGACGACAACCGGAAAGTGCCTGACGGCATTATCCTGTAGCGGAAGGAACCTACCCATGGACCGGCAGGAAATCATAGCCACGCTCCAGCCCGCGATCCCTGAACTCATGGAGCGGTATGGTGTTCTCCATCTGGATCTCTTCGGCAGCTTCGCCCGGGGCGATGCGAAACCGGATAGCGATGTGGACTTCATCGTGACGTTCGTAGGCGACCCTACTTTTAGTCGGTTCATGGGCCTGAAGGAGGATCTGGAAGCTTTGTTGCTGCGGGATGTCGACCTTGTCACTTCGACCGGCTTGAGGCCCAGGATCCGGGAAGCCGTCCTGGCGGAAATGCACCGTGTCGCGTGATCCGGGGTTGTATCTCCAGGACATCCTGGCTGCCTGTTCAAAGATTCTGATCCTTGCCGAAGGTCTGGACCTCGAGGGATTTTCAGATGATTGGCGAACTCGGGACGCCGTTCTCCACAACCTGGAGGTGGCGGGCGAGGCCGTAAAACGATTACCGGCAGAAATCATTGCTGCCTGTCCCGAAATCCCGTGGAAGCGTATCGCCGGCTTCAGGGACGTGCTTGCCCATGCCTATTTCTCACTGGATGACGCTATCGTCTGGGACGTTGTCGCCAACCATATTGGACCTCTCCAGGAGACCGTCCGAAGAATCCTGGATCAGCTGGACGCCTAGGCCAGGCGGACCTCCGCCCGCACATGGTTCCCCGCCCCCAGGTATTCCAGGCGGTCGAAGCTGTCCATCTTCGCCATGAAGATCCCCCGTCCGTGGTTGTCGAACAGCCTGGACGGATTGGGCACCACGTAGGTCTTCCAGTCGAAGCCCTTGCCCTGGTCCCGCACCTCGAAGGCGATGCGGTCCGGGTGGCGGGTGACCTCCACCTCCACCCACTTGTCCTGGTTCTCGGGGAGGGCCTGGCGGCGGTTGATCTCGGCCTTCCAGCCGTTCTTCTCCAGGAGTTCGCCCTTCTCCGTGTAGGTGATGCCCAGGTTGCCGTGCTCCAGGGCGTTGATGAGGAGCTCCGAGAGGCCGGTGACGATCCGGGTGGGGTCGGGGCAGGCCTTGGCCAGGAGGTTGGCGAGCTCGTGGCACTCCAGAAGGGTGCGGAAGCGGAAACGGCCGTTCATCATCATGGAGAGCGGCGTGCCCAGGCGCTCCACCTCGGCGTGGAGCACGCGGATGCGGGCGATGTCCTGGGCGGCGGTCCTGACGATGCCCAGGACCACCCGCTGGGTGAAGGGCTTGGTGAGGTAGTAGTAGGCGCCGGCCTCCATGCCCCGCTGGATGTCCTCGGGGGAGTTGGAGGCGGTCTGGAGGATGACGGGGAGGTCCTTGAGGTGGGCGTTGGCCTTCATGCGCTTGAGGACCTGGAAGCCGTTCATGCGGGGCATCACCAGGTCCATGAGGAGGACGTCGAAGGACTCCGGCGCCTTGCGCAGGTAGGCCAGGACCTCCGCCCCGTCCTCCGCGGCCACGGTCTCCATGCCCGCCTTGCTGAGCACCCGGACCAGGAGCGCGAGATTCGTGGAATCATCGTCGGCGACCAGGACTCGGATCTTGCTCATGGGCCCACCTGGGGGAGATGATAGCCGCTATTTATGGAACAGGGGGGCCGAGCACTGCCTGCAGTTGGTCTGGTGCGGGGGGTTCCGGGTGCCGCAGTGGGAGCAGATCTTGTCCTGCGACCGCTTCCGGCGGTAGAGGCGGAGGTACATGAGCCCCAGCAGCACGCAGAGGATCACGCCCTTCTCGGGTCCGGTGAGGACGAAGCCGGTGAGGCTCTTCACGCCGGCCTTCGGCGCCTGCTGGGTGACCTCCATGGACGGCTGGGCCATGGCTCAGCTCTCCACTTTGAGGATGGCCAGGAAGGCTTCCTGGGGGATGTCGACGCTGCCGATGGACTTCATGCGCTTCTTGCCTTCCTTCTGCTTGGCCAGGAGCTTCTTCTTGCGGGAGATGTCGCCGCCGTAGCACTTGGCCAGCACGTCCTTGCGCCGGGCCTTGACGTTGGTGCGGGCCACGATCTTGGCGCCGATGGCGGCCTGGATGGCCACGTCGAACATCTGCTGGGGGATGACCTCCTTCATGCGCACCGTCAGGCCGTGGCCCATGGCCTGGCTCTTGGAGCGGTGCACGAGGATGGAGAGGGCGTCCACGGGCTCGCCGTTGACGAGGATGTCCATCTTCACCAGGTCGGACTCCCGGTAGCCCTTCATGTGGTAGTCGAAGCTGGCGTAGCCCTTGGAAATGGACTTGAGCTTGTCGTAGAAGTCCAGCACCACCTCGTTCAGGGGCAGCTCGTAGACGAGCATGACCCGGTCCTTGCCCACGTACTCCAGGCGCTGCTGGAGGCCGCGGCGGTCCTCGCAGAGCTTCAGGAGGCCGCCCACGAAGTCGGGGCGGGTGAGGATGGTGGCCTCGATCAGCGGCTCCTCGATGCGGTTGATGCGGGGCAGGGGGGGCAGCTTGGAGGGGTTGTCCACGTCCACCTCGGTGTCGTCCGTGAGGAACACGTGGTAGCGCACGGAGGGGGCGGTGGTGATGAGGTCCAGGTCGAATTCACGCTCCAGGCGCTCCTGGACGATCTCCATGTGCAGGAGGCCCAGGAACCCGCACCGGAAGCCGAAGCCCAGGGCCTGGCTGGTCTCGGGCTCGTACTTGAACGAGCTGTCGTTGAGCCGCAGCTTGTCCATGGCGTCCCGGAGGTCCTCGTAGTCCTCGCTGTTGGTGGGGAAGATCCCCGCGAACACCACGGGCTGGAGCTCCTTGAAGCCCTTGAGCATCTCCGTGGAGGGGCGGGTGGTGTTGGAGAGGGCGTGGGTGAGGGTGTCGCCCACCTTGATGTCGGCCAGCGTCTTGATGCTGCCGGTGACGTAGCCCACCTCGCCCACGGTCAGTTCGTCCACCTTGCTCATCTTGGGGTTGAAGACCCCCACCTCGTCCACCCGGTGGTCGCTGCCGGTGGCCATGAAGTGCATGGTCTCCCCGGCCTTGAGGGTGCCGTTGAAGATGCGCACGAGGCACACCACGCCCCGGTACTGGTCGTAGTGGCAGTCGAACACCAGGGCCTGGAGGGGCGCCTTGGGGTCGCCCTTGGGGGGCGGGACGCACTTGACGATCTGCTCCAGCACCGCCAGGCAGTTCTCGCCGGTCTTGGCGGAGACGTTGATGGCGTGCGCCGTGTCCACGAGGCCGATGACGGTGTTGATCTCCTCCAGCACGCGCTCGGGCTCCGAGCTGGGCAGGTCGGTCTTGTTCAGGACCGGGAAGATCTCCAGCTCGTTCTCCAGGGCCAGGTAGGTGTTGGCCAGGGTCTGGGCCTCCACGCCCTGGGTGGAGTCCACCACCAGGATGGCCCCCTCGCACGCGGCCAGGCTCCGGCTCACCTCGTAGGTGAAGTCCACGTGCCCGGGGGTGTCGATGAGGTTGAGGGTGTAGATGTTGCCGTCCAGCGCGGGGTACTTGAGGGTCACCGCGTGGGCCTTGATGGTGATGCCACGCTCCCGCTCCAGCTCCATGTCGTCGAGTATCTGGGCCTGCATGTCCCGCCGGGCGATGGTGTTGGTGAGCTCCAGGAGCCGGTCGGCCAGGGTGGACTTCCCGTGGTCGATGTGGGCGATGATGGAGAAGTTGCGGATGAGGTTGGATTCGGTCACGCGTGGCCTTTTGAGGATCAGTCCGGGGGTTTCCTAGAACCGTCCATTGTATCGTTGAATCCATGGTACGTCTGCTATTGACCCTCCTCCTGAGCCTTCCGGCCCTCGCCGTGCCCGTGACGGGCCGGGTCACGGACGGCGCCCGGGGCCTGGAAGGGGTCCGGGTCCACCCCGACCGCGGGGTGCGGGTGCGGCCGCGGGTCCAGCCCCCGGTGGCCTATACCGACGCCCAGGGGGCCTTCTCCCTGGACCTGGACCCGGCCGAAACCCATGTGGTGGTCGAGAAATCCGGGTTCCAGCGGGACCTGGTCCCGGTGGGGGAGCTGGCGGCCCCGGTGGTGCTGGGCCGGGCCCCGGGCTTCCGGAAGGAGCGGGTGCTGGTGGTGCGCCTGGACTTCCCGGACCAGGCCCCGTTGCGCACCGACGCCGAGCTGCGGGCCCTCTTCTTCGGGCGGGGCGCGGGGGAGGCCAGCGCCGCCAACTACTTCTACGAGATCTCCAAGGGGAGCCTGGAGCTGGAGGAGGGGGCCTTCCTCCACCTGGCCGACGCCGTCCATCCCGCCCCCCGCACCGACGCCCAGCGGGGAACCCTGGTCGCCTGGGTCCTGGAGCGGATCAAGTCCATGGACCTTAAGGCCTACGACCAAGTGGACAACCGCACCGGCGCCTTGCGTCCGGACGGCAAGCCCGACCACCTGTGGGTCGTCCCGCCCGGCCCCCCGGGCACGGTCACCCGGAGCGTGAAGGAACTCACCGCCATCTGCCTCCTGGAGCCCCTCCCGTGGAACCGCTACGTCCAGTGGCCCGCGGTCTTCTTCACGGACGAGACCCCCCTGGGCTTCATCGTCCACGAGGCCCTCCACGCCATGGGCGAGAACCGCGTGGACGACTTCTACCTGGATTCCAGGCACCCGCTCACCGCCGGCGCCTGGGACGTCATGGACGCCGGCATGTTCCGGGGGTGGGACCGCTTCCACCCCGAGGCCGGCCCCTGGCAGGAGGACACGGCCTACAGCCCCTCCCAGCCCATGGGCTGGGTGCGCGACCGCCTCTGGTACCACGGCGCCTTCAAGGACACCGTGAGCACCCTGCAGGTGCGCCGGGCCTGGGAGGGCTGGCTGGATCCCCTGGAGCGGGCCCCCCGGGACCTCCCCCAGCGCCTGGTGATCCCCGACCCCCGCCGCCGGGGCCGGTTCTGGGAGCTGAACGTGCGCCGCCCGCTGGGCTTCGACCGGGGCCGGGTGGGGGACCGCTGGGGCCCGGGTTACGAAGGCCTGGTCGTGGCCCGGGTGGATCCCGGCCTTCTCACCCGGGGCGAGCCCAGGGGCCCCGTGCGGATCGTCGACGCCCACCCCCGCACCCCCGGGCCGCCCGCGCCCAGCTACCCCGGGGGCCGGTGGCAGCTGGACGACGCGGCCTTCAACGTGGGCCCCGGCGAGGCGCCCGCGGGCAGGGACGGCCCCCTGTCCTGGGAGGTCCTGGAGGCGGACGCCTCGGGCCGGCTGCGGGTGCGGGTGAGGGTCAGGTAGCTTCCGGCAGGGTGATGCGGAACCGGCTGCCCCTTCCGGGAGCGCTCGTGACCTGGATGCTGCCGCCGTGGCGGCGCAGGGTCGAATGGACGCTGGCGAGCCCCAGGCCCGTGCCGCGCTCGCCCTTGGTGGTGAACATGGGGGTGAAGAGCTGGCGCTGCACCTCATTGGTCATGCCCACCCCGTCGTCGGCGATCTCCACCACCGCCCCTCCAGTCTCCCTGAGCGAGCGGACCCGCACGGTGCCCTGGCCCTGGATGGCGTCGACGGCGTTGCGCAGCAGGTTCAGCAGGGCGTCGCGGAGCTCGGGGCCGTCCCCCGCGACCGGCAGGCTCCCGGGGACGAGGTCGGTGCGGAACCGGATGCCGCGCCCTTCGTCCAGGGCGGCCCTGTCCGCGAAGGAGCGCGCGAACTCCACCGCCGTGCGGAGGGCCTCGTTCAGGTCCAGCCGCCCCGGACTGCGGGGGAGGTCGGGCTTGGCGATCTCCAGGCAGCGGGTCACCAGGGAGGTGCCGTCCCCCACCGCCTGGAGGACCCTGGCCAGGTGCCGGTCCACCTCCGGATCCGCCCGCTCCCGGGCGGCCTCGGCGCTCATCTGGACGACGGTGAGGAGGTTGTTGAAGTTGTGGGCCACCTTGGCGGCCACCGAGCCCAGCTCGCTGAAGCGCTGGCTCTGCAGGATGCGCTCCCTGAGCAGCTCCCGTTCCGTCACGTCGGCCACGAAGATGACGCAGAGGTACTCCTCGCCCTTCCGGAAAGGGTGGAGGTGGATCCGCACCTGGCGCGCCCCCAGGGCGAAGGGGAACGTGAAGTCGAATTCGACCTGGTCCTCGCCGCGCTCCATGAGGTCCTTGAACCGGCCGTGGAACTCCCGGACCTCGGTGCAGGGCGCCACGTCCCGGAAGAAGTTCCTCCCGACCACCTCCTCCCGCCGCCGGCCGGAGATCTGCTCCTCCCGCTGGTTGTAGTAGAGGATCTCGCCCTGGTCGTTCACCACGATCACGCCCAGGGGCAGCAGCTCCAACGTCGCGAAATCAAGGGACGCCTCGATGCCCATCGGAAACCTCGGCCGGGTCCATCCCGGGTCCTCATCATGATGCAGGAAATTCTGGAATGAAAGGTGTTCGGTCTCCCTTCCCGGGAAAGGGAAGGAAACCCACAATATTCCCCGGGTTCCGCCGTCTTCAGGTATAGAAGGAGGAACCCCTGGAAGCCGCCTGGATGTCCGAGCAGGATCGTCAGATCACCGAAGCCGTCGCGCGCGAGGCGTCCAGACTCCGGAACTTCATCCGGAAATGGGTGCCCGAGGAAGCCGACGCGGAGGACGTCCTCCAGGAGGTGTTCTTCGAGCTGGTGGAAGCCCAGCGCCTGATGACGCCGCTGCAGGAAGCGGGGGCGTGGATGTTCCGGGTGGCCCGCAACCGCATCACCGACCTCTTCCGGCGCCGGGGGAACGAGCTCCGGCGGCAGGCCCCCTTCGAAAAGGACCCGGAGGGCGAGGAGCGGGCCCTGGAGGACTTGCTGCCCTCCCGGGACGCGGGGCCCGAGGCCGCCTTCGCGAGGCGGGTGCTGCTGGAGGAGCTGGACGCGGCTCTGGAGGAACTGCCCGAGGAGCAGCGGGCGGTGTTCGTGGCCCACGAGCTGGAAGGGCGGAGCTTCAAGGAACTGGCGGCGGCCACGGGGCTCCCCGTGAACACGCTGCTGTCGAGGAAACACTACGCGGTAGTGCATCTGCGCAAGCGCCTGCGGGCGATCTACGAGGAGTACGTCGATGTTTAGGCACAAGGGAATGACCGTCCGCAAGGGGATCGGCATCGCCGTCCTGGGCGTGGCGGCGGTGGCGGTGCTGGGGTACGTCGTGATGGGGCTGTGGAACGGACTGATGCCGGCGATCTTCGGGCTGCGGGCCATCCACTTCTGGCAGGCCGTGGGCCTCCTGGTGCTGAGCCGGATCCTGTTCGGGGGCTTCCACAGGTCCCACGGCGGCGGCTGGCACCGGCGCCATCACATGATGCGGCGCTGGGAGGGCATGACCCCGGAGGAGCGGGAGAAGTTCCGGCAGGGCCTCCGGGGCCGGCACTGCGGCTGCGGCGAAACGGGGCAGGTGTAGGCGGGGATTTTTTCATCCTGTTGCCATCCCCGTTCATCCCCTGCAAATTCAGCGTTTAAATTGCCGGGGATGGACGGGGAGTGCGCCAGGCCAAGCCTGGGCGAGGAGGATGGATGACCTAAGACAGACTGAAACCTCGCAATGGAGCCCAGCGGGGAGGCAGCAAGCCCCGCCCGGCAAAGCTGGCCAGCAGCCGGAACCGAGTCTTGCGTGGGGAAGGGCGACCGACCTCGTGAAGCGTAGACAGGGAGTGCATGGGCCGTGTGATGGAGCCCCGAAAGCATCCAACCGTGGGAGTCGACGCCGTTCTCCGATCGGAAGACAGCACCCGAAGGTCGCAAGGGCCTGACCGTAGGGTCCCACCGGGGTCATAGAGCAGGGCACGTGCACAGGGGTTCCCCAGGAACCTGGGAGATCCAGCCATCTCCGCCAACAACCCAGTGGTGAGGGAAGCCACGTAAAACGAACCCAGGCTCGCCGGGGGGTGCCGCCCCCGGCGGGAGCGAACAGCCGGCACAGGGCGGTACCGCAAACTGAAGGAAACGAAGGAGCGCGGGAGGGGTGGCCGGAAGTCGGAGCAGCTCATAGTAGCGATGATCGCGGGGAACCGGGCCGCCGGGACCCGCTGGAGCCAAGGAGCTGCCGGATCACGGAACCGTTGAAGGGAAAGATAATGGGTGCAATGACATCCAACAGCGTCTCCACGAAACAACAACGGATCGCAGAACTGGCCAGGATCCACCCGGAGGTGGCTTTCACCTCCTTGGCCTACCACATGGACCTGGACTGGATGAAGGAAGCCTTCGGGCGCACCCGCAAGGATGGGGCGACCGGGGTGGACGGCGTGACGGGCAAGGAATACGGGGAAAACCTGGAGTCCAACCTCCAGAGCCTCCTGAACCGGGCTAAGAACGGCGACACCTACAAGGCCCCTCCAGTCCGGAGAACCTACATCCCGAAAGGGGATGGCAGCCAACGCCCCCTGGGCATTCCCGCCTTCGAAGACAAGGTCCTGCAAAGGGCCGTGGTGATGGTGATGGAACCGCTCTATGAGCAGGACTTCCTGGACTGCTCCTACGGGTTCAGGCCCGGGCGCTCCGCGCACATGGCGCTGGAGGCGATTTGGCAGGGGTTGATGGACATGGGGGGAGGCTGGGTGCTTGACGTGGATATCCGTAAGTATTTCGATACTTTGGACCACGGGAAGCTGCGGGAAATCCTTGACCTGCGGATGAAGGACGGCGTTCTGAGGCGCCTGATCGGCAAATGGCTCAACGCGGGCGTGCTGGAGAAAGGATGCATCACGCACCCGGAAACCGGCTCGCCCCAGGGCGGGGTGGTCAGTCCGATGCTCGCCAACATCTACCTCCACGAGGTGCTGGACGTGTGGTTTGAAAGGGAGGTCAAGCCCCGACTCCGGGGTCGGGCCTTCCTGGTGCGCTACGCGGACGACTTCGTGATGGGCTTTGCCCAGGAGGAGGATGCCAAGCGGGTTATGGAAGTCCTGCCCAAGCGGTTCGAGCGGTATGGCCTGACGATCCACCCGGATAAGACCCGGCTGGTGGAGTTCTGGAAGCCGAGGGAGCCCAGGGACCCCAATGGGGGACCAGGCCACTTCGACTTCCTGGGATTCACCCACTACTGGGCCACGGCCAAGAACGGCCGGTGGGTGGTGAAGCGGAAGACCGCGAAGAGCCGGATGAGTCGGGCGCTCACGAAGATCGGGGAGTGGATGGCCAAACACCGCCACCTCCCGGTGCGCGAGCAATGGCGGACGATCAACCAGAAACTGGTCGGTCACTTCAGGTATTACGGGATCACGGGGAACTCCAGGGCCCTGGCGCACTTCCGCTATGAAGTTGGGCGAAGGTGGCGTGGATGGCTCAACCGGAGGTCCCAGCGGGCCCGCATGACCTGGGATCGCATGAACAAGCTTCTGGCTCGGTTCCCACTGGCCCCAGCCATCAGTTACGCATCGAAACTACGTCCTCAGCGACCGTGACGAGGAGCCGGATGCGGTAGTCCCGCACGTCCGGATCTGAGGGGGGCCGGGGGCGCAAGCTCCCCGGCCTACCCGACTGGAAAAGATAAAAAGCAGATCCGTGCATTTCCCGCGGGAATTCCGCATGTGTGAGATCATGGATCCGGGCTGATTTTTCATGCCTTTTTTTTACAATTCTTGATTTCTCCTGTTGTGCCCCATGAAAACCAGGCCTCCCATGGACACCGAATCGGATCCTCTCCCGGGAGTCCCAGGCTGGGGTCCTCTCCTGGCCAGGATGAAGGCCCGGTGCCGGGCCCATCCCGTTCGCACGGCCCTTGGCGCCCTGGGCCTCGCCCTGGTCCTGACGCTCGGCTTCGTGGACCGGCTGCTCGCGCGGCCCATGCAGGCTTGGGCCGAGCGGACCATGAACCAGCAGCTCAAGGGCTACACGGTCCACATCGCCCGGGCCCACCCCCACCTCTGGCGCCTGGCCTTCGACCTGGACCAGGTGGTGGTGGCCCAGAACACCCATCCGGTCCCCCCCGTGGCGGATTTCGGCTCGCTCCGCTTCTCGCTGCTCCTCAGGGAGCTGCTCCGGTTCAAGGTGGCCGGGAACCTCACCCTGGAGAGCCCCGCGCTTCACATCGACCTGGCGCAGGCCACCGAGGAGGTGCGGAGCCGGGTGAGCCTCAAGGAACGGGGCTGGCAGCGGGCCGTGGAGTCGGTCTTCCCGTTCAAGCTCGACCGGGTCGAAGTCCGGAACGGCTCCCTGCTCTACCTTTCCGCGGACACGGCCAGCAAGCCCCTGCAGCTCACCCGGATCTCCCTGCTGGCCCTGAACATCCGCAACATCGCGGCGGCCAGGGGCACCTACCCCTCCCCCGTCAGCCTGGAAGGCCTGATGTTCGACACCGGCAAGCTGCGCTTCCAGGGATCGGCGGATTTCCTGCGGGAGCCCTACGTGGCCGCCCAGGGGAGGATCCACCTGGAGCGGGTGCCCCTGGACCGGCTGAATCCCCTGGCCCAGGCCTACCAGATCAAGACCACGGGCGGCTTCCTCTCCCTGGACGGGGACGTGGAGAGCACCCCGGAAGGCCAGACGGCCCACCTCACGGAGATGCACCTCGAGGACCTGCGGGTGGACTACGTGCACAGCCTGGCCACCGTGGCCGTCGAGAAGGAGCATGGGAAACAGGCGGTGAAGCTGGCCCGGAAGCTCCGGAACGCCCCCCAGCTCAAGCTCCGGCTGGACACCCTGAAACTCACCAACAGCCAGGTGGGGTTCCTGAACGAGGCGACCCAGCCGCACTACCGGGTATTCATGACAAAGGTGAACCTGAAACTGGAAAACCTGAACAACCAAGTCGGCCACGGTCCATCGCCCTTTCAAGCGCATGGCACATTCATGGGTAGCGGCCCGACCTCCCTCTCCGGGAAATTCCAGGGCTCCGCGAAAACGGCGGATTTTGATGTCCACTTCAAGCTGGACGACGCCCCGTTGCCCAGCCTCAACGACATGCTCATGGCCCACGCGGGGGTGGACGTGGCCGCGGGATCCTTCTCCCTCTTCACCGAACTCACCGTCAAGGATGGCCGGGTGGAGGGTTACGTGAAGCCGCTCATCAAGAACCTCCAGGTCTACGACAAGGCGAAGGACAAGGACAAGCGCTTCGGGAAGCGCGTGGAGATGCACGTGCTCCAGTTCCTCGGGAAGCTCTTCAAGAACCGGTCCTCCCGCTCGGTGGCCACGGTCGTCCACATCTCGGGCTCCACCCGGGCGCCGGAGACCAGCGAGTGGCAGGTCATCCGGAGACTCATCGGGAACGGGCTTTTCCGGGCGATCCTCCCGGGGTTCCAGGACAAGGGGGAGCCGCCGCCGCCCAAACGGTAGGCAGGGGGGTGGATACCGCACATAATGAGGCATCGACGGAGGCTTCATGCGCGGTTCCCTCTCCCTGCTTCTCGCCCTGGGTTTCGGTGCGTCCGCCCTGCTGGGCACGACGCCGGAGGACCCCCTGGCGAAGGTCCGGGCCCAGGCCTCGGCCCTGGCGGCGCGGGCGCTGGCCTCGGACAGGGCCTACCGGAACCTGGCCTCGCTCTGCGACGACGTGGGCCACCGCCTCAGCGGTTCCGCCAACTACGACAAGGCCGTCCTTTGGGGCCTCCAGGCCATGCGGGACGCGGGACTCCAGAACGTGCACGCCGAGAAGGTCATGGTGCCCCACTGGGTGCGGAACCAGGAGTCGGCCTGGATGGTGCTTCCCAACCTGAAGGAGGTGTCCATCCTGGGCCTGGGGATGAGCGTCCCCACGCCCAAGGGCGGCATCACGGCCGACGTGGTGGTGGTCGCCTCCCTCGAGGAGCTGGCCGGGCTCAAGGACGACCAGGTGAGAGGCCGCATCGTCCTGTTCGAGTCCCCCTTCAGGGGCTACGGCCCCGGCGCGCGCATGCGCTTCTCCGGCGCCTCCGCCGCGGCCCGGAAAGGGGCGGTGGGCATGCTGCTGAGGTCCGTGGCCTCCCTGAGCTACGACACGCCCCACACCGGGACCCTCCACTACGACGCCGACGCGCCGGCCATTCCCGCCGCCGCGGTCTCGGTGGAGGACGCCATGATGATGAGGCGGATGTGGGACCGCGGGCAGCGCATCATGGTCCACCTGGAGATGGGCTGCGAGACGCTTCCCGACGCCGAGGCCGCCAACGTGGTGGGCGAGCTTCCCGGAGCGACCCGGCCGGGCGAGATCGTCCTGGTCGGGGGCCACCTGGATTCCTGGGACGTGGGGCAGGGGGCCCAGGACGACGGGGTGGGCTGCATCCTGTCGCTGGCCGCCGCGAGCCTCATCCGCGAGCAGGGCCTGAAGCCCGCCCGCACCGTGCGGGTGGTGTTCTTCGCCAACGAGGAGAACGGGAACCGGGGCGGGGAGGGCTACCTGGCCCTGCACCGCGCCGAACTGAAGGACCACGTCGCGGCCATCGAGACGGATTCGGGCAACGGCCCGGCCCGGGGCTTCTCCCTGGAACTGCACGCCCCGGAGGGCGGCAGGGCCCCGGACGCCCAGAAGGCCCTGGCGGTGCTGGGGGGCCTCCGGCCCATGCTGGAGCCCCTGGAGGCGGGGCGGCTGGTGCTGGGCCACGGCGGCGTGGACATCGAGCCCTCGGTCATGGTGGGCGTCCCCGGCCTGGGCATGAACCACGATACGTCCAAGTACTGGGAGGTCCACCACTCCAAGGCCGACACCTTCGACAAGATCAACAAGGAGGACCTGGCCCGGAACTCGGCCATCCTCGCGGTGGCGGTGTACGGTCTGGCGGACATGCCCGGACGGCTCCTGGAACCCTAGACCCCTGTGATGGCCATCAATACCCTTTTTTTTCGCCTTTCCTCATCCTTTCCTCCGGTCGATGGGAAAACAATATGGCGAAAGGGAATTTACCTGCCTACCCTGCTCTTGACCCGCCGGGACTCCCGCCGGAACGTGAACTTTCCGGTTCGGTCGATTCAATAATTTAAGATACCCTGATCCCTTAGACAGACTAAATGGCGGCCCATGGATCCTGTTCTCTACTCCTACTACATACCGAGGCATGACCCAGAGGTTGTGGCCAGGAACGTGGTCCGTGCGCATCTGGCCGATCACCTGCTCATGTGGCGGCGCATCTCCGACGCCTGCGAGCTGGTCTACCTCGCCACCTGCCAGCGGGTCATCTTCATGTTCTGGGGCGGGGACGGCACCACGCTGGGCTTCGACCCCGACATCGAGTGCTTCCAGGGGGAGGCCGCCTGGCGGCACCTGCTGGAGGTGGCCACCGGCCTCAACAGCGCCAACCTGGGCGACCGGGAGATCGTGGGCCAGATGAAGCAGGCCCTGCAGACGGCCAAGGAGACCCGCACCGCGGGCCACGAGGCCCAGGCGGCCTTCGAGGACATCCTCCGCGAGGCCCAGCGCCTGCGTACCCGCATCGGCCTGGACGACGGCAGCGCCAGCGTGGCCACCGCCGCCCTGCGCCACCTGGAGACGACCCTGGCCCCGGGCGCCAAGGTCGCCATCGTGGGCGTCGGCCCCATGAGCCGGTACCTGGCCCAGCGCCTGCCCGAGCGCGGCTTCCAGATCACCATGAGCAACCGGACCCTGTCCAAGGCCGAGGCCTTCGGCCTGCCGCTGGTGCCCCTGGCCCAGCTCCAGATGGATCCCGAGGGGTTCGACGCGGTGGTCACGGCCACCGCCAGCTCGGCCCCCATCTTCACCAAGGGCAACTGGGAGCGCCTGGACCGGCCCCCCGTGAGGCTGGTGGACCTGGCCCTCCCCTACGACACCGAACCCGAGATGGACGAGATCCCCTGGGTCACCCGCGTGGACCTGTCCACCTTCCTGGCGGAGACCGAGGGCGGGCGCATGAAGCGGCGGGAAGCCGCGGTGCACGCCGAGCCCTACATCGTCGGCGCCGTGGAGCGCCTTCGGCGCCGCGCGGACGCCCGGATCCAGAAGCACGCCAACCGCACCGCCCAGGATCGCCTCACGGAAGCCTGGGAGGCCCTGGAGGCGGAAGCCGTCGCGCCCGGTAGTGTGCTCGCCGGTCTCGACCCCGTCCAGATGGAAGCCCTGGAGGCCCTCCTCAAGCGGGGGCGCACGCTCGCCTTCCGGGCCCTCAACCTCCACCGTGAGCCAGCCCTGGAAGGACGATGAAAATAATACTGGGCACGCGGGGTTCCCTCCTCGCCGTGCAGCAATCGGAAGACCTGGTGGCCCACCTGCGTGCGGCCGGGCATGAAGTCCTCTGGAAGCGGTTCACCACCCACGGCGACCAGTGGCTCGCCGGCCCCCTGGGCAAGGAGGAGGGCGCGGGCTTCTTCACCAAGGAACTGGAGGACGCCCTCCTGTGCAAGGACGTGGACCTCCTCATCCACTCCTTCAAGGACGTGGCCCTGGACCGCCCCGCCGGGATCGTCACCGCCTGCGTCCCGGAGCGGGAGGACTCGGCCGATTGGCTCGTCATGCGCCCCGACGCCCCGGAGAACCCCGTCATCGGCACCAGCTCCGAACGGCGCCTGCGGTTCCTTTCCCAGGCCCTTCCCAAGGCCTCCTTCACCTGGATCCGCGGCAACGTCCCCACCCGGCTCCAGCGGGTCAAGGACGGCCTGCTGCGCGACGAGCCCCTCCACGGCACCGTGCTGGCGGCCGCGGGCCTGCGCCGCCTGGGCCTGGACCTCGCCGGCCTGGACGTGCGGCCCTTCGGGCCCCGGGAGCTGCTCCCGGCCCCGGCCCAGGGCGCCCTCCTGGCGGAATGCCGGGCGGAAGACGTCGCCATCATCGAAGCCCTCAAGGGCTTCCACCACGCCCCGACCCTGAAGTGCGTGACGCTCGAGCGGGAAGTCCTGCGGGGCATCGGCGGCGGCTGCCAGCAGCCGCTGGGCGCCCTCTGCGTGGAGGAGGCCGGCGGCTTCCATCTCCAGGCCGCCTACGCGGGGCCGGACGGAATCCGGTGGGGCCAGTCCCGCAGCAAAGATGAGGATGTCCTCGTCACCGAGGTCCTCCGGGGGCTGGGGCTGTGAAACGCGTGGGCCTCGCCCGCGCCCAGGATGACGCGATGAGCCGGGCCGTCTCGGCCGCGGGCTGGGAACCCGTCACCTTCCGGGTCACCACGCTCGAGGCGACCGGCGCCCCGGCTCCGCATCCGCGCCCCGACGGCGTCATCGTCCTCAGCCCGGCCGCTGCCCGGCTCGCCCAGATCCCTCCGGGCGTGCCCTGCCTGGCCCAGGGCGCGGCCACCGCGCGGGCCCTGGAGGGCCGGCAGGTGGTCACCAGCGCGATCCCCCAGGCCGAGGGCCTCGTGCAGCTGCTCAAGGACCGCTTCCCCGGGGGCGGGACCTTCCTCCTGGCCCGGGCCGAGCGCAGCCGGGAGCACCTGGAGGAGGCCCTGAGGGGCACCCCGTGGACCGTCCTCCCCTGGATCACCCACCGGGAAGTGCCCCTGGACCCCCCGCCGGAGCTTCCGGATCTGGACGCCATGCTGGCCCTCAGCCCCCTCCAGGCCGAAGTGCTGGGCCCCCTCTCCGGGGACCGCCTGCGCCTGGCCTGGGGTGAACGAACGGACCGGGCCTTCGCCCAAGTGGGATATCCTTCCCATGGCTGGTGCGAGCCCCACCTGTCCGCCCTGCAGCAACTCCTGTCTTCACGAGGTTGACCATGCTGATCCGATCCCGCCGCCTTCGCACCACCAACGCCATGAGGGACCTCGTGGCCGAGACCACCGTCCAGGCCCGGAACCTCATCCAGGGCCACTTCGTGCAGCCCGGCAACGACTCCACCGAGATCTCCAGCCTCCCCGGCATCTCCCGCAACAGCGTGGAGGCCACCGTCCGCCAGGTGGAGTCCGACCTGAAGCTGGGCCTGCGCAGCCACCTCTTCTTCGGCGTCCCCGACCCTTCCGACAAGGCCTCCGACGCCCACGCCGCCCACGACCACGAGGGCATCGTGCCCGTGACCGTGCGCCGCCTGAAGAAGGAGTTCGGCTCGGACGTCATCGTCATGACCGACGTGTGCCTGTGCGCCTACACCGACACCGGCCACTGCGGCGTCAACGACGGCCCCGTGATCGTCAACGACAAGTCGGTGGAGATCCTGGCCCGCATGGCCGTGGCCCACGCCGAGGCCGGCGCCGACATGGTGGCCCCCTCCGACATGATGGACGGCCGCATCCGCGCCATGCGCGAGGCCATGGACGCCCAGGGCTTCACCCAGACCGGCATCCTCAGCTACGCCATCAAGCACGCCGGCGCCTACTACGGCCCCTTCCGCGAGGCCGCGGACTCCTCCCCGAAGTTCGGCGACCGCCGCAGCTACCAGATGGATCCCAGGAACGCGAGGGAGGGCCTGCGCGACGCCCTGCTGGACCTGGAGGAGGGCGCCGACGCCCTCATGGTCAAGCCCGCCATGCCCAACCTGGACCTGATCTGGCGCCTGCGGGAGAAGACCCTCTGCCCCATCGCCGCCTACCACGTCTCCTCCGAATTCAGCAGCGTCAAGGCCGGGGCCCGCATGGGCTGGCTGGACGAGGCCAACCTCTTCAGGGAGCACCTGCTGGCCATCCGCCGCGCGGGCGCCGACTGGATCGTCACCTACGTGGCCCGCGAGGCCCTTGAGAAGAAGTGGATCTGACCATGAGCAACGACACCCTGTTCCAGGAAGCCCTCACCCACTTTCCTGGCGGCGTCTCCAGTCCCGTGCGCGCCTTCCGCGCCGTGGGCGGGACCCCGAAGTTCTTCCGCAAGGCCTGGGGCAGCCGCTTCGAGGACGAGGAGGGCCGCCGCTACGTGGACCTCTGCATGTCCTGGGGCCCGCTGATCCTCGGCCACGCCGTGCCCGAGATCATCTCCGCCGCCGTGGAGGCCATGCAGGAGGGCCTCACCTTCGGCGCCCCCAGCCGGCGCGAGATCGCCCTGGCCCGGCGGATCAAGTCGATGGTCCCCTTCGTGGAGAAGATGCGCTTCGTGTCCTCGGGCACGGAGGCCGTGATGAGCGCCCTGCGCGCCGCCCGCGGCTTCACGAAGCGCGACCGCATCCTGAAGTTCGACGGCTGCTACCACGGCCACAGCGACGCGATGCTCGTGAAGGCGGGCTCCGGACTCGTCACCTTCGGCGAGCCCAGCAGCGCGGGTGTGCCCCGGGGCTTCGCCGACCTGACCACCGTCATCAGCCTGGACGACCTGGAGGCCCTCGAGGCCACCTTCGACAAGCTCGGCCACGAGCTGGCCGCGGCCATCATCGAGCCCATCCCCGCCAACAACGGCCTCCTGGTGCAGGACACGGCCTTCCTCCGGCGCCTGCGCGAGCTGTGCACCGCCTACGGCGTGGTCCTGATCTTCGACGAGGTCATCAGCGGCTTCCGCGTGGCCCCCGGCGGCGCCGCCGAGCTCCTGGGCATCACCCCCGACCTGGTCACCTACGGCAAGATCATCGGCGGCGGCATGCCGGTGGGGCTCTACGGCGGGCGCAAGGACATCATGGCCGTCATCTCCCCCGACGGCCCCGTCTACCAGGCCGGCACGCTCAGCGGCAACCCCGTGGCCATGGCCGCGGGCCTGGCCACCCTCGAGCGCCTCACGCCCAACCTCTACCGCGACCTCGACCAGAAGGGGGCCCAGTGGGCCGCCGCCTTCGAGAAGATGCCCGGCCTGCACGTGCCCCGCGTGGGCAGCCTCCTGTGGCCGCTCTTCCAGCCCGGCGTCAAGCGCGCCGACCGCGTGGAGTCCGGCGCCATCGACCGGTTCAACAGGATGCACGGCCTTCTGCTGAAGGAGGGCGTCTACCTCCCCCCCTCCGGCTACGAAGTGGCCTTCCTCTCCGCCGCCCACGGCGAGGAGGAGCTGGCCCACGTCGAACGCGCCATCGGCGTGGTCGCCGCCGCCCTCAAGAACGAAGCCTAGAACGGAACCGCCATGACTCCTCAGCTCGTCCGCGCCCTCCGGGGTGAAGTTCTGCCCACGCCCCCCATCTGGTTCATGCGCCAGGCGGGGCGGTTCCTGCCCGAGTACCGGAAGATCCGCGAGAAGGCCACCTTCGAGGACCTGCTCTACGACTCCGACCTGGCCGCCGAGGTCACCCTCCAGCCGGTGCGCCGCTTCCCCAAGCTCGACGGCGCCATCATCTTCTCGGACATCCTGGTGATCCTGGACGCCCTGGGCTGCGGCGTGGTGATCCCCGAGGGGGGCCCCCGCCTCACGAAGACCCTGGACCAGATCGACCCGGACATCCTCCTGGACGAGAAGGTGTTCGAGTCCGTGCAGGCCGCGCTGCGCAAGGTGCGCGCCGCCCTGCCCGAGGACAAGGCCCTGCTGGGCTTCGCCGGCGCCCCCTGGACCCTCCTGGCCTACGGCATGGAGGGCAAGGGCAGCAAGAACTGGGTGCGGGCCAAGTCCTACCTCCACCAGGAGCCCGAGAAGGCCCGCAAGTGGCTGGACCGCCTCGCGGACGCCTCGGCGCGCCTGCTCAACCTCCACATCGGCGCCGGCGCCCAGGGCGTGCAGCTCTTCGACACCTGGGCCGGGGAACTGGACCGGGAGGACTTCGAGGCCTTCGCCCTGCCCGCCGCCCACCGGGCCCTCGCGCAGGTGGAAGGCGCCCCCCGGCTCTACTTCCCCCGGGGCATCCTCCCCGCCAGCCTCGGGACCCTTCCGTGCGAGGGCTTCGCGGTGTCCTGGCAGGTCCCCATGGCCCAGGCCCGGGCCCAGTTCCCCGGCAAGGTGCTCCAGGGCAACCTGGACCCCACCTCCCTGCTGGCTGGCGAAGAGACGGCCGTCCGCAAGGCCAAGGCCATCGTGCAGGTGATGAAGGGCGCCCCCCACGTGTTCAACCTCGGCCACGGGCTGCTGCCCGAGACGGACCCGGCGGTGGTGGGTGCGGTGATCGACGCGGTCAAGGGATAGTTGACCGGAATCATCCCCTTTATCTGCGAAAATGGACTCTGGAGGTTCCGAAGATGGCCCTGTCCCTCTCCGACCTGATCAAGCACTACGACCGCCCCGGACCCCGCTACACCGGCTACCCCATGCCGCCGGTGTGGTCCGAGGGGTTCCCCCAGGAGGAGGTGGCCCAGGCCCTGGCGCGCGCCGACGCCGACCCCGAGCCGCTCTCCCTCTACGCCCACCTCCCCTTCTGCAAGCGCCGCTGCTCCTACTGCGGCTGCAACGTGGTGGTGAGCCCCCACTACTCGCCCGTGGACGGCTTCCTGAAGTCCCTGGAGACCGAAGTGGAGATGTGGGCCTCACACCTGCCCACCCGCCGCGGCGCCATCCAGCTCCACTGGGGGGGCGGCACGCCCACCTACCTGAACGTGGCCGACCTCAAGCGCACCTTCAAGCTCATCACCGACCGCTTCCCGCTGCTGCCCGGGGCCGAGGTCTCCATCGAGGTGGACCCCACCTTCCTGGAGCCCGACCAGCTTCCCGCCCTGCGCGAGATGGGCTTCAACCGGGTGTCCTTCGGCGTGCAGGACCTGGACGAGCACGTGCAGGAGCTGATCACCCGGGGCCAGACCTGGGAGCAGACGCTGACCACCGTCAAGCAGGCCCGCGAACTGGGCTTTCCCGGCGTGAACCTGGACCTGGTCTACGGCCTGCCCGGCCAGACCATGGCCACCTTCCGGCGCACCCTGGAGAGCACCCTGGAGCTGAACCCCGACCGCATGGCCATCTACGGCTTCGCCTACCTGCCCTCGGTCATGCCCTACCAGCGCAGCATCCCCGCCGAGACCCTGCCCAGCCCCGAATTGCGGCTGGACCTCCTGCTCCTGGCCGTGGACATCCTGGAGAAGCACGGCTACGTGGCCATCGGCATGGACCACTTCGCCCGCCCCGGCGACGAGATGGCCAAGGCCGTCAAGGAAGGCCGCCTCATCCGCAACTTCATGGGCTACGCCGTGGCCGCGGGTTCCGACCTCCTGGGCTTCGGCCCCAGCGCCATCTCCAACGTGGCCGGCGTCTACTCCCAGAACGAGAAGATCCTCACCAAGTGGGAGCGGGACATCGCCGAAGGCCGCTTCTCCGTGCACAAGGGCCACCGCCTCGACGGGGAGGACCTCATGCGCCGCTGGCTCATCCACGAGCTCATGGGCACCTTCGAGCTGCGCTGGGACGACCTCCGCCAGCGCTTCGGCGTGGACGGCCCGGTCCACTTCGCCGGCGCCATCGAGGAGCTCAGGGCCGAGGTGCCCTTCGGCACCGTCGAGGTGCGCGACGAGGGCGTCTTCATCACGCCCCTGGGCCGGCGCTTCGTGCGCAACATCGTGCAGCCCTTCGACGCCTACCTGAAGAAGCTGGCCGCCAGCACCCCGTTCTCGAGAACGGTGTGAAGCCTGACACCGCCGTCGTCCTGCTGAACCTGGGCGGCCCCCTGCGCTCCCGGGACGTGGAGGGCTTCCTCTACCGCCTCTTCTCCGACCGGGACATCATCAAGTTCCCGGGCCCCGCGTTCCTGCAGCCGCTGTTCGCCACCCTGCTGTCCAAGGGGCGCAGGAAGGAAGTGGAAGGCCGCTACGACGAGATCGGCGGCGGCAGCCCCATCCTGCGGGAGACCGCGCGCCAGGCCGCGGCGCTGCGCACCGCGCTGCGCGAAGCCGGACGCCCCGAGCCCGTGAAGATCGCCTTCCGCTACACCTCGCCCCGGGCCGCGGGCGTGCTGCGCTCGCTGAAGGGGCAGGGCATCCGGCGCATCGTGCCCGTCACCCTCTATCCGCACGACTGCAAGGCCACCACGGGCTCCAGCCTCGTGGAGCTGGAGCGCGAGGCCAGGGCCCTGGGCATGGAGGTCCTGCCCGGCGTCCTGCACTACGCCACCGACGCCGACTACCTGGAGAGCCTCGCGGGGCCCCTGGAGGCCGCGCTGCGCGAAGTGCCCGGCGCCACCGTGGTCTTCTCAGCCCACAGCCTGCCGGCAAGGCAGATCGAGCAGGGCGACGCCTACCAGCGGGAGATCGAGGCCACGGTGGAGGCCCTCAAGGCCCGTGTGGGCGACATCCCCGGCGGGTTCCGGCTGGCCTACCAGAGCAAGGTGGGCCCCATCAAGTGGCTGGAGCCCGAGCTGGGTTCGGTGCTGAGGACCCTGGGCGGGAAGGACATCATCGTCCTCCCCGTGAGCTTCGTCACCGAGCACATCGAGACCCTCCACGAGCTTGATATCCTTTTCAGGGACGTGGCGCTCAAGGCGGGCGTCCGCAGCTACCGGCGCCTCCCCGCCCCGGCCGCCGACCCCGCGTACATCCGCTGTCTTGCGCGGCGCACCCTGTCGGCAATCTGAAAGCGAGGCTCCCATGACCACCTTGATTCTCGGCGGAGGCATCACCGGACTGCTGGCGGCCTACTACCTGCAGGAGCGGGGCGAGGCCACCGAGGTCTGGGAGGCCGAGGAGGCCGTGGGCGGCTGGGTGAAGACCCTCCCCTGGGCCACGGAGGACGGCCGCCCCGGGCGCATCGAGAAGGGCCCCCAGGGCGTCCTGGTCACGCCCGGCAGCCGCACCGACACGCTCTTCAGGGCCCTGGACCTCCAGCTCAAGAGCCCCGGCAAGGGCGCCCGCTGGGTGGGCACCGGGGGCCGCCTGGTGCCCGTGCCCGCGCATCCCGTGGGTCTCTTCGGCACCGCCCTCATGTCCTGGTCCACCAAGTTCCGCATGTGCTTCGAGCCCTTCATGCCCGTGAGGCCCGCGGAGCCCGAGGAGGGCCTGTCCGAGTTCATGGCCCGGAGGGCCGGCCAGGGCATCGCCACCGAGCTGCTGCCGCCCATGGTGGCCGGCATCCTGGCCTCCCCCGCCGAGCTGCTCAGCGTGGACGCCATCCCCAAGCTGCGCCAGTGGGAGGCGTACGGCAGCCTCCTGCAGGGCATCATGAAGTCCGGAGTCAGCCACCTGCAGGTGCCCGAGGGCGGCATGGGAAGCCTCCCCGTGCGCGTCGCCTCGCGCCTGGCCGCGGTGAAGACCGGCCTCAGGGCCGAGTCCCTGGAGCGCACCGCCGACGGCAGGTGGCTCGTCAAGGGCGACGGCCTGGAGCGCGTCGCCGACCGGGTCCTGCTCGCGCTGCCCGCCTTCGACGCCGCGCGCCTCCTGGCGCCCCACGCCGAGGCCTCCGCCAAGGCCCTGGCCGAGATCCCCTACACCTCCGTCAAGCTCTGGCACAGCCGCCACGCGCCCCTGGCCCCCTTCAAGGACGGCTTCGGCTTCCTCATCCACCCCAAGGAGGGCCGCCCCTACCTGGGCTCCCTGGTGCCCAGCTGGATCGACGCCGGGTGCGCCCCCGGGGACCGCATGCAGCTGCGCAGCTTCATCGGCGACTCGGACCTGTGGCGCGATCCCGACCCCGGCGCGGCCAAGGACTGGGCCTGGACCCTGGGCCGCCTCCGGAACTGGGTGCCCGCGCTTTCCGACGCGTACCAGACCCGCGAGGAGATCAGCCCCAACGCCATCCCCCGCGCCGAGAAGGGCCACCGCGGCCGCGTGCGCAGGGCCGTGGAGGGCCTGCCCCAGGGCATCCACTGGCTCTCCAACGCACGGTTCGGCCCGGGCGTGCGGGACGTCATCGAAGGGCTGGAGCCCTGGCTGGATACGCTCTGACCTGACCTACTTCCCCTTCTCCATGCTGCCGGTGTAGGTCCCCAGGTGCGCCTTGGGGGTCCTGAAGCCGAAGGCGTCGTGGTTCACGCTCACGAACACCGTGAGCAGGAACAGCAGGAACGCGAGCATCGGCGCGCCGCGCTTGCGGGCCGCCAGGGCCTTGGGGCTCATCTCGGAGAACATCATCACCAGGAGCACCAGGACCAGCTTCCAGTGGAGGTAGAGGGCCTGGAAGGGCTCGGCGCCGGCCCGGAACTTCATCACCAGGAGCACGATGCCCAGCAGGAGGGCGATGCGGAATCCCCAGGCGGCGGTGCGCTTCCACAGGACGGAGGTCAGGCCCTGGAGGTCCTCGCGGGTCTCCTCGAAACCCACCAGGAGCAGGACCACTGCGGCCGAGCCTCCAGCCAGGGCGAAGGCGATGACATGGAGACTCCTGAGGAGATTGAACGTATCGAAATGGGGCATTTCCGACCTCGCGAATGGGTGGGCTTGAAAACCCGATTGTCCTACATTAACGCCCAAGGTGAAAGGCGCGGACCCATGTATGATGAGATCGATCCTCGAGTGGGCTGAACATGGCAAAGACCATCGGCAAGTATGAAATAATCCGCTCCCTTGGTTCAGGCGCCATGGGTGAGGTGTACCTTGCCAGGCAGGCCGCCATCGGGCGGGAAGTGGCCATCAAGACCATCCTCCCCAACGTGGCCAAGGGCGAGGAGGCCGAGGGCCGGTTCCGGCGCGAGGCGGAGGCCGCGGGCAAGCTGAGCCACCCCAACATCGTCACCATCTTCGATTTCGACAAGGACGGGGACACGTTCTTCCTGGTCATGGAGTTCGTGAAGGGCGACGACCTCGAGGACGTCATCAAGCACCAGGCCCTGTCCCATTCCCAGTTCCTGGAGGTGCTGGCCCAGGTGTGCGACGGCCTCAGCCACGCCCACCGCAACGGCATCATCCACCGGGACATCAAGCCCGCCAACGTGCGGGTGATCCGGGACGGCAAGAACCTCCAGGCCAAGGTCATGGACTTCGGCATCGCCCGGGTGGAGGACAGCAACATGACGGCCACCGGCATCGTCATGGGCACCGTCAGCTACATGGCGCCCGAGTACATCCGGAACGGCCACGCCACGACCCAGTCCGACCTCTTCGCGGTGGGCGTGATGCTCTACGAGTGCCTCACGGGCCGCAAGCCCTTCGCCGGGGACAACACCACCACCATCCTGTTCAAGATCGTCTCCGAGACGGCGCCCCCCATCGACCTGAGCACCATCCACGGCATCAGCCACAGCATCCGGAACGTCCTGGACAAGGCCCTCTCCAAGGAGCCCGGGGACCGCTTCCAGACCGCGGACGACTTCGGCAAGGCCCTGCGGGCCTGCAAGGACCCCAGCTGGACCGGGACCCTGGACGAGGCCACCGCCATGATCACCCGCCACCAGGAGGCGCTGGCCGCGACGCCGCCGGCCCATCCGGACGAAACCGAGGTCATCCGGCAGCCGCTCCCGTCCCCGCCCACCGTCATGGGCCGGGTCGCGCCGGCCGAGGGCACCGCCCTCATGCCTTCCGTTCCGGCCCCGGCCAAGGCCGGCGGCAGCCGCACCGGCCTCTTCGCGGCCGTGGGCGCCGTGGCCCTGGCGGCCGTCGCCGGCGGCGGCTACCTGGCCCTGCGCCCCAGGACCCCGCCCGCGCCCCTCCCCGACGTCCAGCCTCCGGCCCCCGCCGCCGCCCCGCAGCGGCCTGAACCCGCCCCCGCCGCGCAGGCCGGGTCCCCCGGGACGGCTCCCGCGCCCCAGGCCGAGCCGCCCAGGCCCGAGCCCGTCAAGGCCGGGCCCGCCAAGGCCGAGCCTGCCAGAACCGAGACCGCCAAGCCCGCCCCGCCCAGGCCGGAGCCCCCGAAGCCGGAACCTCCCAAGGCAGAACCCCCCAAGGCGGCGCCTCCCAAGGCCGAGCCCACCGGCACCAAGGCCGTCCTGGCCCTCCTGGACACCGATCCCCGCCAGGCCGCGGCCCAGGCCAAGGCCATGGCCGCGGCCGACCCCGGCAACGCCGAGGTCCAGGGCCTCTACCTCGCGGCGCTGTACCAGAGCCGGAACGCCTGGGACTTCGAGCGCGGCCTCAACCGCGCCATGGCCTCGGGCCTCACGGTCGGGCAGATGCTCCAGGCCGCCCCCGCATTCAAGAAGGCCCTGGCGCAGGAGATCCGCCTCCAGAAGGCCAACCCTCCCGCGGGCATCCTGCCGGGAGACGTCATGAAGAAGATCAGCGCCGGGCTGTAGCTACTTCACCAGGTTCTCCAGCCACTTCGTGAAGGTCTTCTCGACCTTCTCGCGGAAGTCCTGCTTCAGGCGGTTCTCGGCCTGGAAGTCCGAGACGCCCAGGCCCTTGGCCTCGATCTCCACCGACTCGTACTCCGTGCCGGCGCGGTCCCGGAGGGTGATGGAGAGGACGCCCCGCGCCACGATGATGCCGGTGTCCTTGGTGGTGGAATGGCTGACCCAGCCGCCCCGCCACCAGCCGTTCCACTGCTTCTGGCTCGCGTCGACCTTGGCGGTCTTCGCGTCGGAGCGGTAGTCCAGCACCAGCTGGAACTCGCCGTCGCGCTCGGCCCAGCCGAGGCCGGTCTTGAGGGCGGCGTTGCGCAGGATCGCCGCGATCTGGCTGGCGCCGGAGCCCCCTTCCAGGGACAGGGTGAGCGAGCCCCTGAGCTGGTCCATCTGGCGGTCCACGGACAGCTTCCCGGCGCGGATGTCCTTGCGGAGCTGGGGGTCGCCGCCGCCGGCGGCCAGCAGCGCCGCCATGTCGTCCAGCTTGGCCAGCTCCACCTGGGCGTTCTTGAGGCGGTTGAGCTGGCGCATGCGCTCCCGGGGTGCGGTGGGGGTGTCCGACTCCTGGAACAGGTCGTTCTTCTGGGCCGTGAACCGGGCCCGCAGCTCCCGCTCGGCGATGGGCACGTCCAGGTACGCCAGGGCGTAGGCCGTGGCCCCCTTCACGTCGACCCAGGTCTCCTCCACCGAAAGTCCGGGGAGTTCGGTGGCCGAGGCCTGGATGTTGGTGTTCTGGCCCACCTGCTGCTCCGAGGTGCCCGTGGCCCTGCCTCCGGTCTGCTGGGTCACGGTGGCCCGGCTGGAGACGCTGGTCTCGGACTTGACGTTGGCCCGGAGGCGGCTGAGCACTTCGCCCCGGGCGTTCTGGGAGGCCTGGGTGATGGCCTGGGCTTCGCTGGGCGACACCGGGGCGAGGCCCATGGCGTAGACCCGGCCGGCCTGGGCGGGGAGGGCGGTGATCCACATGGGCTTGACGAGGCCCTGCCGGATCGTGGGCGTCTGTCCCCATGCGGCGCCGGAGAGCAGGGCTGCAAGAAGAATGCTTGCGATCTTCATGGCGATTTCTCCTCGGGCTTGGGATTATCCGGAACGGAATTGATGCTAGGATTGATGCCGCAAATATGCCAGCTTTGGAGTTGCAGCACAACGCGATCGAAGGACGAATGTTTCGCGCATTCCGGAAAAGCCTGGGATGCTCCTTCAAACGGAAGTCCACCCCAACCCCCAATCAAGGAGTCGACATGCGTCTTTCCCTCTACCTCCCCGTGGGTCTGGCCATGGCCGGACTGGTGGCCTGCGGCGGCCCCAAGACGGAGCCCAACAAGGTGGCCGTGACCACCACCGCGACCAAGAACGCCCCCAGCTGGATCGACAACGAGGAGATCCCCGACGGCCTCGCCGCCGTGGGCATCGCCCAGCCCAACCCCATGGGCGACAAGTCCATGATGCGCACCGTGGCCATCGCCGACGCCCGCACCAAGCTGGCCGGGAAGCTCAAGGTCCGCGTGCAGAACATGTTCAGCCAGCTCAACCAGCAGGTGACCACCGCCGCCGCCGACAACACCAAGAAGCCCATCAAGACCGACGTCATGAACCGCGTCATCGAGAACGTCACCCGGCAGCTGGTGGACCAGGAACTGGCCGGCACCACCACCCGCAACTTCTGGAACGACCCCTCCGACGGCAGCCTCTACGTCTTCGTGGTCATGACCAAGGAGACCATGGACCGCGCCCTGGCCGGCGCCGCCCAGAGCCAGATCCGCAAGGAGATCGCCCAGGGCGAGCAGAGCCTCAACGCGGCCCTGGACAAGCTGGACGCCGCCATCGCCGCCAGCGATCCCACCCGGCACTGAGCCCCGCCCCGGACCCCGGCCGCCGCATCCGCCTACCGCGGGACGGCGGCCGGGGTCTAGAATGGGGAACGGAGACGGATTGTGAGAACGCTGCTTCGGTTCCTGTTTTCCGCGGTGGGGCTGCTCATCGCGTCATACTTCGTGCCGGGCATCCACCACGGCGCCTTCATCGACCTGGTGGCCGTGGCCGTCATCCTGGGGGCCCTCAACGCGACCCTGGGGATGCTGCTGCGGTTCGTGGCCTTCGTGCCCCTGGCCTGCAGCCTGGGGTGCCTGGGCCTGTTCATCAACGGGCTGGTGTTCTGGGCCGCGAGCTGGGTGGCCGTGCGGCTCGGCCTGGACTTCCGGGTGTCGGGGTTCTGGGCGGGGTTCTTCGGGGCGCTGGTCTCCAGCGTGTGCGCCACGTTCCTGGAGACGCTGCTCATCGGCAAGGAACAGAAACGCCGGGAGGAGGCCCCCCGGCGCATCAAGATCATCAACGAGTGACTAGTCGTCCGCTTCCGCGCTGGCGCGGGTGATCTTGCCCAGCATCTGCTTGGCCAGCTTCTGGATGATCGGCTCGAAGATCTGGTTCACCATGCTCTGGTCGAACTGGAGCTGGCTGCCGGTGCCGGCGACCTTGACGCCCATGTCCTTGACGGTGGCCTCGTCGTGGGCCACGGCCACGATCTCGGCGGTCTGCACGTCGATGAGCTTCATGTCCAGGCGGCCCGTGAGGGTGGCCTTCTGCACGTGGATGTCGCCGGCCACGCCCCCGGCGATGCCGCTGCCGGTGAGCTTGCCCACCAGGGCGCCGGCGCCCCAGCCCGTGCCGAATCCGCTCTTCTTGTAGGCGAAGCGGGTCACCTTGCCGGTGACCATCCACCGCACGCCCAGGAGCTTGCCCATCTTGGCGACCTTCCTCTGCTCGGCGGGATCGTCGGATTCCTCCACCAGACCGCTGGCATTGAGCTTCTGTTCGGCCAGCACCTCGTCCAGGCGGGCGCGGTCCATCACCCGGACCTTGTCGCTGCCCTCTTCGATGAGGGTGGTGACGCAGAGGTCCTGGAGCACGTCGCTGATGCGGGTCTCCCCGCCGACGTAGCCGTAGCCCCAGCCGCCCCAGCCTTCGTAGGCGCCCTTGGCGACGGGGAAGGGCGCGACGATGACGCGGGGACGGTCCTTCTTGGGAACCACCGCGACTGCGGGCGCCAAAGCGAGCAGGCAAAGTGCGCAAAGCGCGAACATTCGGCGTGTCACCACGGAATCCTCCATTCTGGGGTTTACCAAACCGAGTATACACACGGCCCGGAAAAAACCCACCTTTCGGCGAAGGGAATGTTCCATGTAAAAAGCCCCCTTCCGGGGGCTTTTTACATGGAACCCGGAGGTCCTAGTCGGTGACGGCGAAGACGACCTTCTCGTTCTTGAAGCGTTCCTTGTTGATGAGCTTGACGACGGCGGTGGCCTTGTCCTCGGCGATGGTGAGGGTGTAGTGCTTGTCCCTCTCGATGGAGCCGGGGATGACGCTGACCTTGCCGATCTTCTTCAGGCCCACTTCGGAGGCCGTGATGGTGATGGTGTCCGTGGAGCGCAGGTCCAGGGCCTTGGTGAACACGCCGTCGGCCCAGTTGGAGCCGGCGCGGTCCTTGGCGAAGACGGGGACGACCACGACGCCGTCCTTCTCCAGGGCCTTGCGGTCGCCCACCACGTAGTGGAGGGAGTTGAGCTTGGCCTTGGCGGCCTCGTTGCTGGCGTTCAGGCTCTCCAGCTCCTTGATCATGTTGGTCTTCTCGGCCTGCAGGCCCTCGATGTCGGCCATGAGCTTGGCCTTCTGGGCGG
This sequence comes from Geothrix sp. 21YS21S-2, assembly GCF_030846775.1. NCBI lineage: Bacteria > Pseudomonadati > Acidobacteriota > Holophagae > Holophagales > Holophagaceae > Geothrix > Geothrix sp. 21YS21S-2. The sequence continues at coordinate 4,648,919 of NZ_CP132910.1, forward strand.
TCAGGTCCGTGAGCTCCTCGGTCTTCTTGGCGGAATCGGCCTGGGCCACGTCACGCTCGCCTTCGATCTTGGCCTTCTCTTCGGCCTGGAGCTCGGTGGGGGAGATGTGGGCCTTGCCCTGGGAGACCCAGCTGCCGTAGACGCCGTTGTTGTAGAAGTGGTAGACCTCGAACCCGGCGGCCATCTTGTCCATGATCAGGACGCGGCTGACGAGCTGCTTGGCCTTCTCCTCGTTCACGCCCTTGCGCTTCAGGAAGCGCATGGCCATGCCGTAGTGGCTGTCGTTCTCCTTGGCGATGTCGGGCTTGGGCAGCACGGCGCGGAGCTTGGCGATCTTCTCGTTGAGGTCCTTGATCTCCTTGTCCTTGTCCAGCACCTCCTGGAGGAGGGCCTGGTAGGAGCTGTTCTTCTCGGCCTTGATGCGCTCTTCCAGGGCGCTCTTCTGCTCGGGCGTCAGCTGGAGGGTCTCGGCGTTGGGGCGGATGTCGTTGACGCCCGCGGCCTTCAGGTTGCGGGTCTGTTCCGAGCCGGCGACGTTGGCCTTCTGGCTCATCTTGTCCAGTTCGGCGGCCTTCTGGGAGAGTTCGTGGATCTCCTTGTCCTCGCCCGTCTTCTTGCAGGCTGGCGAAATCGTCAGCATCGCGACGGCCAGGGCTCCGAACAGGTATCGTGCTATTCGCGAGACGTTCATAAATACTCCATGGTTGAGTTGACTGGGGGAGGCTTTGCCCCGTCAGAATAGCCATCCTTGGTCCGGGTGGCAAGAAAGGGGACCCGGCATTTGCTGCTACCATTATTCTCCCAATCCGGCGGAGGCGTCATGTCAGCTGATTCCAGGGCTCTTTTCACCTCAGAAAGCGTCACGGAAGGCCATCCCGACAAGATCGCCGACCAGATCTCCGACGCCGTCCTGGACGCGGCGCTGCGAGGCGACCCGCGCAGCCGCGTGGCCTGCGAAACCCTCGTCACCACGGGCCTGATCCTGGTGGCCGGGGAGATCACCACCGAGTGCTACATCCCCGTGGCGCAGCTGGCCCGGGACACCGTGAAGGGCATCGGCTACGACCACAGTATCAAGGGCTTTGATTGCAACACGTGTGCTGTGATGGTCACCCTCGACCAGCAGAGCCCCGATATCGCCATGGGCGTGGACACCGGGGGCGCCGGGGATCAGGGCCTCATGTTCGGGTACGCCACGGACGAGACGCCCGAGCTCATGCCGGCCCCCATCCACTTCGCCCACGCCCTGACCCGCAAGCTCGCCGAGGTGCGCAAGAGCCAGCAGATCCCCTGGCTGCAGCCCGACGGCAAGTCCCAGGTGACGGTGGAATACGACGGCCACCGGGTGGCCCGCATCCACACCGTGGTGATCTCCACGCAGCACGCCGAGTCCGCGGGGAACAAGGAGATCCGGGAGCGGGTCATCCAGGAGGTCATCCAGGCCGCCCTCCCGCCCGAGTATCTGGACGCCGACACCATCTACCACGTGAATCCCACCGGCCGGTTCGTCATCGGCGGCCCCATGGGCGACACGGGCCTCACGGGCCGCAAGATCATCGTGGATTCCTACGGCGGCACCGGCCACCACGGCGGCGGGGCCTTCTCCGGCAAGGATCCCTCCAAGGTGGACCGCTCCGCGGCCTACATGGGGCGCTATATCGCCAAGAACATCGTGGCCGCGGGCCTGGCGCGCACCTGCGAGATCCAGCTGGCGTACGCCATCGGCGTGGCCGAGCCGGTGTCCATCGCCGTGGAGACCTTCGGCACCGGGACCGTCAGCGACGCCGCCATCGTCCGGGCCGTGCGGGAGGTGTTCAGCTGCACGCCCAGGGCCATGATCGAGACCCTGGACCTGCGCCGGCCCATCTACCTCCCCACCGCCGCCTACGGCCACTTCGGCCGGGACGGCTTCAGCTGGGAGCGCACCGACAAGGCGGACGCCCTTCGGTCCGCCGCGCGCTAGGGGGGTTTCGCCCCCGCGCCCGCCGGGTTCGCCCCAGTTCCCTGGGACGCCGGCGCCGATGCCCGAATCTTGGTTCGCACGGGAACGATCCCGGCCCCACCAGGAGGAGGTAGCATGCGCACCTTGGTCCAACTATCCGGCATCGCGGCCATGGCCCTGGCGGGTTCCGCCGCCCAGGCGACCGATTTCGGCCCCCTCATGGACGTCGCCCACTCCACGTGGCCCGCCAAGACCCACATCGCCGTGGTGGCCGACTACGGCCGGTCCCAGGACGAGGTCCAGAACCTCGCCATGGCCGCCGGGGAAGGCAACCGCATCACCGTTCTGGACACCCGGAACCAGATCGACGTCGAGAAGGCCTACGGCCTCATCACGGACCGGGTGCGCCCCGACTACCTGGTCCTCCTGCCCAAGGACCGCCTGGTATGGGACGGCTCCTTCGCCGCCACCCAGGTGGTGAACCGCCTGGCCTACAAGGGCATTCCCTCGATCGCCACGACCCCCAAGGCCATCTCCCAGGGCGCCGTCTTCGCCATCGGCGAGGCCACGGGAATGAACCTGCTGGTCACCGACAAGGTGATCGGGACCGTGGGCGTGATCCTGCCGCAGCGGGCGAACTTCGTCAACAGCATGTCCAACTATGGAAAGGGGATGGCCACGGTTTCGGTGGTGGCGTCCCGCTGAACCGAATCCAGGCGATGGAAAGGACCCCTCCGGGGGTCCTTTTCCGTTGGGCACGAGCAGACCCAAGATTACTGAATTCCGCTGTTGCCAACCCTTTATCCCTGCGATCCGTCAGGTTCAGGAGAAGAACCTATCGCCGAGGAGCCGAGGATCGCCGAGAAATGCAGTTTCCCTTCCCGGCGATCCTCGGCTCCCCGGCGCCTCGGCGAAAGGCTTTTACAAGGGTGGTGCCGATCTTCGCGATCCAGGCCGCGAAAAGACATTGGGACGTCATTCGACACCCAACCAGGCCCGAAAGCCCCGCGCCAGAAAGGGCGCCTTCCTCCTGGACTTCGACTCGACCCCCATCGACTTGCCGAACCGCCTCCCGCCTGAACCTGATCCGGCCCGGAAGGATCCCGCGGACGCGCCTGGCTTGCCGGCCGCGGCAACTCCTGACCTTCCCTGCCTCAGAGCCACTCCCCCAGCTGATTCCGGTAGGTCCGGCTCATGGTCAGCTGGCTCCCGTCCTTCATCGTCACCAGGTAGTCCCCCCCGGTCCACGGCTCCAGGTGGCGGATGAAGTCCAGGTTCACGATGGCCGAGCGGTGGATGCGCCGGAAGCGGGAGGGGCTGAGCTTGTCCAGCATGCCGCTCATGGTCTGGCGCACCAGGTGGCTGGTGCCCTCCACGTGGAGCCGGACGTAGTTGTCCTCGGCCTCCACCCACTGGATGGCGGCGGGGCGCACGAAGGCGTAGCGGGTGCCCTCCTTGATGAGGAGGCGCTCGGGAGGGGGGCGGTCGGCTTGCACCTGCTTGAGCATGGGCTCCAGGGACGGGCGCGGGCTGCCCTGGATCCAGGTGCGCACCCGGGCCAGGGCGGCGGCGAACCGCTCGGGGTCGAAGGGCTTGAGCAGGTAGTCCAGGGCGTGGACCTCGAAGGCCTTCAGGGCGAACTGGTCGTAGGCGGTGACGAAGAGGGTGGGGGGCATCCGGTCCGGGCCCACCTCCTCGATGACCCCGAAGCCGTCCAGCTCGGGCATCTGGATGTCCAGGAAGACCAGGTCCGGGCGCAGGGCCTCGATGTCCCGCACCGCCTCCAGGCCGTTGGAGCATTCCCCCGCCACCTCCAGGTCCGGATGGTCCCCCAGCAGCCGGCGCAGACGCTGGCGGGCCAGCACCTCGTCATCGACTATCAGGGACCGGATCATCGTGGGGGCCGCCCTTCGGGTTCAATGAAGGGGTATACGCACGACGACGCGGGTCCCCTTATCCGGAACGGAGAATATCTCCAATCGATGATTTTCGTGATAAAGCATCAATAGCCTGGCCCGGGTATTCCGGAGGCCGACCCCCTCCCGGCTGCCTTCGAAGCCCGCGCCGTTGTCCTGGACCTCGAGGGTGAGCCAGGGAGCCTCACGGGTGGCGCGGATGAGCAGCTTGCCGGGCCGGGCCCGGGGAGCCAGGCCGTGCTTCAGGGCGTTCTCCACCAGGGGCTGCAGGAGGAACTTCGGCACGGGGGCCCGGGCCAGCCCGGGGGGGATGTCCACCTCCACCTCCAGCCGGTCCTGGAAGCGCACCTTCTCGATGGCCAGGAAGGCGTCCACCAGGGCCATCTCCTTTTCCAGGGGGAGCTCCTGGGAGGCCTCGGCGTCCAGGTTGAGGCGCAGCAGGTCGCCGAGCCTGGCCACCATGCGATCCGCGGCCTGGGGGTCGGTGTGGATGAGGGCGGAGATGGAGTTGAGGGCGTTGAAGAGGAAGTGGGGCTGGAACTGGGCCAGGAGCATCTGGTTCCGGGCCAGGGTGAGCGACGCCTCGAGCTGGGCCGCCTCCAGCTCCCGCGCCTTCATCCCCTTGTAGAGGAGGAACCCGTGGAAGCCGCCCAGGACGGCCCACATGAGGATGAGGGTGGAGTGGAGGTAGGTGAAGAAGAACCGCAGCAGGTTCTTCCAGGGCCACTGGAGGATCTTGGCGCGCATCTCCGGCTCCTGGAAGGCCAGGGAGATGAGCCAGGCGATGCCCAGCCCCAGGCAGGCCAGGACGAAGCCGGTCCCCAGGTTGATGATCCAGGCCGGCAGCCCCTTCAGGGAGAAGGACTGGATGGGGAAGCGCTGGGCGACGCGGAGGATGACGAGGCCTTCCAGGGCCCACACCGCGTTCTGCAGGAGGTTCATGGGCAGGACCGACAGGAAGGGCATGCGGTAGGCCACCATGTCCCAGGTGGTGTAGTAGAGGCCCATGAGGACCCAGATCCCGCCGTACATGATCCAGTGCACAGGCTTCTTGAACATGCCTCCATGGTGGTGGCCAACCCGCGCGCCCACAAGCCCCCGTGGGGCGAAGGAGCCGATTTCAGGGGCGGATTCCATCCAGGAATCCGGCCCAGGCCCGGTAGAGGGGCAGGACCTCGTCCCCGTGCTCGGGGCCCATGCCCAGGATCTCGCTGTGGTCCCACCCGTCCAGGACCCCCATGTGGCTCCAGACGCCGGGGCGGGGGGTGCCGCCGTAGGGTTCCACGGGGTCGCCGCCGGGTCCGGCCATGCTGACGGTGTTCACCACGCCGTCGCTGCGGAACCAGTCGGGGCCGGCGCCCGGGGCCCTTCCGATGTACCGCGCGCCGGAGCGCCAGAGGAGGTTCATGTGCGGGGCGGGGACGTGGAAGCCGCCGGGGCCGGGCTCGGTCTTGGCGGTGGACCAGGAGAAGGCGTAGACGTCCGCGGGGAGCCGGACCCAGGCGTTGAGGTCCCGGGCGCCCTCCGGGCTCAGCTCCCGGGCGCTGAAGTCCGCCGTGCCCGCCCACAGCGGCGTGGCCAGGATCCGGTCCCGGTAGGCCTTCCAGCTTTCGAGGGGGAGCCGCTGCAGGCCCCACTGGTCGAGCTTGAGGTCGTACACGGAGCTGGCGAGGCCCCCCGCCAGGGCCAGGATGCGCTGGGCGACTCCTTCCAGGGCCTCGCGCTTGCGGGTGAGGGTGGTGCCCAGGTGGGGCGTGGCGAGGGTGGTCAGGCTCAGCACGCCGGGGTGGCCGCCCCGGAACAGGGGGCTCAGGTCGCCCTCCGGCGTGGCCTGGCGCTCCTCTTCGGAACCCTCGGCCAGGAGGTGGGCCAGGACCCGGATGGTCTGGCCCCCCATGCTGTGGCCGATGAAATGGACGCCCAGCTCCCAGTCCGGAAGGAGGCCCGGGTAGGTGCGGCCGAACCGGGCGTGGCCGAAGCGCTCCGCGTGGGCCCTGCCGTAGTCGACCGTGCCCCCCCGCAGCTGCGCGTAGACCTCGGCGGCCCGGTCCCAGTTGCTGGAGAAGGGGCCCGGCGCGGCGGTGACCGCGGGGTGGCCCTTGGCGCGCAGGTCGTCCTGGATGTCCCGGCCGGGACCGCCCCAGTACTTGATGCCGAAGGCCTCCTCGCGGCCCCACACGGTGAAGCCTCCCACCAGGACGATGGGCGCGCGGCGGATCATTCCCTTGGGAGCCTCTTCCCCATGGCTTCCAGCATATCCAGTACGACCTTGCACTGGTCGCAGTCGGCTCCGGGATCCTCGCAGGGGACCCCGTCGGACTGCATCTCGTGGCACCTGGGGTTCCGGGCGAAGGCCAGGAGGTCCTCCAGGAGCTTCTCCACCCGAGTGCGCAGGGGGCTCTCGGGCATGTCCCGGAGGGTGGTGATCATGCGGAGTTCGGAGGCGGTGAGGCTGATGGGTTCGAACACGGGGCTCTCCGGAAAGGGACGGGGGGCGCGGGCGGGGATTCCGGCCGCGCCCCCCGGAGGTGCTGAAGGGCTATTTGCCCAGTTCTTCCACGGCCTTGACGCCCCAGGCGAAGGCCTCCTCGTTGAGGGGGATGAGGGCGCACTTGTCCTTGAGCATCTGCCCGATGGCGGCCGTGAGGGTGGCCTTGGGGAAGATGCCGGTGGCCGCCTGGAGGGCGCCCAGGGCCACGATGTTCTTGACCACGGCCTTGCCCAGGTCCACGGCGATCTCGGTGAAGGGCACGCCCACCACCCTGACGCCGGGGTCGATGCCCGGGGGGACGTCCTTGACGATCGAGCTGTCGTAGATGATGGTGCCGCCCTTGACGACGGTCGGGCCGAACTTGGCCAGGCTGGGGGCGTTGAAGGCGATCAGGACGTCGGGGTGCGGGCTGGCGGGGTTGAGCACCTCGTCCTTGGCCACGTGCACGTCGGCGTAGGACGTGCCGCCTCGGCTCTCGGGGCCGTAGCTGGGGATGTGGGTGGCGTCGTAGCCCTCGTTGATGGCGGCGCGGGCGATGAGCATGGCCGCGGTCTGGGCGCCGTCGCCGCCGGAACCGGCCAGCTTCAGGGAGATGTCGGCGGGGTTCAGGTGGACGGGGAAGGCGTCGCAGTGGCGCACGGTGGTGTCGCTGGAGGCGCCCACGGCGTGGAGGAAGTGGTCGGCCTCGAAGTTCGGGGCGGGGCGCTTCCACCAGGATTCGGTGGCCAGGTCCTTCTTCACGCCCAGGGGGTAGATGGGGACCATGCACTCCTTGACCCACTTCTCGGTGTCCTCGGGGCTCATCTTGAGGTGGGTGGGGCACTCGGCCAGCACTTCCACGAAGGCGTAGCCGCGGCCCTCGACCTGGCACTGAACGGCCTTCTTGATGGCCTTCTTGGCCAGCCGCCGGTTCTTGGCGTCGAACAGGGCCACGCGCTCCACGTACACCGGGCCGTCCAGGCCCGCGATGACTTCGGCCATGCGCATGGGCTGGCCGTTGTACATGCTCCGCCCGTCGGGGCTGGTGGCGGTGGACTGGCCCATGAGGCTCGTGGGGGCCATCTGGCCGCCGGTCATGCCGTAGATGGCGTTGTTGATGAAGATGACGGTGATCGGGGCCCCGAGCTGCGCGGCCGAGACCGTCTCGGCCAGGCCGATGGAGGCCAGGTCGCCGTCGCCCTGGTAGCTGATGACGTTGGCCTCGGGGTTGCTGAGCTTGTGGCCCAGGGCCACCGCGGCGGCGCGCCCGTGGGCGGCCTGGGTGTTGCCCACGTCGAAGTAGTAGTAGGCGAACACCGAGCACCCCACGGGCGACACCAGCACGGTGTTCTCCTGGATGCCCAGCTCCTCGATGGCTTCTGCGAGATACTTGTGGGCCAGCCCGTGGCCGCAGCCGGGGCAGTAGTGGGTGGAGTTGCCCTTGAGGCCCGCGCCCTGGGAATGGCGCTCGAACTTGTCATAGAAGACGGACATCAGCGGACCTCCTTCGCCAGGATGGCTTTGACGTGGGCAAGGACCTCGGTCTGCTGGGGCAGCATGCCCCCGAAGTGCCGGACGTGGGACATGACGGGGAGCTGGGTGACGCCGGCCTTGGAGAGCGCCAGGCGGATCTCGTCCTCGAGCTGGCCGTTGCTGGCCTCCACGACGACCATGTGCTTGACGTGGGCCAGGTCCTTCATGAGCTGGTTGACCGGGAAGGGCCACACGGTGATGGGCCTGAAGAGGCCGGCCTTGATCCCCTGCCGGCGCAGGTCCTGCACGGCGCCCTTGGAGGCGCGGGCGGGGGTGTTGGTGGCGACGATGAGGATCTCGGCGTCGGCGGTCATGAAGGACTCGCTGCGGGTCTCGTTCTCCTCCATCTGCCGGTACTTGTCGTTCAGGTAGATGTTGTGCATCTCCAGATCGTGCTCGCTGAGGTAGATGGAGCTGATCAGGTTGCCGCGGTGGTCCGCGTCGCCGTTCACGGCCCAGGTGGGGATGCCGGGCTTGATCATGGCGGCGGGCAGGTTGACCTTGCCGGTCATCTGGCCCAGGTAGCCGTCGCCCAGGATGACCACGGGGTTGCGGTACTTGAAGGTGAGCTCGAAGGCCAGCATGGTCAGGTCGAGCATCTCCTGGGGGGTGCTGGGCATGAGGGTGATGGCGTGGGTGTTGCCGTGGCCGAGGCCGCGGCAGGCCAGCTTCACGTCGGACTGCTCGGGGGCGATGTTGCCCAGGCCCGGGCCGCCGCGCATGATGTTCACGAAGACCCCGGGGACCTCCGCGCCGATCATGTAGGAGACGCCCTCGAGCATGAGGCTGAAGCCCGGGGACGAGGTGAAGGTCATGCAGGGGTAGCCCGCGCCGCCGGAGCCGTACATGTGGTTGACGGCGGCCACTTCGCTCACGGCCTGCAGGAAGGTGCCGTCCAGCTTGGGCAGGAGCTTGGCCATCAGTTCGGCGCCTTCGGTGGAGGGGGTGATGGGGTAGCCGAAGACGTGGCGGCAGCCCGCGAGCAGGGCGCCCAGGGCCGAGGCGTAGTTGCCCTTGATGACCAGGGGCTCGGTCTTCGGCAGGGGGATCAGGGTGTTGGGGACGACCTTGGGCTCGGGGCGGGGGGTCTTGCTGCCGAAGAGCTTGGCGGGGTCCTGCAGCTCGAAGTCCACGTCCTGGGGGGTCTCGCGCAGGCCGTAGGGCTCGGGGCACGCGTCCATGCAGAGGCCGCAGGCGTTGCACGCGTCCAGGTCGATGACGACCGGCACGTAGCCCGTGGCGGCGTCGATCTCCTTGTCGAACGTGATGCAGTGCTTGGCGCAGGCGCTGATGCACCTGCCGCAGCCCTTGCAGTAGTCCGGCAAGAGGAACGGTTTGGGTCTTTCCTTCAGCTGAGCCATTTGCACTCTCCTCAGGGCAGGGTGGACGTATTGAAAATTAAGGGGTCTAGCCAACTCGACGCTGAAGTATCAAGCGGCGTCCCAGTGCAGGGGGTCACATTTGGACGCCACCTTTGTCATGATGTAGACCGGAGCCGCCATGAATTCGAATTCCGTGATCCGACCCATCTGCGCGGCCGACGACGGGGCCGTGGCGGCCATCATCCGCGCCGTGATGCCCGAATTCGGCGCAGACGGCCCCGGTTTCGCCATCCACGATCCGGAAGTCGATCACATGTCCGCCGCCTACGGCGGGCCCCGGGCGGCCTACTTCGTCCTGGAGGAGGGCGGAACGGTCGTCGGCGGGGCCGGGGTGGCCCCCCTGGAAGCCGGTCCCCCGGACATCTGCGAACTCCGGAAGATGTATTTCCTGCCCTCGGCACGGGGCCGGGGCCAGGGGGAGCGCATGATGCGGACCTGCCTGGACAGGGCCCGGGAGCTGGGGTTCCGCTCCTGCTACCTGGAGACCCTCACGGGCATGGACGCGGCCATGAGGCTCTATTCCCGCGTCGGGTTCCGGCCCATCTGCGCCCCCATGGGGGCCACGGGGCACCATGGGTGTGATAAGTGGTTTATGCTTGATCTGGAGGCGACCCCATGATCCTGGGGATGGGCACCGACATCTGCCCTGCCGCCCGGTGGGCCCACCTCCTGGACCGCTTCGGGGAGAAGGCCCTCCGGCGGGTCCTCTGCCAGGAGGAGGCCGATTACCTCCTGGGGGGGAACCGCCAGCGGCTTCCGGAGCGGGCCGCCGGCAGGTGGGCCCTGCGGGAGGCCTTCGGCAAGGCCCTGGGGATCGGCCTGGACGGCTGGTCCTGGAAGCAGCTCAGGTTCCTGGACGGGAAGCTGTGGGCTGAGGGAGAATTGGCCCGGATGATCCAGGACAGGGGGGTGGGCCCCATGCACGGCAGCGTCACCCATGACGGGGGAATCTCGTTCGCCGTGGTCATCCTCGAGAAGAAAGGTGACCGCGATTAATGCCTTTTGCCAATCCCGCCGATCCCGCATGATAAGAGACCGTCCAACCCCCACCCGGAACGCGTAGATGACCGCTCTCCCCACCAATCAGCAGATGAGCGTCCAGGACTTCCTGGCGATCCGGGAGTTCATCTACGCCAAGACGGGAATCTTCTTCAACGAATCCAAGCAGTATTTCCTGGAGAACCGGCTGAACCGGCGGATCCAGGAACTGAACATGAGCAGCCACCGGGACTACCTGGGGCACCTGCAGGGGCACGCCGGCCGGGAGGAGCTCAAGCAGCTCTTCAACGAGATCACCACCAACGAGACCAGCTTCTGGCGGAACCCCCCCCAGATCGAGGCCTTCCAGAAGATCGTCCTGCCCGACGCGGTGTCGCTGGCCAAGGCGCGCGGGGCCAACCGGCTCCGGCTCTGGTCCGCGGCCTGCTCCTCGGGGGAAGAGCCTTACACCCTGGCCATGATCTGCGCCGAGGCCAGGGACACGCTCCTGCGGGGCATGCAGGTGGAGATCGTCGCCACGGACATCTCCGAGAAGGTGCTGGCCATGGCCCGGGAGGGGAACTACGGCAGCTACACCCTGCGCAACCTCACGCCCGTCCAGATCAAGCAGCACTTCAACCAGCAGGGGCCGGACAGCTTCCTCGTCAAGCCCGAGCTCCAGCAGCTCATCAGCTTCCGGAACTTCAACCTGGTGGACTACGCCAACTACAAGAGCCTGGGCTCGTTCGACATCATCTTCTGCCGGAACGTCCTCATCTACTTCGACGAGGCGGTCAAGGGCAAGGTGATCAAGGGGTTCCACGAGGTCCTGCAGCCCAAGTCTTTTCTCCTTGTGGGGCACAGCGAATCCATCCACTCTTTCAACGTCGGCTTCGAGCTGCTTCACTTCAGCAAGGCCATGGGCTACCGGAAGCGCTGACCAGGAGGGTTCAACCAGATGCCCATCACACCCCAGGAACTGATCTCGAACCTCGGCGACCTGCCCCCGCTTCCGCAGGTGGCGGCCCAGGTTCTTCGCCTGGCCGCGGATCCGGATTCAACCACGGATGAGCTCCGGCGGGTCATCTCCTCCGACGTGGCCCTCACGACGCAGATCCTGAAGATCGCCAACTCCGCCATGTTCGGCATGGTGCGCGAGGTCAAGACCCTCACCCAGGCGATCATGACCCTGGGATTTTCCACCATCAAGAGCGTCGTCATCGCCTCCAGCGCCAAGAACCTCTACAGCCGCGGGGGCACGGGCCTCCAGGAGCGGGTGCTGTGGGAGCACGCGCTGGTCACGGCCCTCTCGGGACGCGCCTACGCCAAGGCCTTCCGGAGCCCCCGGGTGGAGGAGGTCTTCCTGGGCGGGCTCATGCACGACATCGGCAAGTCCGTCATGGGCATCAAGTTCACCGACCGCTACTCCGCGCTCGTGCGGAGCATCTACAACGGCGAGGCGGACTGCCTGGAATCCGAGCTCGACCTCTTCGGCTTCGACCACACCATGGTGGGCGAGGCCCTCCTGATCTCCTGGAACCTGCCCGCGAGCATGGTGCACGCGGTGCGCTGGCACCACGATCCCGGCCATGCGCCGGCCGAGGACCAGGCCCTCACGGCCTTCGTCGCCCTGGGCAACCAGATGGCCCTGGACCGCAAGGTCGGCCTCGGACGCCCCGAATCCCTCGCCCGCAGCACCCGTCAGGCCGTCGAACTCCTGGGCATCGCCCCCGAGGACCTGGAGGGCTACCAGCTGCAGGTCGTGGAGGCCCTCGAGACCGACAAGAACCTCATCCGGGACTTCTGACCATGATCACTTCCGAGCTCGTCCGCACGAGGGTGAGAACCCTCCCCAGCCTCCCCACCACGGTGGTGTCGCTGGGCCAGGCGGTCGCGGACGACCGGTGCAGCGTGGACCGGATCCTGAACATCCTGGCCAAGGACCCGGCCCTGTCGGCCACCATGCTGCGCCTGGCCAACTCGGTCATGTACGCCGGCGACCAGCGGGTCATGGACCTGCGCACCGCCGTGATGCGCCTGGGCTTCGAGGCCCTGCTGAACCTGGGCCGCACCGCCGCCATCATCCGCAGCTTCCGGGGCTCCAACCACATGGACCCCTTCCGGCTCTGGCAGCACTCCGTGGCGGTGGGCCTGGTGTCCAAGGGCATCTGCCGGCTCATCAAGATGAACCACATGGACGAGTCCGCCTACCTCGCGGGCCTCCTGCACGACATCGGCAAGATCGCCCTGGACCGCTGCTTCACTGAGGAATACGGCCCCGTGGTCCTGGCCATCGAGCGCGGCGACGCCTGCCTCGACGCGGAGTTCGGCAACCTGGGCATCACCCACGCCGAGGTGGGGGCCATGGTCGCCGAGCACTGGAGCTTCCCCGCGCCCATGGTCACCGCCATCCGCGACCACCACCAGGACCACCCGAAGGAGTTCCTTCCCGCGCTGGTGCAGATCGCCGATCTCCTGGTGCGCACCCGCATCCCCAACGGTCCCGCCGACGAGACCTTGATGTTCGCCCTGGAGGAGCAGCCCGCCTACCCCGTGGTCTTCGGCGGCGGGGACTTCGACGCCGAGCGCCTCACCTTCAGCATCGACGACGAGCTCGAGCACGCCGTCACCTTCGTGAAACTAGCCTTCCAGGATTGAATGCCATGGACCCCATCCGCGTCCTGATCGTGGACGACAGCCCCTTCATGCGGAAGGCCCTCGAGCGCATGCTCCAGGCGCCCGACATCGCCGTGGTGGGCTCGGCCCGGGACGGCCTGGACGCCCTGGAGAAGATCCCCCAGCTCAACCCCGACATCGTCACCCTGGACGTGGAGATGCCCCGCCTGGACGGCCTGGGCTGCCTCAAGCGGATCATGGCGGAGATGCCGCGGGCCGTGCTCATGGTCTCCAGCCTCACCCAGGAGGGCGCCGCCGCCACCCTGGACGCCCTGGCCTTCGGCGCCCTGGACTTCATCCCCAAGGAGAGCAGCCTCGCCAGCTCCAGCATCCTCCAGATCCAGCAGGACCTGCAGGAGAAGGTGCGCAAGCTCGCCCGGAGCCCCCGCTTCCAGAAGGCCCGGCCCGCCGCCCCCGCCCCGCGCCCCGGCTTCCCCGCGCTCCAGGCCCCTCCCGCCCCCGCGGCCCCTCCCGCCCATGTGGGCCGGGTGGGCGCGCTCGGCGGCCCGATGGCGGAGCTCCTGGCCATCGGGTGCTCCACCGGAGGGCCCAAAGCCCTCCAGGACCTGCTGCCCGGCATCCCCAGGACGCTCCCCGTCCCCTGCCTCATCGTCCAGCACATGCCCGGCACCTTCACCAAGGCCTTCGCCGAGCGCCTCAACGGCCTGTGCCAGGTGGAGGTCAAGGAGGCCGAGCACGGCGAGACGGCGCGCCCCGGCGTGGTGTACATCGCCCCCGGCGGCCACCACATGCTCTACCGCCAGCGCGGCCTGGGCGGCTCCATCGAGCTGAGCGCCGAGCCCGCCTCCAGCCTCCACCGCCCCAGCGTGGACGTCCTCTTCCAGAGCATCGCCGACCAGTGCTCCCGCCAGGTGCTCGCCATGATCCTCACCGGCATGGGCAGCGACGGCGCCCGGGGCATGGTGTCCCTCAAGGCCAAGGGCGCCCACACCCTGGCCGAGGCCGAGGAGTCCTGCGTGGTCTACGGCATGCCCCGGGCCGCCTTCGAGAAGGGCTGCGTGGACCAGGTGGCTCCCCTCCAGGACATGGCCGGGATCCTGCGCAGGCATTTCCAGATCTAGCGACCATGGACCCCGTCCAGACCGCCGTCACCGCCTTCCTGAACGCCGTCCAGGCGGCACAGCCCCTGCCGGAGCTCCCGGCGGCCCCGCAGGCGGTCCTCAACGCCCTCCTGGGCCAGGACGTGAACCTGCGGTTCCAGGGACAGACCGCCGCAGGCCTCCAGTTCACGCTGCCGTCCGGCCAGATCCTCACCGCCCAGGGCGACTTCCCCTACCCCGAGGGCACTCAGCTCCTGGTGCGGGTCGCGGCCTCCGACGGCGGCACCATCCGGCTCCAGACCCTCCAGGCCCTGCCCCCCTCCCCCCCCGCCATCCTGGCCCCCCTGCTCCAGGGCGAGGCCCAGCTCCTCCAGAACCGCCTCACCCAGCCCGCCCCGCCCCCGGAGCTGGAGCCCCTGGTGCAGCTCTTCCGCCTCCTGGGCGGCGCCCTGCCCGCCGAGACGGGCCCGCAGCCTTCCGCAAACGCGTCAGGGCAGGCTCCAAACCAGGCGACCGCGCAAGGAACAGGGCAATCCGCTCAGCAAACAAGCGGCCAACCTGCGCCGACCCCAGGAACCGCATCGGAATTGCCGTCCGGAGCGCAGCCGGGGGGACAGCCTGGAGCCCAACCGGCGGGACCCTCAGGCACCCAGCTGGGGACCCAGCCACCGGGGCCACTGGGGGTTCAGCCGGGAGCGCAACCGCCAGGACAGCTTGCGGGGCAACCGGCAGGGCAGGGGGAAGGACAACCTGCAGGACAACCAACAAAGCAAGCAATCGAGCAACCGATCGCACCTTCGACGACCCTGGCACCCAATCAGCCAGCTCCTCAGCCAGCCACCCAAGCAACCACCCAAGGAACCACCCAAGGGACCACCCAAGGGACCACCCAAGCAACCACCCAAGCAACCACCCAAGGGACCACCCAAGCAACCACCCAAGGGACCACCCCAGGAACCACCCAAGCAACCACCCAAGGGACCACTCAAACAACCACTCAAGCAACCACACAAGCGACCGGTTCACTCCCGACCAACCCACCGGTATCTCAACCGGCCAACCCAACCGACCTCCCACCCGGGACCCAGACCCCAGGTCAGCCTGCTGGATCCACAGAAGCCCAACCCTTCCTTTCACCTACGCAGACGGCTGACCAGCCTTCCGGCCTCCCTTCCCTCGAACAGGCATCCCAGGGCTCCGGATCCCTGGGGCTGACCCGGCCGGCTGAAGGCCTGGCCCATTCCGGAAGCCCCGCGCCGCCGTCCCAGGCGGTGGAGGATCTCATCGCCCTGGTGCAGGCCAGGCTGCCCGGCTCCCAGGAGGCGCTCCGGGCGGTCCTCAGGGACCTGCCCGAACCGCAGGCCCTGGCCCTGCGGGCCCTGCTGCGGGGCGGCGCCCCGGATCCCGCGGTGGTCCAGGAGGCCTCGGTCCGGGTGCAGACGGCCCTGGCGCGCAGGGCGGATGCGCCCCAGGGGCAGGCCGACGCGGTCTCCCAGCTGCTGCGCGGGCTGGTGCGGGCCCAGGCGTCCACGGCCGCCCTGCCCGGGGCGCCGGAGACCTGGGAATCCTGGATCAAGGCGGGAGTGAAGGCCCTTTCCGACCCGGGCGTCTCGCCCCGGGAGGCGCCGTTCCACGCGGCCCAGGCCAAGGAGGGGACCGCCTTCTACGAGCTGCCGCTGCCGTGGGCGCCCCAGGCCCCGCTGCAGATGTGGGTGGAGTCGGACGCCGGGGGCAAGGGCCGCGGGAATCCGGAAGGCGCCACCACCCGGGTGCTCCTGGGCCTGAACTTCACCCGGCTCGGGGAGACCCGGCTGGGCATCGCCAAGGGGGCCGGAGGGCTCCAGGTCCGGGTCTGGGCACAGCACCCCGAGGCGCTCCTGGCCGCCCAGGCCGGAATGGAGGACGAGCTCAAGGCCCTGGGCGTGCCGGTGGACCTGCGGATCCAGGGGCTGGAGCCGGGGCCCGTGCCCAGCATCCGGAGCCTCACGGGGGGCGCCGGCTTCCAGGTCCTGGGGTGAACGGGGCCGAATGATGGCATGCTGGTAGTTCGATCTTAGGAAACCCATGCCCTCCCTGGAAAACCCACCACCGGACCCCGAGCGTCGCCGCGAAAGGCGATGGGGCCGGTCCGCCGCCGTCCTGGGGGTCCTGGTCCTGGCCGCTTCCGTTCCGGCGGTGCTCCACCTCCGCAGGCTCGCGGCCCTGCCCCAGGGGCCGGTGGACCACGGGCCCCTGCCGGAGGCGGTGAGATCCCGGGCCATGGCGATCCTGGACCGGCACCTGGAAGGCGCGGTCCTGGAGGAGGTGCGCCAGGGGCCAGTGCGGGAGTTCCACATCCGGGGCCGCTCCCGGGCCCCGCTGGCCCAGGAGTTCTACGCGGGCTTCCGGCCGGCCATCACGGACCGGCTCATGCCGCTCCTGCGGCCCTACGGTGAGATCATCAGCTTCGACATCGCGGCCCTGGACCTCCCCCCGGCCCGGCTGCGCCCCCTGCCCAAGGACTAAGATGCACCCAATCCTCTTCAAGATCGGCAGCTTCCCCGTGGGGACCTACGGGCTCATCCTGACCGTCGGGTTCTTCCTGGCGCTCGCCCTGGCCCAGCGCCTGGGGCGCGGGGACGGCATCCCCGCCGAGGGGATCTCGGACCTGGCCATCTCGCTCCTCCTGGGCGGGATCGTCGGCGCCAAGGTCCTGATGATCGTCGTCGACCTGGCCAGCGGCGTGCCCCCTTCGCAGATCTTGGACCTAGGCTACCTCCGGGCCGGCGGCGCCATCCACGGCGGCGTCATCGGCGGCCTCGCCGTCTTCTTCTGGCGCATGCGCAAGCTCAAGCTGCCCCTGGCCGGGACCCTGGACGCCCTCACGCCCGCCGTGGCCCTGGGCCAGGCCATCGGGCGCCTGGGATGCTTCTCCGCGGGGTGCTGCTACGGCACCGAGTGCCACCTCCCCTGGGCCGTGACCTTCACCAGTCCCGACGCGCACTGGCTTTCGGGGACGCCCCTCAACGTGCCGGTGCATCCGGTGCAGCTGTACACCCTGGCGGCCAACGCCCTCGTCCTGGGGACGCTCCTCCTCACGGGCCGCCGCCGCCGCTTCGCGGGGCAGGTGGGGGCCCTGTATTTCGTCCTGGAAGGGGTAGGGCGCATCGTGACCGAGATCTGGCGCGCCGACCTGGACCGGGGCTTCCTGCTGGGGATCCCCTGGCTCTCCACCGGCAGGCTTACGGCGCTGGCCTTCGTGGCCTTCGGCGCCTTCCTTTGGTTCTGGTATTCGAGGGCCCCGCGGCCCGAGGTTGCATCATGAGCGGTTCCATCTCCCACTTCCTTCCGACCGGCGCCCCGCGCCTGGACCGGTTCCTCACCGAGATCCACCCCGAGATCGCCCGCTCCCGCTGGGACGCCTGGGTGCGGGGCGGCAACGTCACGATCAACGGCGTCGTGGTCACCAAGGGCGGCACCCGCGTGCGCAGCGGCGCGACGGTGGAGACCGTCCTGCCGGATCTCGTGCCCCCCGCGCTCCTCCTGGAGCCCGAACTCATCGACCTGCCCACCCTGTTCGAGGACGAGCACCTCTGGATCATCGACAAGCCCGCGGGCATGGTGGTGCATCCCGGCCCCGGCCACGCCGGAGGCACGGTCCTGAACGCCCTCCTGGGGCGCCTGCGCGCGGCCATCGCCCCGGTCGAGGAACTGCCCGAGGAGGGCGAGGACGAGATCCCCGCGCCGCTCTGGCCCGGCCTCGTGCACCGACTGGACCGCTACACCACCGGGTGCCTGGCCATGGCCAAGGACCAGCCCACCCAGGCCGCCCTGCAGGCCCAGTTCAAGGAGCGGACGGTGGAGAAGCGCTACCTGGCCGTGGTGCGCATGAGCCGCAAGCTTCCGGAGGTGGGCAGCATCCTCGTGGACGAGCCCATCGCCCGCCACCGCGTGGACCGCCTCAAGATGACCGTCAACGCGTCCGGCCGCCCCAGCCAGACCCGCGTGCGGGTGCTGGCCAAGGCCTGCGGGCTGGCCCTGGTGGAGTGCGAGCTCCTCACGGGGCGGACCCACCAGATCCGCCTGCACCTCTCCCACCTGGGCGCGCCCATCCTTGGGGACCCCGTGTACGGCGGCGCCAGCGCCTGGCTCGATGCCGACAAGCGCCACTTCGCCTGCCCCCACCCCATGCTCCACGCGTGGAAGCTCTCCCTGGACCACCCGGCGGACGGGAGGCGGCTGGACCTGAAGGCGCCCGTGCCCGAGGGGTTCACATCGATCCTGAAGCTTTTGGGGATTGCCACGCCCGCGTAGGGGACCCACACTGGGTCAGGTTGTTTAAGATTATTATTTTTAATATTTATATGTAACTTATCGGATATTGAAGATGAGCAAGGGACGTCCCCTCCCCGGAGTCTGTGCCCCCGGCCTGACCCGCCGCCGCTTCCTCGGCGCCGCCGGCGCCCTGGCCTTCGGGCCCGCCCTCCTGCACGGCCGGGATGGCGGTCCCGTTCCCGCGGCGCTGCCCGTGTCCGCGCGCCGCGAGTCCTTCCTCAACTGGAGCGGAGAGATCCGGGTGCCCGACGCCTGGACCGCCGCGCCCCGCACGCCCCAGGAGGTGGCCGGGCTCGCGGACTGGGCCCTGGACCGCGGGTGGCGCCTGCGGGCCCGGGGCATGGGCCACGGCTGGTCCCCGCTCCTGGCGTCCTCGGGGCGGCCCCTGCCTCCGGCCCTGCTGGTGGACCTCACGGCCCACCTGGACCAGGTGCGGGTGGAGGGGTCCACCCTCACGGCCCAGGCCGGCGCGAGCCTGGACCGCCTGTGGGAGGCGGCCGGCGCGGCGGGGCTCGCCGTGGCCTCCACGCCCGCGCCGGGGAACCTGACCCTGGGGGGCGCCCTGGCCATCGGGGCCCACGGCTCCGTGCTACCGGGGCCGCCGGTGCAGGGCTGGACCTGGGGCTCGCTCAGCAACGCGGTGCTCGCCCTGGAGGCGGTGGTCTGGGATCCGGGGACGGGGCGGCACGTGGTGCGGACCTTCGGGCGGGCGGATTCGGAAATAGGCCCCCTCCTGGTGCACATGGGCCGGGCCCTGGTCACCTCCGCCACGCTCCAGCTGGGCGCGGACGTGAACCTGCGGTGCCTGAGCACCACGGACGTCCCCGCCTCCGAGCTCTACGCCCCCCCGGCCCTGGCGGGGCCCCGGAGCTTCCAGGCCCTGGCCATGGGCTCGGGGCGGGTGGAGGCCACCTGGTTCCCCTTCACGGAGTGTCCCTGGGTGCGGGTGTGGTCCGCCGAACCGGAGCGGCCCGCGGGTTCGGTGGCCCATGACGGGCCCTATCCCTACACCTTCGCCAATTGGGTCGGCCGGGACGACTCGGACGCCGCCGCCGCGTGGCTCCGGGAGTCGCCTTCCCGCACCCCGGCCTTCCTGGGCCTGGAGCGCGCCCTCGCCCATGCCGGGCTGGACCTCACCGGCACCCGGGACGTGTGGGGTCCCTCCCGGTTC
The DNA here is from genome assembly GCF_030846775.1 of Geothrix sp. 21YS21S-2. Classification (NCBI taxonomy): domain Bacteria; kingdom Pseudomonadati; phylum Acidobacteriota; class Holophagae; order Holophagales; family Holophagaceae; genus Geothrix; species Geothrix sp. 21YS21S-2. The sequence continues at coordinate 4,668,362 of NZ_CP132910.1, forward strand.
ACCACGCTGCACGTCAAGCCCTCCACGCTGCGCTACCACGTGAGCGGCCACGCCATCCTGTGCCGCAGGGCGGACCTCCAGCGGGTGGCCAGCGAGTTCCACCGGGCCGTGGAGGATCTGCTGGAGGCCGCCCGGGCCCGCGGCGCCTTCCCGGTGAACGGCCCCGTGGACCTGCGCGCCACGGGCCTGGACCACGCGGCTCCGGGCCAGGCCGAGGCCCTGCTGTCCCCCATCCGCCCCCGCCCGGACCATCCGGAGTGGGACTGCGCGGTGTGGGCGGAGGTGCTGACCCTGCCCGGCACGCCCGGAGCCATGCCGTTCTACACGGACCTGGAGGCGTGGATGCTGGGCAACTACACGGGGGACTACGCCGCGGTGCGGGTGGAGTGGGCCAAGGGCTGGGCCTATTCCCCCGCGGGCCCCTGGACCGGGCCCGGGATGCTGGAGGGGCACATCCCGCGGGGGTTCACGGAGGGCTACGGGAGGGGCTGGCGCGAGGCCCTGGAGGGCCTGCGAGCCCTGGACCCGGCGGGGATCTTCGGCAGCCCCTTCCTGGACCGGCTCACGAAAGCGCGATGACGTCCATGGGGGTCGGGGCCTCCGCGGACTTCTCGCTGGTCGCGCGAAGACGCGAGGCCATGCCCACCAGCATCACCCGCACCGTGTCCGGGAACTCCCGCAGGAGCTGGGCGAAGTTGCGGGCGTGGATCACCACGCACTGGCAGGGGCCTTCCGCCACGGCGGTGGCGGAGCGGTCCAGGCCCAGCAGGAAGGTCATCTCGCCCAGGAAGCTGCCGGGGCCGATGCGGGCGATCTCCCGGTCCCCCTTGAGGATCCGCACGGTGCCCGCGAGCAGGTAGAACATCTCCACGCCGGGCTCGCCCTCCCGGAAGAAGACGTGGCCGTCCGGGGCCTCCAGGAGCAGGTGCCGATGGCCGGGGTAGCCGCGGCGGGCCTTGCCCTCCATCAGGCGCTTGATGGCCACCGCGTCGCCGCGGTGGCAGGCCGCGGCCACCTCCACCCCCAGGAGGAGCATCGCCATGGACACGTAGATCCAGATCACGATGAGGAACAGGGACTTGAACGAGCCGAAGGCCACGCCGTAGCTCTGGTCGAGGGTGAGGAACCAGGTGAAGGCGGGGCGCAGCAGGAACCACAGGACCGTGGTGGTCAGGGCCCCCGCCAGCAGGTGGCCCCGGCTGGCGTCCCGCGGGGCGTACACCGCCATCAGGCCCGTCACCAGGGCCGTGCTCACCGTGAAGGGCAGGGCGAGGCCCAGGGACACGCCCCGGGAGCCCAGGAGGGAGGCGTTGAGGAAGTGCAGGAAGACGCCCGCCCCCGCCAGGGCGGCCAGGGCCGTGAGGGACGCGACGCCCCCGGCCAGGTCCAGCAGCTTGACCAGCCACAGCGAGCGCGTCTCCCGCTCCTTGAAGATGCCCCGGACGATTTCGCGCAGGGCCGAGACCAGGGGCGACACGGACCAGGCCAGCACCAGGAGGTTGAGGAGACCGGCCGTGCCGGGGTGGCGCGTGAGGGCGGCCACGTCCTCCAGCACCCGGTCGGCCTGGCCCGGCAGCATGCGGGCCAGGTAGTCCGTGAGCCGCTGGTGGGCGGCTGCCGAACTGCCGGTGATCAGGCCCAGGATGTAGGTGAGCAGGAGCAGGGCGGGGATGAGGGCCAGCAGCGTGTAGAAGGCGAGGCTGGAGGCCTGCCGGAGGCCCCCGTTGGCCTGGAACCCCGCCAGGGCTTCCAGCGCCGTCTCCCAGGCGTGGTGGGCCAGGTCCGCGGGTCGGGGCCGGCGCTCCCCCATGGGTGGCCTCAATCCGTTCCCACGGTGACCGTGGCCCGCGCCGAGGCCGACGGGTCCGCCGCGGAGGTGGCGGTGACGTGGTAGACCCCGGGCCTGCGCGGGGCCGTGTACCGGCCGTCCGCGGTGATCTCGCCGCCTTCGGCCTCGTCCACGGTCCACACCGCGGCGTCCCGGGGCAGGCCGCGCATGCGGACCCGGAAGGCGATGGAGGAGCCCGGCGGGATGCGCGGCGAATGGGGTTCCAGGACGGGGCTGGGCAGCACCCGCACCTCGAGGGTCTGCTTGTGGCCGGGGGTGCGCAGCACCAGGTGGTAGGTCCCGGCCGCCTCGGGCGGAACATAGGTGACGCGCGGACCCTGGCTGTTGAGAAGGCCGCCCCCGTACATCTCCTGCACCTCCCACTCCGGGTCCGCCGCAGCGTCGCCCGGGGTGCGGGCGGAGAGCACGAGGGTCTCGCCCACCATCACGGCGGGGGCCTCGGGTTCGACCACCAGCTGCCTGGGATCCCGGCCTCCCCCGCAGGCGGCCAGCAGGGCCACGGCGGCGATAAGCACTCCTTTTCCCACTGACGTTGCGGCTTCTTGCATCGGTTCGATCATCCCACAGGTTTATAATGGCCTGGATCCCGCCCTTGGATGGCTCTTCGAGATCACGGTACCTCCAGGGTAGGCAGAAACCAGCACCGGAGGCGAACCATGTTTGATCCCCAAGCCCTGCTCCCGGCACTGAAGCCAGCGCTCCTGGCCGGGCCGGGGGCCGCGGGAGACTGGCTTTCCCGCCCGGAGGCCATCTATCCCCTGGCAGGCGCGTTCCTGGCGCTGCTGGTGGTTGTCGTTCTTAAGTGGTCTGATTTCACTAGTTGGAAGCGGGCCCGCCACAAGGAGGTCTTCCGGCCCATCGATCTGGAACAGGTGCTGCACGGCCAGCCGCCCGTCGTGGTGGACCTGCGGAGGCCCGACGATTTCAACGGGCCCCGGGGGCACATCCGGGGCGCCTACAACCTCCCCGTCAACCACCTGGTGTGGGGTCTGGCGGACATCGCCAAGGACAAGCGCCAGCTGGTGGTCCTGGTGGACTACGACGACCGGGTCTCCCACGTGGCGGCAGCCGACCTCCAGGCCAACGGCTACAGTTGGGTGCGGGTCCTCCGGGGCGGCATGCGGGCCTGGCTGAAAGCGAACCTGCCGGTGTCCGTGAGCGGGCCCCGCTGACGAAGGAGGGGACCGCGGGATGAAGCCGCTTGCCGGGCTGAGGGAGGGTTTCCCCGTCACCTTCGCGGGGTGGAGCCTCCTCGCGCTGGCCGGGGCGGCCTTCTGGTTCCAGGGCGTGGGCAGGCTGGACCTGGTCCTGCTCGCCGCCAGCGTCCTGGCGGCGCTTCTCGTGGCGGGCCTCTGCGTGGCCACCGTGGCCGCGGCGCTCGTGCTGCGCAGGCGCGCCGGGGGCGGCCAGGGGCGCATGAGCCTCGAATGCGGAGCCTGGAATGCCACGGGCTTCCGGGTGCCCCTTTCGCGGTGGCTGCCCTTCCTGCGGGTGCGCGTGGCCTGGGAGGCCCCCGGGGACATCCAGGCCGACCTGCGCCTGCCCTCGGGCCTGGAGCACGTGCTGCCCCGCCGGCGGGCCCTGGCCCCCTCCGTCACGCGAACGGTGCGCGTGGGCGACATCCTCGGCCTTACGGAGACCGGCTGGCGCGCTGCGGAGGCCTCGGCCGCCCGCATCCTCCCCGAGCGCGCCCTCCTGGACCCCGGCGCGGTGTTGAGCGGCCTGGTGCAAGGTGAGGATCAGCCCGATCCCCGGGGCGGCCCCCAGGGCGACCGGGTGGACATCCGCAAGTACGGCCACGGCGACCCGCTGCGCATGATCCTCTGGAAGGTCTACGCCCGCACCCGCAAGGCCTTCGTGCGCGTCCCCGAGAGGGCTCTGGAGCCCGCGCCCCGGGTCTGCGCCTACCTTCCCGCCAGCCCCTGGGACGAGCCCCCGGCGCGGCTTGCGCGCACGCTCCTGGAGCGGGGCCTCCTGGGCCCGGGATGGCGCTTCGGGGCCGACGGGGCCGAGGACGCCGAGGACCTGGACCGGGCCCTGGAAGCCCTGGCGAAGTCCGGTTCCGCGGGCGGGGCAGGGGGCTTCCCGGCCTTCCTGGAGCGGGCCCGCCGGGACGGGTTCGGCGCCTGCATCCTCCTCCTTCCCGGCAGGGACGGTCCCTGGGTGGCCGCGGCGCAGGCCGCCCTGGCCGCGGCGCCCCTGCGCATCCACGCCGTCTTCGCCCTGGACGGGTGGCGCGAGCCCGCGCCGTCCCGGTGGCGCCGCGCCTTCCTGCGGCCGGCGCCGTCCGGAGGGGCCGCCCCGGACGAAGTGCTGGACCTGCTGGGGCGGCTCGTCCTTCCCCACATGGAGGCGACCCTTGTGGACACCCGCAGCGGCGACGTGCTGGTCCAGCCCCAGGCCTACCTCCGCAAGCTCGCCGGGAGGCCCGCGTGAGGCCGCGGCTGTGGACCTGCCTCCACGCCGCCCTCTGGATGGCGGTGGTGGCCCTGGCCGCGGCCAGCTATGCCTTGACGGCGGGCGTCGCCGCGGCGGCGCTGGGGGCGCTCCTGGGGGTCCTCGCCGGGCCCCGGCTGGCCGCGAGCCGCCTTCGCACCTGGGCCGTGCCCCTGCCGCCCCTGGCCTTGGCCGCCGCCGCGCTGCTCCTCTCCGCCCTCCTTTCCCGGTGGCCGGGCCCGGCCCGTCTCCTGGGCCCCCGGGCGCTCTACGCGCTGGCCGAGTGCCTTCCCGCCCTGGCCCTGCCGCTGGCCCTGGTGGGCGCGCAGGAGGCCCTGGCGCGGCGCCACGCCGCCTGGAGGATCGCGGGGCTCACGCTGCTGGGAGCGCTCTTCGCGTCGCTGTTCGCGGCCCACCGGGAGGGTTTCCTCAACCGGCCCTACTTCCTGGTGGACCCCCTCTGGGGCCACGGGCTGGATCCCCTGCCGTGGTTCCTCCTGCTGGGCCTGGCCCTGGCGGCGCTGCTGGCCCTGGTGCTGGCGGGCGCCGACGCCACGCGCAGGTCCCTGGCGGGCACGGCGATGCTGGTGGCGGCCCTGGCCGCGGTCTTCCTGGTCCTGCCCCAGCGCCACCTCAAGCAGGTCACCGAGCTCCACCGGGTGCTGGGGGACGGGAAACCCCAGGAGGGCGGTGGCGGAGCCTCCACCGGGGGCGAAGGCCAGACCCCGCCCGACAGCTTCGAGAACCAGTCCGACCAGCCCTCCGACGCGCCCCTGGCGGTCGTCGTCTTCCACAACGACTACACGCCCCCCATGGGCGCCTGCTACTTCCGGGAGACCGCCTTCAGCGCCTTCAACGGCCTCCGGGTGGTGCAGGACGCCGGCGGGCGCTTCGACACGGATCTGCCCGCCCTGGGCGCCAAGGCCGATCCCGCCTTGCGGGGCCGGGAGGTGCGCACCACCGTCGCCGTCATGGCCGCCCACGCCAGGCCCTTCGGCCTGGTGGGCCCGGTGTCCTTCCGGGAGACGGGGAACCCCGACCCCAAGCGGTTCTTCCAGGCCTACGACGTCGTCTCGAAGGTCTGCACCCTCCACCCGAAGGATCTGGTGGGGACGCCCGTGGGGGACCCCGCCTGGACCCCCGAAACCCTCGCCCACTACCTCGAGGGTCCGGCGGATCCCCGCTACCGGCAGCTGGCGGACCGGATCCTGGAGACCCTGCGCGACGACCTCCGGGAGGACCGCTTCGCCCAGGCCCTGGCCGTCAAGCTGTGGCTGGACGCCAACACCACCTACAGCCTGGACACCACCCACGGCGCCAGCCCCGACCCGCTGGCCGACTTCCTCTTCGGGGACCTGCGCGGGCACTGCGTGTACCTCGCCCACGCGGCCTGCCTGCTGTACCGCGCCGCGGGCGTCCCGGCCCGGGTGGCCGCGGGCTATGCGGCGGATCCCTCGTTCCGGTTCGGCGGCGCCTCGCTCATGCTGCGGGCCTCCAATGCCCACGCCTGGCCCGAGGTGCGCCTCCAGGGTTACGGCTGGACGCCCCTGGACATCACCCCGGCCAGGAGCGAGGTGATGCCCCAGCAGGCCCCGGACAAGGACCTCCAGCAGATGCTGGGCGAGATGGCCATGTCCGAGAAGCCCCCGCCGCCGCCTCCCCCCGGCCTGGAGCGGCCCCCCTTCGAACCCGCCGCCCTGGCAAGGATCCTGGGTCTGGCCCTGCTGGCCGCCGCGGCCCTGGCGCTCCCGGCGGCCTACGCCGTCAAGCTCTGGCGCCGCTTCGCGCCGGCCTTCTGCGGCCCCGGGAACGTGCCACGCCTGGCCTACCGGGCCGCCCTGGACGCCGCGAGCGCCTCGGGCCTCGCCCGGGCCCGTGGAGAGAGCCGGGAGGCCTTCGCGGCCCGGGCCGCCAGCCCCGCCTTCTCGGCCCTCACGGCGCTCCACCTGCGCTGGGCCCTGGGGCCTCCGGGCGCACCGCCCGCGGCGGAGTGCCTCCGCCTGGCCCGGGAGGCCCGGGGCCAGTTCCGCGCCGCCGCCCATCCCGCGCTTCGCGTCCTCGCGTTCCTGAACCCCCTGGCCTGGGCCCGGGTCCACTGATGAAAGGTGCCGCCATGCTCCCACCCGATCCCGCAGGCCTCGAACGCGCCCGGTCCGTCCTGGCCCGCCTGGGGGAGCGGATCCGCTTCCAGGTGCTGGGCCGGGACGAGGTTGTGGACCTGGTCATGGTGGCGCTCCTGGCCGACGGCCACGTGCTCCTGGAGGACTACCCGGGCTCGGGCAAGACCACGCTCGCCAAGGCCCTGGGCGAGGCCCTGGAGGACGGCGACGGCCGGGACCTGCCGCCCTTCCGGC